>NZ_MOMB01000007.1 GCF_002752165.1 Erwinia sp. OLFS4
TGCAAGACTTTAATTTCCATACGAATCTCAAAAGTGATCATAAGCTCCCCTGTATTCAGAGGAGCAGATTAACCCCTGGATCAGTTTTCAACCGTTGGGGTGGATCAGTTTTGCACCGTTGGTAACAGTCTATGCCGGACGCGGGATCACTCCCACTCAATGGTTGCCGGTGGCTTGCCGCTAATATCGTAGACTACGCGTGAAATACCGTTGATTTCATTGATAATGCGGTTAGATACCCGTCCAAGGAACTCATATGGCAGGTGCGCCCAGTGCGCGGTCATAAAATCAATGGTTTCCACCGCGCGTAGTGAGACTACCCAATCATATTTTCGGCCATCCCCCATTACACCGACTGAGCGCACCGGTAAAAAGACGGCAAAAGCCTGACTGACTTTGTCATACAGATCCGCTTTGCGAAGTTCTTCAATAAAAATAGCATCAGCACGGCGTAGCAGGTCGCAATACTCTTTTTTAACCTCGCCCAGCACCCGCACGCCAAGGCCTGGTCCGGGGAACGGATGGCGATAGAGCATGGCGTGAGGCAAGCCAAGTTCAAGACCAATCTTGCGCACTTCGTCTTTAAACAGTTCTTTTAGCGGTTCAACCAGGCCAAGTTTCATCTCTTCCGGCAGACCACCAACATTGTGATGAGATTTAATGACGTGTGCCTTACCGGTAGCTGAGGCGGCGGATTCAATCACATCCGGATAGATGGTGCCCTGCGCCAGCCATCTGACTTCCTGAAGTTTACTGGCTTCTTCATCGAAGACTTCAACAAATACCCGGCCAATAATTTTGCGCTTAGCTTCCGGGTCATCAGTCCCCGCCAGCGCATCAAGAAAACGTGCTTCGGCCGCAACATGGATAATGTTCAGTCCGAAGTGATCGCCAAACATTTCAATTACCTGCTGAGCTTCATTGAGACGCAGTAAGCCATTATCAACAAACACACAGGTTAAGCGGTCGCCAATAGCGCGATGCAGCAGCATAGCCGTTACCGAGGAATCAACCCCTCCGGACAGACCGAGAATTACCCGATCACCACCAATCTGTTCGCGCAGACGTTCAACGGCATCTTCAATAATTTTAGCCGGCGTCCACAGTGCCTGGCACTGGCAGATATCACGCACAAAGCGTTCAAGAATACGCTGTCCCTGGCGGGTATGAGTCACTTCCGGATGAAACTGCACGCCATAAAAGCGTTTTTCTTCGTTAGCCATAATGGCGAAAGGACAGGTTTCGGTACTGGCAACGGTAACAAAACCTGCCGGGATTGCCGTCACCTTATCGCCATGGCTCATCCACACGTCCAGCAGCGGTTTACCCGCATCACTGATCGCATCTTCAATATCCCGCACCAGCGCACTGTCGTTTTGTACTTCAACCTGTGCGTAGCCAAACTCACGCTCAACCGACCCTTCAACCTGACCGCCAAGCTGCATGGCCATGGTCTGCATGCCGTAGCACACTCCCAGCAGCGGCACGCCGGCCCGAAAGACATACTCTGGAGCGCGCGGACTGTTATGTTCCGTGGTGCTCTCCGGCCCCCCGGAAAGGATAATCCCGTTGGGGTTAAACTCGCGGATTTGCGCTTCGCTGACATCCCAGGCCCAGAGTTCGCAATACACACCGAGCTCGCGCACCCGACGCGCTACCAGCTGCGTGTACTGAGAACCGAAATCAAGGATAAGAATGCGGTGCTTATGAATATTTTCCATTGTCATTAAGGCTGTTCCAGAGCGTAAACAGGGAAGAACGCCCGGCCAGGCCGGGCAGAGTAATTTGCGGGATTAAGATCCCATACGGTAATTCGGCGACTCTTTGGTGATGGTCACATCATGCACATGGCTTTCTGAAATGCCGGCACCGCTGATGCGGACAAATTCCGCCTGGGTACGTAGTGCATCAATGGTGCCACAACCGGTCAGACCCATACAGGAGCGCAGGCCTCCCATCTGCTGATGGACGATCTCTTTTAAACGGCCTTTATAGGCTACCCGCCCTTCAATGCCTTCCGGCACCAGTTTATCCGCCGCATTATCGCTCTGGAAATAACGATCGGACGATCCTTTCGACATAGCCCCCAGTGAACCCATGCCACGGTATGATTTAAACGCACGCCCCTGATAAAGTTCAATTTCACCAGGAGACTCGTCTGTGCCGGCCAGCATTGAACCGACCATCACCGCTGACGCACCGGCGGCAATTGCTTTGGCGATATCGCCGGAGAAACGGATACCGCCATCGGCAATCACCGGGATCCCGCTGCCTTCCAGCGCGCTGACAGCGTCAGACACCGCGGTAATCTGCGGTACACCAACACCGGTAACAATACGGGTGGTACAGATAGAACCGGGGCCGATGCCGACTTTTACTGCGCTGACACCAGCATCCACCAGCGCCAGTGCACCAGCACCGGTAGCAACATTACCGCCAATGATATCGAGATCGGGATACTTTGCCCGGGTTTCACGAATGCGCTGTAACACGCCTTCAGAATGGCCATGCGAGGAGTCAATAAGCAGAACGTCAACACCCGCCGCCACCAGCGCATCGACACGCTCTTCATTTCCTGCCCCGGCACCCACCGCCGCGCCAACCCGCAAACGACCCTGCGCATCTTTACAGGCGTTAGGCTTACGCTCTGCTTTCTGAAAATCTTTCACCGTTATCATCCCCAGCAGGTGAAAGCTGCCATCCACTACCAGCGCTTTTTCAACGCGTTTTTCATGCATCTTCTGCAAAACCACTTCGCGTGACTCGCCCTCTTTAACGGTAACCAGCCGTTCTTTTGGCGTCATAACTGCCGACACCGGCTGCGTCAGGTCAGTGACAAAACGCACATCACGCCCGGTAATAATACCCACCAGTTCGTTGTCAGCATTCACCACCGGGTAACCGGCAAAGCCGTTACGTTCAGTCAGTGCTTTCACTTCGCTCAGTGGCGTTGTCGGCAACACGGTTTGTGGATCGGTGACAATACCACTTTCATGTTTTTTCACCTTACGGACTTCTTCTGCCTGGCGTTCAACCGACATATTTTTATGGATAAAGCCAAGGCCCCCTTCCTGCGCCAGCGCAATCGCCAGGTTCGCTTCTGTCACGGTATCCATGGCAGCAGAAAGCATGGGAATATTCAGACGAATATTTTTTGTAAGCCGGGTGCTGAGGTCAGCGGTATTGGGCAGAACAGTGGAGTGAGCGGGCAAGAGCAGAACGTCATCAAAAGTGAGTGCTTCTTTAGCGATTCGTAGCATGGCAATATCTCAACCTGGGGTGAATGAGAACAGATAAAATATTGCCGCGGCATTATACAGGGCGTAACCGATTGCCTCCAGCTTTTTTTTACAAAAAGTCTTGCTCATCACCGACAGCCATGTAATATCAGCTAATTAACCTGCCGATATACTATTTGATCTCTGTCACATGTCACTACCTCCTTCAGGCACAATTTTTACCGTCAGCCGGCTGAATACCACCGTCCGTCAGCTGCTGGAACAAGAAATGGGTCAGGTATGGCTGAATGCTGAAATCTCCAATTTTTCCCAGCCCGCTTCCGGCCACTGGTACTTTACCCTGAAAGACGACGCTGCACAGGTCCGCTGTGCCATGTTCCGTAACAGCAACCGGCGTGTCACCTTTCGCCCGCAGCATGGTCAGCAGGTTCTGGTACGCGCTACCCTTACGCTGTATGAACCCCGTGGCGACTACCAGCTGATTATTGAGAGCATGCAGCCTGCTGGTGAAGGCTTGCTTCAGCAGCAGTTCGAACAGTTAAAGCAGCGACTTGGCGCAGAAGGACTGTTCAATGCTGAACATAAGCAGCGGCTTCCGGAACCCGCCCGCCGGCTGGGGGTAATCACCTCGGCAAGCGGTGCAGCGCTGCACGATATTCTGCATATTCTGCAGCGGCGCGATCCCTCTCTGCCGGTGATTATTTACCCGACGCTGGTACAGGGTGCGGCTGCACCTGCGTCTATCGTTGCGGCTATCGAGCGGGCGAACTTACGTAACGAATGTGATGTACTGATCCTCGGACGTGGTGGCGGTTCACTGGAAGATTTATGGAGCTTTAACGATGAACGGGTGGCAAGGGCTATTTTTGCCAGCCGGCTGCCACTCATCAGCGCCGTCGGCCATGAAACGGATGTGACCATCGCTGATTTTGTCGCTGACCTGCGGGCACCAACCCCTTCAGCGGCAGCTGAACTGGTGAGCCGTAATCAGACCGATCTTCTGCGTCAACTGCAGGGGCAGCAACAGCGACTGGAAATGGCACTGGATTATTATCTGGCCCGGCAACGTCAGCACTACACAAAGCTGGCCCATCGTCTGCAACACCAGCACCCCCAGCTGCGGCTGGCCCGTCAGCAAAGCACTCTGCTGCAGCTGCAGCGTCGGCTAAACGATGCATTGCAACGTCAGTTACGTCGCGCCACACAGCAGCAAGAACGTATCGCGCAGCGGCTGAACGCCCAGCAACCACTGCCGCATATATCGCGACTACAACAGCGCCTTCAGCAACAGTACTATCAGCTCAGTCAGGCTATCGGCCAACAGCTTGGAAACCGGCGCCAGCATTTTGCTACGCTTGCCGGCCAGCTTGAAGGCGTGAGTCCGCTGGCAACGCTGGCGCGCGGTTTTAGCGTTACCACCACGGCTGACGATAAAGTCGTGAAAAAGGTTCGCCAGTTAAAAACCGGCGATACCCTGAAAACCCGGCTGGATGATGGCTGGGTTGAGAGTCAGGTCACCCGTCTGCACCGCCCTGCCGCCAGAAAGAAACCCGCCGGCTGAAGGCGGCGCACTGCTTACAGCAGACGACCGACCGCCCGACTGACTGTCAGTCATGATAAAGCGCGCTTCAATGACACAACATTGCCAGTGCCATTGAACAGCGGCGGAAAGCGCCAGATGTGCGGTGATAAACCAACTGCCTGAAGCGGGTGATGATACTGTTATCGCGCTTAGCGTCAGGCGACTATCACCCGCGATCGTGAAATCAAGCCATGCTGACGGCAAAAGTAATCCACCGCGCCGCAGGCTTTCAGCACCTCCAGCGGCTCAGCGCATTCAGGACACCGCAGCTGACTGCCAAAATGGCGGCCACAGGCCGGGCAGTCAAAACCTCCGGCTGACTCATCCAGCAACTGCTTATCATCGGGACATAAAGGCATGGGCAATGCTCCATAGCAGGGATCAACGCGCCGATTGTAGTAAAAAATCAGGGCCGGATTAGCCGGCCCTTGTCAAATCAACGTTTATTCTTCTTCAGATGCGATAACAGCCGCTTACGCTTACGTTGCTGAGTCGGCGTCAGTAAATTACGTTTACCGGCATACGGGTTGTCCCCTTCTTTAAACTGAATACGAATCGGGGTACCCATCACGTTCAGCGATTTACGAAAGTAGTTCATCAGGTAGCGTTTATATGAATCCGGCAAATCTTTCACCTGATTACCGTGAATCACCACAATGGGCGGATTGTAGCCACCGGCATGGGCATATTTTAACTTCACACGCCGGCCGCGTACCAGCGGCGGCTGATGATCGTCCGTGGCCATATGCATAATACGTGTCAGTAAAGATGTACTGACGCGACGCGTTGAACCGTCATATGCTTCGGTGACCGATTCAAACAGATTACCCACTCCGCTACCATGCAGGGCAGAGATAAAATGTACACGGGCGAAGTCGATGAAGCCCAGACGATAATCGAGGGTCTCTTTCACTTCATCCTTGACCTCCTGCGACAACCCGTCCCATTTATTGACCACAATCACCAGCGAACGCCCGGCATTCAGTATAAAGCCAAGCAGCGACAGGTCCTGATCGGAAATTCCGGCCCGCGCATCAATCACCAGCAGCACCACATTGGCATCTTCAATCGCCTGCAGCGTTTTAATCACCGAAAACTTTTCCACCGTGTCGGTCACTTTGCCGCGTTTGCGCACGCCGGCGGTATCTATCAGGACATACTGGCGTTCATCACGCTCCATCGGGATATAGATACTGTCGCGGGTAGTCCCCGGCATATCAAACACCACCACGCGATCCTCACCAAGGATACGATTGGTCAGGGTTGATTTGCCGACATTGGGACGACCAACGATAGCCAGCTTAATTGGCAGATCCTGTGGATTGAAGGTTTCTTCCTCCTCCCCGGAAGCCTCGCCGTTTTCCAGCGCCTCCTGTTCAGCCCAGTAAGCCTGGTTCTCTTCCTCTTCCGTCAGCGGTTGCGGGTCAGCTTCGTCGCCGCTCATCCAGGGGAGCAGCGCCGTTTCCAGCAAACTGGTAACCCCGCGACCGTGCGATGCAGCAATGGGGTAAATCTCCCCCAGACTGAGCGCATAAAATTCAACAACCGCTGAATCGGCATCAACACCATCAGTTTTATTTGCCACCAGAAATGTCGGCTTATCGCGCATACGCAGATGTTTAGCAATGCCTTCATCTGCCGGCATCAGGCCGGCGCGGGCATCAACCATAAACAGCACCACATCGGCTTCTTCAATTGCCAGCAGCGACTGCGCCGCCATACGGGTTTCAACGCCCTCTTCACTACCGTCAATGCCGCCGGTATCAATACAGATAAACTCACGTCCTTCAACCTCAGCACGACCGTATTTCCGATCGCGCGTCAGACCAGGAAAGTCTGCAACCAGCGCATCACGCGTACGCGTCAGGCGATTGAACAGAGTGGATTTGCCGACATTGGGACGCCCAACCAGCGCAACCACAGGTACCATAAATAAAGCCTCATATAAAAAATTATCCGGTCATTCCAGGAAATCCTTCCTGCGCAGACGTCTTCGAGTGACGGGGCGAACCAGCGGATGGCGACAAGAATAACACGCTGTCAGTAAAACGAAACGGCCCCTGATAAACTCAGGAGCCGTTTAAGGTCAGCACTTGCTCAGACTTTAACGTTTAAAGACGTAAACTTTACCGTCTTTCGACTGAATCACCAGCTTATCGCCTGCCACCACCGGTTCAGTCTGGAAACCGGAACTGTCAACATTCTGTTGCGCGACAAAACGACCGTCGGTGGTATTCATCCAGTGGAGGTAGCCTTCACCATCACCCACCACCAGATAACCGTTAAACAGCACTGGCGACGTCAGATTACGGTGCAACAGTGCGCTCTGGCGCCATAGCGATACGCCACCCTCAGTGCTGAGGGCATCAATGCGATCGTTCTGATCCACCAGGTAAAGGTGATTACCGTCAACCAGAATATCGTGAATACCGCCAATTTCACGTTTCCACATAATCTGTCCGGTACGCAAATCCAGTGCCGACAGGTTGCCGTTATAAGCCAGTGCATACACCACGCCGTTAACAATGACCGGCGTCATATCAACATCGGCCAGGCGGTCAATTTCAGTGGCACCACTTGGCTGCGAAATGCGCTGCTGCCAGATAATCTGACCCTGGCTGAGCATAACCGCACTCACACGACCATTGTCCCCCCCGACAATAGCCGCACCAAATGCGGTTGCCGGCGCAGACTCGCCGCGCAACGAAAGGGTTGGCTGGTCCAGATTTACCGTCCACTTAACAGCGCCACTGCTGGTATCCAGTGCCTGAAGCAGACCGTTACTGGTGTGAACAAGCACCAGTCCGTCACTGACAACCGGACGTGAAAGCACCTCACCACCGGCCTGTGTTTTCCAGGCTACGCTGCCATCACTGGCACTGAGTGCGTAAACAAGGCCACGCTCACTCCCGATGTACAAAAACGATCCAGCGGCAGTCACGCCACCAGAAAGCATGGCCGACAGGTTTTTCGAAAAGAAACCGGTTTTTTCGGAAAGGTCGACCCGCCACTGTTCTTTACCATCAGCAGCATTAAGCGCTTTCACCACGCCAAAACGATCGGCGGCATAAATCACGTTATCCTGCCATGCGGGATGAAGATTGGAATAAAAGTCACCAACACCATCGCCAACAGACTCACTCCACAATTTTTCCGGAGTAAACTGATTTTCTACTTTCGGCAGCGGCGACATTTTCACCGCGTCCTCTTCACCGCTGAACCATGAACATCCGCTGAGTAATGTGACTGAAATCAATCCCGGCAGAAGTATCTTACGCAATTCCATGAAGTCCCTCGTGTGCCCGTTAAGGCCAATTTTTTTTACCGATCCCGCCAGGCCTTAACTCGGCAGATTATTCATTTTCATTTGCAGCATTTCTTTCAGCGCCGAGGAACCGTTGGCTTCAGCACCTTTCTGCCAGGCCTCGCGCGCACCTTTAATATCACCTTTGCTCAGCAGCGCTTCACCACGCACATCGGCAACGATGGCGACCCAGGCATCCCCTTTGATCTGATCAAGGGTTTTCAGGGCGTCATCTGGCTGCTTCTGCTGCAGCTGGATGCGTGCCAGCCGCAAATTCAGTACTGACTGCAGTCCGGCATCATCAGTGTCCTGCAGGCCCGCTTTTAACTGTGCGGCTGCCTTGTCCAGTTGATTGAGGTCAACATAACGCTTAGTCAGTTCCAGCGACGCCAGCGCACCGTAAGTGTTACGGTTATCGCTGACAAACCGGGCAGCCGCTTCCAGCGTTTGCGGTTTGCTGTTTTCCAGCGACGACACCACCTGCTGCCAGGCCGCGGATGTTTCGCGCGACGAGTTGGTTTCATGGCTGTTCCAGTAGTGCCAGCCTGCCAGCACGCCAGCCCCGAGGATAACGCCCAGTACCAGCGCTTTTCCATTCCGGGAAAAGAACCGACGCAGAGCATCAGCCTGCTCATTCTCGTTGCTATAAATTTCCACGCAACCCTCTCCTTTCGCTTTCAGTCAGCCTGTGCGGCATTATGCTTGTAATAAGGTTTCAATGGCCGCAGCGGCCTGATTCTGCGCTAGGGTTTGTTGTTCCCCGGTACGTAAATCTTTGATAACGATCTGACGCGCCGCCACTTCATCTTCACCCAGTACCAACGCCAGGCGTGCGCCATAGCGGTCAGCACGGGCAAACTGCTTTTTGAAGTTGCCGCCGCCAAAGTTGGTCATCAGCTTCAGATCCGGTCTGGCATCACGCAGCTGTTCAGCAAACGCCATGGCCGCCGTCTGAACCCCCTGGCCTGAAGCGATAAGATAGACATCAACAATGCGCGTCGGTTCAAAATCCGGATTCACTGCCTGAACTAACAGTACCAGCCGTTCCATCCCCATGGCAAAACCGACGCCAGGGGTTTCCCGGCCACCCAGCTGAGCAACCAGACCATCGTAGCGGCCACCGCCGCAAACGGTACCCTGCGATCCAAGACTGGTTGTTACCCATTCAAACACGGTACGGTTGTAATAGTCGAGTCCCCGCACCAACCGCTGATTAATCCGATAGGAAATGCCGGCAGCCTGCAGCAAGGCACAAAGCCCGTTAAAATGCTCGCGCGAGGCGTCATCCAGATAATCGTGCAGGGCCGGCGCGCTATTCAGCAACTGCTGCACCGTTTCATTTTTGCTATCCAGCACCCGCAGTGGATTGGTATACATCCGTCGCTTACAGTCTTCATCCAGCTTATCCTGATGCTTTTCAAGAAAAGCCACCAGTGCCTGACGGTAATCAGCGCGCGCCTGCAGGGAACCAATTGAGTTCAGCTCAAGAGAAACGTGGCCGTCAATACCCAGCGCTTTCCACCAGCGGGCGGTCATCATGATCATTTCGGCATCGATATCCGGCCCCTGCAGGCCAAAAACCTCAGCACCAATCTGATGAAACTGGCGATAACGGCCTTTTTGCGGGCGTTCGTAACGGAACATCGGCCCGATATACCACAAGCGCTGTTCCTGGTTGTACAGCAGGCCATGCTCAATGCCGGCGCGTACACAACCTGCGGTGCCTTCCGGTCGCAGCGTCAGACTTTCACCATTGCGGTCATCAAAGGTATACATCTCTTTTTCAACCACATCAGTTACTTCACCAATAGCACGTTTGAAAAGTGGCGTCTGCTCTACAATCGGCACGCGAATTTCGCTATAACCGTAACTGGCCAACACCTGTTTCAGAATATTTTCAATACGTTGCCACAAGGCGGTATCTGCCGGGAGGTAATCGTTCATGCCTCGAATGGCCTGAATATTCTTTGCCACTAAATTCATCTCATCTGTTAATAACACAGGCCGAATCGCTTCGGCCCGGGTTTAATATGACAGCGCATGATACCCTGCTGACGGTATAATGCTGACTTACTTTTCCACCTGCTGGATACTGATACGCTGATTCTCATCAAGCATCGACGCTTTGGCGCGGATGCGGGCTTCCAGCTGATCGATCATATACTGATTATCAAGACGATCGCGCTGACGCACGCCATCTTCATAAAAACCACTTTTCTTGTTACCACCGGTGACCCCCAGCGTAGAAGCCAGTGCTTCACCGGGTCCGTTTACCACGCAGCCGATAATAGAGACATCCATTGGTGTGATAATATCCTCAAGCCGCTGCTCAAGGGCATTCACGGTACCAATAACGTCAAATTCCTGGCGTGAGCAGGTCGGACAGGCAATAAAGTTAATGCCGCGCGAACGGATACGCAGTGATTTCAGAATATCAAAGCCGACTTTAACTTCTTCAACCGGATCGGCAGCCAGCGAAATACGCAGAGTATCGCCAATGCCTTCGGAAAGCAGGAGTCCGAGGCCGATTGCTGATTTTACTGCACCCGCCCGGGCGCCACCGGCTTCAGTAATACCCAGGTGTAAAGGCTGTTCAATTTGTTTTGCCAGCAGGCGATAAGATTCAACCGCCAGAAAGACATCAGAGGCTTTTACGCTGACTTTAAACTGATGAAAGTTGAGCCGATCAAGGTGATCAACATGGCGCATTGCCGATTCAAGCAGTGCCTGGGGAGTCGGTTCCCCGTACTTTTCCTGCAAGTCTTTTTCCAGCGAACCGGCATTCACGCCAATACGAATGGGAATATTTTTGTCACGCGCACAGTCCACCACCTGGCGAATGCGCTCATTATTGCCAATGTTGCCCGGATTAATGCGCAAGCAGTCTACGCCATAGTCGGCAACTTTCAGCGCAATGCGATAATCAAAATGGATATCGGCGACCAGCGGGACATTAACCTGCTGTTTGATGAGTTTAAACGCCTCAGCGGCATCCATGGTTGGCACAGAAACACGGACGATATCAACGCCGACCCGCTCAAGTAACTGAATTTGTCTGACCGTTGCCTCGACGTCTGTCGTGCGGGTATTGGTCATAGACTGAACGGCGATGGGCGCACCATCACCCACCGGCACCTTGCCGACGTAAATACGCGTGGATTTACGCCGGGTAATGGGCGCTTGGTTATGCATAGAGATTCTCCACGATCGCTCGCACAGACTGGATGTCAGTGCGAGCCCAGAGTCAGACGAGCAACCTGGTTGCTACGAATAAAACGACTCAGATCCACAGGCTTCCCTTCAAACTGGATCTGTACTGCCGCCGGCGCACCAATTTTCAGCCGATAAGGCGGCGTACCAGCGAGACTCAGTTTACCACCATTGCGCTGCATACCACTGAACAGTTTTTTGCCCGCGGCATCGGTCACTTCCAGCCAGCAGTCGCGGGTAAAATTCATCACGATAGCATTGGGATCAGCCGGCACAGCAGCCCCATCACCGTTACTGCCTGACGGATTCTGTACCGTACTGGCCGCCAGCGTATTATTATCGATTGCAGCCTGACTGGGCGCAACCACCGCAGCGCCTGCATTACCACTGTCATAGGCCGGTGATGACGGCTGTGCTGCCGCATTCTGGTTGTCAGTGGAGGATGGCGCGACCGGGGTGTTACCAGCCGCCGCGTTATTCTCCTGGTTTTGTGACGGCGCCGGCGTGGAAGCACTATTGGCCGCCGCAGAATCTGACAGCGGAATTGACGGACTATTGCTGCCGTCGTCTCCCTGCTGCCCCAGCGAAATCAGGTCTTCCTGTGCCGCTTTGTGATTCTGCCACCACCATGCGCCGGTAAGGCCAACGACCACGAACAATATTAACCAGGTGAAAATCATCAGCCAGCCATCGCGTTTTCTGCGACGCTTGCCAAGGGAAAAACCAGGCATTGGCTCAACTTTTGTTGCAGTCACCGGTGCCTGTTTTGCCAGCATAGGCAGTAATTCGTCTTCCGGAACATGCACCAGGCGGGCATAGGAACGGATATAGCCACGCAAAAAAGTTGGCGCCAGGCCAGAAGGCAGCCTGTCTTCTTCAATTTCACGGATTGTGGAAAGTTTAAGGCACAACCGCTCAGCAACATTTTGCTGAGTCAGTCCCCGCTCTTCACGGGCGGTACGCAAACGTTCGCCTGTGGATTTTGCTGCTAAGTTATCTTGAGTGGCTTCAGTATTCATTAGCTAAAAGTTGCTGGTACTGTGACGATTGTGGAAAACGTTGCGCCAGCCACGCAGCGTAATGTTTAACATCACGGCTGCGACCTTCTGACGCGGCGAAACGAATCTGTAGCCATAAACTCTCAGCCGTAGCCGGAGCCTGGCGTTGATATACCTCCAGTAAAAGGCGGCTCTGTTCACGCTGTCCCTGACTGAACTGCCAGCTGGCTTCGGCCAGCATCAGGTTCGCTTTTTCCGGATCCGCCTTTACCGCACTGGCAAATGCCTGACGCGCGAGGGTCATTTGCCCTGCCTTCAGATAACAATACCCTGCATTATCGAAACTGTCTGCTCTGGCACCCGGTTGCAGGCTGTGCAAAGCAGCGGTAAATTGCTGCTGTGCCGCTTCATACTGCCCTAAACTACAGAGAAACGCACCGTAATTATTGAGTACGTAGCCGTTATCTGCTGTTATTTTCAGCAACTTACGATAACGCCATGCCGCCTGTTGCTGATGACCACTCTGCTGCTGGTAGCGTGCCTGAGCAAGCTGTACCCGATAATCATTGGGTGCCAGACGCTCAGCTTCATCAAGATTCTGTGCCGCCGCTGACATGGCGTTACGCGCCATCAGTGCCAATCCAAGCTGCAGTCGCGTTTCTGCCAGCGCCTGTTGCCGGGCAGTTTGCTGGCAGCCACACAGCAGAACAGATAGCGTTACCAGCACGGGAAGTCCTTTACCCATTACGCCCCCTGCGTTATCGTTTCGCAGTCAATGTACTGCAAAGCGCCGTCAGGGGGAATGCCAGCGTCCTGAAGAACGCGTAAGCTGTGCGTATTTTCAGAGCGCTTTCACAGAAATCGCTTCGCCAGCCAGTTTTTTACGCACGGTTCGTTTGGTGCGATCAATAACCTCACCGGCTAGCTGGCCACAAGCGGCATCAATATCATCACCACGTGTCTTACGAACGATAGTCGTAAATCCATATTCCATCAATACTTTAGAAAAACGATCGACCCGGCTGTTAGAACTTCGCCCGTAGGGTGCCCCCGGAAAGGGGTTCCATGGAATCAGATTAATTTTGCAGGGCGTGTCCTTCAGCAGCGCCGCCAGCTCATGCGCCTGCTCGGTGCTATCGTTAACATGATCCAGCATAACGTACTCAACGGTGACCCGCCCCTGATTTGCATTAGATTTTTCCAGATAACGCCGCACACCGGCGAGAAACGTCGCAATATTGTATTTTTTATTGATGGGAACAATATCATCGCGGATGCGATCGTTTGGCGCATGCAGAGAAATCGCCAGCGCGACATCAATCAGGTCACCCAGTTTATCCAGCGCCGGCACCACCCCGGAAGTAGAGAGCGTCACGCGCCGCTTTGAGAGACCAAAACCGAAGTCATCCAGCATGATTTCCATCGCCGGCACCACGTTAGTCAGATTAAGCAATGGCTCGCCCATGCCCATCATCACCACGTTGGTAATGGGACGCTGACCGGTCAGGCGCGCAGCGCCGATAATTTTAGCCGCACGCCAGACCTGGCCGATGATCTCCGCCACACGCAGATTACGGTTGAATCCCTGCTGCGCAGTCGAGCAAAATTTACATTCCAGCGCACAACCAACCTGAGAAGAGACGCACAGCGTTGCGCGGTCATCTTCCGGAATATACACCGTTTCAACCTGCTGATCGCCAACCTGCAGCGCCCATTTGATTGTGCCATCAGCAGAACGCTGTTCCAGCGCAACCTCCGGCGCCCGGATTTCAGCCAGTGCTTTAAGCTTAGCGCGCAACACCTTGTTAATATCGGTCATCTGCTCAAAGTCATCGCAGCAGTAGTGATAGATCCACTTCATCACCTGATCGGCACGAAAAGGTTTTTCACCCATTGAGGTGAAAAACTCGCGCATTTGCTGGCGATTCAAATCCAGCAGATTGATTTTGCTTTTTGTTTCAGAGATGACAGGCGAAGGTGTCACAATCAGTTCGGACATAATATTCTCTGGCCTCGTTATTACACGTTACGGCTCTGGTCATGGTGTGAAAAGAAACGCCCCCGCCGAGCGCGCCTGGCTCAGCGGGGGCGGATTATTGTACAAGCGTAACGTTCAGGGGGAAAGCCGCCAGGGCGAATAAATTGTAAAGCGGTTTAAGATAATCCCCCTGAGAGTACCAGCCTTATCCTCGGTTTAGCGGGTACGCGGGCAGATTTCACCTTCGCCAAAGAAATAGGCAATCTCACGCGCGGCAGACTCTGCAGAATCTGAACCGTGGGTCGCGTTTTCAGTAAAGCTATCAGCGTAATCGGCACGCAGTGTGCCAGCCAGCGCGTTAGCGGGGTTGGTTGCGCCCATCAGGTCACGATGACGCTGTACCGCGTTTTCGCCTTCCAGTACCGAAACAACCACCGGACCAGAAGTCATAAACTCAACCAGTCCGTCAAAGAATGGACGTCCTTTGTGCTCAGCATAAAATCCTTCGGCCTGTTCTTTCGTCAGGTGCAGCATTTTTGTTGCAATGATTTTAAAGCCCGCAGCTTCAAAACGGTTAAAAATGGCACCAATTACATTTTTTGCCACCGCATTCGGTTTGACGATAGAAAAGGTACGTTCAATTGTCATAGTGACCTCTGTCTTAACTGCAAAATTATGCCGGTTCCACCAGCCTGAGAAACGGCGCAAATTATAGGGGGGATGCTCCAGCCTGCCTATCGGAATTTCAACCATTTAATAAAAAAGCATGATCGTTATCGCAACTGCCAGATAAAGTTTTCCGTGTCTGAAGCAGACCGCCAGGCATCGTTAACCTCCGCTTAAGCCTGCGGCTCAGCGGGGCGCGTTCCGCAGGGGGCAGTTTCTGGCAGGAATAATTCAGATTATCCTTATCTGTCATCACGGTTTATCTCAGGGCTGGCGATTTATTCGCGGGCTGTGACGCCTTCAGCTTGCTGCTTAAGGAATGGCACAAGCGCGTAATACAGCAATATTATGCTTTGTCAGCAAGGCGTTTTGATGACGTCAGCACTGGTATCGTAAATATTGCTGGCGCTGAGTCCACCGGGAACGCGTGGCCCGGGTATAAATCGGCTAGCCAGCGCGGTCTGCCGGCCTCGGTTGATAATCGTCCGACACTCATCCCACGCAGCTGTTTGGTACTGTCAGATCATCTTCACTTTAATATCACGCAGAAAACTGCCCCAGCGACGTTCATAAAATGGCGTGATGTGAGCGATGAAGAAATGGCTGATCCCCGGTTCTCCTTCCTTCACTTCACACAAATCAATCAGTTCATCATCGCTGAGGGTATCAGCAGCCACCTGACCTGCCGCGTTGATCACCGTATCAACATCATGGTCTGCTTCGATACCAATCAGCAGATTAGCCGGACCATCACGGCTTTCTTTAATCGAGGCAACAAAAGCACGCCGCACCTGTTTATGTTTTGCAAAAAGCTGCGTCAGCGAGTCCACCATCTGTGGCGGTGGCGCGGGCACTTCGGACAACAACAGGCTGTCATTGCCTTCAAGCACGCTGAGCTGCGTCAGCGCGTTACCTTCTTCACCCAGCAGGTTAGCAATTTCACGCGCCGGGAACTCTTTGCCTGCCGGCAGTTCCGGATTAAGAAACAGCGTTGCCCCCTGGGTTAAAGCAAACAGCGTACGCACTGGCATAATCAGATAAGGTTGTTCATCAGGCATGACCTGTGACATTAGCGCTTCAGAGGTAAAAAAAGGAATCACGCTTTCACCGTTTTCCTTTTTCCAGTGCTGCAGATCAACGGTGGCATTCGCGTCGATGATCGTCTGCTCACTTTTACCTGGCACCAGTACGCTCGACGCCATCAACAGCTGGAAAAATTCCGGGCGATGCGCCGGCTCCGTGGCAGCCAGTGCAAGCACCGCTTCCAGACGATCATTTATCAGTTTCATGCCTGTTACTCAGCAGATGCCGGGGCAATGCCGCAGCGGGAGAAATCATTTCAGTAAAAGGTTTGCCAGCGTACGAACGCCCAATCCGGTAGCACCCGCCGACCATTGTTCAACCGCCGACTTACGGTAGGTTGCCGAACAGTCAATATGTAACCAGCCTTGCTGATACCGGGTGACAAAATGAGATAAAAAAGCCGCGGCAGTGCTGGCACCGGCCTGGTGAGCGGCACCGGCAATATTATTCAGATCGGCAAAGTTAGACGGCGTATGGTTGCGGTGAAACTCAGCCAGCGGTAAACGCCAGAACAGTTCGTTTTCGCTGGCAGCAGAATCGAGTAACGCCGCGGCCAGCTGATCATCAAAGCTAAATAACGCGTGATAATCATTGCCGAGGGCGGTTTTCGCGGCGCCGGTCAGCGTGGCGGCATCAATCAGCAGCGTTGGCTGCTGCTGGCTGGCATCAATCAGCCCATCCGCCAGCACCAGACGTCCCTCTGCATCGGTGTTCATTACCTCAACGCTTTTACCGTTACGATAGCGAATAATATCGCCCAGGCGAAAAGCATTGCCGCTGACCATATTGTCAGCACAGCAGAGATAAAGTTTGACGCGTTTTTTCAGTCCGCGGCTAATGGCTAATGCCAGCGCACCGCTCAGGGTTGCCGCCCCCCCCATATCCGACTTCATTGAGTCCATAAAGCCGCTGGGTTTCAGGCTGTAGCCGCCGGTATCAAACGTGATCCCTTTACCCACCAGACAGGCGTATACCGCAGCGTTTTCATCCCCGGTAGGATTATAATCCAGCGCCAGCAGCGCCGGGACCCGGCTGGATGCTCGCCCGACAGTATGGATCCCCATATAGCCTTGCTCGCGCAGATCTTCACCTTTGGTGATCCGGTAGCTGATTGCCGCACCGCCCACATCGCTAAGCAGGTCAACCGCGCGGCTGGCAAGCTGTTCAGGTGACAGATCTTCTGCCGGCGCATTAATCAAATCGCGCACCCAGTCGATAATTTTAAGGCGGTTCTTCAGCTCCTCGTCCGACCGGTCATCCAGCACTGGCCAGTTAACACGACGCTCACCTTTCGGCCCGCGATAGCCCTGCCAGAAGGCCCAGCAGCGTTCGAGATCCCAGCCTTCGCCGCTCAGAGTGACCTGTTTCAGCCCCTGGCTATCGATTTTGCGCGCCGCCCGCTGGATAACCGCCAGCGCATCGCCACAGCTCAGGTGAATCGTTACCCCCTGATCGCTCATGCTTAGCACGGCCTTTTCACCCCAGCGCGGGTCTGCGGCCTGACTGGAGAGTGTCACGTTCATCGTTTGGCTGTTCATCACAGTGTCCTTAATTGGTTATACGCCGCGTAGCGAACTGATTAGCAGGCATCAGGCGGCAGCAATTATTCTACGCCTGAGCACCCGGCATAAAAAAGGGCCAGTTTACCCGGCCAGCGACTATTTGTGCCGCTTAGTGTTCCCGCGCATGATTAAGGGTATAGCGTGGAATTTCAACCACCAGGTCGGCCCCGGCGACCCGTGCCTGGCAGCCAAGACGGCTTTCAGGCTCCAGTCCCCAGGCTTTATCCAGCATATCATCTTCATCTTCACTGCTTTCTGTCAGCGAATCAAAACCTTCACGCACCACACAATGACAAGTAGTGCAGGCACAGGATTTTTCACAAGCGTGTTCTAATTCAATGCCGTTACGCAGCGCGACGTCGAGGATCGTTTCACCCGCAGCGGCCTCGAATACGCCCCCTTCAGGCAGCAGTTCCTGATGGGGTAAAAAAACAATCTTGGGCATGACTTAAACCTCATCCACGGATTGTCCGGCCAGCGCGCGACGAATTGAATCGTCCATACGACGTGCAGCAAAATCCTGGGTTACTTTATCGAGTTGTTGTATTGCTGCTGCAATCTCTGCGCTGGCAATACCGTTTAGCGTTTCACGTAATCGCTGCTGTGCCTGGTGGATACTGTCACGCTCGCCAGGCGTTAACAACCGCCCATCGTTATCCAGGGCACCGTCAAGACTTTCCAGTATTCTCAGGCCATCCACCTTCTGTTCCGCCAGTTTGCGAGCAGCAATATCCTCACCGGCATAGGTCATTGACTCGGTGATCATACTGGCAATTTCGTTATCCGTCAGGCCGTAGGAAGGTTTTATCTGCACCGAAGCAGCAATACCGGTGGTTTTTTCCGTTGCCGTAACGCTCAGTAAACCATCGGCATCGACCTGGAAAATTACCCGGATATGGGCGCCACCGGCCGGCAGTGCTGGAATACCCCGCAGGGTAAAACGCGCCAGAGAACGACTGTCGGCAACCATTTCTCGCTCGCCTTGCACCACATGAATACTCATTGCCGTCTGGCCATCTTTAAAGGTGGTGAACTCCTGCGCACGGGCGACGGGAATGGTGGTATTGCGTGGCACCACCTTCTCCACCAGGCCGCCCATGGTTTCAAGTCCCAGCGAGAGAGGAATCACATCCAGCAGCAGCATCTCGCTATCGGGCTTATTGCCAATCAGGATATCTGCCTGAATCGCGGCGCCGATCGCCACAACCCGATCGGGATCGATGCGGGTAAGTGGCTGACGGCCAAAAAACATGCCGACCTGTTCGCGCACCAACGGCACGCGGGTCGACCCGCCGACCATCACCACTTCCAGCACCTCGGCGGCGCTGATCCCGGCATCTTTCAGCGCGCGGCGACAAGCCAGTAAAGTGCGTTTTACCAGTCCGGCAATCAGCGCTTCAAACTCAGCGCGGGTGATGTCACCCTGCCAGCCAGCCAGGGTTATCTGCGTACGCTCAGCGTCGCTAAGGGCTATTTTTGCTGCGGTTGCCGCATCCAGCAGCTGGCGCTGCAGCCGGCTATCCTGACGATCATGCAAACCGGCTTTTTCGCGCAAAAAATCGGCCAGCAACTGGTCAAAATCATCGCCACCCAGCGCCGAATCACCGCCGGTGGCCAGCACTTCAAACACCCCACCACTGAGACGTAACAGGGAGATATCAAAAGTACCACCGCCTAAATCATAAACCGCAATAATCCCTTCTTTGCCGGAATCAAGGCCATAAGCAATAGCAGCGGCAGTGGGCTCATTTAGCAGACGCAGAACATTAAGTCCGGCCAGTCGGGCGGCATCTTTCGTGCCCTGACGCTGAGCCTCATCAAAATAGGCCGGAACCGTAATCACCACACCATCCAGTTCCCCCCCCAGCGTGTGACGGGCACGTTCTGCCAGCACGGTTAAAATAGCGGCGGAAACGCTCACCGGGTTAACACTACCGCCGGCGGTCACCAGCAGAGGCAGGCCATTTTCACTGGCCTGCAGCTGATAAGGCAAATGGGGATAACGCTGCTGAATATCACTCAGCGTGCGCCCCATCAGGCGTTTAACCGAACTGATAGTGTTTACCGGGTCCTGTGCGGCCTGCTGGCGCGCCTGCCAGCCAACACTGCGTGTGGTTTTCTGGTAATGAACCACCGAAGGCAGCAAATGCCGGCCATGGTCATCGGGCAACGTTTCCGCCTGACCGCTGCGCAGCGTTGCCACCAACGAGTGGGTCGTACCTAAATCGATACCTACAGCCAGGCGATGCTGATGAGGCGCGGCACTCAGCCCCGGCTCACTAATCTGTAATAACGCCATGAGACTTCCCTTTATAAATCCAGCAGCCGCTCTTCAAGCGCTTCCGCCTCGCTGCGCAGTTTGGCGAGAAAGCGCAGCTTGCGCACGCTATCGGCAGCCTGCGCCCAGTTATGCTGCAGCAGTTGGTCGCGCAGCTGATTATGCCGGGGTGCCGTCAGGCCATCAAGCCGCTGCATAAAATCGTATAATGCCGCGCTATCCTGCTGCTGACCGATAGTTTCCAGCGCTTCACGCATTGTCAGCTGCTCCAGCAAAAAATCGCTGTCCTTTAAGGTATGCTGTTCATTACTGATATCGATACCGTGCAGGCTGAGCAGATATTCGGCTCTTGGTAAGGGTTTTTTCAGCGCCTGATAGGCCTGGTTAATCGTTGCCGCCTGTTGTACCGCCTGTAAGCGTTCATTTTCCGGACGACTGGCAACACGATCGGGATGGAACTGCCGTTGCAGCTCCTGAAAACGGCTAGTCAGCTGACCGTTGTCAATGTCAAATGACGGCGGCAAACCAAATAAAGCGAAGTAATCCATAGCAGACTCAACATGCCATTTCAGCATCAGTAAATCGCGCTGCCCATCGCAGCGCGACAAAAAACAAAGGGACACACTCAGACGTTAAAGCTTTCGCCGCAGCCGCATTCATCTTTGATATTGGGATTATTGAATTTAAAACCTTCATTTAACCCCTCTTTGACAAAATCAAGCTCAGTGCCGGCAAGGTAAATCAGGCTTTTGCCATCAATGATAACTTTAACCCCTTTCTCTTCAAACACCTGGTCTTCCGGCTGCACCTCATCAACAAATTCCAGCACATAAGCCATGCCTGAGCAGCCGGAAGTGCGCACACCGAGTCGCAGGCCTACGCCTTTACCACGGTTTTGCAAAAAAGCGTTTATCCGGTCCGCTGCCGTGTCGCTTAATCTAATCGACATCTGTCAGCCTCCTGATTAACCAGCGTTCTTTTTGCTCTTATAATCGGCAACCGCTGCTTTAATGGCATCTTCAGCCAGAATAGAACAGTGGATTTTCACCGGAGGGAGCTCCAGCTCTTCGGCAATAGCCATATTGCTAATGCTCTGCGCTTCGTCCAGTGACTTCCCCTTCACCCACTCGGTGATAAGAGAACTGGAAGCAATAGCCGAACCACAGCCGTAGGTTTTAAAACGTGCATCTTCAATGATGCCGGCATCATTGACCTTGATTTGCAGTTTCATCACATCACCGCAGGCAGGCGCCCCCACCATTCCGCTACCAATAGTCGGATCGCTGTTGTCAAATGAACCGACGTTACGTGGATTCTCATAATGATCGATTACTTTTTCGCTGTAAGCCATAAACCTGTCTCCTGATAGCTGAAATTAATGGTGTGCCCATTCGATCGCGTTAATATCGACACCGGATTTAAACATTTCCCACAGCGGGGAGAGGTCGCGCAGACGGCCAATCGACTTATGAACCAGGTCGATGGCGTAATCGATCTCTTCCTCGGTAGTAAAGCGACCGAGGGAAAAACGGATCGAGCTGTGGGCCAGTTCATCGTTCATACCCAGCGCACGCAGCACATAGGAGGGTTCAAGACTGGCAGAAGTACAGGCTGATCCCGACGAAACCGCCAGGTCTTTCAGCGCCATAATCAGCGATTCACCTTCAACATAGTTGAAGCTGACATTAAGAATATTCGGCGCGCCTTTTTCCAGGTCGCCATTAAGGTAGACTTCTTCAATATCTTTCAGGCCATTCCATAACCGGTCGCGCAGGGCGCGCAAACGCGCCATTTCGCTGCTCATTTCTTCTTTAGCAATGCGGTAGGCTTCCCCCATCCCTACAATCTGATGCACCGGTAGCGTGCCTGAACGCATGCCGCGCTCATGGCCACCGCCGTGAATCTGGGCTTCCAGACGAATGCGCGGTTTGCGGCGGACATACAGGCCACCAATGCCTTTAGGGCCGTATATTTTATGGCCCGAAAAAGACATCAGATCCACCGGCAGCTGCGCCAGATCTATGGGCAGTTTGCCGACACTCTGTGTGGCATCAACATGGAAAATAATGCCGCGAGCGCGGCACAGCTCCCCAATTGCGTTAATATCCTGTATCACGCCAATTTCATTATTAACATGCATCACAGAAACCAGCACGGTGTCGTCACGCAACGCAGCTTCCAGCGTTGGCAAATCGACAATCCCGTTAGGTTGGGGTGCCAGGTAGGTTACCTCGAAACCTTCACGCTCCAGCTGACGACAGGTATCCAGTACAGCCTTATGTTCCGTTTTACAGGTAACAATGTGCTTGCCTTTTTTCTGGTAAAAAGTTGCTGCACCTTTAATTGCCAGGTTGTCGGACTCCGTCGCGCCGGAAGTAAACACGATTTCGCGCGGGTCAGCACCAATTAAATCAGCAATCTGGTTACGTGCAACATCCACCGCCTCTTCGGCCTGCCAGCCAAAGCGATGAGAACGGGAGGCAGGATTGCCAAAGGTGCCATCAAGGGTGAGAAATTGCATCATCTTCTCAGCCACGCGCGCATCCACCGGCGTCGTCGCGGAGTAGTCCAGATAAATCGGTAATTTCATTGCTCGTAAACTCCGTACATCACTTCAATGTGTATCAATATTTATTATTTCGCCCGGCTTCAGGGCCGGGCTGATGTCATCAGTAAAGTCAGGCGCGCAGGTTATTAACGCTAATGGTTTCCTGCACCCGTCCGTTAGGCGCAAGGCGGCGGGTCTCGTTATTCTGGCGGTCAGCCACGTCCAGAATTTCCTGATTGTTGACCAGCTCAGCCAGCGTAATGTTATTGAGAAAATCGCTGATACGTTCGCTCAAATCGCGCCACAGAACGTGGGTCAGGCAGCGTTCTCCGGCCTGGCAGCCCTCTTTACCCTGACAGCGCGTGGCATCCACCGATTCATCGACAGCGGTAATCACCGCACCAACGGCGATCTCACTGGCATCACGACCCAGCAGATAGCCGCCACCCGGGCCACGAACACTGGCAACCAGCCCGTTTTTACGCAAGCGTGAGAACAGTTGTTCAAGATAAGAGAGTGAAATCCCCTGGCGTTCAGAAATGTCGGCTAACGGCACCGGCCCTTCATGGGAATGCAGCGCAACGTCAAGCATGGCGGTAACGGCATAGCGGCCTTTGGAAGTCAGTCTCATACGATTTTCGCAACCTCGGTAATGTCCCGGATGGGCGTGATTAATGCTCAACAGTCTGACATTCCCGAGTGTTTTGGTCAACTATTTAACCAAGTAAAACACTCAAGTATTTAACCTGGTAAAATACTCAACTATTTATGCTCTTTTTTGGCAAAAGAAGCCAGCATACCGCGCAGAATATTCAGCTCATCACGCTCCGGGCGTGCACGGGTGAACAGACGCCGCAGCTTACTCATGACCTGGCCGGGATTTGCTTCCCGGATAAAACCGCTTTGTACCATCATCTGTTCAAGATGCTGATAAAAATGCGCCAGATCTTCTGCCAGAGGATAAGGAGACGCCTGCCATACCGGCTGCGTTTTCTGCTGTGCTGCCAGCCAGGCCATGCGCACTTCATAGCTGATAACCTGCACCGCCATCGCCAGATTAAGTGAACTGTATTCCGGGTTGGCATGAATCGACACATGATAATGGCATTTTTGCAGCTCGTCGTTGGTTAGCCCGACACGTTCACGACCGAATACCAGCGCCACCGGCGTCTGCTGCGCTTCCTGCACGCTTTTAATGCCACATTCACGGGCGTCAAGCATCGGCCAGGGCAGGGAACGCGAACGTGCGCTGGTTCCCACGACCAGACCACAACCGGCAATGGCATCATCCAGCGAGGCAACAATTTTTGCCGACCCAATCACATCACTGGCACCCGCCGCCAGTGAAATCGCCTGAGAATCAGGTTTAACTAACGGATTAACCAGACAAAGATTGGTCAGCCCCATGGTTTTCATTGCACGCGCAACAGAACCCATGTTGCCGGTATGGGAGGTCTCCACCAGCACAATACGAATGTTTTCCAGCATAGTCTTCAGCAGAAATAAGAAATAATCGGCGTAGCCTAACATAAAACAGGACATGTGCCGAACACGCTGCTATACTTCGCCCCGGTAAAATTCAGCCGCTGGCTTTGTTGTTACGCCCTGACAGGGGTAAAAAATGGGCAACGCGACCGGCGGATAAGCTGAATTCACAAATTTCACGCTGTTGCGCTCTGACCACGCCTCGCCGTACTGACTGACAGACTCTGTCTCCCGCGAAGTACCTGGCCCGCGTCGTCACCGTGCAAAGCACACAGTCAGCAGAGTTTTTGTCGCCAGATATCAATTGCAGTGCCAGATGCCTTCCCCCAGGAAGCGTCCGTCAGCAACGCGGAATCGCGACAGAAATTGTTCTTTAACATTCAGCGAGTGAGAGACTCCCATCATGCATCCAATGCTCAACATTGCCGTGCGCGCTGCGCGCAAAGCCGGAAACGTTATTGCCCGGAATTATGAAACCCCTGACGCGGTTGAAACCAGTCAGAAAGGCAGCAATGACTTTGTTACCAATGTTGACCATGAAGCGGAACGCCAGATTATTGAGGTGATTCGCAAGTCCTATCCACAGCACACTATCATCACTGAAGAAAGCGGTGAACTGCCGGCTGAGGATCAGGATATACAATGGGTTATCGATCCGCTGGATGGCACCACCAATTTTATCAAACGCCTTCCCCACTTCTCGGTTTCCATTGCGGTGCGCATTAAAGGCCGCACGGAAGTTGCCGTGGTTTACGATCCGATGCGTAACGAATTATTCAGCGCCGTTCGCGGCCAGGGTGCCCAGCTAAATGGTTACCGTTTGCGTGGCGGCACCACCCGCGATCTGGATGGCACAATTCTCGCCACCGGCTTTCCGTTCAAAGCTCGTCAGCACAGTCAGAGTTATCTGGCCATTCTTGGCAAACTTTTTACCCAGTGCGCAGACTTCCGTCGTAGCGGTTCAGCCGCGCTGGACCTGGCCTATGTCGCCGCTGGCCGCGTTGATGGTTATTTTGAGATTGGCCTTAAACCCTGGGATTTCGCGGCGGGTGAACTGCTGGTTCGCGAAGCAGGCGGACTGGTAACCGATTTCACCGGAGGCCATAATTTTCTCACCTCCGGCAACCTGGTAGCAGGCAATCCACGCGTGGTGAAATCAATGCTGGCAACCATGCGTGATGAACTCAGCGAAGCGCTGAAGCGCTAAATATCTCCCGTCGATCGCGCAGGCAATCCCCGCGCGATCGCTTTCTTAGAAGACCGGCCGGATACCGTTAGAGGCCATCGGTTGTGCTGAAAGCCAGAGCACACTGGCGGCTACAACCAGCAGCATCCCCCCCAGCAGACTCAGGCAGGCCACCAGCATCGGCTGCGGCGCCCGCGTTTTTTTGCTCAGCGTCATTGCCAGTGTCCGCGAGCTTTGCACCAGCAATGCCAGTGACGACACGGTCAACGCGGTGCCCGCGGCCATCACCAGCGCGGAGATAACTCCCCACCAGTAGACGTTCATCACTTTAGCAAACAGCAGCATCATAATGGCCCCTGAGCAGGGACGCAGCCCCATCGACAACACCACCAGTAGCCGGGTTTTCAGGGTAACCGCCTGCGCCAGTTGTGACGCATCCGGCACGTGCTGATGACCACAACCACAGTGTGCATCATGCAGATGCGCCGGCGGCGTGATACGCCGGAAACGGCCCGGCTGCAGCAGCCGTTTAATACGTTTCAGCGCCTTATAACAGAGCGCAACGCCAAGCAGACCAACCAGCAGATAGCTTGCTTTTTCCAGCCAGAAACTGCTGATATGCAGCTGACGCGAGGAGAGCTGTAAAATGCCCAGCATCAGGGTGACCAGAAAAATCGCCACGCCGCCCTGAAGCAACGCGGCGGCAAAGGTCAGCTGTAAGCTGTTTTTCAGGCGGGTAGGATGGGTGGCAAGAAAAGCGCCAATCACCACCTTACCATGGCCGGGCCCCAGGGCATGCAACACACCGTAGATCAGACTGAATCCGACCAGCGCCATACCAGCCTGTTGCCGGTGTTCTGCCAGCTTCTCTAACAGTGCCGCCATATGCTGATTCAGCACCCGTTGCCACTGCATACTCTGCAGCAAAATTTGTGGCCAGAAATACCATAATGCAGCCACCAGCAATGCCAGCATAATGGCGGTTATCAGCAACAGCCAGCGCATCGCCGCTGGCTGCCGGGATTTTGCATCGAGGATCACTGACATGTCAGGGTCACCGTCTGAGCAAACTGACGGCCCAGATCCATATCAACCGGAGGCGCATCGGCTTTATCCAACGACAGCGCATAATTCTTTAACGCCGCGTCGGCGGGCGGAGTGTGTAATGCAAAATGACAGCGCCCTTTTAGCGCATCGGGTAAGCTAAGATCGTCTGGTTTATCGTAATACATATCAACAAAATAGGTCGGGTCGAAGGTTAAGAATTTATACTGTTGTCCCGCCAGAGGCTGCGGCCGTGCCAGCGGCAGAATAAATGCCAGCACCGCTTTCGCCCCCTGACGATAAAGCCGGTACTGTGGCGGCAGATTATCAAATTTTACCGCCTTGCCCTGGTGCCAGAACTCACTAAAGTAATGCTGCCCCAGTACGTTGGCCATTACCTCAGCAGCCAGTTTTTTCCAGACAACAGAATCAGGTCCGGCATTACCGGCATCGTATAACAGATCAGCGGACGTGATCTCGTCCATGGTCCAGATCATACTTAATCCGGTCAGGTTATCTCCTTTCACCACCGGTGTGGTTTTTATCGCAATAAAGCTGTGCGGATGTGCCAGGGCCAGTTGTGGCCAGCCGGCCAGCATCAACAGCAGCCCCAAAATAACGTTATAATATAACAAATGCAATTCCACCTTTGACCTGTAAACTTTTTATATCGCTGGAATTTAACAGCTAGCGGCGCACAGCTATCCAGCGAAAAATTGCCGCAGGCGACCTGGTATCAAATTCACCGCACTTGTCCCTTACCGCACGGCAATTGTTAAACCGCACTTCCTTTTGCAAGGACGCTCAATGATCATCGTTACGGTGGTGCAGCGTACAAAATATGGCGGACGGGGGACAAGAAATCCAGCATCAAGCGAAACCTGAAATGCAAGAAGATGTCTCAGGCTGGCGATGACGCAGACCAGTGCCGGCAAAAAGCGCAGCCACTTCATGATACCGACGACGCGGGTTGTTCGGGTGGCGAGCACGGGGATGAATAACGGCTATATTATTGCCTGCCGCTGCCAGCGTGAATGCAACAGAATAACGTGAGGGAAAACCGCAATAACGTGTGATGACGGAAAAAGGCGGCTTACAACCCGCTGTCTGCGGGCAGGACCTCCGCAGAGGTCCCGCCGCCGCGCGAAATCAGAGGGTGCTATCAGGCATAGACCGGAAAGCGCGCGCAGATATCAAGGACTTTCTTTTTAATGCGCTCAATATTCGCCTCATCGTGAATATTATCCAGCACATCGCTCATCCAGCCGGCCAGTTCACGCACTTCAGCTTCTTTAAAACCGCGACGGGTTACCGCCGGTGTCCCAATTCGTACCCCGGAGGTGACAAACGGACTTTTCGGATCGTTAGGTACGCTGTTCTTGTTTACCGTGATATTTGCCCGGCCCAGTGCGGCATCGGCTTCTTTACCGGTCAGGTTTTTCTCTACCAAATCCAGCAGGAACAGATGATTATGGGTTCCGCCAGACACCACGTTATAGCCGCGCGCAAGGAACACCTCGACCATTGCTTTGGCGTTTTTTGCTACCTGCTGCTGATACACTTTAAACGCAGGTTCCATGGCTTCTTTAAATGCCACGGCTTTACCGGCAATCACGTGCATCAGCGGGCCACCCTGACCGCCGGGAAACACAGCAGAATTGAGCTTTTTGTACAGTTCTTCATCGCCACCTTTGGCCAGAATCAGGCCACCACGTGGACCCGCCAGCGTTTTGTGGGTAGTTGAAGTAACAATATGCGCATGCGGTACCGGGTTGGGATAAACATCGGCGGCAATCAGGCCAGCCACGTGGGCCATATCAACAAACAGATAAGCCCCAACGCTGTCGGCAATCTCGCGCATTTTCGCCCAGTCACAGATACCGGAATAGGCGGAAAAGCCACCGACAATCATTTTCGGCATATGTGCTTTCGCCAGGTCAGCCAGCGCCTGATAATCAATTTTACCGCTATCATCAATGCCGTAGGGAACGACATTATAAAGTTTACCGGAAAGATTAACCGGTGAGCCGTGCGTCAGGTGTCCGCCGTGCGCAAGGTTCATTCCCAGAATGGTATCACCTGGCTGCAGCAGCGCCGTGTAAACTGCAAAGTTCGCCTGAGAACCGGAATGCGGCTGTACGTTAGCATAGTCTGCGCCGAAAAGTGCTTTCGCCCGATCGATGGCCAGCTGTTCGACGATATCAACATACTGACAGCCGCCGTAATAACGTTTGCCGGGATACCCTTCCGCATATTTGTTGGTCAACTGCGATCCCTGAGCCTGCATGACCCGCGGACTGGTATAATTCTCTGAGGCGATCAGTTCGATGTGCTCTTCCTGGCGCACCTTCTCCTGCTCCATTGCCTGCCATAATTCGGCATCATAATCGGCAATATTCATCTCACGCTTTAACATCTGTTTCTCCCGGCTCAGCTAACATATTAACGGCAGTGAATAACTATCCGTAAAGGAATTTGCCAACAGTTTAAACGGTTTGCTGCAGGATGAATAGGATCACTTCCCGCTTTTTGCGCAAACGATTGGTCTCAGCTGTAGCAAGGCCTCTGCCGCTAAATAAAGCGCAGTCTTAACCGTATAATTATTCATGCAGCGCCTGCAATTTCTTCATCATGACGTCAGGGTTTACAACAGGCAAAAAGAGCGCTTTTTTACCCGTTCTGTTTACAGCACCGGCACATAACTAATAAGATGCATTTAATATACATGTTATTGAAGCAAAGGAGCTGCTATGTTAGACACACAAACAATCAAAACTATTAAAGCCACGCTACCGGTTATTCAACAAACCGGCCCTGCCCTGACTGCCCATTTTTATGACCGCATGTTTCTGCACAATCCGGAACTGAAAGATGTGTTTAACATGAGTAACCAGCGTAATGGTCATCAGCGGGAGGCTTTGTTTAACGCTATTTGTGCCTATGGTGCCAATATCGATAACCTGGCGGCACTGCTGCCTACCGTAGAAAAAATCGCCCAGAAACACAGCAGTTTCGTCATCCGTCCGGAACAGTACCAGATTGTCGGCACCCACCTGCTGGCGACCATTAAAGAAATGCTCGATCCCGGCGATGAAATTATTGAAGCATGGGGTAAAGCTTATCAGGTGCTGGCGGATATATTTATTCAGCGGGAAGAAGAGATTTATCAGCATAACGAACATCAACCCGGCGGCTGGCGCGGCACACGTGCTTTTCGCATTGCCAAAATCCAGCCGAAGAGCACCCTGATTAAAAGCTTCGAACTGCAACCGCTGGATGGACAACCGGTCACAGCCTACCACCCCGGGCAATACATAGCGCTCTGGCTGAAAGAGGCGGGTTTCAGTAACCGCGAAATACGTCAGTATTCGCTGACCCGAGCGGCAGACGGCAACAGTTACCGTATCGCGGTAAAACATGAAGCACAGGGGACCGTTTCCAGCTGGCTGCACCAGCACGCCCGTGAGGGGGATACCGTCCACCTGGCTCCACCGGCAGGCGATTTTTTCATGCAGTCGCTCCCTGAGATGCCTGTTGCATTAATTTCTGCCGGCGTGGGACAAACGCCGATGCTGGCAATGCTGCATACGCTGGCTAATCAGCAACATCCGTCACCGGTTGTCTGGCTGCACGCCGCCAAAAACGGCGCGGCGGATGCCTTCGCAGATGAAGTATCTGCCACCGGCGCACGGCTGGCCAATTTTGAAAAAGCCATCTGGTACAGCCAGCCTGACGCTGGCGATGCGCCGGCCCGCCCCGGACATATACATTTATCCGCCGTGGAAGCGTTAATCAGCGCGCCGGAAATGCAATATTATCTGTGCGGGCCGCTCGGTTTTATGCAGTCTGTCGCGCAACAGCTCAGCGCACTGGGCGTTGAGGCCAGCCGCATTCATTATGAAATGTTTGGCCCGCATAAAGTTCTCTGACTGCGCGGCAAAAAACAGTCATCGGCACCGGGGAAATCAGCCACAGCAACAAAGCAAAAAGGCGCGAAAATCGCGCCTTTTTGCTGATACGGTAACCGCCCGCAGAGATGAATCAGATTGCTTCTTCATCTTCTTCGCCTGTACGGATACGCACAACACGGGCCACGTCAAAAACAAAAATTTTGCCGTCGCCAATTTTACCGGTCTGCGCGGTTTGCATGATAGTTTCGACGCAGGTATCAGCGATATCGTCAGCCACCACCAGCTCAATTTTCACCTTCGGCAGAAAATCAACCATATATTCTGCCCCGCGATAAAGCTCGGTGTGTCCTTTCTGACGACCAAAACCTTTTACTTCCGTCACGGTCATGCCGGTTATACCCACTTCCGCCAGCGCTTCCCGCACGTCATCGAGTTTGAATGGCTTAATAATTGCGTCGATTTTCTTCATAACAGACCCTTTTTATTCCCGTGCCTCGCAAGCGATAGCCTGAGTATATGTGCTGCGGACAGACTCCGCAGTGCGGGCTGTCTCTTTATTTCCCGGCCTTTAAACTAGCATAAATTACCGCTGAAATAACTATTCTTTGAATTCGGCCACATCCAGCTGATGACGCGCCAGTAGCTTATAAAATTCGGTACGATTGCGCCCGGCCAGCCGTGCAGCGTGGGTCACGTTACCCTTTGTCATCTGTAAAAGTTTGCGCAGATAATTGAGCTCAAACTGATTACGTGCTTCCACAAAGGTTGGCAGCACGGTATTTTCCCCTTCCAGGGCCTGCTCCACCAATCCTTCACCAATCACCGGAGCCGAACTCAGCGCTACGCACTGCTCAATAACGTTAACCAGTTGTCGCACGTTACCCGGCCAGCTGGCGGCCATCAGGCGTTTCATCGCATCGGTTGAGAAACTGCGTACCTGGGGCTTATGGCGCGCGGCAGCCTGTTTAAGCAAATGTGTTGCCAGTAACGGAATATCCTCGGCACGCTCATGCAACGCCGGCAATCGCAGATTAACAACATTCAGCCGGTAATAGAGATCTTCACGAAACTCTTTTTTTTCCATCGCCCGCGCCAGATCACGATGGGTAGCGGAAAGAATACGCACGTTAATATTCAGATCCTGGTTGCTGCCCAGCGGTCTGACCTTGCGTTCCTGTAACACCCGTAACAGCTTAACCTGCAGCGCCTGCGGCATATCGCCAATTTCATCCAGAAACAGCGTACCGCCTTCAGCTGCCTGAAACAGCCCCTCGCGCTGGCTGACCGCGCCAGTAAAAGCGCCACGGGCATGACCAAAAAGCTCTGATTCCAGCAGCTGTTCCGGCAGAGCGCCACAGTTGATAGCCACAAAAGGACGGCTGGCGCGCGGACTTGCCGCATGAATTGCCTGTGCCAGTATCTCTTTACCGGTGCCGCTCTGGCCGTTAATCAGCACGCTGACATCCGACTGTGCCACCATACGGGCCTGTTCCAGTAAACGCAGCATCAGCGGACTGCGCGTGACAATCGATTCCCGCCAGGCATCATCACTGGCGGGAGCTGAATGCGCCAGTGCTTCGGCAATGGCTTTATACAGGGCATCGCGCTCCACCGGTTTGGTCAGAAAACTAAAGACCCCTTTCTGTGTCGCCGCCACTGCGTCAGGAATGGAACCATGGGCCGTCAGAATAATAACCGGCAATCCCGGATGCAGCTTCTGAATCTCGGCAAACAGCGCCATACCGTCCATTTCATCCATGCGCAAATCACTGATCACCAGATCAATTTTTTCACGCTGTAACAACCTCAACGCTTCAATACCGTTAATGGCTGTCGCAATGTGAAAACCCTCACTGCTCAGACGCATACCGAGCAGCTTCAGTAATCCGGGGTCATCGTCTACCAACAGCAGGCGGGCCGGCGTTTTTATCATAGTTACTCAGCGCCTCCGGGCGCGTTATCAGAAGATGTCTCAGCGGGCTGATGTTTGCCGTGACCGGCATCAGCGCTATCTGCTGACCGACGGCTGGAGAGCTGACGCTCAATATCGGTCAGCGAGTGCAGTTTTCGCTGTGTTTGCGTGAGCTGCTGCTGTAACTGCGTCTGCTGATGGCGCAGCCTGTCCAGCTCAGTGTCACTTTGCTGCTGTAGCTGAGCATAACGCATGCGTGCGTCAGCCAGCTGTAATTCAGCCATCTGCCGCTGGCGCCATAGCTGAATCAATGGCCGCACTGCCATCGGATAGGCAAACTGATAGCGATCGAGATAGCCAAGATACGCCCGACGCTCAGGCGGGGTGACGTTGCCATTATCCAGCAAAATGCCCTGTTTAAAAGCACTCTGCCAGTCCGCTATCACCAGGTTATGCGCTTGCGCGCGGGCCTCAGCAGGTGATAATCGCAGCGCACAATCCAGCGCGCGTAGCCAGTAAAGTGGATGACTAAGCGCGCTTTTATCATTAACCGACCACAGGGTGTCACAGGCAAGTGCACTAACGTTAATCGGAGTCGTCTGCGCCGCAACCGGCATATCTGCTGACGCCTCAGGCGGTGGTGCAACAGAACAGGCGATCACACTGAGTGACAAACACAGCACGGCCATCCCCCGGTATGCCCGGGTGAAATTTTCTGATGATTTCATTGCGCATTATCCCCGGCTAGCGGTAATTCAATCTGAAAACAAACGTCGACATCATCCCTGTTAATCAGACGTAATTCCCCTTGCAGGCGACGCATACAATCTCTGGCGATGCTCAACCCCAGTCCACTGCCCTTGACAGCCCCCCTGCGATGGGCGCTTCCCTGCCAGAAAGGTTCAAAAATCATTGCCTGCTCATCGGCGGGAATACGCCGGCCACTATTCGCAACCTCAATAAACACCCGCTGATTCTTTTGATAGCTACTAATCCGGATGGTAGCGGAGTGTTTACCGTAGTGCACTGCATTGGAATAGAGGTTATCCAGCACACGACTGAGTAGCGTGGCTTCAGTCTGGCAGTGAGAAACCCCCAGCTCAAGCTCGGTACGGATAAGCTTTGCCCGCGCCGGCAGGCTGTGCGAGGCAACAACCGCCGCCACCAGCTCAGGTAAACTGACCTGCGTCAGATTAACCGGTGCATCGGATAGTTTTCTATTGTAATCGAGAAGTTGTTCAATCAGTTGCTGTAAATGGCGGCTACTGTTATCGAGAATAGTCACAACTTCACGCTGGTCAGCGGTAAGCGGACCGGCAACTTCGTCCGCCAGCAGTTCAGTCCCCTCACGCATACTGGCGAGGGGCGTTTTTAATTCATGCGAGATATGCCGCAAAAATTCATGGCGCTGAGACTCCAGCCAGTTAAGTCGTTCACTTAGCCAGATGATACGCTGTGCCAGCGACTGGATCTCGCGCGGGCCGCTGAAAGCGCTGTCTGCCGACGGCGCATAACCTTCCCCAAGGCGATTGATCATCCGTTCAACTGCGTTCACCGGGCCGATAATCATGCGGGTGAACAATAACACCAGCGCCAGTGTAATAATGAACAGAATCAATGCCTGCCAGCCAAAAAACTGACCACGTTCAGCGATGGTACGCTGTAACGCCAGCCCGCGGGAAAACACCACTTTGCGCGTGGTCTGAACCTGCCCGGCATTTGCCTGGGAAAATGCCTCCAGCGTTTGCGAGATGTCGCCTGCGGGCAGATTACCGGCACAGCGAACGCTCGCCAGCTCTGGCAGCAGCTGACGCAGTTTTTCTGCCGCGCTGGCATCCGGCAGCGCGGCAACATACTCATCAAGCATACTGGCATAGTGGGTATACTGGGTGTGATAGAGTTTTTCCAGTAACGCATCACCGAGAACGCAGTACTGGCGATAACTGCGTTCCAGCTCCAGGGCCGTACGAGCCATTGCCTCACTACGCCGGATATCACTGAAGGTATTGCGGTTGGTATCCGCCGCTTGCTGACTGAGCAAAGACAAGCTTTCCCACGCCTGCCAGGCCAGAACCAGCAGCGGGAGTAACACCAGCAAAAAGGCCATCAGCACCAGCTGACGCAGTGAACGGGGAAAAATTCGCCATTGGCTGAACACGATAAGCCCTCCGCAATGAAGGCTATGATGCTACTGGAGTGACGTGCCGGAGTGAAGCCTGCGACTAAAAAAGAAAACGGCAGCGCCTGAGCAGCCTGCCGTTACAGTCACGCCGCCGCTGGCGACGTAATATAATAGGTGGTGCCTAACTCAACGTTGCGTCCAATGCTTGATAACGGCCGTAAAGCACGCTTATCGGTCTGGAGGACGACAGGCACCGTTTTGTGCATCATTCCATTTTTATGAGCACCAGGCCAGTACGGCGGAACATCATAGACAGGAGAATGAGCAACAGCATGATATTAGCAAAGATCATGCCAAAAACAAAAATTAATTTATAACCTATTAGTTTTAAATAAAATTAAAGATAAATTCCGCCGCTAACATTGCCGTCTGTCCTGCACTTCCCCCGCAAACATGTCACCCATTAGCGACAAAAACGGCAGAGTAATATAAAAAACTTATAAAACAGCCTATTATGTGTTACCAAATAGCGACAGTGTTAGCAGTGGATTGTTGCCGACCCACGACAGACAATCACGCCTTCTGAGCGGCCCCGGCACTGACTGCCGGCAGCCGGCCATACGCGACCGGCAGGCGCACGTTCAATTGGCTTTTGTCTGCGCATCCACCTGCGCCTGCCAGCGCCAGCCCGGCAAGCGCTCAGCACACTATTGTCAGTTTAACCCAGCTGCCTGCGGGCATTGCGGAACAGACGCATCCAGGGGCCATCTTCGCCCCATTCAGCCGGATGCCAGGAGTTAGTCACACTGCGGAAAACCCGTTCCGGATGCGGCATCATAATGGTCACCCTTCCGCTTTCATTGCTAAGCGCGGTGATGCCGTTTGGCGAACCGTTGGGGTTAGCCGGATAGGTTTCTGTCACTTTGCCATAATTATCGACATAACGCAGTGCCACCAGTCCTTTCGCTTCCAGCGCCGCCAGATGCGCTGCATCGCGCATTTCGGCATAACCTTCACCGTGTGACACGGCGATCGGAATACGTGAACCAGCCATTCCCTCCAGTAACAGCGACGGGCCTGAAGCCACTTCCACCAGGCTAAAACGGGCTTCAAAGCGTTCTGACTGATTGCGCACAAAACGCGGCCACAGTGCGCTACCCGGAATCAACTCACGCAGATTCGACATCATCTGGCAGCCATTGCAGACGCCGAGTGCCAGCGTTTGCGGACGGTGGAAAAAGGTCTCAAACTGGTCGCGCACGCGGGCATTGAATAAAATCGACTTGGCCCAGCCTTCACCGGCACCCAGCACGTCACCGTAAGAAAAGCCTCCACAAGCCACCAGCACATCCATCGCGGCCAGATCACCGCGTCCGGCCAGCAAATCACTCATATGAATATCGATGGACTCAAAACCCGCCCGATGAAAAGCGGCAGCCATTTCAACATGGGAATTAACGCCCTGTTCACGTAATATCGCGACTTTTGGCCGTACTCCCGTGGCAATAAAAGGTGCGGCGATATCTTCATCGGTACGGAACGTCAGCGCAACATTGAGCCCCGGATCGGCGTCCTCTTTTTTCGCCGCATGCTCCTGGTCAGCACACTGGGGATTATCGCGCAGTCGCTGCATCTGCCAGGTAGTCTCTGCCCACCAGCTACGCAGCGTGGTGCGGCTTTCGCTGTAAAGCGTCGAACCGTTGACGGTAAGAGTAAAACGGTCACCAGCCTGCGCCTGTCCCAGATAATGTACACAATCACTGAGGCCATTAGCCGCCAGTACCTGTTCAACGGCTCCACGCTCTGTCGCGCGCACCTGAATAACCGCACCTAATTCTTCATTAAACAGCACGGCAAGGCGATCGTCACCCGCTGATGCGATCTCGGCGTCAAGACTGCAGTAACCGGCAAACGCCATTTCAGCCAGCGTCACCAGCAGACCGCCATCAGCGCGGTCATGGTAGGCCAGCAGTTTTTCTTCACGCACCAGCGTCTGTATGGCGTTAAAGAAGCCCGCCAGCTGAGAGACATCGCGTACGTCGGCGGTGTTGTCGCCCAGCTGACGATACACCTGGGCCAGCGCCGTGGCGCCGAGCGCATTGTGGCCTTTGCCGAGATCAATCAGCAACAGCGCATTGTCCTCGCCAACCCGCAGCTGCGGCGTAACGGTGCGGCGAACGTCTTCCACCCTGGCAAAGGCCGTGATGACCAGCGACAAAGGCGCCGTCATTTCACGCGCTTGGTTACCTTCCTGCCAGCGGGTTTTCATCGACATAGAGTCTTTACCCACCGGGATGGTGATCCCCAGTGCCGGGCAAAGCTCTTCACCAATCGCTTTAACCGCCGCATATAAACCAGCATCTTCACCTGGATGGCCGGCAGCGGCCATCCAGTTGGCAGAGAGCTTAACCCGCCGCAATTCACCGATATCCGTTGCCGCCAGGTTGGTGATGGCTTCCCCCACCGCCAGACGCGCCGAAGCGGCAAAGTCGAGCAGTGCCACCGGAGCGCGCTCTCCCAGCGCCATCGCTTCACCGTAATAGCTGTCAAGACTGGCGGTGGTGACGGCACAGTCCGCCACCGGTATTTGCCACGGCCCCACCATCTGGTCACGTGCCACCATGCCGCTAACCGTGCGGTCACCAATAGTGATCAGAAAGGTTTTCTCTGCCACCGCCGGTAAATGCAGCACGCGCCTGACGGCTTCTTCCAGAGTTATCCCCTCTCTGAGCAATGCCTGGCCTTTAGCTGCCAGACTGGTAACCTCACGGGTCATCTTCGGCGTTTTCCCCAGCAACACCTCAAGCGGCATATCAATGGGTTTATTGGCAAAATGGCTGTCTGACAGTGTCAGATGGCGTGCTTCTGTCGCTTCACCAATCACTGCATAGGGTGCACGCTCACGCTGACAAAGCGCAGCAAACTGGCTGAGTTTTTCGGCAGCCACCGCCAGGACATAACGCTCCTGGGATTCATTACACCAAATTTCCAGCGGACTCATACCCGGTTCGTCACTGAGAATATCGCGCAGATTAAAACGCCCGCCGCGCCCACCGTCGCTGACCAGTTCCGGCATTGCATTAGACAGCCCGCCGGCGCCCACGTCATGAATAAACAGAATCGGGTTGTCTTCCCCCAGCTGCCAGCAGCGATCAATAACTTCCTGGCAGCGACGTTCCATCTCCGGATTATCTCGTTGCACTGAAGCAAAATCGAGGTCGGCATCAGACTGGCCGGAGGCCATAGATGAGGCGGCCCCGCCACCCAACCCGATATTCATTGCCGGCCCGCCCAGCACGATCAGTTTAGCCCCCACGCTGATTTCACCTTTTTGAACGTGCTCAGCGCGAATGTTGCCTATACCGCCCGCCAGCATAACCGGTTTGTGATAACCCCGCAGTTCAACGCCGTTATGGCTGTCGACTTCTTCTTCATAGGTGCGGAAATAACCATTAAGTGCCGGGCGGCCAAACTCATTATTGAACGCAGCCCCCCCCAGCGGACCTTCCAGCATAATATCCAGCGCACTGACAATGCGTGCCGGCTTGCCAAAATCCTGTTCCCATGGCTGCAAGAAACCGGGAATGCGCAAATTAGACACGGAAAAGCCCACTAAGCCTGCTTTTGGTTTGGCCCCGCGACCGGTTGCCCCTTCATCACGAATTTCACCGCCGGAGCCGGTGGCCGCCCCCGGCCACGGCGAAATCGCCGTCGGATGGTTATGCGTTTCCACTTTCATCAGGATATGGGCCTGCTCCTGATGAAAGTCATAGCGATTGTTGTGAGGATCGGCAAAGAAACGGCCCACCCGCGATCCTTCCATCACCGCCGCGTTATCTTTATAGGCAGAGAGCACATAGTCAGGGGTATGTTCCCAGGTGTTTTTGATCATTTTAAACAGCGATTTCGGCTGTTTTTTACCGTCAATCACCCAGTCAGCATTAAAAATTTTGTGACGACAATGTTCTGAGTTGGCCTGTGCAAACATATACAGCTCGATATCGGTGGGATTGCGTCCGAGTTTTTCAAACGCCGCCAGCAGATAGTCGATTTCATCGTCTGCCAGCGCCAGGCCAAGTTTACTGTTTGCCTGCACCAGCGCGCTGCGCCCCTGTTCCAGTATAGCAATACGTTGTAATGGCTGCGGATGGTGCTGGGCAAACAATTGTTCTGCCTGCTGTAATTCGCTGAATACCGTTTCCATCATCCGATCGTGTAGCAGCGCGCCCAGCTGCTGCCATTGTGGCACCGTAAGTGAGGGTGCACTGACATAAAACGCCAGGCCACGCTCCAGCCTTTTTATTTGTCGCAGACCACAATTATGCGCAATATCGGTGGCTTTCGAAGACCAGGGAGAGCGGGTGCCCGGACGCGGGGTTACCAGCAGTAAACGACCGGCTGGTGTATGTTCAGTCAGTGAGGGACCGTATTTTAACAGTTTCTCCAGGCGATGATGCTCTTCATCGCTAAGCGGCTGGTTCACATCGGCAAAGTGGACGTACTCGGCATAAATATCGTTGACAGGAAGACGCGCTTCCTGAAACCGGGCCAGTAATTTATTAATACGAAATGCCGACAAAGCGGGCGAACCACGCAGTATTTCCATTATCACAGGTCTCTCATCTTCGAAACGCCAGGAGGACGCTTCATTGGGCGCAACCAACAGGGAAAGCGGGCGTATTATAGAGAATCCCCACGATCAACGAAACCGTTTGCGCTGAATTTATCACGGCTGAATATTGACTGAAAATTACACAAAACCTGCTGAATTAAGTTGCGGATCCAGGCGTTGTTGAGCAAAATGCCCCACGCTCAGGAAGATTATAAACCACTAATACTGCCGTTAACGGCAGAAGCCTGAGAAAAAATCGAGAGATAACTATTTGAAACGCCTTAAAATTAATTATCTGCTGGTTGGCGTACTGACGGTGCTGCTGGCGCTTGCCCTATGGCCGTCGATTCCCTGGTACGGGGGATCAGAAGACCGAATCGCGCAGATAAAATCGCGGGGAGTTTTAAGAATGAGCACCATTAACTCTCCGCTGACTTACTACACTGTCAATAATGCACCGGCGGGCCTTGATTATGAGCTGGCGAAGCGATTCGCCGATTATCTTGGCGTCAGGCTGGACGTCACTGTACGTGCCAACATTAACGACCTGTTCGACGATCTGGACGACAACAACGCAGATATTCTGGCCGCCGGGCTGATTTATAATAATGAGCGACTGGCACACTTCCGCGCCGGCCCTACCTATTACTCCGTTTCGCAACAGCTGGTTTATCGTATTGGCAAGCCGCGGCCACGCAACCTTGGCGATCTTCAGGGCCACCTGACCGCCGCCTCCGGCTCTGCCTACCTGTCGGATTTGCGCAGTGCAAAAGAGAACAAATACCCGGACCTTGACTGGGCGATTTCCACCGATCAAAGCCCGCAGGCCCTGTTACAAGCCGTGGCTGACGGTAAGCTGGAATATACTATCGGCGATTCGGTCACCATTGCGCTATTGCAACGGGTTCATCCACAGCTGGCAGTGGCGTTTGACGTCACCGACGAAGAACCGGTAACCTGGTATCTGTCACGGGATGGCGATGACAGCCTCAACGCCGCCCTGCTGGATTACTTTAATTCCCTCGATGAACAGGGGATCATGACCCGTCTGGAAGAAAAATATCTTGGCCACGTTGGCACGTTTGATTATGTCGATACACGCACTTTTCTTAAAGCCATCGATGCAATTCTGCCTGATATTAAACCGCTGTTTCAGCGCTATGCCCGCCAGATTGACTGGAGCCTGCTGGCCGCCATTTCCTATCAGGAATCGCACTGGAATCCCCAGGCCACTTCCCCTACCGGGGTACGCGGCTTAATGATGCTAACGCGTAATACCGCCGACAGCCTGAGCGTGTCTGACCGCACCGATCCGGAACAGAGTATCCGCGGAGGCAGTGAATACATGGAAAAAATGATGGAAAAGGTTCCGGAATCGATTCCGGAAGATGAAAGGATCTGGTTTGCGCTGGCGGCCTATAACATGGGCTATGCCCATATGCTGGATGCACGCAAACTGACGGAAAAGCAAAAAGGCAATCCCGATAGCTGGGCAGATGTTAAAATGCGACTGCCAATGCTGAGTCAAAAGCGCTACTACAGTCAGACAACCTATGGTTATGCCCGCGGTCAGGAAGCGTATAACTATGTAGAAAATATCCGGAAATATCAGTTAAGTCTGGTGGGATATTTAGAAGAACGGGAAAAGAAAATTGCCCAGCAAAAGGCGCTGGAAGCCACTCTCGGCAGCGCTTATCCGGCGGTTGACCCACAGATAGCCATGAACTGATTCAGCGCTGTGCTTTTTTTTGCTGGCGCCGCATACGAAAAAAATCACTCAACAGCGCGGCACACTCACTGGCCAGCACCCCGGCGCTGACCTGCACCTGATGATTCATCCCCGGATGCCCCAGTACATTAAGCAGCGATCCTGCCGCTCCGGTTTTTTCGTCACTGGCGCCATACACCAGCCGGGCAATCCGACTGTGTATCATGGCACCAGCACACATGGTACAAGGCTCCAGCGTGACATACAGCGTCGCATCCAGCAGACGATAATTTTGCCGGGCCTGACCGCCCTGACGTAAGGCAATAATTTCAGCATGCGCGCTGGGATCGTGCTGACCGATAGGCTGATTCCAGCCTTCACCAATCACCTGATTGTCATGCACCAGCACCGCCCCCACCGGCACTTCCCCCGCCTGCCAGGCACGCTGAGCCAGCTGCAGGGCGTAACGCATCCAGTACTGGTCTTGTTGATCTGTCACAATTTGCTCCGGTGAAAAAACCCCGGGATTATACCTGATATCATCCGGATACCCAGCGCTTTGCAAACGCTATTCCAGCTGCTGTAGTTCCCCATCCGGCGTCACCCGCCAGCGGTGCTGACAAAAAAATAGCAGCGGGTTGTCCTGGTTGCTGTCGCTGTAACCACTGTAAAGCTGCAGCGGCGTACCCAGCTGATCCTCCAGCTGCGCGACTTTTTCATGGCCAAGACAGCGCAACAGCAACACCCGACCGCCAAAGGCACGTCCCATCTGACTGGCAATCAGTCTGACACGCGGCAGAAAAGCGGAATCATGATAAACCTGTTCCACCAGCGACTGAGGAGATCCGGTAATTAGCCAGACATCCGCATCACTGCTGTTCAGATATTCAGTCAGCCGTTGCTGCACAAGCGGAAAGGCAACCACGCGCTGACGAAACCAGCGGGCAAAATCCGCTTCATACTGACGCAGTTTCTTTTCGCTGTGGCCGACAGTAATCGACCACAGCAGCAGGCTCATCGGCCAGCGAGCTGCCCGTCCTTTTACCAGCAGTGCGAGTACCACCACCGGCAATAAGGGTATCACTAACAGCAAATTCAGCGGCTGACGACGGATCAGGTAGCGCATAAAGCAACCGAACATATCCTGACGATGTAACGTGCCATCCAGATCAAAAAACACGACACGCTTTGCGTCGACACGGCTCAAACCTTACTCCTCAGGATCGTTAAATCCTATTAACCAGGCAAAAATAAAGCCCGCAACGGCCGCAGTGGCCCAGCCCAATAAATAGAATGCTACTTTTCCGCTGACGATGGTCAGCGCCAGCGGCAAACCGGAAATACCAAACGTTATCAGAGTGGCGACTTTGCTACTACTGATTACCGCTCCACCGATCGCCCCGCCCAGACAGGCAGCAATAAAAGGTCGGCCAAGCGGCAACGTAACACCAAAAATTAGCGGCTCACCGACCCCCAGTAAACCAACCGGCAAGGCACTTTTCACAATTTTCTTCAGTCGGCTGTTACGGGTTTTCAGTAACACCGCCACGGCGGCACCCACCTGGCCAACACCGGCCATTGACAGAATAGGCAGTAACGCATTGCTGCCATGAGCCTGAATAAGCTCCATATGGATGGGCACCATTCCCTGATGCAGACCGGTAAGCACCAGCGGCAAAAAACTTCCCGCCAGTAGCGCCCCAATCAACGCGCCACCGCGATCAATCGCCAGGGATGCCCCCTGAGCAATTGCATCGGATAATACGCCGCCCAGTGGCTGCAATGCCACAATAGCAACGGTGGCCGTAATCAGCGTTGTCAGCAAAGGATTGAGGATCAGCTCCAGCGATTCCGGCAGCCAGCGCCGCAAAAGCTGTTCAAGCCAGCTCATCAGCATCACCACCAGCAGCACAGCAATCACCCCACCCCGTCCCGGCTGCAGCGTTTCACCAAACAGGCTAATCTGCGCCAGCTGCGGACTGGAAAGAATCCCGGCCATTACGCCTCCCAGCGCCATCGAGCCACCAAACACCTTCGCAGTATTTACGCCAACCAGAATATTCATGATGCTAAAGATTGCGCTGCCAAACAGGGTAACCAGCGCCAGCATCTGCGGATAATGCTGAGCCAAATCACCACTGATATCCGGGCGTTTTAATAAATTGACACAGGCGGTAATTAAACCTGAAGCAATAAAAGCCGGAATCAACGGAATAAACACATTCGCCAGTTGTCGTAAAAAATCGCTGAAAGGGGCGCGATAGCGTGCTTTTGCAGCGCGTTTATTTTGTTCAGCGTCGCCATGAACCGCTGACAGAGAAGTACGCATTATTTCAACAACCTGCGAACTGGTCCCTGGCCCGACAATAAACTGGTGCTGACTGCCCTGACGGACATAGCCTTTCACGCCATCAGTAGCCTTGAGCGTCGCCACATCCAGTTTACTGTCATCGTGCAATTCCAGCCGCACCCGGGTCATACAGTTCTCCAGCCGGGCGATATTGGCCCCGCCACCGACGCCGGATAACAGCGCCCCGGCCAGCTTGTGATTTTTATTCATTATTTCCCCCTGCCGGTCTGACTGGCTGCCAGCGCCGCGCGCAGATAGCCGTGATGCGCCGCCAGCTGCTTACGCGCGAGTTCACCGTCAATATCCGCCAGTATCATCAGAATGGCGGTTTTTACCTGATTGTCGCAGTGGCTAAGCGCCACTTTAGCTTCATCAGCGCTACACCCGGTTGCCTCAACCACCATGCGGCTGGCACGATCAAGTAATTTAATATTGGTGGCCTGCATATCCACCATCAGGTTTTGGTACACCTTGCCGTTTTTAACCATTGCGCCGGTGGAGATCATATTCAGAATCAGTTTTTGTGCTGTACCGGCTTTCAGCCGGGTTGAACCGGTGAGCGCTTCCGGCCCCACCAGTGGCGAAATAGCAATATCCGCTTCGCGGGCAATCAGGGAGTCGGGATTACAGGACACTGCCGCCGTTGCACAGCCCAGCTGACGAGCATAACGCAGCGCGCCGATGACATACGGCGTCCGGCCGGACGCCGCCAGACCAATTACCATATCATGCGCCTGCAGTCCGATGGCTTTCAAATCATCAGCCCCTGCTACCGCGTTATCTTCTGCCCCTTCCACCGCTTTAAAGATGGCGCCCGTTCCCCCGGCAATCAGGCCAATCACCCGATCCGCTGCAACCCCAAACGTGGGAGGGCATTCTGCCGCATCCAGTATCCCCAGACGACCGCTGGTGCCGGCTCCGCTATAGATAATACGTCCGCCGGCCGCCAGTGCCTGCGCGGCGGCATCTACCGCCTGGGCAACCGCGGGCAACGTCACGCCAACGGCAGCGGCAACTTTGCCATCTTCACGATTAAAACACTGCACCAGCTCAAGAGTGCTGAGGTTGTCCAGATCCATCGTGTCAGCATTACGTGTTTCAGAAATCAGTGTTGCAAGATTCATTTCCCCTCCAGGAATTTTTAATTCTATAATTTGCACAATATACGAATATTTTATTCATTATGCAGTACCATTTTTCTCTGATTAAATCCTGTATCACACTCTGACAGACACTAAAGACTCACGCGAACCATCAGACACACAGAAAGCAACCTGACGAGGAGATGATATGAGTGCCCTGTTACGCATCCGCCAGCTCTATCCTGGACTGGCCGCGAACGAGCGCCGTCTGGCTGATTTTCTTCTCACTCAGCCGGATGAGGCTCGTCATCAAAGTTCACAAAAACTGGCGGAATCCGCCGGCGTCAGCCAGTCCAGCGTGGTTAAATTTGCGCAAAAACTTGGCTATCGTGGTTTTCCGGCACTTAAGCTGGCACTGAGCGATGCGCTGGCCGATAAAAGTGCCGTCATGGTTCACAACCATATACTCAGTGATGACCCGTTAAAGCGGGTTGGTGAAAAACTTCTGACAGAAAAAACCTCAGCCATCCGTGCCACGCTCGACATTAACAGTGAAGAAAAGCTGCTGGAAGTACTGCATCTGCTGAAAGAAGCTCGTCGTATCGTACTGGTAGGGATTGGCGCATCCGGTCTGGTGGCGAAAGATTTTTCATGGAAACTGATGAAAATTGGCATCAGCGCGGTGGCCGAGCAGGATATGCATGCTTTGCTGGCCAGCGTCCAGGCACTGAGTAATGAGGATGTCCTGCTGGCTATCTCGTATAGCGGTGAACGGCGGGAAATCAACCTTGCCGCCCAGGAAGCCAGGCACTGTGGTGCCACCGTGCTGGCATTCACCGGTTTCACCCCCAACAGCCTGCAACAATGTGCACACCACTGCCTGTATACGGTTGCGGAAGAACAAACCACGCGCAGCGCCGCGGTTTCTTCCACCGCGGCACAGCTAGCGCTGACCGATCTGCTGTTTATGGCTCTGATTCAGCGTGATCCTGAGCGGGCCGGACACCATATCCGTCACAGTGAAGCGCTGGTGAAAAAACTGCTTTAATGTCGCTGACGGGCGCCAGAAGCACGCCGCCCGCAGGATGTCGCAACCAGCGGAAAGGCACGTTTGAATGAGTCGTGGAAAATAGCGAAGCGGTGTCGGAATCAACCCGCGCGGAAAACAGGCAGGCCAGTTTCAATTATGCAGGCAAAGTGGGGATGTTGAGTGAGAGGGAATGCTGATTGAGGGGGATGTTGATTGAAGGGGATATTGGCCGGTTAATGGCAAAAACAGAAAAAACTCAGGCCACGCTGCCTTGCTTACCAATCCGCCGTAGCGAACCGTTGGTCGCGGCCGATGCTGAATATATTAACCGTTACCATGTCCTCTCTCATGGCAGCTGATAAAGTATCAGGACAAAAAAGAAAGCCTCGCAAGAGGCTTTCTTAATAAACAAGTTGATACTTCCGGCTTATAACCAAAAAACCTGAATAACTTAAAATAATATCCATATTAGCGATATTATTCTTTATTATATTTCATTATAGTCTTCCCTGGGCAAGCAGACTTTTTCAGTCTCCGCTCAATCTATGAGAGAGGCCGACATAAGCCACCTTCAGCAGCGCAATAACTTCAGCAAACCAGGTATAGTCTGACGCATTTCCGTGAATCCAGAGCCAATCGTCAGGCCGAAAGCCGGTATTTTTTAAGCATAAATCACCTTTACCACCTCTTCAGTGCGACTGTATTTAAAAATCGCCCCCGGCCACAGAGCGGCTATATCATTCAGAAGTGCATAGCGGGACGAAAAAACTTCAAGATGGAAAGGCGGCCTGATTATTATTCATTACTTGGATACAACTTAACAGAATATAATGCCTTGAACGTACTACCATCCCCTTCCAGTTCCAAATCCACTTTTGATCCTGTTAACTGAGCCGTTTTAAGAAGACCTAAAACGTTTGAATCACAACCGAAACTAAATCCCTGCATCTTGCTATTATCATTGGGTGAATATTCGAGCTCTCCCACACACTTATTATAGACACTGGCTTGTATCTAGTTGATATAGCCTGACTGAACATAGGTTCCAGCGGTGGCATACAGTGATGTTAACGACAAACCAATTACCATGGCAGAAATAGTTTTTTTCATCATCCTAACTCCTTATTGATTTTTTTGTTGAAAATTACATTAAAATAGTCAAGCGATAATAACGTTCAACATAATCACATTGATTATATCTTTGAGATGAACCTACTGTTCATTGAAATAAATCGCTTGTAAAACAGGAACCAGCTTCAGGCCACGTAGCCTTAGCGGTAAATTGATAAAAAATTTTTGATTAAAGCCGGCATTGCATCGCCAGTATATTCCTCCCTGTTACGATATTGGTATACTTACCTGCGTTACCGATTCTGACTAAGACCGGCGACTCTTCACCCCGGCGTTATATATTACAGGCTGCAATAAGCTTCGCATATTATATATCTGCCAGTAAAATTATTATATATATTGGATTCTGAGTTAATGCATATAAGCTACTTACATAATTCCCCGCATAAAAACATCTGACTAACTGAAATGAAAGCACGATGATAAGATATGTTGCAATCGTCAACCCCGCGCAATGTTCCCGGATATCGTCATTATTACTGACAGCAGAAAGTCCATTTCTGAAAATCCCATCAGGCTCACGAAGTTATGTTTTCAATAAGCCAAAAACAGCAAAGCCCCGCATCCGAAGAAACGAGGCTTTGCAATGTATATCGTAAGATTAACTTATAAATCTCTATTTTTTAACTCTAGCACAGAATTTTGTGCGTACGCAACAGGTTTCTATCCTGTTACTGCGGACTTCGTAAATTAAATTATAATTTTGCTGCCATAACACAGACTGGTATAGGTAAGTTTGTCTAAGATTGCGGCGCCTTTCAGCGTTGAAACACGCCGAAATTCGTCATTATTGGGCTTTTCGTGGCTCTGTGTTACAGTGCGCGGCAGTGAAATTCCATCTGCTGCCTCCCACGAGACAGGCCCGCCTCGCATATGAGGGTTTCAGAGGGATAATTTTCGCGCTGAGCTATGGTTTTGGTTATGCAAATGCGTATATCCGTTTTTTTTACACGGGTCAAATCCACAGATAATTAATCATGGCAAGGGACTCAAATCCAATATAATTATTTGATATAAAAGACAAATAAGGCAAGTGATTGAAATGGCTTTACTGATTACCGAAGACTGCATTAATTGCGATATGTGCGAACCTGAATGCCCGAATCAGGCCATCAGCATGGGCGATTTGATTTACCAGATTGATAGCGCGCGCTGTACTGAATGCATCGGATTTTATGACAGCCCGACCTGTCAGAAAGTGTGTCCGATTGACAGAACTATCGTTGCTGACCCGCAGCACCCGGAAAGCCAGGACGCGCTATGGGAAAAGTTTGTCATGCTACAGGGCGCGGTTTCCGTCTGATTAATCTTCAATAATAACCGTCGCACAGGCATAGTGCCTCTCGTCCGCCAGCGTGACGTGAACCCGGCGCACCCCCATTTTATCGGCAATCACTGCGGCCTGATCAAAAAAGCGCAATCCTGGCTTACCTAGCGGATCGTTATAAACTTCAAACTGGTTAAAAGCCAGTCCGCCGCGAATGCCGGTACCAAAAGCCTTTGCCGCCGCCTCTTTAACGGCAAAACGCTTAGCGAGAAAACGCACCGGCTGCTGGTGCACCTGGTACTGTTGCCATTCTCCGACACTCAGCACCCGCTGCGCCAGACGGTCACCGCTGCGGGAAACCACGCCTTCTATCCGCGCAATTTCAACGATATCTGTTCCCAGCCCCAGAATAGCCATCAGCGACGGGCGGCCCGCATCAGGGTTTTCATTTCGGCCACCGCCACAGCCAGCCCACTGAATAACGCGCGTCCGATAATAGCGTGGCCAATATTCAGTTCATGCATTTCTGGCAGTGCCGCAACAGGCATAACATTATGGTAGGTCAGACCATGGCCGGCATTGACCTTCAGCCCTTTAGCCGCAGCATAGCGTGCAGCGTCGGCAATACGGGCCAGTTCGGTCTGACGCACCTCGTCGTTCTGCGCGTCGGCATAGGCACCGGTATGGATTTCGATATAGGGGGCGCCGGTGGCGGCGGCGGCATCTATCTGCTGGCGATCGGCATCAATAAACAGGGAAACCAGAATCCCGGCCTGTTGCAGCTGACTAACGGCCTGAGTCACATTTTCAGCCTGTCCGGCGACGTCCAGCCCGCTTTCAGTCGTCACCTCCTGGCGCTTTTCCGGCACCAGGCAACAAAAATGCGGTTTCAGCTCACAGGCAATCGCAACCATTTCACCGGTCACGGCCATTTCAAGATTCATGCGGGTCTGAATGGTCTGGCGCAGAATGCGCACGTCGCGGTCACTGATATGACGGCGATCTTCTCGCAGATGTACGGTAATACCGTCGGCACCTGCCTGTTCGGCGGCAAACGCTGCCTGAACAGGATCCGGATAAGCCGTGCCACGGGCGTTACGCACGGTGGCAATGTGGTCAATGTTTACGCCCAGTAATAACTCAGCCATAGTTTTCTCAGCGAATAGCAGACGGAATAACCAGTTTACAACGATGTACGTTCTTCTGATATGGCAACACGCTATTCTTCTGCCGCCGGGGGAACGTCTGATTTCTTTTTCGGCACAAACTGGCGGAATAACGCCTGACTTTTAAGCGGTTTGCCGCCCAGATAAGGTTTCAGCGCCATACGGGTAAAGCGCTTAGCCGCCTGCAGCGTGTCGGTATCGGGAAACTCACGCCGGGCCAGTGCCTGCAGATGATGCCCGCTGAAGCTGCGATGATTGACCACCAGACTGGCAATAAAGCCCTTTTCTTCACGATAACTGTAAGTCATTGTGGCACTAACCGGTTCACCGCTGCCGGCACAGTGCAGAAAATCAACGCCATAACCAAGCTGAGCCAGCAACGCCAGCTCAAAACGACGCAGCACCGGTTCCGGGGTACCTTCAGCGGCAGCCAGCGCCTGAATACAGTGAAGATAATCAAAAAATAATTCACTGAACGGCGTCTCATGCTCCAGCACACGCGATAGCAGTTCGTTAACGTAAAGCCCGCAATAAAGCATTCTGCCGGACAGAGGCAGCGCGAGGGAAACCGCCTCTGCGTTGCGCAGAATTTTCATCTCTCCGCGTCCCCCCCAGCGCACCAGTAAGGGAGTGAAGGGCTGTAAGGTTCCCTTTAACTGTGAACGCTTTGCCCGGGCACCTTTTGCCAGTATGCGGACGCGACCATTATGTTCAGTAAAAAGGTCGAGCAGCAGGCTGGTTTCGCTCCAGGGCCGCCCATGCAGGACGAATGCGCGTTGCCAGCCGTCCATATTGCGGTCAGAGATCGTCTATATAGCCCAGACTGCGCAGCGCACGTTCATCATCCGCCCAGCCGGACTTCACCTTGACCCATAGTTCAAGGTGCACTTTACACCCGAACATCTCTTCCATGTCTTTACGGGCTTCAATGCCAATGGTTTTAATTTTCGCGCCTTTATTACCAATCACCATTTTCTTCTGGCCTTCACGCTCCACCAGAATCAACCCGTTAATATCAAAACCCGCGCGTGCATTGGTTACAAACCGCTCAATTTCAACGGTAACGGAATAAGGCAGTTCTGCCCCAAGAAAACGCATCAGCTTTTCGCGAATAATTTCCGAGGCCATAAAACGCTGAGAGCGGTCGGTAATGTAATCTTCCGGAAAATGGTGATCGGCTTGTGGCAGACGCTGACGCACAATCGCAGCAATCGTGTCGACGTTTTTCCCCTGCTCTGCCGAAACAGGCACCACGTCAAGAAAGTTCATTTTCTGACTAATTTGCTGAATATAAGGCAGCAGCAGCGACTTATCGCTGATATTGTCGACTTTATTGATAGCCAGCAGCACCGGGACTTTGCCGGATTTCAGTTTTTGCAGCACCATCTCATCATCATCGTTCCAGCGCGTTCCTTCAACGACGAAAATAATCAGCTCCACATCGCCAATGGAACTACTGGCCGCACGGTTCATCAGGCGGTTTATCGCCCTTTTCTCTTCAATGTGTAACCCCGGGGTATCGACATAAATCGCCTGCCAGGGACCTTCCGTATGAATGCCCATAATGCGATGACGGGTTGTCTGGGGTTTACGTGAGGTAATAGAGATTTTCTGCCCCAGTAACTGGTTCAGTAACGTCGACTTACCGACGTTCGGGCGGCCGACAATGGCAATAAAGCCGCAGTGGGGAGTTTGTTCGCTCATTCAATTCCTAACTTTATCAGCGCTTGTTCAGCCGCAGCCTGTTCAGCTTTTCGACGGCTGGAACCGACGCCCACTACCGGATCGGTCATACCGCTTACCAGGCAGTGAATGGTAAATTCCTGATCGTGCGCTTCGCCACGCACCTGTACCACCAGATAAGATGGTAACGGCAGATGGCGCCCCTGCAGAAATTCCTGCAAACGCGTTTTCGGATCTTTTTGCTTATCACCCGGGCTAATCTGCTCCAGTCGCGAGGCATACCAGCTCAGAATTAAATTTTCAACGTTCTGGATATCGCTATCAAGGAAAATGGCCCCAATCAGCGCTTCCACCGTATCTGCCAGAATCGATTCCCGACGAAAACCGCCGCTCTTTAGTTCACCAGGCCCAAGACGCAGACACTCTCCCAGCTCAAATTCGCGAGCAATTTCCGCCAGCGTGTTACCCCGAACTAAGGTTGCGCGCATGCGGCTCATGTCGCCTTCGTCAACACGAGGAAAGCGGTGATAGAGTGCATTGGCAACCACATAACTCAGAATCGAGTCGCCAAGGAATTCCAGTCGCTCATTGTGTTTACTGCTGGCACTACGGTGAGTCAGCGCCTGCTGCAACAGCTCATAATGAATAAAAGTGTAGCCCAGCTTACGCTGAAGTCGGTTAATTACGATGGGGTTCATGTGTTACCAATCGGTCAATGCGTCAGATACTCTGCATACGGAACGGGGCTGGATGACAACACTATCAGTTTCGTGTGCAGCGGCTCCCCGCAGGGAGCCATCCCTTTAAAACTTAATGAATACCGCCAATACGGCTAAAACGAATGCCGGTAGGCCACTCACCTGGCTGTTTTTCAAAACTCATCCAGATTGCAAAAGCTCTGCCCACCAGATTTTTTTCCGGAACAAATCCCCAGTAACGGCTATCGTAGCTGTTATCACGGTTATCGCCCATCATAAAATACATTCCTTGCGGTACAATCCAGCTGGCCTGCGGCTGGCCAGACTGGTGATAATAGCTGTTGGTCTGCCCCAGCGCTTCCGGAATCAGTAAAATACGGTGGGTCACTTCACCCAGCGTCTCTTCACGCTCAGCCAGACGCAATCCGCCAGGGATGGTTTGTCCCGGGGGACGCTGATAAAAATTGCTGCTGGTTTCACTCCCGCCGTTACCGCCAAACGTTTCGATAAAATCAGCATCACGCACGTCAGAATAGGTGATGGGCAGCGCCGACTTACAGTGATTGTCATCACGACAGGCCGGGAAAACGGTCAGCGTTTTTGCCAGTGGATCGTAAGTAATACGATCGCCAGGCAGGCCGATGGCGCGCTTAATGTAATCTTCTTTCGGATTTTTCGGAAACTTAAATACCACCACATCACCACGCTGTGGATGACCGGTTTCAATCAGCGTCGTTTGCGTAATGGGATCTTTAATACCGTAGGCGAATTTTTCCACCAGGATAAAGTCACCGACCAGCAGCGTCGGCATCATCGAACCAGATGGAATCTGAAAAGGTTCCACAATAAATGACCGCACGACAAATACAACCAACAACACCGGGAATACCGACACTGCGGTTTCTATCCAGCCCTGCGGCTTAGCCACTTTACTCAGAGCAGTTTCATCCAGCTGGCCACCAGCCTGAATCTGTGCCTGTTCCCTTCTGGCCCGGCGGGCAGGTGCTAATTTAACCTTATCCACGCACCAGATTATTCCCGTTACCAGGGTTGCAATCGCCAGAATCAGGGCGAACATATTAGCCATCTATCTTCCCTCTGTGCCACACGCCGGCGGCATTATTTACTGTCTTTACCCACGTGCAGAATAGCAAGGAAGGCTTCCTGAGGCAGTTCAACGTTACCAACCTGCTTCATGCGTTTTTTACCTTCTTTCTGCTTCTGCAACAATTTTTTCTTACGGCTGACGTCGCCGCCATAGCACTTCGCCAGAACGTTCTTACGCAGCTGTTTTACGGTAGAACGGGCGATGATGTGATTACCGATCGCTGCCTGAATCGCAATATCAAACTGCTGGCGCGGAATAAGATCTTTCATCTTTTCCACCAGCTCACGGCCACGATACTGCGAATTGTCACGGTGGGTGATTAACGCCAGCGCATCCACCCGCTCGTTATTAATCAATACGTCCACACGCACCATGTCAGAGGCCTGGAAGCGTTTAAAATTGTAATCCAGCGAGGCATAGCCACGGGAAGTTGATTTCAGACGGTCAAAAAAGTCCAGCACCACTTCCGCCATCGGAATTTCATAAGTCAGCGCGACCTGATTACCGTGGTAAACCATATTGGTCTGCACGCCGCGCTTCTCAATACACAGGGTTATCACGTTGCCAAGGAATTCCTGCGGTAGCAACATGTGACATTCGGCAATCGGCTCTCGCAACTCTTCAATATTATTCAGCGGCGGGAGTTTAGACGGGCTGTCTACATACAAAGTCTCGCCGGCGGTAGTCTGCACTTCATACACCACGGTCGGCGCAGTGGTGATAAGGTCAAGATCATATTCGCGCTCAAGGCGTTCCTGAATGATCTCCATATGCAGCAGTCCGAGAAAGCCGCAGCGAAAACCAAAGCCCAATGCCGTTGAGCTTTCCGGCTCATAAAACAGCGAGGCATCATTCAGACTCAGTTTACCCAGCGCATCACGGAAACTTTCGTAGTCATCAGAGCTGACCGGAAACAGGCCGGCATAGACCTGCGGTTTGACTTTTTTAAAGCCCGGCAGCGCTTTTTCTGCTGGCTGACGCGCCAGCGTCAGGGTGTCACCGACCGGCGCGCCAAGAATATCTTTAATGGCGCAAACCAGCCAACCCACCTCGCCGCAGTTCAGTTCGCTACGGTCGACCTGCTTGGGCGTAAAAATACCGAGACGGTCGGCGTTATACACCTGGCCGGTGCTCATCACTTTGACCTTATCGCCTTTGCGTAAGGTGCCGTTTTTAATACGGATAAGTGATACAACGCCAAGGTAATTATCAAACCAGGAATCGATAATCAGCGCCTGCAGTGGCGCCTGGGGATCGCCTTCCGGTGGGGGTATATCACGCACCAGCCGCTGCAGAACCTCAGGAACACCGACGCCGGTTTTTGCCGAACAGCGCACCGCATCAGTGGCATCAATACCGACAATATCTTCGATCTCTTCAGCAACCCGGTCTGGATCGGCAGCGGGCAGATCGATTTTATTCAGAATCGGTACCACTTCCAGGTCCATTTCCATGGCGGTGTAACAGTTCGCCAGGGTCTGCGCTTCAACGCCCTGCCCGGCATCAACTACCAGCAGCGCACCTTCACAGGCGGCCAGCGAACGGGAGACCTCATAAGAAAAGTCAACATGTCCGGGAGTGTCGATAAAATTGAGCTGGTAAGTTTGACCGTCGGGTGCGGTGTAATCGAGGGTAACGCTTTGTGCTTTAATGGTAATGCCGCGTTCGCGTTCCAGATCCATCGAATCAAGAACCTGTGCCGCCATTTCGCGATCGCTCAGACCACCACAAATTTGAATCAGCCGATCTGACAACGTGGATTTACCGTGGTCGATGTGCGCGATGATAGAAAAATTACGTATATGCTTCATTTATATGAATTTGTTCGTATAAGATAACGTTGAAGTCTTGTTGATGGTAACGGATACCGGCATCTTATTGATATCTCCCACCAATATTGAGCACGCATCTTACACTGTTACCCTGCTTCACGAAAGAATTGACGCAGAGAAGCGCCATCAATCTGGCAGCCGGGTCGCGCAATACACGACGCTGAAGGGAAGTAAAAAACCATAATAGCCGCAAGTCACCAGGGGCGCGGCCGCAGTTTCAGCGTTCAGAGGTTTCAACGCGCAGGGCATCCGGCGGTAAGGCAACGCTCAGAATCACCGGTTGATAATCTGCCCGATGGCCAACTAATGAAGCAATACCTTTAGCGATGATAAACCCGCCGGTGCCACCCAGCAATGCCCCGCAGGCGGCCGCCAGATCGCTGGCAAACAGCATCTGGAAAAGACCGGCAAGCAGAAACAAGCCTGCCAGCGGCGTCATATACACCAGCACCGCAGAACCTAACAGACTTTTTTCGGCTATTCCCAGCTCAATGCGCTGCCCGGGCTGCAGCGGTTGCGGACTGGTGATTTGCATCACATGGGCATTTTTTGGCCCCAGTTTATTCAGCAGGTGACTGCCGCAGCCTTTGCGGGCTGAGCAGCTGTTGCAGGACGTTTTAATTTCAGCGTGCAGCGTTGCCACACCATTGTGCCAGGCCACCACCGTGGCCCATTCTCTCATCATGGCTGCGTTCCCAAAGATACGCTGTCAGCAATGCGCTTGGTTGTTGAAGTCGGTAATTCGCCGACAACGGTGATTTCAGTATTCCCCCGGACTTCAGTTTGCACCGTACGCCAGCCATTGCGCAACAACTGTGGCACGCTATTCTTATCGGCCAGGCTGACGTTAACTGAAAAACTGAATAGACCGTCGGAGTATAGCCGTGATTCAACCGGCTTGCTCAATGAAGGGATATCGCGACGGCTTTGCGAGACTTCCTGCACCCCCTGAGGCAGCCAGTCCACCCGCCAGCTAAATTGCTGTTTTTTCGGAACTGGCAGCGACAGCGAAGGCGGCATCTCTGCTTTAGGCAGCCCCTGCATCACTTTACGAATACCATCATCAACGGCAAAACTGATTACCCGATACTGTTCAAGGGTTTCACCATCGCGATCGAGCATATCCACCCGCAGCGGCAGTTTGGTTTCGCTATCAATCCAGACAATAAAGCTATAACGCGTACCGTCACGCGCCACGATACGAATGACATCGCACACCTGGTCTGCCACGCGGGTGCGCCCGACCGGCACAAAATCGTAACTGCGGCTAAGACGATTAAAGTCACCGTAGACCACCGAAGGCAGCGAATCAATAATGTGGCCGCCGTTGAGGGTAAAGGGTTCCAGTCCCGCTTCGAAATAGCTGATTTCATTGCCGCGCTGAATAATCTCGCGGCGCGGACCATCCATTTGCAGCAGCTGGGCATAGGGTTTGTTATCAATTACCGCATGACGAAAGCGCAATGATTCGATTCCCATACGGGAAACGCTAATAAAGGCGAGTTCATAATTGAGCGACTGGCTGGCCTGCTCCATCTGTTGCAATAACGCCCCGGAGGTAGTTTGGGCCGGGGCGACAGAGGAATACAACAGGCTGCCGGTCAGAAAAGAGACGGCATACCAAAATTGCTTCATTACTGCTGCTGTATTCCTAAAGATTGGTTTCCTGGCACCTGAACTGCAGCAGCCTGTTGAGCGGGATCCTGCTCAATCTGCAGTTGTTCAGCATGTAAACGGCGCTGCAGCTCGTAATCCTGTAGCAGAGCATTAACCCGACGACGCTGCTCCTGAACCTGCTGCTGACCACTGGCATTCGGACTTTGCGGCACACCGTAGCTCAGCGGGGAAGCCTGTCCCATCATCGGCAGGGTATTAAATACCGGTGACTCAGACGCACCGTTTTTCCCCTGAACCGGTTGATTATAATGCTGAACGCCAACAATAACCGCCAGAGAAACACAAGCCGCCACGCCGACCTGGGTTAACTGCGCCGCCCAGGGACGGACTTTATGCCAGAAAGGCAACGCGGCCCAGCTGGAAGGCACCGGCTGAGATTCAGCCATTAACGGGGTTATGTTTCTGACTGGCTCCTGCTCAATGGCAGCAGCGACACGGGCAGCGATATCGAAATGGATGACTTCGCCTACATCACCCCGCAGGGTGTCACGGATAAGATGGTAGCTCTCCCAGCTTTTCTGTAGCGTAACATCACCAGACAGGGCAGCAATGGCCTCATTGTCCAGAGCTTCACCATCCATTAAAGCGGAAAGTTTCTCTTTCTGCATGCTTCAGTACCCTTCCTGTGCCCGCCAATTAATGACGTTGAATAAGCGGTTGGACTTTATTATCAATTGCTTCGCGCGCCCGGAAAATACGCGAACGTACGGTACCCACCGGACAATCCATCACGGCGGCTATCTCTTCATAGCTCAGGCCGTCAAGTTCCCGCAGAGTAATTGCCATTTTTAAATCCTCAGGCAATGACTCAATGGTGCGAAAAACAATCTGTTTCAATTCTTCAGACAACATTAAGTTCTCTGGGTTCGAAATTTCTTTCAGCGCGCCCGCACTCTCGAAGTTTTCCGCATCAATAGCGTCAACATCGCTGGAGGGGGGACGACGCCCTTGAGCAACCAGATAGTTCTTCGCCGTATTCACAGCAATTCTGTAAAGCCAGGTATAAAAAGCGCTGTCACCACGAAACGATTCCAGCGCCCGGTATGCCTTAATAAAAGATTCCTGAACCACATCGGGAACGTCCCCGGAAGGGACGTAACGGGCAACCAGGCTCGCTACCTTATGCTGATAGCGTACCACAAGAAGATTAAACGCCTTTTGATCTCCTTTCTGCACCCGTTCAACAAGAACCTGATCCGTTAACTGCTCGCTCATCCGAGGTAATGTCTCCCCAAATCTCTGTTAACGCGTAGTAGTACCGCCAGTAATGACACATTCATATTGAGCAAGCATTGGCTTTGATTGGTCATTTTACGGAAAGTTCCTGCACGCACGTTTTTATCCTGTCACCAGCACCTTTTGCACCAGACACTGTAATTGCTTTAATGGCAGCCTGGCTGTGCCGTCCCGGCTTTCACCTCACCGACGCACATCAATTATCTGATGACGCTGGCAGGGTACATTATCAAACAGGCTTTTTCACCTGATAATCTCTGATTAGTGACAATGTTCGCCATAATAAACATTAGCGGAAAACAGCAACTGCGGTGACCGATTTCTCTTTTATCACCAGACACCGCTTGCATAATTAGAAAAAAGTCTCCGTTTCAGGGCTGTATCCGCGGCGAAACCGGTGCTATTCTCGACCGACCTGTTGTTTAGTAAATTAAACAAAATGAACCCTTCTGATTACAGTTGTGACATTCTGATTATTGGCAGCGGCGCGGCGGGCCTGTCACTGGCATTACGGCTGGCGTCGGCTTATCGGGTGATAGTGCTGAGTAAAGGTCCGGTAAACGAAGGTGCCACGCTTTATGCTCAGGGTGGTATCGCCGCAGTTTTTGATCAGACTGACAGCATTGAGTCCCATATTGAGGATACCCTGACCGCCGGCGCAGGCCTGTGCGATCGCGACACGGTGGCTTTTATTGCCAGTAATGCCCGGCACTGCGTACAGTGGATGATCGATAACGGCGTCAGTTTTGATAAAACCGCTGAGGACACCAGCAGACAACCGTACCATCTGACCCGTGAAGGCGGTCACAGCCATCGCCGTATTCTTCACAACGCCGATGCAACTGGCCGCGCCGTGGAAACCACGCTGGTCAGCCAGGCCATGTCACATCCTAATATACGGCTACTTGAGCGGTGTAACGCCGTGGATATTATCACCAGTGATAAAGCGGCGCTGCCCGGCCCGCGCCGCGCCGTTGGCGCATGGTTGTGGAACCGTCAGCATGAGCGCGTAGAAACCTGCAGCGCCCGCGCCGTAGTACTGGCAACCGGCGGCGCGGCAAAAGTCTACCAGTACACAACCAATCCGGATGTTGCCTCCGGCGATGGCGTGGCGATGGCATGGCGCGCTGGCTGCCGGGTAGCGAATATGGAATTTAACCAGTTTCATCCTACCTGCCTGTTTCATCCGACAGCGCGCAACTTTTTGTTAAGCGAAGCGCTGCGGGGTGAAGGTGCCCTGCTGAAACGGCCAGATGGTTCGCGCTTTATGCCGGAGATTGATCCCCGCGCAGAACTGGCCCCGCGTGACGTAGTAGCCCGGGCAATTGACTATGAAATGAAGCGGCTGGGCGCTGACTGTATGTATCTTGACATCAGCCATAAGCCTGCGGCGTTTATCCGTCACCATTTCCCGACCCTTTATGAAAAATTACTCGGCTCTGGTTTTGACCTTACCCGCCAGCCAGTACCGGTGGTACCGGCAGCACATTACACCTGTGGCGGCGTGATGGTTGACAAACAGGGCCTGACGGATGTCGCCGGCCTTTATGCCATTGGGGAAGTCAGCTATACCGGCTTACATGGCGCTAACCGGCTGGCCTCTAATTCCCTGCTTGAATGTCTGGTTTACGGCTGGTCAGCCGCCCGCTCAATTCGCTCGACCCTGGCCGATTTCCCCTTGCCGCCAGCACTTCCGGCCTGGGATGAAAGCCGGGTTGATGATTCAGATGAGAGGGTCATTATTCAGCATAACTGGCACGAGCTGCGGCTGTTCATGTGGGATTACGTTGGTATTGTGCGCACCAGCAAACGACTGGCACGGGCGCAGCGACGTATTCAGTTATTACAGGCAGAAATCGCTGAATATTATGCTAACTTCCGCATTTCAAACAATTTGCTGGAGCTACGCAATCTGGTAACGGTGGCGGAATTAATTGTCCGCAGCGCCATGCTACGTAAAGAGAGCCGCGGGTTACACTATACGCTGGATTACCCGCAAACGCTGAAAGAGGCGCAACCAACCATTCTGACGCCGGAATAACAATGTTAACGGAACAGATAAAAATCCTGGGTCAGGCCGCGCCAGGCCTGGGAATACTGGTTATCGCTATCGCGAATTATCAGCCGATCGCAAAAAGTTTCCCCAGCGCCAGGTGAAAATGCCAGCATTACCCGTACCGGCAAGGTGTTGTCCCGGTCGGCAACGTCGGTGCGCAAACGCAAATACCAGCCCCGGGATAGCGCGAGGGCAATCAGCTGCTCACCCTGCTGCTGCGGTAAAATAACCGCAAGGTATCCTTCTTCACTGAGCATGCGCTCGCCGCAATCCAGTAACGCCTGAAGGTTGAGATGGCTGGTAGAGCGCGCCTTACCGCGGGCGCTGCTGCCACATTTCACCCCCGGTGGGAAATAGGGAGGATTGCTGACAATCAGCTGGTAACGCTGCTCGCAGCCTGCTGCCCAGTCGATAATGTCATGCTGATAAACATGGATGCGCTCCGGCCAGGGGGAGGCTTCGACATTTTCGGCCGCCTGCCGGGCAGCCGCAGCATCAAGCTCCACGGCATCAACCTGCACCGTCTCTTCGGTTCGCTGCGCCAGCATCAGGGCAATCAGTCCGCTGCCGGTACCGATATCCAGGATGCGCTTCACACCGGCGACCGGTGCCCAGCTTCCCAGCAGAATACCATCGGTACCGACCTTCATCGCACAGCGATCGTGAGCGACAAAGAATTGTTTGAAAGTAAAACCGTTACGACGCAGAACGCGTTTATTTGCTGACATTTGCCTGACCTGAATAATAATCGGCGCTAGCATAAGACAATCTTTCACACAGGAAAAGCAGCCACGTTGTCACAAACAGATGAACATCCCGTGTAATCTGTCTATAATCAGCGCCCCAAACTGAGGTAGATCATGACGGCAACCACTTTTTCCGAACTCGAACTTGATGAGAGCCTGCTGGAAGCATTGCAGGATAAAGGCTTTACCCGCCCGACGGCCATTCAGGCAGCGGCCATTCCGCCAGCGCTTGAAGGACGCGACGTTCTTGGCTCGGCGCCGACGGGTACCGGTAAGACCGCAGCATATCTGCTGCCGGCATTACAGCATCTGCTCGATTTTCCGCGTAAAAAGTCCGGGCCGCCGCGCATTCTGATTCTCACTCCAACCCGTGAACTGGCCATGCAGGTTGCCGACCAGGCGCGCGAACTGGCGGCACATACCCACCTGGATATTGCCACCATCACCGGTGGCGTTGCCTTTATGAATCATGCCGAAGTGTTCAGCGAAAACCAGGACATTGTGGTCGCAACCACCGGTCGTCTGCTGCAGTACATTAAAGAAGAAAATTTTGACTGCCATGCAGTGGAAACCCTGATTCTGGATGAAGCCGACCGCATGCTCGATATGGGGTTTGCCCAGGATATTGAGCATATTGCAGGCGAAACCCGCTGGCGCAAACAAACGTTGCTTTTTTCTGCCACCCTGGAAGGTGACGCCATTCAGGATTTTTCCCGGCGTCTGCTAAACGATCCGATTGAAATCGATGCCGACCCGGCGCGCAGTGAACGTAAAAAAATAAATCAGTGGTACTACCGTGCCGACGATCTTAAACACAAAACGGCTTTGCTGGTCCATCTGCTAAAACAGCCTGAAGTTACGCGCGCCATTGTGTTTGTACGTAAACGCGAACGGGTTCATGAACTCTGTCAATGGCTGCATGAAGCCGGTATCAAATCCAGCTACCTTGAAGGCGAAATGGTACAGGCGAAACGCAATGAGGCGCTGCGACGACTGATTGACGGCCGGGTAAAAGTGCTGGTTGCCACTGATGTGGCCTCACGTGGCATCGACATCCAGGATGTCAGCCACGTGTTTAACTTCGACATGCCACGCACCGCTGATACCTATCTGCATCGCATTGGCCGCACCGCACGCGCAGGGCGCAAAGGCACCGCGCTGTCACTGGTTGAAGCACACGACCATCTGCTGCTGGGTAAAATAAGCCGTTACATTGAAGATCCGCTGAAAGCACGCACCATCGACGCACTGCGCCCCGCCACCCGCCCCCCCAGCGACAAGCTGAAAGGTAAACCTTCGAAAAAAGTGATAGCAAAGCGTAAAGATAAAAAAGAGGGCGAAGAGACCAAAAAGCGCGTAAAACTGCGCCATCGGGTAACCAAAAACATTGGGAAACGGCGTAAACCGAGCGCTGACGCCACGAAAAATGACGCTGAATAACAGGCTGTAACAACAAAAAACACCCATTTACGGGTGTTTTTTTATGCCAGTCACCGGCTTTCAGCCTGCCGCATGAGGTTTCTTCCCCTGACTGCATTATTAACAATAAAATAACAAAACCCGCAAAATTCATCGCTCAATTCTGCGGGTTTTCAGTCAGTTAAATGCGCCTGGTGATTGCTGCGCTTTTAACCCGCATCACAGTTTACAGATTTTCTGTGAAAGTACGGGTGATCACATCACGCTGCTGCTCCGGCGTCAGGGAATTAAAACGCACGGCATAACCTGATACGCGAATAGTCAGCTGTGGGTATTTCTCCGGATGCTCAACCGCATCCAGCAGCGTTTCACGACGCATGACATTAACGTTCAGATGCTGCCCGCCTTCCACTCTCACCTGAGGCTTAACCTCCAGGGGAATTTCACGATATTCAAACTGACCTAATTCACTGACGGCAACAACCTGGTCTTCGCTGTAGTCACTGCGGGCACACACACAGCGTGCTTGCTGCGTTTCGTTATCCAGTAACCAGAATGAATTCATCAGTGCGGGTTTTACTGCCTTTGTAATCTGAATACCTGTAATCATCATCGTCTCTCGCTCTGGCCTGCCTCAGCCATTCAGGCCGGCAGTAAGTAAAATACTGACTCTGTTATATACCCCGCTCGCCCCTGCTCTCTTGACTCAGATCAATTCCTTTATTCACACTGGCGGATGACTGAGCACAACTTGTTGACAGATAACAAAAATATCAACATTACAAAACAAATAAAATTTCAATTTTTTTTGGGGTTTTCGCCTGAAAAATTTGCCGTTAAGCTAACGGTCCGTCATACAACGAGGAAACGGTAATGGTAAATACCCTTAGCTGGCATGATGTACTGGCCAGCGAAAAAGAAAAAAGCTATTTCATTCAGACCATGAATGCCGTTGCACAGGAACGTGCCAGAGGTGTGACGGTATACCCACCGGCGCAGGACGTGTTCAACGCCTTTCGTTACACTGAACTGGGTGCTGTGAAAGTGGTTATTCTCGGCCAGGATCCCTATCACGGCCCTAATCAGGCACATGGACTCTCTTTTTCCGTCCGGCCTGGTATTGCGCCGCCGCCTTCACTGGTCAACATGTACAAAGAGCTGGAAACCGATATCGCCGGCTTTCAGCATCCTGAGCACGGTTATCTGGAAAGCTGGGCGCGTCAGGGCGTGCTGCTATTAAACACCGTGCTTACGGTAGAAGCAGGCAAAGCGCACTCTCACGCGCGTTTTGGCTGGGAAACCTTCACCGATAAAGTCATTGCGTCCATCAATGAACATCGCACAGGGGTAGTATTTTTACTGTGGGGCTCACATGCGCAGAAAAAAGGCAGCATGATTGACCGGCAGCGCCACCACGTTTTGCAGGCGCCTCATCCATCACCACTGTCAGCACATCGCGGTTTTTTTGGCTGTAAGCACTTTTCCCAGGCCAACGCCTGGCTGGAACAACAAGGTGAGACAGCAATTGACTGGACACCCCGGCTAACCGGGGCCTGATAGATCCCCCGTCATCATGACGGGGGAAATAATCATTTTTTTGCTTTCGATACCGCAACCATTGCCGGACGCAACAGTCGTCCGTTGAGGGTATAGCCACGCTGCATAACCATCAATACGTGGTTAGGCTCAACCTCTTCGGACTCCATCATTGACATCGCCTGATGCACGTCCGGATTAAAAGGAACATGGGTATCGCCGACCACCTCAACACCGAATTTACGCACTGCTGACAGCAGCGATTTCAGCGTCAGCTCAACGCCTTCAATCATTGCCGCCAGTTCTGGGTTTTCTTTGTCAGCCAGTTCCAGCGCGCGCTCAAGACTATCGATGACCGGCAGCAGCTCATTGGAAAACTTCTCCAGGGCAAATTTATGCGCTTTTTCAACGTCCTGCTCAGTACGGCGGCGAATATTTTCAATTTCAGCCTGAGCACGTAGCTGGGCTTCACGCACGCCGCCCTGAGCCTGGGCAAGCTGGGCTTCCAGTTCAGCGATACGCTGGTCGCGCGGGTCCACTTCACTTACAGTCTCGACGCGTTCTGCGCTAGCGGTTTCCTGCCCGGCCTGTTCCATCTCAATATCATCTGAGACTTGCTCGTTTGGTGTTTTCTGTTCTTTACTACTCATGAATTTCTCCGCGTTTGTGCTCAATTCTCGCTGGTTCGCTTATTATGGGGATCAGAATCGCGGTTTCAAGGGAGCCCGACGTAATGTCCGGGTCATTTGTCCAGCAGAGGAATAACAGCCTGATGAATACGCACTTTACCTGCATCGGCATCGTAGGACATCCGCGCCATCCAACAGCGCTTACCACCCATGACATGCTTTATCGCTGGCTCACCAGCAAAGGCTATGAGGTGATAATAGAGCAACAGATTGCGCGGGAACTCAACCTGAGCAATGTCAAAACCGGCACCTTATCTGAGATCGGTCAGCAGGCAGACCTGGCCGTGGTGGTGGGAGGAGATGGCAATATGCTCGGCGCCGCCAGAGTACTGGCGCGTTATGACATCAAGGTTATCGGCATTAACCGTGGCAATCTGGGCTTTCTTACCGACCTTGATCCGGATAATGCGCAGCAACAGCTGGCAGACGTGCTGGAAGGTGACTATTTCATTGAATCACGCTTTCTGCTTGAAGCTCAGGTTTGCCGCAAAGATCGCGCGCCGCGCCTCGGCGCCGCCATTAATGAAGTTGTGCTACACCCAGGCAAAGTCGCTCATATGATTGAATTTGAAGTATACATTGATGAAAACTTTGCCTTTTCGCAACGCTCAGACGGCCTGATTATTTCAACCCCGACCGGATCAACAGCCTATTCACTGTCGGCCGGCGGCCCCATTCTGACTCATTCACTTGATGCCATTGTACTGGTACCGATGTTTCCCCATACCTTGTCGGCACGTCCTTTGGTGATTAACAGTACCAGCACCATCCGGCTGCGCTTTTCTCATTCCCGCAGCGATTTAGAAATCAGCTGTGACAGCCAGATAGCGCTACCTGTTCAGGAAGGTGAAGATGTTTTAATCCGACGCAGTGAGGACCGGCTGACCCTCATTCACCCCAAAAATTATAACTATTTCAATACCCTCAGCTCAAAGCTAGGCTGGTCAAAAAAATTGTTTTAATTTTAACCCGCCCTCTTTACTGTATAAAAACACAGGTTATACTGTATGCAAAACCACTCATGTGTTTTTATACAGGATAAACATCATGCTGGCACAACTGACCATCAGTAATTTTGCTATCGTCCGTGAACTGGATGTCGATTTTCACCAGGGAATGTCGGTTATCACCGGTGAAACTGGCGCGGGAAAATCTATTGCTATTGACGCCCTCGGTTTGTGCCTTGGCGGGCGTGCCGAAGCAGATATGGTGCGTCAGGAAGCCAGCCGTGCCGATCTCTGCGCCAGGTTTGTCTTAAAAGATACCCCTGCCGCCCAGCGCTGGTTAATTGAAAACCAGCTGGATGACGGCAATGAATGCTTGTTGCGCCGGGTGATCAGTAGCGACGGCCGGTCACGTGGTTTCATCAATGGCACCGCCGTGCCGCTCTCTCAACTGCGCGAACTGGGGCAGATGTTAATTCAGATTCACGGTCAGCATATGCACCAGCTGTTGCTTAAAAATGATTATCAGAAAAAGCTGCTGGATGCCTACATTGGCGATAGTGCATTAATAACCGAAATGGCACAGACCTATCATGCCTGGCATCAGAGCTGTCGCGAGCTGGCACACTATCAGCAGCAAACCCAGGAGCGGGAAGCCCGCCGGGAATTATTGCATTACCAGCTAAAAGAGCTGAATGAGTTTTCACCGCAACCTGACGAATATGAACAAATTGATGAAGAGTATAAGCGGCTGGCAAACAGTGGCCAGCTGCTGTCGGTCAGTCAGCAAACGCTGCAGCTGATGGCAGAGGGAGAAGAAAGCACCTTGCAAAGCCAGCTGTACAGCGCGCGACAGAAAATCAGTGAGCTGATGGCGCTCGATGACAGACTAAGCGGCGTCTTCAATTTGCTGGAAGAAGCGGCTATTCAGCTAACGGAAGCCAGCGACGAATTACGCCATTATTGCGAAGGTATTGAACTGGACCCTAACCGTTTACATGAACTTGAACAACGGCTATCACGTTACGTATCCCTGGCAAGAAAACACCATGTCACTCCCGCCGGGTTACCGACGCTTCATCAACAACTGCTGGCTGAACAGGCCGCACTGGATACGCAGCAGCAAAACCAAAACGATCTCAGCGAAAACGTCACGCGCTATCATCAGGCAGCCCAGCGCAGCGCAGCTGTACTTCACCAGCGCCGGCTGGATTGCGCCGCAGAACTGAGCCAGCTTATCACTGACAGTATCCATCAGCTTTCCATGCCCCATGGCCGGCTGCAAATCGCCGTCAGCCATCACCCCGATCAGCTGACCGCCGAGGGCGCGGATCGTATTGATTTTCTGGTATCCACCAATCCCGGACAACCTCTGCAGTCGCTGGCAAAAGTGGCTTCCGGCGGCGAGCTGTCACGCATTGCGCTGGCCATTCAGGTTATCACCGCGCGCAAAATGGATACGCCAGCGCTGATTTTCGATGAAGTCGATGTCGGCATCAGTGGTCCGACTGCTGCGGTGGTAGGCAAGATGTTACGCCAGCTTGGCGAATCTACCCAGGTCATGTGTGTTACTCATTTGCCCCAGGTCGCTGGCTGCGGACACGTACACTTTTTCGTCAGCAAACAAACTGACGGCGCCATGACTGAAACCCATATGCAAATGCTGGATAAAAAATCCCGCCTGCAGGAACTGGCTCGCCTGCTCGGTGGCAGCGAAGTCACACGTAATACCCTGGCCAACGCCCGTGAACTGCTGGCGGCATAATGGTGTTTTAATGAACAGACAGCGTAATTTTTATCAATTGAGGGCACTTTTTTCTACGGTCAGAGTCAGATGGATACGCTGAAGAGGTTTCCAACTGCCAAAAGGTTTATTATTATCGGCAGCTTATCCGCTGGTTCATTCGCCAGAACACCAGCCTGATGTACCAGGCGCTTTTGCCCAAAAAGGAATGTTATTGATATGCGCTGTAAAACGCTGACTGCTGCTGCGGCGGTACTGCTGATGATGACTGCGGGTTGTTCAACCCTGCAACGCGTGGTATATCGTCCTGACATCAACCAGGGCAATTACCTGGTCGCCAATGACGTGGCGAAAATTCATACTGGCATGACACAACAGCAGGTCGCTTATACTCTTGGCTCCCCGATGATGCATGATCCCTTCGGCAGCAACACCTGGTACTATATTTTCCGTCAGGAGCCAGGGCATGAACCTGTAACGCAGCAAACGCTGAAACTGACTTTTAACAGCAGCGGCGTTCTGACCGGTATTGATAACCGTCCCAGCCTGATGGCAAAGAAAAACTAATACAGCTTTACGGCTGTCTGCCAGCCGTACAGATAAAAAATAAGGCGTAATACGCCTTATTTTTTTACCGCTCGCTCCGCGCGCTGGCGGCGCAGTTCTTTCGGGTCAGCAATCAGTGGCCGGTAAATTTCAACCCGATCACCGGCTGCGACCTCAGCAGTAAGCGCAACCGGCCGACTGAAAATCCCTACTTTATTTTTCTGCAGGTCAATTTCAGGGCGCAGTCTCAGGATACCGGAGGCGCGAATAGCATCTTCAACGCTCGCGCCTTCGGTTAATTTTACCGTGTACAAATATTGTTTTTCCGGCAGCGCATAGACCACCTCCACGGCAATATCAGACACTGTAAACCTCTCTGGCACGTTGGGTAAACGCCTGAACCATACTACCCGCCAGCTCCTTAAAAATACGCCCGAAAGCCAGCTCTACCAGCATATTTGTAAACTCAAACTCCAGATTAAGCTCCACCTTACAGGCCTCATCACTCAAAGAAACAAAGTGCCAGCCACCGGTCAGCTTACGAAAAGGCCCCTCTACCAGCTGCATCTGAATGCTTTGATTATCCACCAGCGTATTACGCGTAACGAAGGTTTTACTGATGCCCGCTTTAGAGACATCCACCGCCGCCGTCATCTGCCGAGCACTGGCATCAAGCACACGACTGCCGGTACAGCCAGGCAGAAACTGCGGATAAGAGCTTATATCATTAACCAGCTTATACATTTGTTCAGCACTATAGGGAACCAGTGCTGAACGACTAATACGGGACATAACCATACCTGTTGAACATTAGTTGCAAAATAATAGCATTGACCCACCCTAAACAAAAATTTCAGGCCAGCCAGGCCGTGCCAGAATACGCGGCGGTTGAATTCCGGTTGGTTCAGGGGATGCCATTTACAGTCGCTTCAGGTAGACTAGGTTCCACTATGACAAAGAAAAAAGCACACAAACCCGGTTCTGCGACTATTGCTCTGAACAAACGCGCCCGCCATGAATATTTCATTGAAGAAGAGTTTGAAGCAGGGCTTTCGCTGCAAGGATGGGAAGTAAAATCGTTACGCGCAGGTAAAGCAAACATCAGCGACAGCTATATTCTGCTACGTGAAGGTGAAGCCTGGCTGTTTGGCTCAACGTTCCAGCCACTGGCTGTCGCCTCATCCCATATCGTTTGCGATCCGACCCGTAACCGTAAACTGCTGCTAAAACAGCGGGAACTGGATTCATTATACGGGCGCGTCAATCGCGAAGGTTATACGGTAGTCGCCCTCTCTTTATACTGGAAGAACGCCTGGGCCAAACTGAAGATTGGCGTCGCACGCGGTAAAAAAGAGCACGATAAACGAGATGACATTAAAGAACGTGAATGGAAGCTCGATAAAGCACGCATAATGAAAAACGCCAACCGCTAAGGCAACGCTGGCGTTACCGTACGGTTTTTTGTTATACTGCACATCTGCCTGGGGCTGATTCTGGATTCGACGGGATTTGCGAAACCCAAGGAGCATGCCGAGGGGCGGTTGGCCTCGTAAAAAGCCGCAAAAAAATAGTCGCAAACGACGAAAACTACGCTTTAGCAGCTTAATAACCTGCTTAGAGCCCTCTCTCCCTAGCCTCCGCTCTTAGGACGGGGATCAAGAGAGGTCAAACCCAAAAGAGATCGCGTCGATGCCCTGCCTGGGGTTGAAGCGTTAAATCCAATCAGGCTAGTCTGCCAGTAGCGTGTCCGTCCGCAGCTGACAGGCGAATGTAAAGACCGGACTAAGCATGTAGTGCCGACGGTGTAGTAATTTCGGACGCGGGTTCAACTCCCGCCAGCTCCACCACATAAGCATTCGATAGCGTTCTCCAACTATCGAAAATCAAATAAAAAGCCCTAAATTATAATGATTTAGGGCTTTTTTAATGCCTTTAGCATTCGTTTAGTATCATTTTAATTCGCAAACTTTCGTAGTATATTTGGTAGTGATTAACCTGTACTGCAAAAATGCGTACTACCAAAAACCATTACTACATAAAAAGCATGTTTTCTATTTCCTATATGCTTTTTTAGGGCGTCCGGCCTGTCCTGCTGTCCATAACGGCGTAAGTAAATGATTTTACTAACCAATATGGGTAAAAAGACCCTGTCCACAGGCAGGAAAACCGGGGACAGGGCGTGTCCACTCCCGGACGGTCAGGGGTTAGCAGTATGTCGTTATGGTTTTTGGCAGTATGCCGGGAGACTGCGCCATGCCTAAGATTATTACCCCTTTAACGCCTACTGAGGTAGCTAACGCCAAAGCCAAAATAGATCCGGTTACAGGTAAAAAGCAGGACACGCCCTATCGTGATGGTGACGGGCTGGAACTTATGGCGAAAGCGTCAGGTAGCCGGGTGTGGTATTTCCGCTATCGTAAGCCAGTAAGCGGCAAACGCACTATGTTGAGTCTTGGGGAGTTTCCGGCTGTGAGTCTGGCGCAAGCGCGAAAGGCCAAGAACGAGGCTAAAGCGCTACTTTCTCAGGGCATCGATCCGGTAGAACAGCGCAAAGCCGATGCAAACGCCCTCAGAGAGAAACACAGTAATACGCTACAGGCTATTGCCATGCGCTGGATCGAACACAAGCGTAAAAACGTTACGGAGGACTACGCCAGCGATGTGTGGCGCTCCCTTGAAAAGGATATTTTCCCCGCAATAGGCCATGTCCCTGTTACGCTGCTAAAAGCGCCTGTGCTTCTGGACGTTCTCAACGTGATCGTTGCCCGTGGCAATCTGGAAACAGCCCGCCGCCTGGCACAGCGCACTAAAGAGATCCTGGACTACGCTATGAACATCGGCGTAGCCGAAGCCAACCCTTTTACCACAGTGAAAAAAGCGCTACCTGTACCGCGAAAAGAAAATAATCCAACAATACGCCCCGAAGCCCTCCCCGGCCTTATGCAGTCACTGGCAATCGCTCAAATCGAACGCGCTACACGCCTCCTGATCGAATGGCAGCTACTTACTGCCGTTCGGCCTGGTGAAGCTGTGCTGGCTCGCTGGAGCGAAATAGACTGGAAGAAAAAGCAATGGGACGTTGCCGCCGATACAATGAAAATGAAACGCCCTCATTCGGTGCCACTTTGCCCCCAGGCGCTGGACATACTGGAAGCGATGAAACCTGTAAGCGGCCATAGAGAGTTTGTCTTTCCCGGACGAAAAGACCCCAAAAAACACATGCACAGCCAGAGCGCAAACGCTGCATTAAAGCGCATGGGTTATCAGGACGTACTCACAGCGCATGGTATGCGCTCTATCGTCAGTACAGCCATGAATGAGCATGGCTTTCGCGCGGATGCCATAGAGGCTGTGCTGGCGCATGGGGATAAAGATCAGGATCGAGCGACATACAACCGCACTACTTACCTTGAAGAACGCCGGGGAATGATGGACTGGTGGGGGGAATTTGTCAGTAGCGCCGCCAGCGGCCATCAAATGGCAGGCGCAGCATTGCGCCATTTACGTGTAGTGGATGGCGACGATGCACAGTGACGATATTTTCACACTGGATAACATCCACACAGCGTTATCAGCCTATGATTACGAACAACAGCACGACGAGCCGATCGGGTGGTGTATTGAACATATCCAGGCATTAACCGATGTGCAAATCTGCGTATCACTAAGTACGGTAGATGCGCTGGATTTAATCTACCCCTCCCCGGAAATCATACGAGAACTTGGCAACCCCACCAGCGAAACATGGCAATTTATAAACACTATGGCGACTTCCCCAACGGATCTTGCTGTATCTGCCGTTGCGCTGTGCGGGGCATTCAGAACGCCCGACAATGACGTTCTGGCCGCACTGGCGCACCTGTCCGGCAAAGCGCTGTTAAGGTTACACAGGGAAGCCGAGATTATGTCTGGTTTTGATAATATCGACGAGGCCAGAAAGCGCAGGCAATTAGGCGGTATAAACCGTAGTAAAAAAATCAACGGTGCAATTAAACTCCAGTGCAGAGAATGGGCTAAGGACATTATCGAACGCCACAAAAACGATAGCCGTAGCGAACCTACTAAATCGGGATTAGCCGGGCTGGTGGATGATAAATACCGCTCATTTATCAACACATATCCAATAGAGACACCTGAATTTCAGAAGTTACATCCACCGGGGAGGGATATTTTACCCGCCGCTGCCGGGCTTGCGGGCGGCTCTATCTATAAGTGGGTGGGGGATATGGTAAATGGTAAACGGTCAACAGCGCAAAAGCAGAAACTCCCCGGCGTAGTTCCGGGGAGTGGGTTACGAAAACAGCGCGTTTGCATCTATGCGGTAATAACGCCGACGCCGGTTAAAAACCGGGTCATTCTTACGGGGGTTATAGTCAATTTCACCAATTCTATCCTTTTCACTTAACAGCGCCCCCATCGCCACCAGCGCATCCAGTGTGGCTTTACGGTTATGATTCGCCAGTATACGTTGCATGGCCTCCGGTATGATCCAGTAGCATTCGGCTACGCCCTCGTTTGCCTGTTCAGGTGAGCGGATATCAAGATTGTCAAATTGCAGGTTTGCACTTCCACCATCCAGCAAAGGGTGATGCCTCCAATTAGTAGAACATGTGTTTCTCGATAAACGCTCCAATGACTTTTTCGTGGATCTCAACTGAGCGCGAAAAGCAGATTGTTTTACGAGCCAACCGTTTAATGCGGGTGCGGAGCGTCAGGTTATTACGTTCAATGCGTTGGGTGAAAATTTTGCCCGTCAGATGCT
>NZ_MOMB01000008.1 GCF_002752165.1 Erwinia sp. OLFS4
AATCAGACCACTACCGACAATCTGACGCCTGCAGAAGAATTTGCACAGGTACTAAAGGATGCCGGCTTTATCCTGCCTAATAACAGCCTGCCTGAAATGGACGGGAAGCGGCACAGGGTTGCCACCGATGGTGATAAAGCCGGTGCCACCTCCGGTGTGTACCAGGGTTTTCTCGATGGCCGACCGGCGGGCTGGTATCAGGATCACCGTGCAAGTGAAGGCAAGGTGAACTGGACCTCCACCGGCTCACATACCTATGACCCGGCAGAGGCCATGCAGCAACGTGCGCTGTCAGCACAGAAGCGCTGGGACAGGGAAATACAGTCTCAGCTGGAATTTTCCCGGATGGGAAAAACCCTGTCGCGGCAATGGAGCAAAATGCCCCCGGCCACGGAGACACACGCCTATCTGGCCCGAAAAGGTGTATCGGCAGCCGACGGCGTTCGTCTGGATAAATACGACAATCTGGTCATCCCGCTACGCAACATCAATGGCGAGCTCCGCACCCTTCAGTACATCAAACCCGACGGTACCAAGAACCTGAAGAAAGGCGCGGAGAAGACGGGCAACTTCTTTGTGGTAGGGGGTGAACTCAGCCCTCAGCTCCCTGTTCTGTATGCCGAAGGTTATGCCACGGCCGCCAGCCTGCATCTAGCGACCGGAATGCCGGTTGTAATGACAGTTGATGCCGGAAATCTGGTGACAGTGTCACGAAACCTGAAGGAGCGCTATCCGGATAACCACCACATCATCCTCGGGGAAGATGACTTCACCAAAACCAACAACCGCGGTGAACAGGATAATAAGGGGGCGAAAAAGGCACAGGAAGCCGCAGCGGCTATTAACGGCATTTACATCATCCCTTCATTCTCTGAAAGCGAGCGTGCGCAGGCGTTCGCCGGTACCGCCTCATTCAGCGATTTTAACGATATTCACGTGGCCAACGGACTGAATGCGGTTCGCGAACAGCTGGCACCGATTTTCGATGAACTCATTCCCGACTGGCGTCAGTCCTTTACGGAGACTCACAGCATGCCTGACAACAACATCCGGCAGGATGACCCTGCTGTTCCCTTCCCTGACATCACGGATTATCCGGACTTCGGCGATGATTTTCAGGAAGCATTTGCACCACCAGAGGATATACCTGAGAGCACAGTAACCTCCGTGCAGGCACAGGATATACCGGAGCCGTCACCTGAAATCGCGCCGCCAGAAACCTCTGTTCCACCACTGGCTCGGGAGGCAGAGGCACCGGATGACAGGGCTTCTCACCAGGTCCCCGACGAGCCGGTGTTAAACGTGGAGCCCTCCGCACCAGATGCCGTCGGGGCACCGTCTGCAGAAACAGCATCGTTATCGGCGTCAGAGACGCCAGTCGTGGCCAGCGCGCCCACGGCCACGGATAACCCCGGCCTGCAGAATGCACCTCTGGCAGAGGCTGTAAATGCACAAACGCCACCGGCTGATAGTCCACCCCCAGTGGATGCAACTGCAGAAGCCCAGCTGGCCGATGCCAGTATTCCGCCAGTGACAGAGCCACCATTGAAAAAGGCGTCTTCACCGGAAGAACCACTGCAGCCGGCAGCGGCGGAAACTGATACCGCACCGGCTCAGGAAAATGGCTTCTCATTCACCTTTGGGCGACTGCCAGGTGACATCAGCCCGGAGGGGCCGGAAGTCGCCCGGATTAATCTGGACGAGCTCCTGCAGGGGCTGACCAGCCGCCAGGAAGACAGAACCTGGGTGTATGCGCTCGATGGCGAAGACGCATTCCGCGATTATGGCGATCGCATCGTTATGGCTTCGCCGCAGGCAAGCGAAAACGACCGCATGATCCTGGCCGCCCTGCTTTCCGCCAAAGTCAATCAGCGTGGTGCTGTTGAGGTAACAGGCAGTCCGGAGTTCATCCAGCGCACGCTGACGCTGATTGCCGATCACAACATCGAGGTGCATCTGAAAAACCCGCTGCAGCGCGAGCAATTTGAAGCGCTGTTGCAGGCCAGAGCCGCTGAGTCGATGGCAAAGAATGGCATCAACATCAGCACGCCAGGGCAGGAATCAGCTCCTTCAACGGCCGTAGATACACCGCCTGCTTCACCTGGCGCGGCACCGACCGCCCCGGGGAATGACACCGCCAGTCAGGTCCCTTCGAAAAAAGCTGAACCCGCGACTCAGGAAATGACCGTCTTTGAGAAAGAAACCCTGCGAACAGGCCTGACCGGAAAGCTACTCGAATCCGGACGGGCGCCGTATCAGTTCGACAAAGCCAACACGAACAGCTTTTATGTCCAGCTGCGTACAAAAGCAGGCAACAAGACTTACTGGGGTGTGGAGCTGGAACAGGCCCTGAAAGACAGTGGCCAGAAACAGGGCGACATTGTGAAGCTGCAGTATCTGGGCAAGAAGCCGGTGACCGTCAACGTTCCGCTGACCAATGACGAGGGGGTGGTGACCGGATACGAACGCCAGGAGAAACATCGCAATCACTGGTCACTGACGCCGGCCCAGGATAATCGCCTGCTGGTTGCTGACCGACACCACATTGCGCCGGCAGAACTGTCTGCCTATGACGGTAATGCCTTCTGGCAGCTCCAGCACCAGATTGTTAAGGCGACCGCACTGTCTTTATCGCTTCCGGACCCCACAGGCCACGGCCTGCTGTATACCGGCCCGGACGGTGAAGGACAAAAACCGCCGCAATCACCTCCGGAAAACGCTGTGGTACCTGCTCTGTCCAAAGCCGCAGGCTCAGTGGTCATGCAGGCAGCTGGCGCTGAAGGCGAACTGCTGGCGCACCTGGTGAAAGGTCACGGCGATTACCTGCAGGGAATGATGCGTTATGAAGGTGAACTTCGCCACGTACTGGCCCGGGTATGCACGGGAGCCAACGGAAACACGTGGCTTGCTGTGAATACTGTTTCCGATACCGGCGCTCTCGCCCTGATTGGCCACGGTTCGGCGTTAAACGCTGTGAAGAATGGTGAAGCCCGGAGGGATACCTTTGCCTTTCAGCTCAAAGGAAAGGATGCACCGAAGTTTGCCGTTCCTCTGGTTTCACCGGAAAAGATCCCGCCGGCCCTGCACAGCAAGCTGGGGTTCGACAAACCCTGGACACCGCCGAAAGCACGGGAGCCGGAGCAGGCACCCCGGGCGCAGGTCAAGCCGGCTAATCAACCGCAACCCATGTGAGGACCTCATGCGAAAAATGCTCTGTACCACCCTTCTGTTTCTGGCGTGTCTTCCTGCCGCTGAAGCGGCTTCCTGTCGCGCTGGCAGGGCTGCAAAAGCAGGTAGTGAAGCCGGCTACAATCGGGCAAAAGAAGCCGCAGATGCCTGGTCACAGCGTCAGAACAATGTCACAGCGTCATTGGGTGGCTGCCTGGGAAACATTTCCACCACCATTACGGCGCCAACGTTTCCCAATCTGACCGACGTCCTGAATCAGATCGGCCAGAAAATTTGCCAGGCGGCCCGTGACAAAATCAGTGACTACGTTCCTCCGACCATAGACCCCTGGGGAGACTATGCCTCCAGCAGCGGCCTTTCGTCCTACAGTTCGGGAACGACATCCATTCCCGTCAGCACGCAATCATCCCCGGCGGCCACTGACAGTGGCCGTTCTTTTATCTCACTGAACTGATGGAAACGACCAAGTGACGAAACAATCTCCAGCCTCCCCGGGGGAGGCTTCTTCAGACACGGCCAAAAAGGTTCAGGAGTTTGATGAGAAACACCTCGTACCCTTCATGGAAGCAATGCAGCTTCAAAAAGACAGGATGCTCAACGCCTCTTTTGCTCGCAAATGTCTGGCGGTCGCTCTGGTGTCCGTCTCCTTCAACCTGGTGCAGTTTCCGGTTAACGTCTGGCTTGCCTGGCAGGTCGCTCACCCTCCGGTGAAATACTTCGCCACGCTCAACGGCAGCGTACTTGCGCAATATGCAACGTCCGAGCCTGCTTACAGCGACGATGACGTCATTGCCTTTGGTGACAAAGTTGTCCGCAGCGCCTTCCAGCTCGACTTCAAAAACTTCCGTACGCAGATAAGCGATCAGCAGCAGAAGTTCTCAGAGGACGGCTTCAGGAGTTACTACAGCGCGCTGACAAACTCCAACCTGTTTGCAAAGGTGAAGACAGACAAGCTGCTGATGTCGGCCAACGTTACCCGTAAGGGGATGATTTACCGGCGCGGCCGTGAAGGTTCGGACGGCCCCTATATCTGGGAAGTTCAGTATCCCGTCACCCTGAGCCTTGATGGCCAGACCCGCAGTCTGCCACCTCAGAACTTCATTTTTACGATCCGCATTCAGCGAACCGACGTCAGGCTCAAACCTGAAGGAATCGAAGTGGCCTCCGTGGTCACCCGGGATGCCCGCTAAGTATCAGGAAACCTCATGAAAATTCGACTTCTCACGACAGCAATTTTGCTCTTGTCGGCGGGCTCTGTGCTGGCTGCCGACTGGGCTAACGCCCGTACAAACACCCCCACTACTGCGTTACCGCCCGCACCATCCCCGGGGGCTCCGGAAGTTGCCACAACGGCGCCGCCGGCAGCGCAAAGCGAACCCGTAGCGGACATTACTGCTCCGCTACGCCAGTCACCACCGGCACCACCTTCTGCAGCCGAAGCCTGGGCTATCGGCCAGGCCGCCCCGCTTAACCGCGGTGAGATTGAAAACGTCAGCCGGGCTGTCGATGACGCCAGCCGTGGACGCGCCTGGCAGCCTGCAGATGTGGTGCCTCGTATCTCCACTCTGACAGTGAATCTCTCCCCGGGTGCCTCATTACCGGTACTGCGAACAGCCACACATCAGGCCAGCACAGTGATGTTTACGGACAACACCGGGGCGCCATGGCCACTGGCGGCCCCACCTTATAACGCTAATGCCGATGGCTTTACGGTGAACTATATCCCGGACAGCAGCGTGATGACGGTTCAGGCCAGGCGGCAGTATGACCGTGGGAATGTCACGGTGTATCTGAAGGGACTGGCGGTACCCATCATCGTGGATGTCACCAGCGGTGAGGCCAGTAACACAGCCAAATCCCGCGTTATTGATACTCGCCTGGATTTGCGCATCCCACAGCGCGGCCCGCAGGCGAAAAAGATGCCGGCGCCACAATCAAAGATTGGCCTTAACAACCCAACATTGCAGGCCTTTCTCGATGGTGTTCCCCCTAAAGATGCCCGCCGGCTGAAAATTGAAGGGTCCGTGCCGGATACACAGGTCTGGCAGATGGGAGACGACCTTTACATCCGCACCCGCAGTGAGCTGCGTGATGCCTTTGAACAGACCCTGGCCTCTGGCGACGGGACCTGGCTGTACAAACTGCCACTGACTCCGGAAGTGGCTTTCTCTCATGCCGGTAAAACGGTCTGGATGACCTTATCTCTGGAGTAATCATGGCTGCAGAAAAAGACGCCCGCCGGGACGTGAAGAAAACCGGCTTAATCATTGTTATTGGTGGCTTCGCTGCCGTTGCCTTTCTTTTCATACTGGTGTCCTGGCTCAATGCTCCGCCTGAGGCAGTGACGCACATCAGCGTGGATAAAACTGCCGGTGGAACAGGAAAAGCCACAGCAGAAAGCCCGCAGTACCAGACGTTGCTCAGAGAGAACAACGCAGAAGGCGCTAAGCAGGCGATGGCGAATAACACCAGCTTTATCGCCTCAGCCGGCTCCGGTACCGTTCGCCAGGTTCCACCAATTTCACAGGAGGCACCGCCAACGCCACCGCCTCCACGGGCAGGAAACCCTTTGCCGCCGCCTCAGCATGTTCCGGCGCAGTCGCTTGACCCGGACCGTAAAAAAGCGCTGGAAGCGTTACTCAAAGAGCTCGTAGCCCAGCGTAGCGCTCCGGTCGGTCAACTGGCCAGCGTGACAGGACAGGCCCCGGGCCAGGCGGCACAGACCGCCGGCGCATCAGGTGTGGCTGCAGCGAGTCCCTTCTCCGGATGGACGGACAGCCTCTCTCCTTCGACGCAAACCGGGAGCGTTGCAGGTTCAGGCGGCACAGTACCTGATCGCATTGTTATTCCTGTCGGCAGTCGTCCGGGCGGCTTGATTGAGACGGCGATTGATTCCGACAACACAAGCTCTCAGGTGCTGGCCCGTATTCCGGCAGGCCCGTATGCCGGCGCCACCTTAACAGCCAATGGTGTCCAGCTCGCCGGCGATGGTGTGACTATCCATTTCACCAACATGGACTGGAATAACAACACCTGGCGTATTGATGCCTGGGCGGCTATGCCGGATACGCTGCAGTCCTCCGTCGCATCGTCAGTCAACAACCGCTATACAACACGCATTCTGCTGCCGGCACTGGCGCATGGTCTGGGATTAGGCGGTCAGTTGTATGCCAGTGCCAATACGCAAATCCTGAGCACCGGTTACAACACCCTTGAGGGGCGCGTGGGTATGCCTGACGGTAAAGCAGTGGCCGGTACCATCCTCGGCGGCGCTGCCCAACAAGCGGGTCAGGTGGTAAGCCAGGACGCGCAGAAACTCCCGGTGAAGCAGGTTCTTGTCGATCGTGGCCAGAGCATCGCCGTGTTGTTCATGTCTGCTGTAAAAGAAAGCGACAAAGTGATTAAGACCCGTGATGTGCCCGCGGCTGTCAGCCTGCAACCCGCCAGCCGCATGGTCCCCGCCTTACATCCCTGAAGAGAAACGCCATGAAAGAAAACTATTTCGATTCGGACCTTGAGCCCGCTGCCTCGCCGTTGCCTGAACTGCGTCCGGAGCCCGAAGAGGAAGTATCTGAGACGCTAGCCAAAGACGAGAACCCTAAAAGAAAACGTCAGTTTATGGGGTATGACCTCAGCACGTTGCTGATTGCCGGCGGCGTACTGGTTGCCCTTCTCGTCTATGCCGTCTGGCCAGATGAACCACCTCAACGTGCCTTTGTTCCTGACCATCAGGCCGCACCTGTGGAAGCGCCAGCGGAGGAAGAGGCTCCCGCAGCTGAACCACTACCAGTGCCTGCCCCAGCACCGGAGCCAACTCAACACACTGAACCTGTTCAGCCTGCAGCACCTCCGGTAGATGCCCAAGCACTACAGCAGGCCAGCGAGGCAAACCAGCAAGGGATAAGCGTACTGGATGGCCGTGTCACCGATGCAGAGAGACGTCTGGCAGAGCTTGAAGCACGAATGAAGGCAATGGGAACCGGTACAACCGCCCCAGCCAAAGCCGCCAGCAAACCAGTAAAACGTACCGTCGTTAAATCGACATCAGCATCAACGCACCGTACAGCAGCTGCACGAACAGGGACTGGCAATCAACGCAGTACCGGCGTACAGGGCTGGCGGGTACATACTATTTACCCGGGCATGGCCTGGATAACCCACGGAGGATACACCTGGTCGGTGCAGGCAGGCGATAACATCAACGGCATGACCATCCGCAGCATTAATGCCACTGCACGCACCGTCACAACTGACAGGGGCGTCATTCGCCAGGGGGGCTAATGGACGCCATTCAAATCCTAGTTCAGGTCGCCGACGGCCTGAAAACCAGCGGTATCCGCTTGATCCTGGCTCTGGGTTTTATGTTCGGACTTGGCGGCTGCATTTTCACATTGTTCTCCGTCGCCCAACGGGTCCGCACCGGTAAACCAGCCAGCGGGATTAAAGCCCTGGCATCGGTCTGCCTCGGCGGTGCTCTCATCGCCCTGCAGCAGATGATGAATAAAGCCTCCCATACCCTGAGTTTTGGCGATGTTTCCTTTGATGCCATCGCCTACGCCCCGGAATCCATGGGTCAGGCCAAGCTCGCCATCGATGCCGTTCTCACACTGCTACGTGCGGTCGGGGTGATGTTTTTCTTCATGGGCATATCTCGTGTCCGTCGCTCTCTGGTTGATGGCCACACAGGTCTGACTGCCCGAGAAGATGTCTCTGCAGGCATGGTGATCCTCATCTGCGGCATTCTCCTGGCCTGCAATCCACAACTGCTCGACGCACTCCAACAAACGCTGCATCTGAGCTGGAATTAACTCCATAAACAAAAGAGGTTTTAACAATGCGTAATTTCACACTGTCCGTTTCCGTACGCCTGTGGCTGGCTGCTTCTTCTCTGGGTCAACGTCTTCTGGCTCCGATTGCCGCACTCCTGTGTTCCCTGACGCTGCCAGCTCATGCTGATGACGGCATTTTTGGGATGCTCGACACCGTGGCCGACGGCGCCGATAACTCAGGGAAAAGCCTGTTGAAAGTGGCGAAGTTTGGCGGGATTGGACTCGTCATTATTGGCGTCGCCCTTTGGGTGGCCAAGAAAAAGAACCCGCAGATTGGCTGGGGCTGGGTCCTGACCTGTATCGGTGCCGGCTGCATCATGATTGCCATTGACCAGTTCATCAAGAAAGGTCAGAGCACCATTCAGCTGAACCCGGTTGACGTGGGTTAACATCATTCCCCGGCGCGCTGGCGCCGGGGTCCTGCCTTAAAGGAGGTCACCTTGAACCGATTCCCGGAAGCAGTCAGTTTCCTTTTTCCCGTTCAGCTGGAGCCGTGTCCGCCAGACGACAGCGATACAGCGCTCCCATCCCTGAGCCTGAAAGCTCCTGAAGCAATTACCTTTTGCCAGTGGCTTCTTCCACTGCTCCCTGAGTTTTATCACTGTGGTGTTTCTGCCGATGCTGGTTACAACTGTAACGTCTGGCTAATCCAACTGGCACCTCTGAGCGAACAGCTGCAAAAACTGACGCCAGAGCAAACTGATGGGGTCAAGCTGTTTGAACCTCTCACTAAAGCCTGCCGGCGCTGGTCTCGTCACGGCGTTACACATCTGCGCCTGACTGCAGCTATCCGTTATCAGCACTTTGACATCGAGCAGCAGGTCTGGGGGCATGAACAAACTGGACACGATCCCGCTCTGTACCGGCGGGCGGCGAAACTCACCGGCAACGCCTGCGAATACTGCGGGCACGTCAGTGCCAGTAATCGACTGGCATTTCGTGACGGCAATCCGGAAAACACGCACGACAATAATCTCACTGTCGGCTGTAGCGTATGCCTCTGCAGCCGCCATCTGAATCGTCTGGGCGCCAACGATGGCGTGATGGTTTACCTGCCTGAGCTCGCGCCTGCTGACATCAGCCGGCTGATAAGAACGGTGATTACCGCCCGGCGTGACGGGGATGAACGCCAGCAAAATGGTGCGGCCATGATCCTCAACTGGCTTGCCGCACACCGGGCTGAGACGGAACGATTCTGGGGAACCAGCCATCCGGGCGAATTTGGACAGGCGCTGCAGCAGTCATCACCCGCACTGCGTGAGTCGCTACAACAACGTCTGCTCCATGTTGCACTCATTCCCAACCCGGACATTATCGCCGCCAGGTCGTTCAGCCTGAGTCTTACACCAGGTCAATGGACGTCCCTGTATAACCAGCATTGCCGCCAGTCCTGACGGCCCTATCAGAGAACATTCGCATGAAAAATCCACTGGTCACCGCGCTGGAATGCGTGGAGGAAGCCATTGCCTGGGCCTCGCGTTATGCGCTGGGGCAGGACTTTACGCGTTACTGCGATCTTCGCACCACCATTGGCCTGACCGACGACGATCGTAAGCGCCGTCCGGGAATGTCCTCTCCGTATATCTTCCTCACAGAGGAAGGTCACTATGCCAGCGTGTTCGAAATCGAGGGGACCTACTGCGCTTTCAATGAAGAAACGGCCATCACAGAAGAAGAGCGGCGGGATAAGGCACTGTTCAGTAACTATATTGCCCGCCTGACAACACTGCTGACCAGCGAGTTTAAAGAACCCGGTCGTAAGCTGAGCTTCGTCTTCGAATGCGATCCGGGCAAAGCCCGGGCTGAACTGAAAAAACTACTGGCTCATCAATACCGCAGTCTAAAGCGCATGGGACTTAACCTGACTGATATTCTGGATGAACGTATTGAGAAAATGGCCCCCTTCATCGCCCGGGAGCGTGCATTCCTGGTGGTCTATACCGCCCGCGAAGCACTCTCCTCTACCGAAATCCGCGATGAAGAAAAGCGGCGTGAGGCTTTGCTGAAGAAAAGCCCGGGCGCACGATATGGCCAGAACTCGGTATTTCAGGCGCTGGAAGGGCTAAAAATTCGCCACGACACCTTCATCACCATGCTGGAAAACCAGTTTGGTAAAGGTGACTTTGGCACCCGCATTCGTCTGATGAATGCCCATGAATTTGGTCTGTCGTTACGTGAACAGATCGAACGCGAAAGTACCTCAGATTCCTGGCGGCCGTTTCTGCCCGGGGATGTAAAGTGGCCACATGGCCGGTCGAAAGGAAACGACCATTCGGTGCTCCTCGCGCCTCATCTGCATTATCAGTTATTCAACAGTGAACCTGTCATCGATGGCAGCTTCATTCATGTTGATGACCACTGGCACACCACGCTGGCGCTTTCGCTGGGTCCTCAGCAACCTGAAACGTTCAGCCAGCTGTTTGACAAAATCAACCGTCACCTGCCCTGGCGTATCCGCATGGACCTGATGCCTGGCGGCATGAAGGCTCTGGGCGGGAAGAAAACCATCCTGGGCCTGGCTGGCCTGCTGCCTCCACTGCGCCCGGTTTATGATTCCGTCCAGTGGCTGGAAGAGGTGGATAAAAGCGAGCCTGTCTGCGTGATGACCATCTGCGCCAGCACCTGGGCCCGGGATAAAGACACTGCTAAGCGTAATCGGACGTTGCTTCAGAAGGGGCTTCAGTCCTGGGGCGTGTGTGAGGTAACGGGGACCTTTGGTGATCCGGCGCGTGCCTGGGCATCAACCCTGGTCGGGGCGAACGCGCTCAGTATTCCATCGCTGATGTATCCCCCCCTCTCTGCAGCGCTTGCTTTACTTCCCCTGCAGCGCCCCGCCACTCCATGGGCAGACGATGCCAGCATTGTGTTTGCCACCCCAGACGGCAAACCTTTCCCGGTGAAACTGGCCAGTAACCTGCAGACAAAATTCACGGAGATAGTCGCCGGTGAACCCGGCACGGGTAAATCCGTGGCCCTGGGGGCGCTCAGTGAAGCCATCTTATTCTCAGGCCAGAGCAACCTGCCGTTTCTGTCCTACGTCGATAAGGGATTTTCGGCCCAGGGATTGATAAAACTCATTCGGGATGCACTACCCAAATCCCGTCAAAACGAAGTGGTTGGCATAGTTCTTGAAAACAGTCGTAAGCACTGTAAGAACCCGTTTGACGTCCAGATTGGGATGAAATACCCACTGACGCCGGAAAAGGAATATCTGCTCAGTATCTGTGAAACACTGTGTGTAAACCCGGAAACCGGCACGCCGCCGAACTCACAGGACTGCCGGCAGATCCTCAGCCGGGTTATCGATACGGCCTATGAGACGAATGCCAGCCTGACGCCAGTTCGCTATGCACAAACGCTGGAGCCTCTGGTCGATGAGGCGCTGGAAAAGACTGGTATCCGCCATGAGTACGACGACAACTGGTGGTCAAAAGCCACCTGGTTCGAGGTCAGGGATTTACTTTTTTCCCGTGAAGAAATGACCGCCGCCACTCGCGCCCATTATCAGGCCATGCCGGAGCTGAGTGACCTGCAGGTCTACCTCAATGATGAGGACGTCCGTATGCAGTACGGCACCATCACCCGCGAAGGCAGTGGCGAAACCCTGCTCTCCTATATCAGCCGCTGCCTGTCGGATGCCTTACGCACCTACAAAATGCTTTCCGGCCGTACCGTGTTTGAACTTAACCCGGGCACCCGCGTGATAGCCATTGACCTGAACAACGTGGTTGGCGGCAAAACCCGGGCTGGTCAGGTCAAAACCGGGTTGATGTATCTCTATGCTGGCCAGCTGGCCGCCGGGCATTTTGAGCTGCCGCAGTACCGCAATGAGCTTATGCGCGAACTGCCGGAAATGTACCAGCCATTTCATCACGAACGACTGACCCAGCTGGCGCAGGAGGTGAAAACCAAGATTTACGACGAGCTGCACAACGCCAAGGACATCCCGTTTATCATGAATAAGCTGGTCACCCAGGACCTGGAGAACCGCAAATTCTTCATCCGTACCGTGCTGAGCTCTCAGTATCTGAACCACTTCCCGCACGAGATCCTGAAGTCGGCCAACAGCCTCTATCTGATGCAGGTCAGCCACGAGGATCTGCCATTGCTGACCGAGCATTTTGGCGTGCCGGCGCATACCGCGCAGACGTTTCGTCATATTGGCTCCGGTGCCTCCCCTGACGGCAGCGGTACCCACTTCCTGGCGTGCTTCCGCCTGAAAACCGGCAGAGTGGTGCAAATCCTTAAAAATACCCTCGGCCCCAAAGAGCTATGGGCGCTCAACTCAACCCCGAAAGATGCCGCATTACGCGACCAGCTGTATGACCTGCTCGACGGTCGCAAAGCCAGAGCTATCCTGGCTGAAGCCTTCCCGACCGGCAGCGCAGTCAACCTCATTGACCTGCGCCAGAAAGAAGCGCGAGAAACCGATCACGGCAACGTAATTAACCGACTGGCCAGCGAGCTGATTGCCGCACGCGGCCTGCAAATCTGATAAAGGCGAACCCATGAATAAACGACTCCTGGCCGTCACCATCGGCGGCCTGCTACTGTCCCCGTTTTATAGTTCAGCTTATACCGTCAATGTTAATAGCAGCATACCGATCACAACTGAGGTGGTTCCGCAGTTAAGTACAGCGAACGCAACCCTCGGAAGCATACTCTCCACCAACCAGCAGATTGGCGGCGCCATCAGCTCCGGCAACGACAAGATTGCAGCCATGATCCAACAGTCAACGGAGAACATGCAGCAATACGCCACCTATGCGCAGCAGGTACAGAACCTGGAGCAGGCCAGGCGCAGCTACACCGTGCCGGACAGCATCTGCAGCGAGTCTGCCTCCGGGCAGGCTTCACAGGTAGCACGCCAGTCAGCGGCAAAACAGTCCACGCTTGCCAGCGGCGGGAGCGTCCGGAACCGTGCCATCAAAAAGGCCCTGTCATCCAAACCCGACGTGCCGGAAAAGGGCCTTTTTGCCACGGCAGAAATCCACAGGAACTACTGCACAAAAGAAGATGCGGACGCCTGGGGTGATCTCTGCAGCGGTGAATCGGCGTTACCGGGAGGAGATAAGGAAGTCCGGTCGTTACTGGCCGGCGCCGGTCCGGAAGACAAGGCCCCGGAGCTGACGTTCACCCAGGAGCAGACGGATGCGGCAATGATGTACCTCAAAAACTCGGTCCGCCACAGCCCCGGCCGCGCGCTGAAAAAGGGCGAAGTGAAAACCGACAGTGGTCGTCAGTACATCGGGATGATGACAGAGCATGACGCCATACAAAGTGCTGCTGAGCAACCTCAGCTGGCTATGGTCGCTGCCAGTCAGCCTAATGAAGCCACGAAAGACGTTCTGGCCGAAACACTCCAGACGCCATCGAGCAGGGCCTGGTTTGATGAGAATGCCTCAGCCGAAGCAAAGCGCACCGGCATGATGTCATTACGTGAATTTGAGTCCTTCGAAGTCAATCGCCGGTACGCCAATACCGATTATCAGACCGACCTGCAGGCTATGGATGGCGACAACCTTTTGCGTGAATCCATCCGAATCCAGAGCCTTCAGACCGCCTTACTTTTAGGCATCAAGCAGCAACTGCAGGAGAACGCCATTATCTCTGGCCAGCAGCTGAGCCTGGAAGGCGTTCAATACTATGAGCCTCGCCTGGCGCAGAAACTGCAGCAGGCCGCAGCCGGAGCTACACGCCAATGAAGAAAATAGGAAAGAAAGCCTGGTTTGCCGCCAATCTGGTCCTCCCGCTCTGGGAGGCCGGTCGCATGGTAAATGCCGCACGGTATGCGGCTGAGAAAAATGCGGAGCGGTTCCGCCGTCTGTGGCCTGAAGCCGCACAGAGAGAAAAAGAAATTCTCACTTTTGACGAAGCCGTGGCCGCCAGTGGTCACAGCAGAGAAGCACTGATGCGCCGTTTTCTGCTGGCTAAACGGATCTGGCTGTCCATGTTCGTCGTGGCCGTAAGCATCGTCATTTTGCTACCGGTGGGAACACTGCTTGCAGCCCCTCCGGGTTCCGGGGTGCTGCTGATGCGTATGTTCAGTCTGATGTTCATGGTTTCCGCCTTCGCCGGCATGTTGTTTGTATGTGCCATGAAAAACCAGTTTCACCTCTGGCAACTTCTCAGTCAGGAACTGGGATCGTTTACTCAGTGGCGGGCAACCGGCACCTGGCTTAAAGAACTCTTTAGCTGGCGTGCCCCGTTCTGACCTTTTCCCTCTGCCATCCTCCGGATGCGCATTCTGTTCGTTACGGAAACCAATATGAAAAGACTGCTACTGTTACTGGCCGCCTTCGCGCTGGTCGGTCTGTCGTTGCCGGCATTTGCAGACAATATTAACTACGACACGATTAGCGGTGCGGCCACACGGTCCACCGACCTCTCTCGCCAGCTGCTTATCATGGTTTATGGCGACGTGGTGAATAACCCGCTGCAGCCTCAGAACGTCAGCTTCATCGGCCAGCTGTATGGCGTGTTCAACGCTATTATCGCTGGTCTGGCGTTCATCTGGTTTATGGGGGTAACCCTACGCGCCACGGTACTGACCGGAAATCGCGGTAAAGTATTTGGCCGCGGTAACACCATGATGGCGCCCGTCTCATCGCTGGCGGGATTTATGGCACTGGTACCCACACCGTCTGGCTGGTCCATTTCGAACCTTGCGTTCTTATGGATGGCATCTATCATGGGCGTGGGGAGTGCCAATCTGCTTACCGACAAAGCGGCAGACGTCATTATGGACGGCCAGTCCATGATTATGCAGCCCGTTGCCGGTGAAACCATCACAGCCGCCCGGGGCATTTTTGACATGTACCTGTGCAAGGCGGCGATGAACACCGAACAGGCAGAAATGCATCAGGTCGGTAGCAGCAGCACGCCGCCGATGTCTGAGCAGCGGTCTTCTGACGGTCGTGAGATACGCATTTCAAACGGCAGCGCCTTGTGCGGCAGCGCAAAGCTGCCGGAAACGTCGGATAGCGGCTCTTGGTACTCTTTTAGCGTTCCGATAAATTCTGGCCCGCTCGAAAATGCCCAGATGAATGCCTTCACCGCGATGAACAGCTCGCTCTCACAGAGCGCGGATAACTTTGTCAGCGCCTGGCGTAGCTACCAGGATGGAGGGCAAGGCCGTCTTCCGGATGCAGAAGCGGAGATTCAGCAGGCCGCACGCCAGTATGAAGACACGATTACTGCAGCAACAGCAAGCGTGGACAATGAAGGTACAATCCGCAGCGAGCTCGCAAACTATCTGAAACAAAGCGGCTGGATTTCGCTCGGTGCCTGGTACCAGTCATTCGCTACAGCCAATCAAAAGGTGAATAGCATCGCGAATAAAAGCCCTATAGTTACCGGGCCGTCTAATATTGGTGAAGTTGGAATAGGAAGACTCCAGTCAGAGATCCAGATTGCATTGCAGGCACAACGTAAAAATTCAACCTTCACTCCACCATTAGGGTCGGCAAATGTTGCTGGTAATGAGAATATTGACGACGTTCAGAATGCTAATGACGCCATCAGGAAAGTGCTTCCTTTTGGCCAGAAGCTAACCAGTAAAATTATTGAAAATGTAATGAGCGATGGAAATGACTCCTCAGCACAAGTTAATCCAATGCTCAAAATGAAAGCAATTGGTGATTACACGCTGGTTTCTGCTCAAACCACCTTCATAGTATTTACCGCCACTAAAGCAGCAGTTGATTGGGCTGGTGCGGATAGCAATGGATTAACTAAAGTCATAAATACCGTGTCAGGTGCAGGATATATAGCCAAAAGTGTGATGGGATCTATCTCCCCGGTCGTATACTTCATTTTATTCATATTGCTGAATGTCGGATTTTCTCTATCCATCTTCTTGCCTTTTATCCCATTAATTTACTGGATAACGGCCTGCACATCTTGGCTTGCGAGCGTATTTATTGGAACCACAGCGGGCTCACTGTGGGCATCAACACACATAGGCACAGAGGAAGATAAGGGGAGCCGAGCTAATTATGGCTACATTTTCTTGATCGACGCTGCGATTAGACCGTCACTGATGGTGTTTGGTTTTTTCTTTGCCAGTCTGGTTGTCGTGGCCATAGGAACTCTTCTTAACATGCTCATCACGCCAGCACTGGCGAATGTTCAGGCTGATTCATTTACAGGACTTGCAAGTATTATAGGGATTCTGATGATTTATGCCCGAACGTGTACTTCACTCGTGTCATCCGCCTTCAGCCTTCAGGTCTATATGCCTGATTATGTTATTTCATGGCTCGGCGGTCGAGAAGCCGCACAAATGATGAAGGGTGCTGTTGAGTCCGTGCGCAGCATGTTTGCAGGCTTCGGGAGCAAGGCTGGTCATGCTCCAGGGCTGAAGAGGGTCGATGCAGCCAAACCTGGAGGAGATGCTGATGGATTTAAATAGTGTGAAACATCATCCATAAAAAGACTTAAATACAGGTCATCTTATGTTATAATCTGACCTGTAAATCAGTCTCACTAATGGAGAGGTCATGCCAAACATCATTCACAGCGATACAACAGCCAGCATCAGTGAGCTGAAGAAAAACCCTATGGCCACGGTCAATGCAGGCGCCGGTTCTCCCGTGGCTATTTTGAACCATAACCAACCTGCTTTTTACTGCGTGCCGGCTGAACTCTATGAGCAGATGCTCGAATACATAGACGAGGAAGAGCTCGCTAAACTGGTTACCAAACGCAGTAAACAGGCATTGCATGATGTGGATCTGGATAGTTACCTATGACTTATCGGGTGAAGTTCAGAACTGACGCTCTCAAGGAATGGAATGTACTCGATAAGTTTGTTCAGCAGCAATTTGCAAAGAAGCTGAAGAAGTGTGCAGAAAATCCTCATATCCCTTCTGCTAAACTTCGGGGCATGCCTGGATGCTATAAAATTAAATTGAGGTCGTCTGGCTTCAGACTGGTCTATCAGGTTATTGACAATGAATTAATCATTGCTGTGGTCGCCGTAGGCAAGCGGGAGCACAGTGAGGTTTACAATCTGGCCAGCAAAAGGCTCAGATAAAATCAGGAAGATTACTATGACAGTTAAATACATCGATACTTATAGCAAGAACTGGTCTGTCGCAGTGACTGGTGTGCTCTCATTCGCATATTGTATTTTTATTTTACCATTCCACATTCCATTAGCCGTATACTCAACAATCAATTATCAAGAAATGATGGGCACAAGATTCCTATCAGATAAGATAATTACTTTATTGTCTCTTTCAGTACCGATAGCATTACTTTTAATTGGCTATTCCATATGGAAACAACGCAAAAACATCAAAGCATTTGCATCCTTCTTTAGAGAGTCTGAGCTCTGCGCTCCATCACCACAAAATATTGCCAGAGACCGTACAGGTTGGGGATTTTTGGGACTTGATACTAAAAAAGGAACTTTGCTTTACATTAACCATCCCGATACCACCATTTTTAATTTCTTCTTCCCTCGTGATGTGCGTGTAATGGGGTTTGGGATGTACGACTGGAAATCAATCGAAGTAGAGGGCAACACCCTCAGAATTTTCACTGGCAACCCTGAACTCCCGTCCGTCGCAATTGTGACAAGTAAAGCCAGTCAGTTGCTGGAAAAAATCAACGCCATGCGTAACCAGAGCTGGAGCTATGAATACAACATTCCAGGATGCGTTGAGCATCAGGCAGAAAAGATCGCTGAAAGAAACGGCATTAACCTGGTTCTGCCACCGAAATAATTCTTAAGCAGTCGCCCCCTTCATCAGAGGCACTCTTTTCAGAGTGCCTTTTCTTTTGCATTCGTACTATCAAAGGCCCTCCTATGGCGCAACAACCACGCAATGACGTCCGGTCCCATGACTGGTCAATGGCTGTGGTCGGCGGCTTTATCACGCTGATTATCGCAGCCCTTTTTTTCCGACAGCTCACCGTCGAAACCTGTACCATCGTGCTTTACTGGCTATGGAATCTTGCAGATTTCCCTCGTACACATGAATTTGCTGCCTGGCGTATTAATCTTCTGGCCAGAACGCATAACAACGCCCCGGACGTTACATGGAGTGAGTTCTTTGCCGTAATGGACGTCACTGCCGGCATTCTGATGATTGCGCTGGTCCCTCTTATTATTACCGGGATTATCGCCGTTCGCAGGCACCAGGTAAGTCGTACCCGACGTGACATTTCTATCCATACGCTGCCCCGCATTATGTCAGCTTTCTCACCCTCAATTATTCCGGCACTGACCTACGGCGATAAAAAGCAGCAGCTGCTGAACGTAGACCCTGAGGAACATCGGAGCGCGCAGACGCCGGATGAGTTCGCCATTGAGCACAAACTGGTCGTCAATCAGCGATTACGCCGGGAGGTGGCTCAGGAGGTCTTCATTGCCCAGCTGGGGACCCCACTGCCCAAAGTTGCCACCGGCGCCGACGTGGCACCACTCTTCAACACGTTTAATGACCATGAACGGGCCATGTTCGCCATCTTTGGCCTGCAGCACTTCATGGACAAGCGTAAGGACGCTGAAGCACTGCTGGATGTGCTCAACCGTTCCACGTTGAAAACTGACCGCAGGTATCGGAACAAAATTGGTTACCCCAATCTGGCGTTGGCCAACAGCGCATTCAAAAAGGTTATTGCCACAGAAGAGGCCCGGAACTTCATCAGGCAGTACGGCTACGTACGTACGGCCATCTCAGCCCTGCATGACAACGATCTGCACTTGCCCATTCGCCGCTTCCGTTGGCTGAAAGGACTCGACCGTCCGCTCTGGTACACCCTGGCGTCCACTGGTCGTCCCTGGCCTTTTGTTGAAGCTGCTGGCGTCGTTAGCCAGGCCCACTGGGAAACATTGGCAGCACGCTACAGGGTTCGCCTGAGTCATCCCATCATGAGCCTCGCGCTGAATGGTCTGGAAGACGACCTACGGAACATCGGGGCAGTTATTGACGATACGCCCGGACCGTCCCGCTCTCCTGTTGAAGAGGAGGACGATATTGAAGATGACGATGAAGATGCTGGCCCAACTGCTGGCCACACAGAAGAACCTCACGCACATCGCCACACCCATTCCTTTCGCCCAAAAATGAGATAATCCCATGTCAGAGCAAACCATTTTCAATATCAGCACCGAAATTCACAACCAGCACCTGCAAGTCCGTTTAAACGATCGTAGCATTTTCTGCCTAAACAAGCCGACCGCTGAGCGTTATCAGCTCACCATGGAGCAGGACGCCGGAAACTATGTTATCTGGATGCGCCAAAGCAATAATGGGTTCGCCCGTCTTTATTCAACGGAAGATCCTGAGCTCGCCAGCCTGATTATGAATACCACGGCCGACGTACTCACACGTATGGCCATGGTCACGAACCAGGCCCATCCAGCGCCCTCTCATACTACGTCCAAGTGGAAATGGTTCGCATCGGGTGCTCTGTGCCTTGCCCTTGCAGCTGCCTGGCTGGCGCCGCAGTTCAGTGGTCCGATAAAGGCACCGGTGGCCACTCCAGTTCCAGTGGTGTCACAAATTCAGCCTGCGCCAACTAAAGTAACCGCAGTGACGACGCCGCAAGTGGTCCCGCAAACGCAAACCGCCCAAGTTCAGGGTACCCCATCCCTCTCTCCGGAAGCGGCAGCTGAGGCCAGGGCGTTGCTCGCAGAAAGACTAAAAAATGGTGCAGCAAAGCAGGAGTTCACTGTTCGACTGTCCTCTGGCCATGAACGCTCACTTTACATTTTCCTTGATCCGGAATGCCCAAACTGCCGCATCTTTGAACCGACTGTCCAGGCTCTGGCAGAAGACTACAACGTGGAGATTTTTCCGGTGACGCTGATTGGCAAAACCCGCACGGCAGACGAGGTGGTGCCCCTGCTCTGCGCCACACCTGAGAAGCGCGCGCAGATGTGGAAGGCCCTTAACGACACCGGCGCCGGCATGCTCAATCTGGCAAAGAAAGAAAAAGCGAGTATTGCACCGGCCGCCTGTGATGCCGGCAAGCTGGCCCTGGCGCGCAATGACCTGGCATTTGAGCTGTATCGCATGCCGGGGACACCGACGGTCATCAGCGATGACGGCCGCATGATCCCGCTGCAGGCCATGTCCAGTGATACCGCGCTGAAATCATTCCTCGATATCCGCCAGTAAGGAGGCCTTAATGGATTTAAAAGGACGTCACGGCCCTGTGGACAGCTGGCGAATAAGCCGGCTGGTCCATGGCCAACAGGTTGAGCGCATACTCCTGGCGCCAGCTACCGTACAACTACTACTGGTGTTTTCTCTGCTGGTCGGTGCCTTATGGCCAGCCACATTGTTGTTATCCCTGCCGCTCAGCATCATCCTGCTGGTTGCATTTAGCGACCAGCGCTTTCGCTTACCGTTGCGAATACCGATGGATGTTGGAGGACTGGACCTTTCGACAGAGCGCGAGCTCAGCTGGAATATTCCACTACTCAACCTGAACCTCCCCAAAATTGTTCGGGGAAAATCAGAGGGAACGCTGTGCCTGGGAACAGCACGCAAGCAAAACAGAGGCAGAGAACTGTGGTTGCAAACTTCTGACGCCCTGCGCCATATGCAAATTATGGCCACCACAGGCGGTGGGAAAACGGAAACGCTCTACAGCATGTACCTCAACTCTCTGTGCTGGGCGCGCGGCTGCTGTATCTCTGACGGTAAGGCACAGATAGACCTCGCCGTCGCCACCTGGTCGATGGCCAGACGTTTCGGTCAGGAAGACGACTGGCACGTCCTGAACTTCATTACCGGTAGCGATGACAAGTTCAAAAAGATATTACTCGGTGACAAGTCCCGACCACAGTCGAACGGCACCAATCCTTTCGCTTATGGGAGTCCGACATTCATCACTCAGCTGATGGAATCATTACAGCCAGCTGGCAACGGAAGCGATGAAGGGTGGAAAGACAAAGCGCGCGCCATGATGAACGCGCTGATTTACGCCCTGTGCTACAAGCGGGCCAGGGACAACATTCTGCTGACACAGGACGTCATTCAGTCCTATCTCCCGTTAGCTAAGTTTGTGGGTCTGTACCGTGAAGCGCTGGAACAAGGCTGGCACGTGGAAGGCTACAAGCCGATGGAAAACTATCTGGCCAACCTCGCCGGCTTTGATATGAACCTGATTAACCGTCCGGGAGAATGGTCCCAGGGCGCACTGGACCAGCACGGGTACCTCATCCAGCAGTTCACCCGCATGCTCAGCATGTTCAACGATACCTATGGCCATGTCTTTCCCAAAAACGGCGGGGACATCGATATGCAGGACATCCTGCACAACGATCGCACGCTGGTTGTGCTCATACCTGCCCTTGAGCTTTCCGATAACGAAGCGGCCACGTTGGGCAAACTCTATATATCTGACATCAGGATGAACATCGCCAAAGACCTGGGTAACAAGATTGAGGGCTCGCCGGAACACACGTTGACCGTGAAGAAGTTCGCCAGCAGGTTTCCTTTCATGCTCCTGTGTGACGAGGTGGGCTACTACTTCGCACCAGGTCTGGAGAAACTGGCCGCCCAGATGCGAAGCCTGCGTTACATGCTGGTTATCCTTGGCCAGGACCTGCAGGCCATGCTGAAACATGGGAAAGAAGTGCATTCCGTGAACGCCAACCTCGGTACCAAGCAGTTCATGAAAACGGAGGATACGGAAGACACCCTCAAGATGATCCGCGCGGTCGGTGGTACGGGACAGTACGCTGAGCAGCGCACTATGGAACGGACCAGTATGGGGAGCTATCAGGATGTTGACCGCGTGGAGTTCCGCGATAAGGACAACATCCAGCTGGATGAGCTCAAGTCACTGAAAGAAGGTGAGGGAATCATCGTCTTTGAAGACCAGCAGGTCCGCAGCAACTCTATCTATATCCCGGATAGTGAGAAAATTTCGAAACTGGACGTCAAGATCAACCGTTACGTCCCCATCCGTCGCCCGGATTTCAATGACCTTTGTCGTGAAGTACCGGCAGCCGAACGCCGGCGTCCGGTATCCCAGGAGCGGGTCAGCCAGATTCTTGACATCTGCCACTCAACTAGTCCGGAAGAGTATCACGGCCACCTTCAAGCCCGTATCGAGGACCAGACACTTCTGGCTATCACAAAACTGGCCAGCGATCTGGATAGCCGTACCGATGTGGACTACAGCGACGATGAACGCGGTATTCTGCTGTTTGAAGCAGCCGTTAACGCCCTTGAGAAGAACAAGGGCAAATACCGCTGGCTGAAGGACCGTGAAAATATACGCATATCGAAGAAGCGTATTGAAGAGGCACACCAGAACAATGCCGGATACAGCACGCCACCGGCACAACCATCACCAACGGAAAATTTCTTCCCGCCGGCACCTCCATACCCCGAACAAACCCACTACACAGAGAACAGAACCTATGATGACTGGCACCAGAGCTTCGCGCCTGACGCTTTTACTGACGATTTTGCTTCTTCCTCTGTCATCGATCGCATCTGAGGTAAGAATCACTACCGGGTTCCGGGTGGTGGTTAAGGGCACAACGTCCCTGGTATGCCCTGCCCTGAACATATTACTCGTCGCTGAGGAAGCGGCAGCTGAGTCATCTGTCCCACGAGAGGTTTAGATATGAAACTTTATCATATTGATAAGGCGAGAGAATATCGCCGAATAATGCTGGACGTGCTTGAAGTCTGCCCCCGTCGTTTCAGAGACGATATCCTGCGGGATATGGCATACATCCGGGAGGATGGAGACTTAATGGCGGAGTACTTCAGGGATCTGCATTGCGGAGAGTTGCAATTCTTTTACCGCCTGAGGAACAGTCGTTCATTCAGGCGTGCCACACTTCATCAGTCTAGTCTGTTGCTGAGCATTCTGGACAGGCTTGAAGAAGCCTATCGCTATGACACGGGACAGGCATTCATGTTTCAGACTGCTGAGGAAAGACAGACCCGCAGAAAAGCAAGCCGCGGATCCATTCAGCGTCAGATTGAGTGGTCGCAGAAGCATCCACGCCTGTCAAAACTTTCGTTCCTGCTCCACTGTACGCCCCTGCTCACTGTATTGTCACCCGTCATATTTATCGTTATAGCAGTGACCTTTTTTGTTTTCATCGGTCGGCACCCAATCCTCTTTTTTTGGCACTGAGGGCAATACAGCGGCACACTTCCGGCTGGCTCTGACCTCTATTCGTTACCTGTCACCAACAATGTAAAGCTGCCCCATACGGGTGAGAAATCCAATAATCTTCAAGACTTCAAACCACTGAGGTATTCAATGAATTATCGTTCATTTCGTCGGTTGGCTTTAGCCTGCCTAATATGCTTTCCCTTATCCGGCATTCTTCCTGCTGTCTCGGCAACGTCCATTGAGGCAGGCTTCTCGCCAGAAGGTAGCGCCCAGCAGCTCGTCTTGAATACGATTGACTCAGCCCAGCAAAGTATCCGGATGATGGCCTATTCCTTCACCGATCCTGACGTGATGAAGGCGCTTATCGCCGCGCATCGGCGGGGCGTCGATATAAAAATCGTTATCGACGAGAAAGGCAATCGCAACAGGGCCAGCATGGCGGCAATGAATCTGATGGTTAATACAGGTATACCGCTGAGGACAAACGGACGATTCCCTATCCAGCACGATAAAATTTTAATTGTTGATAATCATACAGTTGAGTCAGGAAGCTATAATTATAGCAGGGCCGGATCATCCAGGAATAGCGAGAACGTACTGGTTATTCATGACGTGCCTGAGCTGGCGCAGACCTATCTTACTCACTGGCAGTCCCGCTGGGAAATGGGAACAAACTGGCAATCATCGTATTAATATTGAGGAAAGCCGTCCCGAAGGACGGCTACCTGGCTTACTTGCCTGTTGCGTTGATGGTCACAGATATTGAGTTATTGGAGATATTCCAGCCCCCTTCCCCGTGAGACAACAATGCACCAGAAACAATGAGCACAATACAAAAGTACCGTTTCATTGCGCGGTCCTTGCTCAGACCGCTTCACGCTTACACCACTGGAGATGCCACCGTGAAAACAAGCACTGTTACGCGCTTGCGTTTACGGCCGTTGGATACCCTTTCCCTGGTCCAGTGCCCGCTTGCTAAGGCGGCGGAAAGGCCCGGTGATATTGTACACATCCCATATCCAGACACGACAAATTTTGTATAGTGCCTCTTGACACTTTTTGTATAGTCGCCCAATATATGAGCACTGTTACGCGCTTGTGTTACGTTAGTAACCAAAGCCCTGCTGGAAAGGCCGCTAACCTGACCAGCACACAAAAACCGCCTGAATATCGGCGGTTTTTGTGTTTTAGCATCACGATATTTAGTCCATCTCCCTGGCTCAGGCCGGATTACACACTGTTAGCTCCTTTGTCCCTACAAACTCATTTAAATATATGCCGTACCAGAACAACCAGGTACAACATCGTCCTCCGCAAAAACTTAATTTTATCGGCATGCCCGTCCAGCATCCCAAACCATATACGAAGCCTGGCCGTTCCACGCAAAGCTTCCGCATCAATCGTCTTGTTTTTGAAGAGATTTTCTTCATAGCAGTTGTTCTCAAAAAATAACAACGTATCCGTCCAAGGAAGATTTCCTGGCCACTTGTGTAAAACATCCACGCCATAAGCACTGAGTAACGGTAATGCAAAAGCATGATGCTTAACTCTTTGCACATATCTGTTATCAAGAACTCCCCAGACGTCCCTCAGCCCGTTTTTTTCGAGGATGTAAAGTTTAATTCTGTCTGCTGCGGGATAAGTATCGGTATATACCTTTGCAGGTACGTATTCAATATTATGGTACCGACAAAAGTTAACACGGTTTCTTCCTTCAGTAGGCAAGAACAAACCCAGTGAAGGCAGAAAGATATAACTGGTATTGCCTATCCCATGATAAGAAAAAATATGACTGCGAATTTTTCTTTCATCTTCTCCGGTAAAATATTTCTGATCCGGCCACCAACGCCAGCTGCAACCAAACGTGTGGGGTACAGGCACGTAAAGAAACTCGGATTCACTCACTTCCCCTTCTTTTGGGCGAAAGGGGATTATGCAGTCAAAAAATTCGTCACCATTCATTGACTCACAGATCCCCTCAGGAATGCTTTCAGGTGACTTTCTGGCTTTCGTATCAATCTGAAATTTAAGGTCCACAAAATCTCTTGCCGCCCTGACCATGGCTGAAGTCAGATATGACAGGTCGGCAGGTTTAAAATGTTCATCCATGTCTGTTCAGTTGCCTTTTTTCTGCAGAAATAAATTATCAGCGTGGCTTGGGTGCCGTATGTCGCGCTGGGGTGTTCATTGACTGGGCAGGCGAACTTTGTTGCTCCTTCGGCGCATCATAACCGGCCATGCTGCGCTGTACTGGGTGAGTCAGAGGTACGATTTTACCGGATGACGCATTGAAGTGCGGAATGTACTGCATGGTACCCTGCACAAATGTTTTATCTCCCCTGACTTCCACCGTTTCGCCGCTTTTCTCTCCGGTGATGTGCAACGCCATCGCCAGATTTTTACCCTTCTCAGCCGGCGCATCGGCAACCTCGAGATACAAACCACGATCAAGCAGCACCGGCTTACCACCAGATGAATACACCACCGCACCATCTCGGTTTACATTCGTATCGTAACCACGAATCTGCGACGGACGAATATCATCCGCAACTGAGTGGAGAATAATATTGTCAGAGATGGCCGCAGTACGGTTCTTACGCTTCTCGCGGTAAGCCCAGCCGCGCAGCTGAGAGATAGCCGCTGCGTCATTACCCGTTGCCTGCACTTCAACCCAAGCGCGATACGACAATGGACGGGAACCCGGCATCTCTTTGAGCGCCTTCCTCTCATCTCTGATCTGCAAACGCAGTGCAGCCATATCCTTCATCTTCTCAACTTCCAGCGCACGGAACATCAGCTTACGAAGAAGAGGATCGCGTTCTGTCATGCGAACATTATTCTTGCGAATACGATAGCCGGCCGCCAGTTCGCGGAAACGTGTCCGGGCAGCATCAGCTGAAATCCCGGGCCGGACAAAACTGGTTTTGTATGCTTTGTAGCGCGCAATCAGATCCTGGCGAGCCTCCGCGCGGGAGTTACGACGTTCAGCTCTGGCCCCTTTATCACGACGGTGAAGACGATTGTCGTACTGGGATTCGATATCCACGGCACTCAGCAGAACGTCTCTTCCTTCCCGGTTCACCTCACGAACAACGGACGCACGGGTAAAACCACCAATAAGTTCCTGCTGACAGCTAAGCGTCAGTTCCGGATGCAGATCGCTGGCTTTAACCGGCGCCTGCTCATCATCGGCGACGTCGTAAATCGCAAGTCCCTCGCCTTTCTGGCGCAGCTCAAGCCCGGCCGCAATCAGAATGTCATGCACCCCGTCCCAGTCATAGCTCCCGCCCAGGAACAACGCATCTATCTTCTCCCGGCAGTTATCTACCGCGTATGAAAACAGACTTTCCTTGTCACCAAAATGCTCCAGCTGGCGCGCAGCTGCAGGGGCAGATTTGTAGAATTTTGGGCGACGAACAATCGCGCCTGAATCATTCACCATGTAAGGACCGTTGTCGTGCTTCCAGCCGTTCCTGAGCTCCAGCTCACGACAGCTGCGGTCGAGCGTGAAGCGATCGTTATACAGTGAAGCAGCTTTGTAGCTGACCGGATTGATACGGTTAACGGTCAGGTGGCAGTGCAGATTATCGGTGTCGTCATGGATGGCGAACACATACTGATGTCCCTCCATGCCCAGACGCTTAAGGCAGTGCCTGGCTGAGTCAAAAATCTGGTCTGGCGAAGGCCTTTCAGATTCTGGCCATGACAGAATGGCATGGTAGACCGGGTCATTGCAGCGGGTGTTTTGCACGGCCACCATGTCCATTTCGGTGGAGGCGGTAGCAAGGGAAAAGCAGTTGGTCTCACAGATGACTTTATCGCAACGCACCTGCTGGCGTCCGTCCGGGAACGTTGCGATAACATCCTGTGAATCTGGCAGCGCGTTGCGTGTCGCGTACCCAACCAGGTCATTGAATATTTTATCTTCTGACCGTGACTTGCGAACAAAGGGTCGTTCTGGCGACAGCGTTTCGCTCATCTCAACATCATCGCGCAGGATGGTGTAGGAAACGAGCTGCACAAAGCTGGACTTACCATCACGACGCCTTTCGGCCACGACTGCGAGCATGTCAATCCTCAGTATTGTTCAGGCTCTCTGCCCGAAATTTCATTAACGTTTTCTGAAGTGCCGCCAGCGTATCAGCAAACTGTTTACTCAGTTCTGCGGTCATCATCCCCTGCTTTTGCATCTCGCTGTACAGATGCTTTTGCAGGCCACCCAGCTTCAGAATCTCATTCATCTGTTTGGTATCGCCTTTGGCCACGATGCGACGACCAAGGGCTGAACGCCGGAGAAATTCACCTGTTGAGATACCTGCAGCTTTCGCGCTGGCCTGTATCTGCTCCTTCTCCTCCGGGTAACACCGCACACTGCCCAGAAGCGCCGTTCTCTGGCGTCTTTCACTCTTACTCATCTTCAATCCTGCTCGGCCGGCAAGGCTGGCATGGTATTAGGGTGTCGGGACGGAGTCCTGACCAGGGTGTTTTGTTGGACCGTCTGCGTGCAGGCGGTGCTACAAAACATACCCTGTCCCACGTTTTACAACAAATTTCGATTTATGCCCGGAAGTATAGGTGATTCTGGCTTCGCCGTCACTGGCTTACACCAGAAAGTACGGGGGCTGGCACTATGTTTCATGCGGGGATATACTCTTGCGCTGACTTTTACCACAAAATGAAAGGAAATTGACGCATGGCGGAGAAGAAGTGGTACAGCACTGAAGATGTGGAACTGGCAAAATCGTCACTGGATGATCTTCCGGATTTGACACCAACACGACTCACAAAAACAGATGTTCTTGAGCAACTAAAAGACAAAATAATTGAGTTAGCGAACAGCAAGGGTTATAGCGTTGAAGATATTCGAAGCGCGCTGGACTCCGCCGGTATTCCGACAAGCATCAAGGCTATTCGCGAAATTTTAAATTCCGGAAAAAAATCAGCACCACGGGCTACCAGAACTAAAAAAGTTACCGCCACGACGTCAGATAAGGTAGCTCCGTAATTTCAGCAAACCTGGCTATTCAGGGGAGCCCATGGGGGCGGACGGGTGAAAGAAAAGCGTCACGTCAGTGGCGATTTTCTTTCGGCGGGCGGGGGAATCATTTAGAGCCGGTCAATACCGGCGAAAAATGACCAGGGTACGAAGTGTGGCAGAGGTTTCCCCCTGCCTTCTCGCTTCAGGATTTCAGCGCTTTCATTTTTTCGGCCATCTCCCAGAGCGCGCGGTTTAGTTTCACATCGCCATCAATGCCATTCACAGGGCGTATGCGTTGATGTTTACCTTTCGCATTTTTACCCCATACCCCTCCCTTGGTCATGTTCTCCTGTACGCGCTGGTAAGTTGTCCATAGGTCGTTTGGCTTGTCAGCCTCACGACGGATTTGCAGAACGTCGTCAGGAGTCAGAGGAACATGCTTCCCTTCACCTTTGGCATCGTATTTCCAGTTCAAAGCGATCTCCGCAAAAATACGTTGTTCGTCTTTACTGAGGGCCAGTTCTTTCATCTCTCCGCGTGATTCCTTTACACCATCGAAAATATCCAGAACTTCATACGCACCCTCGATCACCTGTCCGACAACATCGCCTTTGTGCGGTACACGAATTTCGCCGAAGGTCTGGCCACACACCATGCCGTTCATACAGACGAACCGAAACATGCCGGGGATCATCTGGTAGCTGCTGCTGCCGTCGTGACTGTTGAGGAGAATAATTTCCGGCACCTCTTCGCCTGCGATTTCACCTTCACGGCGCAGACGGAGCATGTGCTTGGTATGCTCACGCTTACCTTCATCGCGCGTGCGGGTCTGGCAGGCAAAGAACGGCTGAAAACCTTCTTTGCGCAGATTATCCAGCAGAGTAATGGTCGGGATGTAGGTGTAGCGCTCACTGCGGGATTCATGCTTTTCCTCAGAGAAGACGCTTGGAACGACGCGCATGAGTTCATCGTTGGTCAGCGCGCGTTCTTTACGGATGACGTTAGCAGAGCGGAAAACAGATGATAAACGGGCCATGGTGATTCTCCTCAGGGTCTGTAAAGTGACTTTCTTCTGGCGTAGTCCTTTTGATGGTGATTCACCATCGCGGGAGGCCGTTGCCGTGATGAAATGACCGGACTGGACCATAAGTGCGCACTGCAAGGGGGATGACAAAGCCGCAGCGCAAGCGACTGACCAGCGGGAAGGAGTGCGAACGGGTGCAGGCATCAGGCTTTAGCCGACCCTTGCAGGACGCACGGGCCTGGCCAGTGTCTTTCACGGCAAAGGCAAACCGTGATGAAACTGGAAACGTAAAGGGATACGCCAGAAATAAGCGGCGGGCGCAGCCCGTTTCCATTGAGGGGATGCCCGGCAGCCCCGGTTTGGGCGGCGCAGGCGAAAGCCTGCTGCAAGCACTGGCAGCCGTTCCGGTCAACGGGATAAATACAGCCCCGCATGCCGGGGCCGTTTCTCACCACTCGAACCGACGGGCACTGGGCAGTTCGTCAGCAACGGCAGAAAAATGGATCATGCTGATATTCGCCTGCCTTATGCACTGAAGAATGAGTTTGCGGGCAAAATCTGACAGACCTGCCCGCTTAAGCCGAAGTAACGGAAAACGTACCGCTTCCAGTCGGATAAGAAACCCGACGCCCGTGTCATGTATCCATTCATTAAAAAGGTCACGATGTGACAGGTCATCCAGCAAATTACAGTCAGTGCGCATTATATGTGCCGTGCTGCACTCCAGCACCGGGCGCAGTACCATTCTTCCCAGCTCCTGAGTTTGTCCCCAGCCAAGCGCCGTAACCACATCATTCCAGGTCCATTCTTCACTGTCAGGTACAGGCAGCGTCAGCAAGCGGAACGGAATCCCGAGCGTTTCTGCCAGACGCTCACCCGTTTCACAAACAGGATCGTCTTTTTCCGTAAAATCCGCGCAGGCAATGCATTCGCCATTGAGATAAATAGCCTCATCACCATTATCAAGCTGAATCGCGGTAACACCATAAGGGGCATGTTTTGTATATTTTTTCATTGCGTACTCCGTCGCAGCAGGCGTTCGTTTCCGGGAGTCAGCGGCTCAATGCCGGTGACTCCCGGACGGGGCAGAAAATGCCACCCCGAAGGGCGGCACAGGTATCAGGCATACGCCCGCTTAATCTCCAGTGAGCGCAGCAACTGCCCCAACTCCGCCACGTTCAGTGCCGGAATGTGTACTGGCTTGCGTTTGCGCTGACAGCGCGCGATATGACGCCCCAACGCCTTCACGCGTGGCGCTATGGTTTCTTCTGCTACGGTGTCACGCTGTACGCGACGGTGCTTTCTTACCTCCGCGCTTTCACGCTGCTTTACAAAATAGTCCTGACATGCAAGGATAAAGTGGTATTTCATGATGTAACTCCATCTGATACTTGAAGTATCCGGCCTGCTCTAACAGGCCGGGATGATTAAGCAGAGCGCCCGCTCTGCTTTTTTATTGCCGCTTATGCGGCAATTCCTTCGGCGTCGATAAACGCCCTGATCTTCCCGATGATTTCCTCATGCGTGAGCGTCACTTCGTTACGCATCTGGAAATAGCGCGTGCCGTATTGGGCAAAAATGTCAGTGATGTTGCCGCTGTACATTTCGCTCAGCTTGAACGTCTGGCTCTCCGGAGTACCCTGCCAGTCCAGCGGCGGCAGAACTTCCAGCATGTCGGTGAATCTTTCTTCGCTGATTTCAGTAACTGGCAGGTAATTGGCCGCCGCAAAACGAGCTTTCGCCTCCTCCACCGTCACCAGTTCCCAGCGATCGCCATTGGCGTTCAGCTCCTCCAGGGTCCTCGACGGTGCACAGGCGGTGGTACGCCAGGCACCATCCACAAAGTGCGCTTTACGCCAGCCGTTAAATGAACTTGATTTGCTCCAGAACGCCATTGCAGTCATTGCGAATTTCCTCATCTGTTGTGCCCTTCGGCTTCTTTCTGGTGTCCCCTTTTTCCGTTTCCGGAAGGCGGGGAGCACGTTGCTGTGACACATGACCGCCCTGTTCCATCGGGGACGAAAACAAGGGGGATGACAAAGCCGCAGCGCAAGCGACTGACCAGCGGGAGGGAGTGCGAACGGGTGCAGGCATCAGGATTTATCCGGCCCCTTGTTTTGGGACCGGAACAGGGCAGTGTCAGTCACAGCAAAAGTGAACACCGCTGACAATGGGGTCAAAGTGGGCGCCAGAGAAGCCGGTTTACCGGCTTTCCTTAGCGGCCGCCACCGGCGACCAGTTAAAGCGGCGCTGCCGGTACGGCAGCTGCAAGCGCAGCCCTTCAGGCATCGCTTGCTATCCCAGCGGGACGGAGACAGGCTCCGCGTAGCCTGGTGGCCCAGACGGGTTTTAATTTCTTTGATTGTGGCGCTTTTATACCTCGAAATTCGAATAAATATTGAGTCATAATAAGTGCAATTTCTGCACTTATTTATGTATAAAATGACCGGATTCGAACTCAGATTATGGCGAAAAAGCCTTGGCTGGAGCCGTGACAGGGCAGCTGAGGAGCTGGGCGTTTGCCTGCGTTCTTACAAAGACTATGAAAACACGCCCGAGGTAAAGCGGGCCATCGAGCTGGCCACAATTGCCCTTTCAGTTAGGGGATTATTGCCGCTAATGGCACACCCCCGGACCAGCAAGTCGAAAGTCCTTGAGATGATCAGGAGAATGCTGCGATGAGGGCACACCACAGGCTGGGTTCTGAAGTACCCGCCTGTGAGAATTGGCGCAGAGCAGCCTCAAATTAAGGGTGCAATACAGAAACCTAAACAGTCCCGTAAAGTTGATGCCTGCCTGTAGCACAGGTGCCATATATCATCATTCGTGGGAAGGGGGTCAGTCTCTTTCAATGTCTATCGCGTCAGCGCCCGGCTATCTGCTCTGAGGTTTGGCCAACAGTGATTCCGCAGGAATTCCAAAATTGTGATGCAGCTTGCTAATCATTGCCAACGTCAGATTACGTTTACCGCTGATAACTTCGTAAAACCTGCTTGACGTACCAAACACGGCTTTTAAATCGGTCGGTTTAAGACCGCCCTGCTCCATTCTGAATTTAATAGCTTCAACCGGCGTTGGGGCTTCAATCGGATAATGTTTGCTCTCATAGTTCTCTATGAGAGTCACCATAATTTCCAGCCAGTCGCCTTCATCAGAACCAGGATCAGGGTCACGCTCAAATACTGGCGCAACAGCTTTCAGCGCCGCTTTATAATCTTTTTCGGTATGAATCGGTTTAATATTCATAGTTACTCCGGTTCAACAGTATTAACGTCGATATTGTCATACTGCTTGTGCGTTCCTACAAATTTAACGAATATCGCGCCAGTATTGTATGCAACAGCCACCACTAACCTGTAGTCGTTGCCTTTGATGTTAAACACCACGCGTCGATTTTTCAGGATACTTGCACTGCCGTACAGGGATTTAATATCTGCCGGTTCTTTCCAGTCAGCCTGCCGGACTTCGTCCAGCCAGGCTTTAAGAGGCTGCTCCGCGTCTCTGTACAGCCGATTTTCCCAAAAGTTACGAAGAGTCGCAACAGAAATAACACGCACCACCGGTATCCTTATATCCTGGAAAAAAGTCCCATTACGGGACTCACTTCCACTATAGTCCCACAATGGGACTGTGGCAAGTTTTTACTTTTTTCCCGGTACGTTAAATCATTAAAAAATAGGTACTTTTACCTAAGCACCATAAAGCCTTCATTCTGGCTTATATGCAATCAGGCGAATAACTGACACGTTTGCCCCGGCAAACATGCCTTTTTGAACATCTGACCAGTTACATACCCACCCGGGCAGCAGGTCTTTACGCTCTGAACCGGCCGGCAGAATTGCACCCAGCCGCCCGCCAGCCTTCACCAGCTCCGCTGCTGATCTGACATGCGAAACGGCCCGCCCTTCGCTGAATGGCGGATTCATGACAACTACATCAAAACGCTCACTTGTCTGAGCTGCCCAGCTGAGAAAATCATCGTTAATGACCTGATGCCCTTTCGCTTCCAGTATCCGGCAACGCAGAGGCGATACTTCGATACAGGTCGTCTGTTCCTTCGGCATCATGTCAGCCAGTCCGCCCGTCCCTGCGCTCGGCTCAAGACATTTCTCGCCATCACAAATCGCAACATCATCAAGCAGCTTCGTAGCCAGTTCTATCCTGGTAGGATAAAACTGATGCGTTTTAACATCAGGCACGGCACCGCATAGTAAAATATCCTGAATGGTAGTTTCAGGGTCATAATCGAATTCAAACCAGGTAAATGCGTTTTTCTTCATTTTGACGCCGCCCAGGCTTATCAGTACCTCTTCGCTTTTATTACGTACGCTGATATCAAAATCCATGATGTTTTTGAAACGACGATTCAGGGGATTTGTTGTGACCGGTTCACGTTCTTCATTCCAGCGGCTGGAACGGTACGGCTCATGACGCTCAGTAACGAGATCACTTAATTCTGCGAGAACCGAAAATGGAAGAAGTTCTGTCAGCAAATCAGACACTTTATTTTTGTCGCGGGTTTCTGCCGGTGTTGCGCTGGAATAGCAGCGGGGTAGAGGAAAGCGAGAATATCGTTAAGACGCCATGCCATATCCTGATGGATTTCAAGATGAAGCGTACCTTTCAGAAAGGCTTTAAGCCGCAGTGCGCCTCCGTCAACAGTAAGCCATGTGCCGGACCGTTCGCGTGCAACTTTTAAAAGTTTATCGGTGTTACGCGAACCTTCCGGGTCACGTCCCATAAATTTAGCGATCACTTTGCGCAGGTCATCGATATAGCCGCTGCGCTCATAACTGACATAACCATATTCATCATAAACACGGTTAATAATCATGCGTTTGCTGAACCCTTCCGGTCTGTTAGTTATATGTTCTCCTGAGAGACTGCGGAATATACCGCCCACGCGTTCAGAAAAAAATTTTTCCTTTGAAAACAGCAGCTCTGAAAGATTAGCCCACACCGTGTCATCCTCAAAATCAGGTGTGTCCATTTCAGTTATTTGTTTATTCCATTCAGTACGCCGGTCGTTTGGCATGTATTCATAAACATCTGTAAGATCCAATGCACTTTGCCAGTATTCTGCGTTAAGAGCGGCCAGCGCGCCGGAGATATCAAACAGCTTGCAAACTGGCGGAACGTGATAGCCCCGGCTGCTGTTATAATTACCCCGGAGAAAGTAGCTGATTCCCTTCTGACTTTCGATGTCAGAGATAACGTTTGAAATGGAATACAGACGAGCGCGCATAAATTTGTACTGAGCAAGCAGGTTGTCGAGCAGCCCTGCTGTTGACGGTGCAAAAAAATCATCACTGGAAATATTCCCTGTCAGCGCTGTACTGCTCTGGTTTTCAGCCCATGTTTTGGGAGATTCTGGCGTGGCGGTTTTGACGTTGACGTTTTGTGTGTTCATGGCATTTCTCCTGTTACTGTGTAGTTATGTTTCGGTCGATCCCGTCGCGGCAAAGGGCGAGTAGCGACGGATGACGGATGAACGAAGGGCGTCACCGCAGGCCGCAGCGCAAACGAGCACAGCGAGTGCGAACGGGCGAGGAACGGCGAAGCGTACCCTTCCGGGCAGACGGAGGACGGTGCTACGAAAAGCCCGGCGCGACGGGGCGAACGGAATATGCTCACCGGACCGGCAGCGGGCAGGAACACACCCGACACGGCGGTATGCCGGGGCGTCATCAGCGGCCGGCGCGCAGCGCTGGCCAGTTAAGGCACCGGCGAACGCCGGTTGCAGGGTTGCGTCAGCGATGGAAACCCGTCGGCCCGGAACGGGCCAGGGCAGAGACGGCTTGCCGGCTCTGTGCGCAGCATGACAGAGTGGCCCGAAGGGCGACGCCCGGAATGTCAGAACCACCATTCGAAATAGTAATAAAAGGCATCTGCGACGTATGACTGTCAGCAGCACACACATAAAAAAAACGGACAACTGCAGCATTTATCTCACCCATTCTGCAGGGACAGGTGTGAAGAAGCATGACAGAACCGGCAGCCGCGCCGTAGGCGCAGCGGCCGTTCTGACCGCCGCAGGCGGAGGGTTTTTAGCGCCCTGACCGAAGTGGCGTGCTTCCCTATCGCTTTATCCACAGCCGGGGGGCATATCTGTCCCGTAAGTCTGTGGACAGACGGCGACGGGTCGCACTGCGGGCGGAGCGAAACGGGGTGGCCGTTTTATGACCACCCTACAGGTTACCGCAGGTGATGGCGGATCTGTGCGCCGCGCTGGTAAAGTGCTATAAGATCGCCATCGAGGGACTCTATCAGCAAGCCGGCCATGCGCTGCCCGTTCGTCTCACCATTCCAGAGATGGCGCTGGATCATATCGCGCATACGCAGATGCAGTTCATAAAGCGACTCCTCAATATCGTTAATGTCATCGGCCAGATGCGTATCAGCGGGAGTGTTTTTTATATAAGTCATGTTCTGTCTCCATTATCAGATTCCTGGCCGGCGTTGCCGGCCGAATGAGTAGTTTGTTACGCAGCTTCGGGAAAAATTTCACCGTTGGCTGCTGGGCGCTGCATCGCACGGCGCAACGCTGCCAGTCGCTGAGTACCGGCAGCGTGGTACTGAGCCATCATTTCAATACCGATGTAGCGGCGCCCGGCTTGTGCGGCGGCAACACACGTAGAACCGGAGCCGGCAAAAGGGTCAAGTACGATCGCGCCGGGCGCCGTGAATGATTCGATCAGCGGCTGCAAGCTGCTGACCGGCTTTTCGGTCGGGTGATGCCGGTTTCCGGTGTATTTCCAGGGAAGTACATCCGGCAGCGGTTTGAGCGGCGTCTGCGGGCGCCCTTTGGCCAGCAGATACGCGCATTCATGTGTGTAGCCCAGGAAGGTAGCTTTTGAGGCGTAGGTTTTGGCAAAAACGACGTGCCCGACGATCCGGAAGCCGGCGGCTTTCCAGGCTTCCGCAAACCGGTCAACGCGGTTCCAGCCGTAAAAGCTGACCATCAGCGCATCTTTTTTCAACACGCGGTACATCTCGTTGCAGGCAGGCTGTAGCCATTCGTCGGATTTATCGCCGGCAATGGTGCGCCCGGAACGGTCGCGGAATCCAACCAGATACGGCGGATCGGTAAGAATAAAATCAATGGCACCGGTCGGAAAGCCGGACATAATCTGAACGGAATCACCCAGAATGAAACGTGACATAAGCAGCTCCTCATTTGCGGGAGGCACCGGTTGTCGGTGCCGTGGACACCACAAAGACGGGCGAACAGCAGAGCAAACAGGGGCGACACCGGAAGCCGCAGCGCCGCAGGAGCGGACTGAATGTCCGCGCACGGCGGGGAACGGGTGAGGATGTCGGCGCAGCTTCCCTTGTTTGCGAAGCCGCCCGGCTACCGTGAGGCCACGGCACCCTTACCGTCACGTCGTCCGGCCACCTGGCGGGCGGCGGTATAATGAGGAGCGCAGCGACATCCTTATACCAGCTCTATCTGCTGCAGTACGGCGCCCCCTGCCCTGCGGCTTTTTATTCCATTACCGGCGGGTTTCCCCGCCGCTCCGTTTTAACTGGCAGGCTGCCAGATATGGTCACTACCCTGTTCAGTAATCACCAGCTGGCCATCTTCACTTTCCGAAATTTTCCAGCAGTCTGTAAAAGCAAGCTCAGCGATGACGGCGGCCGCCGTATCGTCCAGCGCACGGAGCTGTGACAACTCCAATCCGGCCCGCTCAAATGACCAGTACCAGTCGTTATACGTTTCCCCATAGTCAGGCCAGCGGTACCGCCCCATGAGGATCGCAGCCCGCTCGGCCAGATGTTCGTTGATCGCCGCCAGCATGACTGGCTGAAGAAATGCCTCTCCGTCATTGCTATGAATGATATAAATGGCCAGCCACTGGCAGGCTGGTAAGGTCTGATCGTTCATCATTATCTCCGTTAGCTGAAACGGCCTGTGCCGTGACCACAAAAGAGACGTGCGGACAGCGTAACGGTCACTGGTGAAGGAGGAGGCCGCAGCGCGCCGTGAGCGGGCTGAATGCGCCGCGAACGGGGGGAACGGGGGACGAGTGACCCTTGACAGCAAGCGGGCACGGCTAACGTGTGGGCACGGCACAGGCCTGACGGTGAACAGAGAATTGATAAGGTGCCGGCGACGCCGGACACCGGGTTAAAATGGAGCAAAGCGACATCACTGACGGGAATTTATTCCTCACTAAAAAAAACAAATCCGTACAGCCCACAAAGTACGGCAGGCAGCTCATGCGCAATAAATTTAAACAGCGTACTTGGATACTCTTTCACATAATCAATCGCCGCCAGAGCAAGTGCGACAGCAGCGATATCTCCCAAAGCCCGCATCATCCGGTGGAAAGCATTTCCCGGCGTACCCCAGCCTGACAGCCTCCAGACAAACGAAATGGCCAGTGCCAGCAACGTAAGAAATGTCACCGTAAGCTCATCTTTCTTAACGTAATTTGCATACAGTGACATTGCCATGAACAGAAAAATAGCCATCGCAACGGGAAACGCATACTCCGCCAGTGGAAAACGCCGGTAACTTTTCATTTAATGCTCCTTTTATCTGAATTATGAAACCCGCCGCGCAGAATGCGATGCAATTGTCTGGTCTCATCGCACCACTATATTAACTCAGCCCCCTCTGTGCTGACAGAAAAGCCGGACGAGCTGCCATAAAATTTCACGCCACATCAATCACCTGCCCATCCGCACTAAAAAGCCGCTTGCCGGTATTTTGACATCCCTGATACTGTATATATATACAGCTATAATTATATCGTACTCTTTTGTATGGCTGGTCACCCGGGAGCTTTTATGAAAAACACAAACAGCCAACCTGAGCTGTCATTTTTTCGTCCTGATATTCAGGCACCAACTCTGAGTATTCCGTTCTTTTCAGACAGCTGCGCTGCCGGATTTCCCAGCCCAGCCCAGGATTTTGTAGAGCAGGAGCTTGACCTTAATGCGCTGTGTATCCAGCATCCTGCGGCGACATTTTTTGTACGTGCAAGCGGTAACAGCATGCAGGAACTGGGACTGATGGACGGTGACATCATGATTGTTGATCGCAGTGAGAAAGCTGTGCATGGAGATGTTGTCATTGCTGAGATTGATGGGGAATTTACCGTCAAACGTTTACAGCTGTTGCCCCGCCCTGCCCTTGTCCCGATGAACTCAGCTTTTCCGGTTATGTATCCCGATGAGCTTCAGTTGTTTGGTGTGGTTATGCATTTTGTTCACAGCACCCGAGCCCGGAGATGATTAATGCCCATGTTTGCGCTTGCTGATGCAAACAGTTTCTATGTCTCATGCGAAACGCTTTTTCAGCCACGACTGCGCAGAAAACCAGTGGTGGTTCTCAGTAACAACGATGGCTGTGTAATCGCACGTAACGCTGCAGCAAAAAAATATGTAGCGATGGGCCAACCATGGTTTCAGATTAGGCACGCCAGTTTCCCTGAAAAAATATACGCGTTTTCCAGCAATTACGCGTTATATCACAGCATGAGCCAACGACTCATGTCGGGGTTAGAAGAAATGGCGCCACGTGTTGAGCAATACTCTATTGATGAGATGTTTCTTGATCTGACGGGGATCAATAACTGTATCCATTTCGAAGATTTCGGGCGACAGCTGAGGGCACATATTCTGCAGAATACCGGACTGACGATTGGTGTAGGATGTGGTCCCTCTAAAACGCTGGCCAAAAGTGCTCAGTGGGCCTCAAAGGAATGGCCGCAGTTTGGCGGCGTGCTCGCACTTACGCCTGATAATCCCCGCCGAACAGAAAAACTACTTTCACTGCAGCCAGTGGAGGAAATATGGGGCGTGGGTCGTCGGATTGCAAAACGTCTTAACGTACTGGGCATTAAAACTGCACTGGAGCTGGCTCATACTCATCCTGCATTTATCAGAAAGAATTTCAGCGTCGTTCTCGAACAAACTGTCCGTGAACTTAACGGCGAGGCCTGTATTCCACTCGACGAAATGCCACCCGCAAAGCAGCAGATTGTCTGTTCCCGCAGTTTTGGCCAGCGAGTGACTGAATACAATGAGATGAGAGAAGCCATCTGTCACTATGCTGAGCGCGCAGCAGAGAAACTCCGTGCTGAACGGCAGTACTGTCGGCACGTCAGCGTATTTATCCGCACTTCGCCGTTCACACCCGGCGAGATACACTACGGTAACGTTGCTGGCGAAAAACTGACGCTGGCCACTCAGGATACGCGCGATATTATAGCGCTTGCTATGCGTTTGCTGGACAGGATTTGGCTGCCTGGCCATAGATATATGAAAGCGGGCATCCTGCTGGATGATTTCACGCCGTCAGGCGTATCACAATTAAACCTGTTTGATGAAATACAGCCCAGGCCAAAGAGCGATATGTTGATGAGATTGATTGATGGTATTAATCAGTCCGGGATGGGTAATATCTGGTTTGCTGGCCGAGGCATTCAGCCACAATGGCAAATGAAACGGGAAATGTTGTCACCTGCATATACCACTCGATGGAGTGATATTCCTGTTGCCTCAATTTGAAGTAAAAAAGCATTCCTGTTACTACCTCCGCACAAAAGAATTCCTTAAAGGATTCCTTAAGGAATGCCACTACACACCCACAAAGAATTCCTTATGGAATTCAATTTAGAATCTTCATAGGATTCTTTAAGGAATCCCATTTGGGATTCATAATGAATTCTTTATTAGTTCCTTTTTTGCATTCTTTTTTGCATTCTTTAGGATATCCTTATAGAATTCATTTAGGCACCATAAAGGAATTCATCTATGAATACATCTATGGTGCCTAGTGGGACTAACCTGTAGAGGATATATGTATGCCGGTCATTGTATTCGTATCACCAAAGGGAGGAGCAGGTAAGACAACTTCTGCCTTAGCTTTAGCTATGCAAATCGCACTGCGTGTACCCGTTACCGCTATTGATGCCGACCCAAATCACCCAATTAAAACCTGGTCAGAAGGAGGTGACGTCCCTCAAAACATGACAATCATCTCGGATGTTACGGATAAAACCATCGGCGAGACGATAGCAGAAGCTGCTGCAAAAACGCCTTTCGTAATCGTCGATTTGGAGGGAACAGCAGCGACCATAGTCGCGTATGCTATTGCTGAAGCAGATTTCGTCATTGTCCCTACACAAGGCTCGCAACTGGACGCTGAGCAGGCTAGCAGGGCTTTCGGGCTGATAAGAGCACACGAGCGTGGTATTCAGAAACATAAGCCTGATTACAAGCTACCATATGCTGTTTTGTTTACACGGACTTCAGCAGCCATTCAAAGTCGGGATACAAAGCATATTCGTGAAAGCTTCAAAGCTGGAGGCATCCCTTTTTTTGAAACCGAGCTGAACGAGCGGGCCGCTTTTAAAGCTATGTTCTCATACCGTCAACTACTTGAAACGCTTCCCAGAGATGAAGTTTCAAATGTCGACAAAGCAATTGAAAACGCTGAAGCCTTTACACGTGAACTCATAACAAGAATTACCCCGGTAGCAACCCAGCAACAGGATAAGGTCACATTATGAGCCGCGTAGATCCGCTAGATAGCTTGAAAAATTTTGAGCCTAAAGTAGCCACAGAGCAGAAGCCGAAGCAAAGTAACGCAGAAATTGAGGAATTGGCTAATAAACATGGCTTTGTTGGTAGAGTGTCAACGGTGCCTACGCCCCCAGCCGACCGCTCTAAGCGGAGGTTCAAAACCGGACGCAATGTACAAATCAACATTAAGGGGGAGCAGGATACCAAAGATGAATTATATCGCGTTGCTGATATGATCGATGAGCCATTAGGTGAAACGCTCAAACGTGCATTAGCAGCTTTGAGACGGGAACTTGGAAATGGACAGGGCACAAAGTAGCCTCAACACCGGGTGCAGGGCGTTACACTGGCTCATATTGCCAGCAACCGGCACAATCATCCCATCCCTGGCGAGTTTGGTCATTGGTCAGCAGACAGTCAATGACCAGACAGTTACGGTCATCAGCTATGTTATTAATCTCACTAAATAAATAATCTATCTGCTCTTTCAACTGTTCGTCGTTTTCAGCGATTAAAGGCATCCGGTATTCATTCTCCCCTAAAATTTGACCGTCGAATTCAGCTTCTATGAACCAGTCGATTAGCTCTCTGGTTTTTTTCTTCCCACGGGTAAATTTACTGCCATTTTCAATCGACACAAACAGCGTCATGGAATGTGGGGCGGGGGAGTCGACAGGGTTTTGTGCCAGGGTTTTAGCCTCATTCTGGCTGGCTGCATGTTTAATGGCACTGCTGATCGTGCTCCGGCTGCAACCTATCGTTTTCTGTACCTGTGTCCAGGAGCTACCGCTCAACAATAACCGGTTGATAGCATCGTAACGTGGCTTATTGATCTGCCGCCCGCGGTATTTACCCGCCGCTTTTGCTTTGGTTATCCCCTGTTGCTGACGTTCCCGTCGCTGCTCGTAATCGCGCCGTGCAATAGCGGCCAGCATGTCGAGCAACATATCATTGATGGCCGCAAACATCCGGCTGTCAAATTCATTGGCTCTGGGAGAAAGGTGCTGCCAGGTGGTGGGAACATTGACGGCCACAACCCATACGCCACGCTGACGAATGATCGCTTTCAGTTTCTCCCACTCATCTCCTTTTAAGCGGGAAAGGCGATCGACGTCCTCAATAAGCAATACATCCCCTGGGCGGCTGTCATTGAGCAAACGAAAAAGTTTGGGGCGTTCCAGGCGCGCTCCTGATTCATTCTCAGCATAATAATTACAGATGATGACATTATGCTCATGAGCAAAGCGGTCCAGCATATCGCGAGCACGTTGTGCATCCTGCTCATTTGTTGAAGCCCGCAGGTAGGCGCGAACAAACGTAGACATGGTACTGTTAGAGTCCTTTAGTGATACCGGTCTGGTTAGGGTTGGTACTATCACTATATATGGTACCGGATAATACTAGTTCGGTATAGGGATACTTAAACAGAACTATCAGACGGGGATATATACCATTACACTTGATTGATTCATAGTGATTAACTATGATTAAAAATAAATAAATCAGTATAAGCCGGAGTAAATAAATGAAGAACGATACGCAGGCAGTAACCCGGGTGCTGACAGCTCATGTGCCATTACCGATAGCTGATAAGGGGTCTGACGCTCAGTGGAACGAAAACTCACGTTAAGGGATTTTGGTCATGAGATTATCAAAAAGGATCTTCACCTAGATCCTTTTAAATTAAAAATGAAGTTTTAAATCAATCTAAAGTATATATGAGTAAACTTGGTCTGACAGTTACCAATGCTTAATCAGTGAGGCACCTATCTCAGCGATCTGTCTATTTCGTTCATCCATAGTTGCCTGACTCCCCGTCGTGTAGATAACTACGATACGGGAGGGCTTACCATCTGGCCCCAGTGCTGCAATGATACCGCGAGACCCACGCTCACCGGCTCCAGATTTATCAGCAATAAACCAGCCAGCCGGAAGGGCCGAGCGCAGAAGTGGTCCTGCAACTTTATCCGCCTCCATCCAGTCTATTAATTGTTGCCGGGAAGCTAGAGTAAGTAGTTCGCCAGTTAATAGTTTGCGCAACGTTGTTGCCATTGCTGCAGGCATCGTGGTGTCACGCTCGTCGTTTGGTATGGCTTCATTCAGCTCCGGTTCCCAACGATCAAGGCGAGTTACATGATCCCCCATGTTGTGCAAAAAAGCGGTTAGCTCCTTCGGTCCTCCGATCGTTGTCAGAAGTAAGTTGGCCGCAGTGTTATCACTCATGGTTATGGCAGCACTGCATAATTCTCTTACTGTCATGCCATCCGTAAGATGCTTTTCTGTGACTGGTGAGTACTCAACCAAGTCATTCTGAGAATAGTGTATGCGGCGACCGAGTTGCTCTTGCCCGGCGTCAACACGGGATAATACCGCACCACATAGCAGAACTTTAAAAGTGCTCATCATTGGAAAACGTTCTTCGGGGCGAAAACTCTCAAGGATCTTACCGCTGTTGAGATCCAGTTCGATGTAACCCACTCGTGCACCCAGCTGATCTTCAGCATCTTTTACTTTCACCAGCGTTTCTGGGTGAGCAAAAACAGGAAGGCAAAATGCCGCAAAAAAGGGAATAAGGGCGACACGGAAATGTTGAATACTCATACTCTTCCTTTTTCAATATTATTGAAGCATTTATCAGGGTTATTGTCTCATGAGCGGATACACATTTGAATGTATTTAGAAAAATAAACAAATAGGGGTTCCGCGCACATTTCCCCGAAAAGTGCCACCTGACGTCTAAGAAACCATTATTATGGACCGGGCAGAACGCTGAGGAAACTGATTTGGGTAATGCCCGTCGTTGTCGGTGCAAATAACAATGAAGAGCCTGAAGCGGGTCATATATACCGGGTGAATCCAGATGGTCGTTAACGCATTTACAGTCCGCAGCTCCGTGAAACAGCAGCCCCGGTGCTGGATTTTCTGGCTGCCTGTGCGGGGCATGTCTCGGTTGAGCAACTGGCCACAGTAGTGGCATGGGGAGATAACATCCTGACGGAAAAACCAGTCCACGATATTGAGTGAATATCAGTGCAATCGGAGTTATCCACTGAATAGAACAATAATAAAGTTCAATTCAGGATCATTAACAGATTAAATAAGAATAAGGATCTTCTCAGCCCTTTAATCACGGTGCTTTCTGGGATAACGGATACACTGTACCGGGTTGAAAATCCATTGTAGAGGGTCTGCGCTCCATTGTACCGGGTGACATATCCACTATACCGGGTGGATATGATCCATTGTACAGGGTAGGATCCTTTTACTGTCCACAAACTTCGCCTGGTTAATATGTCTATTAATAATAATGAGTTAGCATTATTTATTGAAGAAGAACACAAGGAAAGCGGTGAGGTTATCCACCTGCTTCCGACCCTTCGCCAGACCATCCAGCCGAAGGTTCTTCTGCGATTAGGTGTGTTTGTCCCAACATTGAAATCCACTGAAAAGGGAGGCAGGAAGAGTCACAGCATTGATGCCACGGAATCACTGTCCCGGTTATCCATTGTAGAGGGTGAGGGTTACAATCAGATCCAGATTTACGGCCCCCGACTTGATATGGATACAGACTTCAAAGTCTGGGTGGGCATTGTATATGCGTTGTCCAACAAGAAGCTGAACCTGGATGGACAGCTGGAGCTGAACTTCCCGGAGTTTGCTAAATATTGTGGTATCGACAGCAAACGCATAGATCGCCAGCTGAAGGAACGCTTCGATGCCTCGTTAACCCGTATTGCCCGAACGAACATCAGTTTTATCAAAAAAGTACCCGGTACAGACGATCAGATAACCATAAACATGCACCTGGTTGAGTCCACGTATTACGACAGCTCCACGGGCAAGATCATCCTCAAACCTAACTCAAAACTGAATACACTGTACCGGGTGGATGGCAAAACCAGGCTGTACCTGAAGTCACTCCAGAAGCTGTCACGCAAAGAGTCAGCCCAGGCACTGTATCTCTACCTAGCTGAGCTCCCCAGTACATTTTACAGAATAGGCTTTGACCGGCTGCGTGAGCGCCTCCAGTTGACCTCTCATCTTGGCAACCAGAACGCCACGGTAAAAAAAGCCCTTCAGCAGTTAAAGGATATTGGTTTTCTGGAGTACTCTGTTGAAAAAGAGAACGGGGACTATGTTCTCAATATTCTGAAACGGAACCCGAAACTGTAATTGGGGTCTGAAGCCCAATCGTACGAAAACGTACGTTAAGTACAATTGGTGGCCAATTTTGCTATTTTCTGAAGGCCACGGCATCAGTTCACAAGGCTGCTAGCCTGAAGGGCACGTGGACGATTCCCCTCTCCAAACCGTCGACAACATACAGTGGGTTCGCAAACATATTGCTAACAGGGTGAACATCAGTCATTTTTCTATGTCCATTATGTTTTGATATATCAGACAGTTACTTCACTAACGTACGTTTTCGTACGATTGGACTTCAGACCCCTTATCTGAATTTTTTAATCTCAGGACAAGCGAGCCGTGCGCAGCCTGTCATTAAATGCCGCTTTGCGGCATGGAGGCGCCAGCCGGTGCTGAATACAGCTTTACTGGTGAGTGGCGCCGTAGCCCGGCGCAGCCGGTTACGTTGTTGACAGGTTCTGCCAATCAATCCCTTCCGCCCTGCCAGGCGATACCCCGCTTTAAGCGATACAGAAGCCTCTGTGCGCCGTCGGAGTGGTCACGACAAGGCGTAGCCGCAGTCGGGGCGTATCTCCGCGTTATGCGGCCCGTCAGGGCCGCTTACGGGCGTGTCACTCAGGACTTCCAGCGATACTACTTAGGGGTTTGGGGAGTAGTGGAACCAAAAAGACGGTTAAGCGGTTCAATTAAGTGGTCAATAACAGCTAAATCAATCTGTTGAGATCAATTGCGTCTTTTGCTCTGCAAACGGCCAAAATGAGTAGAGCCAACCTGGCTATCTCATTTATGGCAGCCAAGAGAGGCAATTCACAATGTAAATTGGCTGGTTAATTTTTGGCTATTTAAAATGACCTCTTAACGGCAGTTACTGTTCCACTGAGCCTCAAACCCCAAAAGAGTCTCGCAGAAACAGAAACCTGGGAGAAAATCGTGGGAAGCGTTCTTTTTGGTGGCAGTACCTGGACGCTTCGCCCGGATATGGACGATGAATAAGCTGATGAGATAACCGGACTTAATTTTATGAAAAAAACACCATCGGGAAACACCGGGCAGACAATTAATCATGCTGAATTCATTAATGATATGCCTGAAGAGGTGCTGATAACGTTACACAATCTTATTGTTAACAGACTCAATATGTTACAGCGCAAGCGAATCCGGCAAAGCATGGAGGATTTTCGCCCCGGGGATGTGGTCAGCTTCCGGACTGAAGACGGGAAAACCGTGACCGGGGTTCTGATCCGTCTGAATAAAAAAACGGTGACAGTCCATACCGAAAGCGGTGCCCGCTGGAATGTTGCGCCGCAGCTGTTGACCACAGTTAAACGACAGCTGGGAGCTGACCGCCAGCCAGATAATACTGTCGAAAAAAAACTTCATTAAGGTCCTAAGGGTCCGGAGCCACAAATTCGGGGATGAAAATGATCGATCTGACAGCAGAACAGCAACAATTAGCGAAAATAGTTCATGACTATGCCAGCCAGTTCCCTCTGACAGAGGATGGTGATGCACAATTACTGCAGAGCTGTTATGACTACATGGAGGCGTTTAAACGGGTGATGGACAGCACATCAAAGGTGCAGATGGACTACATCTGCCTGCAATATCCTGGATATTTTCGCTTTGCGAAATGGATGGAGCGACTGGCTCAGGGGATTGCTGATGGCGTCATTGGGGTTCCAAAAGTTCACTAAAAACCACAGACAGTAGATTTTGGTAATTCCGGTGTATTCCCTCTGAATAAGAAATCTCCTGTGGGACTTTTTCCAGTTTTTTGGAAAAAAACCTAGTTTGCGGGATTTTAATGGGTCATAATGTCCCCAATTATACCCAGAGGAAGAAAAAATGACGCATGTGCAGCCGCTTGAGCTTTTAAAGCAGGCCCGTAGCAGATACACCCAACGAGAAATTGCTGAACATGTAGGCAAAGATACTAAGACAGTAAGACGCTGGGAGAAGGGAGAAACGCCATGTCCAACAATGCTGGTTCCTGCATTGAGAGATTTGCTTCAGCAACCTGCAGGTGACTCTGCTGAAAGTGGCAATTGTTTCAGTTTTATTGATCTGTTTGCCGGCATTGGTGGCATTCGACTCGGTTTTGAAGCTCACGGGGGAGAGTGTGTTTTTACCAGTGAATGGAACGATTTCTCCAAAAAAACTTATATAGAAAATTATGGCGATCATCATCCTTTCATTGGTGACATTGTGCCATTTCCGGCAGAAAATGTACCAAACCATGATGTGTTACTCGGAGGGTTCCCGTGTCAGCCATTCAGCATTGCCGGTGTCAGTAAGAAAAATTCTCTTGGACGCCCACATGGTTTTGAATGTACCACACAGGGAACATTATTTTTTGATGTTGCCAGAATTATAGCAACCAAAAGACCCAAAGCGTTTTTGCTGGAAAATGTAAAAAATCTCCTTTCGCATGATAAAGGAAATACTTTCAATGTAATTATTAAGACTCTCAGGGACGAACTGGGTTATGACGTACACTACAAAATTATAGATGGACAACATTTTACTCCTCAGCACAGAGAGAGGATTATAATAGTTGGATTCAGGGAAAAAACGGATTTTTCATGGGATGCTCTTCAACTCCCGGCAGATGGACCTCATCTGGATTCTATTCTACATAAAACAGATGGAAGTGAACCTGTACTCCCCTGGGATGAGGATCGATTCTTTAATCATAAACAGCAGGTAGTACAACCAAAATACACGTTAACCCCAAAACTATGGGCTTATTTACAGGCTTATGCAGAAAAACATAGGGCTGCTGGAAACGGATTCGGTTTTGGCATGGTTTATCCGGACAGTGTTACCCGTACACTCTCAGCCAGATATTATAAAGATGGTTCGGAAATTCTTGTTTACCAGGGTAAAAATAAACGCCCTCGTCGTCTGACTCCACGTGAGTGCGCCAGATTAATGGGGTTTCCTGATACGTTCAGAATACCCGTTAGCGATACGCAGGCTTATCGTCAGTTCGGAAATAGTGTGGTAATGCCTGTAATGCGTGAGGTGGCTAGTATAATGGTTCCGTATATCCAGAAGATGCTTGAGCAGGAATGTACTGGCAGAGCTCAACCTTCGCTTTTTGTCTGATGATACGGATATAGTAATATAATCAAAACCGAAAAAACCAGGATTAAGGGATGAAGCAAGGTTATCTGTCGCAGTATTTCGAAGGTGTGGCACTCAAACGTCTCAGTGCAGTTGAAGCTGATGTTATTCGCTCAAACCAGCATGAGTTTAACGGAGTTGAAGGCCTGCGGGATATCCTTGGAGAACCCGATGGAAAAGTACGTTTTTCTGCAAAATTTTTGTATCTTACAGACCTGGATGATGAGCCTGTGGTCGAGGATGGCTTTCTGACGTGGTACGACGCACGTCAGAGAGCGAGACTTGAGCGCCATGTCATGCGTTGGGAATACAGGCTCTATTTCCCGACAAATCTTGTATCACAATGCGCTTCAGCAGGAGACCTGCTGGTAATAGCCAGGCTGGCAAACGACTCACTACTGGCTATTGTGGCCGAGAATGGAACCACGATTGAGCGACAAATAATGTGGTTGTTTGGATTTTCGGAACTTGCTCATCCTGGTTTTTCCATCAAATCAGAACTGGAAACGGAACAGGATCGCATTGGCTTTGCGGCCAGAGTTATACTTGAACAAATAGGTGTTGAGGCTGAAGAGGAAGCACCTAACTATTTAGATCAAATGCTGGATAAATTTAATGGTTCGTTCCCGAAAACAATCGAATTTTCTTCCTATGCCAGAAGTACTGTTCGAGACCTTTCCAGTAAGGACGACCCTGATGTTGCATTATTTGTCTGGATGGAGCGTGAAGAAATTTTGTTCCGCACTCTCGAAAAATATCTTTTAGGTGAGAAGTTGCGTAGCCTGACTCAGGCAGGAATAGAAGATACAGAACCATTCATAAAATTAGTTCAAAGTGCATTACAGCGCCGTAAATCAAGAGCGGGTTCTGCGCTTGAGAATCACCTGGAACAGGTCTTTTCCGATCACGGTGTCACATATACCAGAACCGGAGTAACAGAAAACAACCTCAAGCCTGATTTCATCTTTCCTGGTATTTCGCATTATCACGATTCGGAATTTTCTCATGCCAGACTGACTATGCTGGCGTCTAAATCGACCTGTAAAGATCGCTGGAGGCAAATATTGAATGAGGCAGCACGCATTCCAAACAAACATCTGCTGACGCTGGAACCCAGTATAAGTGAAAACCAGACGAATGAAATGAAATCTGAGCAAGTACAGCTTGTTATTCCTCAGGGACTTCATTCTAGCTATACAATGGCACAACAGACATGGCTTATGAATATAGCGGGATTTATCGACCTGACACGGCACCGCCAGACGGTCTAATTGCTAGCAAAGTTGATACGCCGACGACCAATTAACGTTGCAGCAAAATTTTGGCGACTTCCCACTTACAACCCCTACATCTGCCTACAATATCTTGGCTATTTTCGTTTTGCGAAATGGATGGAGCGACTGGCCTAGGGTATTGCTGATGGTGTAATCGAGGTTCCGAAAGATCACTAAAAAATTGCATGCCGGAATTTTCGGCGGTTCCGGCGTAGAACCCCATTATCCGTCTGAAGGGACAGTTTCCGGCACAGCTCCTCGCGCTCCACCAGGGCATTGAGCATGGCATCAGTTGTCACGTTCTGTGCGGTGGCCAGTGACGCGACACGTTCACGCAGGTCGTCAGAGAGAAAGACGCCAGCCCCGGCGGCAACCGCCGACGGTATCCTGACGCGGCGTGATACGGGCTTGTAGATTTCGCCCGTCTCAGGCCTGATTTTCAGGCCAGCCTTAAGCCAGCGGCTCAGCTCTTGGGGAAGGATATCCGGGTTGTCCTTCAGAAAACGCGCACGGTTTCCGCGCGCCGTTCCGTACACGCTGTCAATGTAGTCGGTCAGCAGCATAACGATATCCACAGAAGTGTTTATAAACACAATCGTTTATATCATATGCATCCCGGACAGGCGAGCAGTGCGCAGCCGGTCCACTGAATGACGCGAAGCGTCATGGAGGCGCCAGCATATGTTGAATATGGCACTGTGAGTGAGTGGCGCCGTAGCCCGGCGCAGCCGGTTACGGTGTTGATAGGTTCCACCAATCCATCCTTACGCCCTGCCAGACCAAAACCCGCTAAAAGCGATACAGAAGCTTTTGTGCGGCGTCGGAGTGGTCACGACAAGGCGAAGCCGTAGTCGGGGCGTATCTCCGCGTTAGCGGGCCGTGAGGGCCGCTTACGGGCGTGTTACACCAGACCTTCCAGTTGCACCACTTAAAGCGATTTTAAATCTAGTTACAACATCAATTTTAACAGCGGTGCTTTTCCCGGGCCTTTGGCCCGGGGGGGGGGGGCGCTGTTCAGAGTGGATTGGAGGAGTTACGTTTTGGCCATGATCCTGGTGCCCGTCGCGAAGCGATGGGAGGTACCTTTTTTTTTCGAACCGGCGAGAGCAAAGCTCGCTGCAAGGGCGGATATTATTAGCTGTCCACAGGACAGCGAGCGAATAAGTTATTTACTTTAAAGGAGTAAAGGTCTTACAGGGGGTTTAAAAGACTAGTGGCGGTCTGTAAAGCGCTTCGGTGAGCACAATTTGCCGAAGGTGTCTTGCAGTTAAATGTGCATAACTATAAATCGACGTCGGCGCCGGCGAAATCTGGTCGATTTCTGTGATAGTTGACGCCGAAAATGGAGTGAGTGTCCGGAGTATAGGTGAACGGGTGAACATTTATTGAGCAACCGCAGGCAGGGGACGTGCGGAGACCTCCGAAACTAACCGGAGGCAGAAAACAGAGGAGCTAGGCTGGCGAAAGCCGGGTGGTATATCGTCGCGATTTGACCATGCGTATCATGACCCGCTCTTCTATCAGCTCTTTGACGCCGGAGAACGTAAGGCTAATATGTTTTCCCTGGCGGATTTCACGGTTAACCTGGGCACGAACGGACAGCTCGACTTCCTTACGGGAGCGCTCGGCATCACGTTTGGCGCGAGCGCGCTCTTCGCCTTCAGCCTTTCGCTTCAGGCGGTTCTCTTTGAAACGAGTATGGAACTTGCTCCAGCCCTGGCTAATCAGTTCACCGATATCAAGGCGGGACTGACCGCGGCGTTCGCGTTGCTTGTTCTTCCACTCGGCACGGCTAGTGCGCGCCGCGGCCACTGCTTCAGGAGAAATGTCCAGAGCTTCGAAGAACGCAGACGTAAACGTAATATCGGTCGGCATATAGCAGCCAATCTCTGAGTCGAAGTTTTTCATGGAATAAGTGACCAGGCCGAAGTCCTCGGCCAGCGACCGCAGCGCGCGGGTAGCACGAGTGATCGAAACGCCACTTTTCTTCGTTTCAGTCGCAAGGCCGCACTCTATCGCTATCGTCGTCAACGATGCGTTGACGCGATTTAAGAGGGGGTCATAGTGGTAGCAGATAGCCTGTATTAACGCCTCCAGCGCCCTCAACCTTAACGGAGGGGGCATGCGGAAGCGCTTACCCTGTGAGCGGGCAAAAGCAACAAAGAGAGCAAAGGCAAATCGTTCAGTTAAGCCCGCGGCCTTGGCCATGAGCTTCTTGTTAAACGGTAGAGTCGCTTTCTCTTCATCGCTGCCTTTTTTCTTCGGCACTGCAAATTTAGGGAAAGGATTTTTTACCTGTCGGTAATAGGTGAAGTTTTGTTCAGCCACACCCGCCCGGTCTTATGGCGGACAGGTATTGTTTTCTGAGTTGCATGCGTTATAATCTCTCACAGGCCAGCGCCTGCTTTTGACCCCCTGATATCTGATCCAGCCGCCAAGTTGAGAGCAGATTTCGGGGGGTTTTTGCATTTAAGGTCCGATGTTCAGGAGCCTTTTCCCTTTGGGCATTTCAGGATATGCCCATCCAACTAAACTATGCCGCCTTAAGCCGCACTGTCTTTAATCCTTTTGCAGGCCAGTTGATTACAAACCAGACCTTGATAATCATCCGCAAATATTACCCTTTTTTTATCCGCTTGCAACAAATGGATCCCAGCAGAACGATCCCCATCAACTTAGCCAAATAAAATATCCTTATAAATCATAAAGTACACTCATGGCTCTGAAGATCTCGCACGCGCCCTCGCAACATCCTCTCCACACAGGACTTAAGGCTAATTAGCTCCCTAAATATTGATCTACATCAATATTTAGGGAGCTAAAATTAATAATGCCAACATTATGTTCACTTAAGAGTGGGAAAACGATGACTACTCTTTGCACACCAGACAAACCGACGCCAATAAAAATATCCAAACAGGCTATGCATTTTTTCAAGCAAAGTGAGGAACCATGGGGGGTTAAAGATGCCCAAAGTCGCTACATTTACGCCAACCAGGCATACTTTAATTTTCTTGAAATTCATGAAGATATAAGTAAAGACATTACGAGATTTAGCTATGAGGCCATCCCGGCACTAGCCTCTTTGGCTGGCAGGTTGATCGCTCACGACCAAAAAGTCATGCAGACAGGTCAACGCCTCGAAGCTGTAGGAACGCTGTTAATTGGAGAAAACTACCGCTCCTTTGTGTTTGAAAAATATCCTTTTTTTGAGGAGAGTGGTCGTATCGTGGGTACGGTGTTCCATCTGAAGCCATTCGAACGGCTTTCTATGGGGTACTTTTTGGAAAAACCATTCTATGGTGAAGCAACGTTCTCTCCTCCAACGGACATCTTCACTAAACGGGAGTGGGATGTTCTGTTCCTGCTGTTTCGCGGTTTGCTAAGAAATCAAGCAGCTGAATTTTGGGGATTTCTGAGATTTCAGTGAGAAATGTTATCTCGCGTTTATTTCTGAGGACGGGCTCTTCATCAAAAGATGCACTGCTGGAACTCGGTGTCAGCAAAGGATGGCACTTATACGTACCGCCCAGATTTGCATCGATCGGTTACGATATTTTGTTTAAAGGTAATATGTAACTATACCACTTTAATTTAGAGAAAAATAGGTGCAACTTGTACCGGTACATTCTGCACCTATTTTTAATCACCCGCCCCCATAAACTACTTCCAGACGACAGGGATTACCTTCCTGCGCTGATTCACTAATGAAATAGCTTTGAACACCTATATACTACATTTTCCTTCTGACTAATTAAGGAAAAGAACATGTCTCGAAAAATCAATAACGAATATTTCAATCATAACTACACACACTTAGAAATCCCCATCGTCTTCCAAATTTATATGGATAATCTGGATGAACCGTGCGGAGTTAAAGATATTTCCTCAACATTTGTATATGCTAATAAGGCATACCATGACTTGCTCAACCTACCCAAGGGATACAATGTCACAGGCCGACTAGATAGCGAACTTCCCGCCACTACATCAGAATACGCTTCGATGTTTCAGGCGCATGACCGTCTTGTTGAGAAAACAGCTAAACGTCGAAGTTCACTAGAAATTCACCCCTTTGGAAGAGAGCAACAGCTTAAAGCTTACTTCTTTGATAAAACACCTTTCCCTGATTCATCTGGAAAAACCGTTGGGACTTTTTTCCATGGTCGTAAAGCCGAACATTTATCTCTGCGTTTTTATACAAAAGGAGACAAGGCTGAATCTTTATTACTTACGCTTCCGAGCATTATATTTTCAGAAATAGAGTGGATGATTATATTCTATTTGCGATCTCACTTATGCAGAAAGGAAATTGCAATAAAAATGAATCGTTCTGAAGGATATATAAAAAACATAATTGCTATGATATATGATAAAGCGGGAGTTACTAATACGCGAATGCTTATCGATTTTATTAGAGAAAAAGGTTGGCACCGATATGTGCCAGAACAGCTCCTGACACATCATCACCGTATATTACCTTAGCAGAGGTCATCTAAAACAATTCTGTCCGTGCTCAGGTGTGAATCAGGGCATAAGAAAATAAAATCGAGTTGTGTCTTTGCACACAGCTGATGCGCAGTATTACCGGAGATGCAAAATGTGTCTCCTTTTTTAACGGGATAATGCCGCTTATTCTTCAATTCGCCATCGACCAGATCGGCAAGGTAGATAACGCCTTCCCCATCCAGCATGGAATACCACTCGTCACCCTGCGTATGCACATGGCAACTAACCTTTGTTCCCTCATCCATGCGAGTACCAAAGCTGTTCAGCGCAGTTCCCTTCTGCAAAGGGGCAATTCGGATGCCGGCAACAGGGTCATACACCGCGTTGCCAATTTCTTCATAAAAACCTTTCATAATGCCATTCCTTTTGAAGAATTAATAGTGCCAAGACGGCACTATATTGCCTATTACTGTTCTCGTATGATCCAACGCATTGAATCGGTACACGTCTCTTCTCCCCGCCAAGAGCAGAGATAAATAAACTCAGACGCATATATAAAATGTCCGTTAACCTGCGGATTTACTGATGAACTCCAGAAGACGCTCAACCATTTTTTTGGCTTCATCCAGCGATGCCTTGCACTTACGCGCATCATCGTGAGCGTCATAAAACGGGTTGAGGGCATCGCTATTCTTATCCCGATGGTATTTCAGGATAGCTTCTGCCACATCGTCATCAATTGTGTAGAAGTAGCTTTCCGGATAATCCAGTGCTTTTGCGATGCGGACGATAACATCAAAAGAAGGTGTGAACCGACCAACTTCATAATTAGATAGTCGAGAGCGAGGATTGCTGCCATCTACATCAATTAGTTCAGCCAGCTTTTTCTGTGATAGCCCTGCGGCTTTTCTTGCTGCTTTTAGTCGCTTAGGGACCATGCTGTCTCACCTCGTTATGTAGAGGACATGATACAAATCACTTGGGCATCTGGAATGATGCAACCATCCATCAAATCAAACATGCTTGACTTGATGTCCCCTCTTGAATAATATGCATGACGTTCCCCCGTTCTACCGCCAAGAGAACAGGGCACATCCTAACTAAGAATATACTGAGCAATAACACTGTCAGAATTGCAGGGAGCTGAGAGAAACAGCCCTTATTTCAACGCTATCGCCCAGTGTATTCGGCTCCTCCGGATACAGAATGACCCTTACGGGGATCGGTTCGGGCGAGAGCATGATGGATTTAGAAAAACTTAACGGACAAAACTGGTATCTTGCTCAGTACATTACTGGCGGCAAGAACCGCGAAAACCTTTTCTCCTGGCTTTCAGATCTTGATGTCACTCCCTGGACTCCATTAAAAGTTAGCTATATTCGCCGCTCGGACAAGATTTGCAGTTACCGTCGGCGAATCGCACCACTCTTTCCTGGTTACTTTTTCCTTAAGGCCAATTTGGCCACACAGCCTGTGGACATCATCCGGCGTCACTCTGCTTTTTGCAGTTTTGTGATGAACGGTTCGCAGATAGCACCACTCCAACCATCAGTAGTGACCGGACTGATGAAACTTCATCCGGACCCAACGCTGAACCTGAGCGCTACAGAAGAACTCGAAGCAGCCTCACAAACGCGGCTTTCTGATTCTCAATATCAATATCTGTTGAATCTGGATCAGGAAACCCGTCCAGTCTCACGCGTTGCGCTCCTGATGAATCTGGTATTCGAGCCCGGACAGCAGGGATTCTGACCTTACCCCCGCAGTCCAGTACCCTTTCCCCGGTGTTATGCCGGGGCTTTTTTTCCCCCAGATACACTATCCCTGATACCCATCGCCGGGTCCCGGCAATGGTGCCTGAACCGGTCCCGTCATGGACCCCCAGTCCTTTTTACCGGTTTGCCAGCGCTGGCGTCTTTCCTCTGGCGGATGAAAGACCAGGCACCATTGCCGGAATCAGGTAGTGCCATTTACTGAAGGACAACACCGTGTACCCCGTTGATAATTCTGTTCCGCACCTGCTCTGGTGCATTTTGGTAGCACTACGAACTGCTGAAGAAGACTCTCCATTTCCCTCGGAAAAAGCCCGCCGGCGTTTTATTTCTGACTGGCTGGATATGGGCCGCGATAAACCTAACTTTCGGGGCATGGCTTCAGAGTTCACCACCCTACGCGAATTGCTTGAGAAGACAGATAAAGCCACCTGCGTGACGGACACGCTCGCTACGCTGCTTGACCATGCTTATGCGGCAGAACAGTGCGACTTTTTTCGTTTCAGATCCGCGTTCAACACGCTACTTCAACTTGGCTGGCAGCACACAGTCTGCCGCTTTCCAGAGAACATCACCTCCGAGCTGATGAACCGAAGGAAAGGAGACCGCAGGCATCTGCTGCAATTGACCCGCACTGAGAATGCCTTTCACTCCGTCGGAAATATGGTTAAGCCAATCACCTTCCAGCTTCTTTTTTCCAAAAAGGATGAGGAGCAGCTCGATGCAGAAACGACATTCCATAGAGAAGGCTTTCAGGTGGTATACGCCAGGGAGGAACTCAATCTGACAAAAGATCGCATTATCCGCACCTTGCATATCGGTATCCCCTCTCTTCCGGAAGATGAATGGAATCCACAACAACGGGACATCTGGCTGCCTGATAACGGGCCGGTCAGTAAGGCCTACCATTGAGGGCATACAACATGAGTTTAACCGTTACCGATCGGGATCTACGCGAGCTAAATATTCGCCGCGCAGCTGCAATCGTTGCATTTAAACGTGCCTGCCGCATTCGAGCCAAAGCACCGGAGAAAATGCCACTCAGTAGCCTTACTGCTTTACGCACCGAAATTGATAATGCAGAGGAGGACATCCAGGCATTCCGACAAGACCACCTGTGCTTAACCCTCTCCGCCAGCGCATCACTTCCCACGGCACTTCACTGACGATAAAGCCTATGAAAATCATTCATACCACTATGCTGCTTCCGGTATTACTGGGCGGCTGCAGTATGTCTCACCAAAAGCAGACTGACGTTGATGCCCGGCAATTCGTGGATGGACAGATAACCACCCAATTGCAGCGTATTGCCATGGCACAGAAAAACCTGCAGCAGGCTTCCCGAACTATTACACCCAAATCTCCACCGGTGGCCAGCCCCGCCGCCCCCACATCAACCCAGGCTCCAGCCCCATCAACCACAGGAACGCTACGCGGGTTATCTGCTATCAAATCGCTGGGGACTCCGGAGCCTTATTCAGTCGTAAGGATCAACTCACGGAATCTGAAGCTGGAAGCTATGCTAAAAGCCATTATTCCGCAGGGATGGACACCAATAATTTCAGCTGACCTGAAGCGGAAATTTACCTCAACGCTCAGCATGACCGCTAACGACCAGTGGCCTTATATCCTTGAGCAGTTGCTGCAGCAGCATGGCTGGGTGGCACTCATCGACTGGTCTAATAAACAGGTGTCAGTGGCATACCGGACACCGGCGTTCTCAGCCAGTCCACCGGCGGCATCTTCTCAACTCCCTCGCCCGGAGCTGCTTAAAACCATTACGGCATCTTCTGGCGTGAAAACCTCAGTGCCACCTGGCACTGCTACTCCCCGAAATCCTTTCAGTGATTCCAGGGGAACAGCAGATAAGGTCACATCAACTTCACCAGCTGGAAAAATTCCAGTTAATGAACCGATGAGCCCTAAAGTAGCTCCGGTCCTCAAACCGGTTCCCCTACCCAAAATCTGGCGCATCGATGCCGGTAATACGCTGAAAGACGCATTGTTCAACTGGGCTGCCACAGAAAAATGCGCCACACCAGGTGTGAACAACTGGACTGTTGCCTGGCTGACGTCAGTCAACTACCGGGTTGATGCTCCGCTTCAGTTTGAGGGTAATTTCCGGGAGGTCCTGAACAAGCTGTTCACGCTCTATGGCAGGGCACAAGTACCGCTTTACGCTGGCGTTCGTAGCGCACAATGCGTCGTATCGGTTGATGATAAGGAAATTCACTGATGAGCCTGTTGCTACACCCTCCGGGGAGTCCCGGTAAGGAGCGATAATGATCTACTGGATACTTTCCGCATTTCTGGGATTCATTATCTGGGTAAATGTCCCTCCTGACGATCAGGCTGGTCTGCAGCTGCAGGAAAGCATACTTAACCAACGTGCTGTGCAGACAGTCAGCTACATCAACGAGATTAATGACTGGCGTTATAAGAACCCTTCGCAGCAGGACGGAACGATTCCTGACAGCTCTCTCGGTTGGTCAACCGTACCGGATTTACACAACGTACTGCAGGCCGGCCGGGTTTATGTCTGGCAGCCGGATACACCGGGACTGATGTCAGCGCTTCTTGCTCAAACCAGGCAGAGCGCTCTGGTTGGTCGGGTCGCTGCCCGCCGTCTTACTGACAGTGCCGGGAATGATATGCAGGTTGCAGTACCCGCGAGTATCGCAGACGGCAGCCTGGTCTATCTCAACTAATCCTCTCTCACCGTAAGGTCAACAATGAAAAAATACCTCCCCCTCACCGGGCTGGCGACGGCGCTTTGCCTGTTGCTAACCGGATGCGCGCCGTTAGACCGCATTGACCGGACAGATAATCAGGTGTCCGCAAATGAAAAGCAGGCTGACAAACACATGCAGACGCTGAAAAGCGGCGCTGTCGTTCGTGACCTGTCATCCCAGTGGATCAACCCCTATCCCTTAAATACCCAAGCAGGCAGTAAAAACCTGATGCCTCCGTGCCAAGTGGCAATTAATCGACCGGGCAACATTACGCTGGCCGAAGTCAGCGCCTATATCAGCAAGCGCTGCAAAATTCCGGTCGTCGTCACACCGGATGCGCTGGCGATGATGGCGCCAACCGGTGGCAAGACGGAGCAACTGAGCGGACCTATTCCGGCGCCAGATGCAAATGGCATGGTCCCTCTGGCTTCGCTCGGCGCCCCGCAGACACGCCCTGCGCCGATTGCTGCTTCGGGCAATGTTCTCAGAGGTCTGTTCTGGCAGGGTGAAGTGAGCGGAATGCTCGAAAACGTCACTACCCGGCTGGGATTATCATCGCGCTTTGAGAATGGCCGTATCGCTATTTTCTACCTCGATACCCGGACCTTCCCGGTCATGTTCATGGACAGCGATGCGTCCTTTGGCTCCAACACAGTCAGCGGCACCACGTCATCCATGGGGGCTACCGGTGACAGCAGTGGCGGCGGACTGAAGGGAGACTCCAACACCTCTCAGTCAACGGAGATGAAAATTAAATCAAATCTGTATGAGGACGTATCGAAAACCATCAAGACAATGTTAACGCCGGATACCGGTCGTATGAATCTCTCTGCCGGCGTACTGACAGTGACCGATACGCCGCGTGTTCTGGAGCAGATTGGCCGTTACATCGATGACCGCAATACAGAGCTCAACCGCCAGGTCGTACTCAACGTTCAGGTCTACAGCGTCGAAAAACGCACACAGGACCAACTGGGCATCGACTGGAACGCCGTCTTCAACAGCGGCAGCGTCGGGTTGTCTTTGACTAACGCATTTACCGGCGCCGCCTCCGATGCCCTGAGCGGTGGCGTCTCCATTCTGGATGGCAAAGGCGCCGGAACAAAAGCGTTTGTTAAAGCCCTCTCTGAGCAGGCCAATGTCAGTGTGATGACCGAAGCCTCCAGTATGACCACCAACCTGTCAGCGGTGCCAATTCAGGTTGCCCTGCAGCAGGACTATGCCTCAAACGTCACCACGGAAAATACGGCAAACGTCGGTTCATCAAGCAGCATCACTAAATCGACCATCACCACTGGCTTCAACATGACAGTGCTGCCGTTCCTAATGCCGAAGTCTCCGAAGATGCAGCTGCAGTTTGCGATCAACATGTCTGATGATCCAACGATGCGCACCTTTACCAGTGACACCACCTCAGTCGAGCTGATGAAAACGCGTCTGAAGACGTTTACACAGCGCGTCATCATGCAGTCCGGGCAGACCCTGGTGCTGAGCGGCTATCAGTCACTGAATGACACGGCCAATCGTCAGGGCGTAGGTAGCTTCCGTTTCTTTGGACTTGGTGGTGGGGCGAACGGCGAGAAAAACAAAACCATGCTCGTCATCCTTATCACGCCTATCATTCTGGGGTAAGCCATGAAACAACAAACGACCTGGACACTACAGACCAAAGGCGTCTGGCAGGTTGCAGGCCTCAGCTGGCAGTACCTGCCTTTACGCGGGCATCGGGGGATGCGCCTGCGAGCGAAAGAAGCTGATGCCACTCACTGGGCGGAATTGCTGACCGACGATGGACGCTCTCAGGGAACACTGCTCGGCACTGTGGCACTAACGGACAAAACAGCACTCAAGTCCGGCAGGCATAAGCTGGCTTCACTGGCGCTAACCGCTCTGCCATCGCTGCCACATGACTGCTATGGCGTCATTACGCTGCCGTCTGGCCAGTACTGGTTTGTAGCCGTCAGTAACGGCATGCTGTCACCGTTCGGCGATATTGTGGGCGATGAACAGAGTATTCGGACGGCCGTGTCCAATTTCCTGAGCATTTCCCCCGCACCGCCGGACGGCTGGACTGTGTTTGCACCTTCAGGCTTTTTCCCCGATCTGCAGACAGAAGAAAAGTCGCTTTCTGCACTGACTGAAAACAGAGCCAGCCTGAGACGCAGCCGACTGCGAAAGACCCACAATAAAAAGGTGTTGTGGATGTGGGCCGTGGCCGCGATGGCCATTGTGAGCAGCTACCTGCTTGTCAGTGCCTGGCAACAACATCGGGAAGAAGTGCGGGTGGCTGAGGCCCAGGCTGCGTTACTGGCCAGGCAGCACCAGGAAGGTAGCGCCACGGCAGACAGCCTGAAGCCCTGGGCCAGGCAACCCCGATTTCCGGAGATGTTGAGTGCTTGCAGCACGGTGTGGAAAGCAGCGCAGATTTCGATTGCTGGGTGGGTATTCAATACCGCGACCTGTAAGGCTGACGGAAATATCGCTCTGCACTACACACTACCAAGCGGCGGGACTGTTGGGGATTTCGCAGCCCGACTCCCCGTTATCTACGGTCCGGATATTCAACCTGAGTTCAATATCCCGGGTCGGGCCGATGATGCTTCGTTCACGCTGTCAGTACCTGTATCACCGCCAGCGACACCGGAGCCTTTACTACCGGGTAATCTGCAAATCCAGCATCTGACCAGTTACGCCCAGCGTATCAACGCCCAGCTGCGCATCAGTGAACTGACTACCAACACGCAGTTATCGCAAGGTAATGTGCAAAGCCTTCCATGGCGTACATTCAGTTTCACATTCATTACCGACATTCCCCCTGACAGGTTGTTTGCTCCCACGCGCTTTAACAGCAGCGGGATGAGAGCCTCACGCATCATGACCACGCTCAAAAACAATCGTCTGGAGTACACCATTGAGGGACTTCTCTATGCCAACTAATCTCCGGAAAGCCACATGGGCGCTCTGCCTGTTGTGGCTGTCACCCGGTGTCTTCGCAACACCGACAACAACCCTGCCACCGGCACCATCACCTGAATCAGCGCCTGAACATGCTGAACCTGTTGATATTCCGCAACCGACAACCTTCACCCGGGCTGAAGCCGGGCGGGCATTAAACCTCGGACAGCTTGAATCCATTCAGGCCGAAACAGTCCTGTATGAAGCGCAGCTGGCACGCGCCAAGGCGTTGAATGAACTTCAGCAAAACGGCTATGACCGCGCGCTGGATCAGCCGTTCAACCCAGCGCCACCATCCCTGGATGGCAAAACGGATGTTAAGGGAACCACTCAGGATGCTGTGCCGCCGCAAATCGTGGAAATCACCGGAACCGGAAACGGTTATCTGGCCGTACTGTCACTCAGTAATGGCAACCAGGTCACTGTCCAGACAGGCAATCGCATTCCCGGCACCGACTATGTGGTGAAGCGGATCACTCTCAATGAGGTCGTCGTTTCCGGTAACAACCAATCACTGATGTCGCTTTCTTTTGCGGGGTAACGTTGATGCACAGTAATTCAGCCACTGAATATACGTTCCTTGATCGCGAACGCGTCGAGGGACCAGTGCTGTTTGTCTCTAAGGCGCACAGTAATTCGCTCAGCGTTCAGTCTGTGATTGCCGGAACGCTAAAAGCTAACCCGGGCCTGCAGATAGAACGCATTCAGCTCGACAGACTGATGGAACTGAAAAGCAGCATCCAGAGGGAGCAAAGCAACGCCAGCGCACACTCTGAGCAGCAAAAAAAGATAATCAACTTCTTCCGCCAAGCCAAAGCAAAATCAGCCAGCGATATTCATATGCTCATCGGGATGAATAACGTCACGATCGTGCAGTTCCGTGTGCATGGCGATCTGGAGACCATCACCCAACTGGATGTTGAAGAAGGAATGACACTGGCCTCCACGATCGTGATGTCCATGTGCGATGTGGCGGAGAAAAGCTTTAACGCAAACCGCGCACAGGATGGCCGTGTACGTAAGGAATTTTTGCAGGGGCTTGGGCTTTTTGGTGCCCGTTATGCTCATACGCCAGCTGAGTTTGGTCTGTATGTGGTGATGCGTATCTTACCGGATGATGGTAAGACGCCTCCTACACTCGATGCGCTAGGCTTTCTGCCGGAGCAGCAGTCGCTCATTCGTCGCATGCTGTCCAGACCTGAAGGAGTGATAACCCTCTCCGGTCCAACCGGTTCAGGGAAAAGCACGACGCTGCGCACCTTCAGTGCCATGTACCTGGCGGCAACTGGCAATCGCAAGCGACTGATGACACTGGAAGACCCGCCGGAAGGCGAAATTCCCGGAGCTGTACAAACACCAATAATCGCGGACAAAAGCGACCCGGATGCCGTTAACCGTGCCTGGACACGATCAATATCTGCGTCCCTGCGTCTGGACCCGGATGCCATGGTGGTGGGTGAGATTCGCGATGCTAACTCTGTCCGCTCCACTCAGACGGCAGCTAAGTCCGGGCACCTGGTAAAAACCACACTGCATGCCAACGACGCTGTGGGGATTCTGGACCGTCTGACAGACACCCTGGACATACCAATGGGCCAGGTTGCTGACCCACAGGTAATGATTGGTCTTATTGCTCAGCGTCTGGTGCAATTGCTTTGCCCGCACTGCAAAGAGCGCTGGGAGCAGGTTAAATCACAACTTAATAAGGACCAGTTAGCTTTGCTGACGCAGTTCTGCGAAGTCGAAAAACTCTGCTTCCGTCACAAGGATGGTTGTGAGCATTGCTACAAAGGGGTAACGGGCCGCCGGGTCATTGCGGAAGTGATTCGTCCGGATGCACGCTTCATGGAGCTCTTCCGTCACAATGGTAAGCTCGCCGCACGAAGTTACTGGGTGAACGAGCTCGGCGGGATCACACGCGGGCAGCATCTGATGCGTTATCTCCATGAGGGGCTGGTTGACCCGATTGACGCTGATTATATCAGCCCGCTGGATGAGGACAGTCTGACCCTGCTTCCCCGGGAGAGCACAGTATGATGACCCGCTTGCGTGAAAATCTGAACCGTCTGCGCGTACAGATCCCTTCCTCAGACCAGCTGAATTCCAGCGCCGGCCGCTGGCTGGCGCAAAAGACATTTTCCACCTCCGACCGTCTGACACTGTATGAAGACCTTGCGTTTCTGCTCGATAACAACCTGAAGGTCGAAAAGGCTCTTCAGGCCATGATTGCCAGCTACGGAGGCAAACGTCCCCCGGTAGTCTTCTGCCTTGAAGACATGCTCTCCGCTCTGCGACAGGGACAGTCTGTTGAACAGGGATTAAGTTCATGGATTCCTCTCCAGGAAGCAGCCATTCTCAGTTCTGGTGTACAGGACGGAAACCTGGCTGCCGCGCTATACCGCGCAATTATCGTGGTGAAAGGTATGGGCGAGATGAAAACAGCCGTGATTTCCACCCTGGCGTATCCGGGTCTTTTGATGGGTACTACTTTTGCCATGATGAAGATGGTGAATGAGTACTTCCTTCCCCGACTGGAATCCCTGGCCCCGCGGCAAAGCTGGCAGGGGGCCCTTTGGTGGCTAAGTTCACTCTCTGAGTTTTTTGTAAACAACGCCATTGTTCTGGGGCTTCTCACAGTATTCCTTGTTGCATTTGTACTCTGGTCAATGCCCAACCTGACCGGAAAGACACGGCAACATGTGCTGGACAGAATGCTGCCCTGGAGCGTTTACCGTGATGTTCTGGGCGTGGCCTTTTTACTGAACTTCAGCGCATTAATGCGGGCAAACGTTAAAACGGATGACGCAATTGACATTCTGGGTCGTTATGCCCCTCCCTGGCTGTATGAGCGCCTGGCAGCCACACAACGCCGGGTCAGACAGGGGAATCATCTGGGGCTTGCATTACGTAATGCCGGGTACGATTTTCCCTCCCCCCGCGCCATCGACAAACTGGTTCTGCTGACCGATGGCGATAACGCAGAAATCATCATTGAAAATTTTGCGCATGCCTGGCTGGCGCAAACCGTAATCAGGATCAAGCGAACAGCGACCGTGCTTTCAAATTTCGCACTGGCCACCAACGCGGCTTACATGATCCTGATTGTCATTGCCACACAAAGCCTCAACGACCTAGTGATCGCACGTTAAGCGACTCACTTCTCTCAAACCTAAAGGAAATAGTATGGAACTTCTACGAACTCCATCCCGTTCGGCTGTGCATCGCGGGGCCATCACCCTGATGGAAGCCGCTATTTATATCGTGATTGCGCTAGTCGTTCTGGCCATCGCCATGACTCAGGGGGGCGGCCTGTTTAACCGAAACGACGCAAGCACGGAATTTAGCAACTCTGCGGAGCTGATGAGTAATGCCCGTTCAATGCTCAAAACCTCCGGTATTTATAACTTCAACAGTGCCGATGATATGACCGGTGCCATGATCCAGTTTGGTGGCGCGCCAGCCAACATGACGATTGTGGGTACGAAATCTTCCGGCACTGCGAAGTTACAGAATCTGTGGGGGGGCGCGGTGACGTTGCTACCGGTAGCCACTGCCGGGGGGCAGAAATCCACCTTCTCGCTGACTTACGCCGCTGTTCCACAGGAAGCCTGCATCACGCTTGCTACCAAAATGAGCGCAGCGCCTAACGTGGTCACCACCCAGGTGAACGGCACCACCAATAACGGTCCGGTCGCTGCAAACGCCATTGGCGCTCAGTGCACCGCCGATAACGGGTCCGTCGGTCAGAACACGTTGACGTTTACCAGCAACACCTGATGCCCGCCTTGCCGGTAGCGCTCTGCTGCCGGCATTTTTCTGGAGTGCATTCTTATGTGGTTTTCCTTCAAACACGCCCTGCTATGTGTGGCTTTCGCCGGAGCCATGCTGAGTTCCGTTACCGCACAGGCATTCTGCTTTAACGAAGCCGGCGCCAGGTATCGGGTTGACCCCCTTCTTCTTCGGGCCATTGCCCGGGTAGAAAGTGGCATGAAACCCGGCATAATCGGCAAGAATATGGACGGTAAAAAGTTACTCAGCCGTGATTTTGGGCTTATGCAAATAAACGAACGCCAAATCCCTCAACTGCGGGCGATGGGGATCCTGAATAGTGAACAGGACCTGCTAGATAACCCCTGTCTTAACGTCCAAATTGGTGCATGGATCCTGGCAAAACATCTGCAGCAATGCGGTGTTAACTGGGAATGTCTGGGCTCTTACAACGCCGGATTTGCAAAAGGTAACTCACCGCGTCGCATGATTTATGCCCGAAAGATTTACGCCATGTATATGGCGTCCCGGGGAGGGGGTTCGTGATGATCCTTTATGCGGATGCACTCCTTCTTGCATTTTGCGGAGGGGGGCTTGCCGTGAGTGCCCGACAGCTCACAGACCAGGCCCGAAATTTTTTACTTGAGAATGATGGACCTGATCTGACTCGACAGCATATTACTGTCATCACCGTTACCTTTATCTGCACGGGAATGATGCTGACACTGAGTGCCATTAACCAGCACATCACCTGGTCTGATGCTGGCAGATACATTGCTCTTCTCGCCTGGGGTATACCGATGGTGTTGCTGGATATGAGCAATTGCTGGCTGCCGTTTCGCTATACCACTGGATTCTGGCTGTCAGGCCTGCTTTTTACTTTCCTGCCGGGCAGTTCTCTTACGTTGATGCAGGCACTCACAAGCAGCTGCGTCATGTTCACCCTGCTTTATGCCTTCCACGCTATCGCCTGGCGTCTTCGCGGAGAAGAAGGTTTTGGCCTCGGAGATGTACATCTGATTGCTGCTCTCTGTGCCTGGTTTCCCTGGCAGCAGGCTTGCGTTCTCAGCGGCTGGGCGCTCCTTTTGCTTGTGATTACAGCGTTACTGACCCGTAGACGGGCTCAGCCTTACGCCCCATGGCTGTTCGCCCTGCTGACTGTTCTCGCAGGGAACTTCTCACAACCGACTTTAACGGGTGCTTTATGAAAAAGAAAAATGCCAGACCCCGCATCAACCGGGGGGTATCACTTTTTTCCATGGCGTTGGTCCTGGGTATTGTTATGCTCGCGGCCCCAGTCGGTATGGAGCGATACGCCAATTATCTTGATGAACAGAACTGGACCATCACGGCCACTCATCTTGGGACAGTTAATCAGGGCGCACGTCTTTACATTCAGGACAATTACGACACCCTGTTAAACCAGGTCAAAGGCGGGGGTAATGTTACAGTGACGGGTCAGACGCTTCGCGATAAAGGGTATCTGCCTGCAGGCTTCGCGCTAACTAACAGCAACGCACAGAACTATGTTCTGACGGTAACGCGCAACCCAACACAAACCGACAAACTGGTCGCGTTTGTATTAACTGCCGGTGGCCAGGAACTGTCTTTTAAAGCCCAGCGCTATATTGCCCAGAACACCTCAGGTCTCGGTGGCTATCTCTATCCGGCCAACGTGGCTAACGGTGCCAGTGGCGGCTGGCAGGTCAATCTGTCCAGTATGGGTCTCAGTGGCCAGACGGGACACCTGGTGACGTATCTGACATCAGATGCCCTGGCAGGTGGTGCTGAAGAAAGCGATCGCCTGTACCGTTTTGCCGTAAATGGCCGCCCTGACCTGAATCGCATGCACACCAGTATCGATATGAACGGCAATAACCTTAACAGCGCTAAAGCGGTGAACGCCGAAACCGGTAATTTCAGCGGTACGGTGACGGCCAACGCCGTGACGTCACAGAGCGATGTCCGGAGTCAGAGCGGCTGGCTCATTACTAAATCCGGCAAGGGGTGGTTGAATGAAGACCATGGAGGCGGTTTTTACATGTCAGACAACGACTGGATACGCTCCGTAAATAACAAAAATATTTACACCGGTGGGCAGGTAAGAGGTGGTACCGTTCGCTCCGATGGACGGCTTTCAACAGGTGAATTTCTCCAGCTCGATGCAGTTGCTACTGCGGGCACTTCATGCTCACCAAATGGCCTTGTAGGCCGTGATGCTTCAGGCGGGATACTTTCCTGTCAAAACGGCGCCTGGGTATCAGGTGCTAACTACAACGGAAGCTACTCTTCAATCGGTGCATTCGTATCCACCTATACAGCAGTCAACAATAGCGGCAGGCCAATGACGATTTACGCTTCGGGGGGAACATCAACCGTGAACAGGAAAATCAAAGATGGTGATAACTGCGGAAATACATGGGAACTGACGGGTATTGTTGATGGCCGAATGATAACCGGAGCGGGAACGGCTAACTCTAATTGGAGTAAATCAGGAGCGATAAATTTCATTGTTCCTGCTGGTTCTACTTTCACTGTAACGTCAAATCCCTTGCCCTCTTACGGGTGTTCACCCGGTAGATTTAGCCTGGTTACTTACTCCTGAAATGAGGGGTTCAATTCATCTGGTTTGAGCTCCTAAATCGACTACAGGAGTTTATCTCACCTCGTTCAGCACCATTTTTATCCCCCATTCCACATGATTACGCACATTTAATGCCGTATTAATTCAGGAATTTTCAACATGAAGATAACCATTCTTGCCGCGATGGCATGCGTTCTGCTGTCCGGCTGTCAGCCGCAGCGCACACCATCAGCATCTGTAACCGTTCAGCAGGCATCCGCGGATGCCTCTCAACTCCGTAACATACAACAACATCTTTATCTCGACGGTGCACTTAACCAGACTCCCGGCCGTCTTGCTGCCTCATTTACCGCTAACAGCGAACGCGTGTCGCTTGTCTGGGAAGGAGATGCCATCGAGCTTCTGGCCCAGCTGGCTCGTCAGCGTGGGCTGAACTTTGCCTACAGTGGCGTGCGACTGCCACTTCCTGTCAGCATTCATGTCAGCAATATCACTTTCGAAAACCTGCTCCGCCAGCTGGAAACACAGATTGGCTGGCGGGCCACGCTGAAGCAGCAACCGCTTGAGCTACATCTCTATTTCGCCTTACCTGATAAGGGAGGTCGCCTTGCATGAAACGATCGTTACTTGCCGGCCTGCTGTTATTCAGCACCCTGCCGGCGCTGGCAGAAGATGCTCCGCCCGGGAGTATTCAGGATTACCTGAATCCGGCCGCCAATGACTACAACGGACTGAGCGACACCGTCTGGCAGATGCTCAATGATGCTGGGCAGACCGTAGGTTTTCAGGGAGGTAAAGCCCAGCGAGCCTGGGAATTACGCCAGATACTGACGGAACGGGACAGCACCCTCAGCGCAATGTACGACTTCCGGCCACTTATTAGTCGCCAGGGCTACCTGCCACCGGTGATAGCCACCTCTGCAGACCTGGCCCATGTCACGCCTGACCAGATTCGCACGGCATACCGGACGTACAACATTCTGGTCCCGGCCCGGTTCGTCAGTAATCCACCTGGCTGGCGTACCTGGCTTTTGCCGGGTCTGGCCAACAAGCGCATCGATGCACCGGATGCCAGCGTTCGTCCCAAAAACAGCAAGGAAAAGGCGGTCTGGGAAGCCGCAGTTCGCAAGGGTTGGGAAGATGGCCGCCAGAGTGCAGATCGGACACTTGAGTCAAACTTTAACCGCCTGACCCGCGATTACACCGGCATGTTGCGTTACTCCACGCTCCTGCAGCAGGGCATCATCCAGGCACCGGATGTGAAGGAAACTCAGCAAAGCGTCACCGGAACACGGGATGAGCTGATGATTGGCGATAAGGTCAAACGTATTCAGGATCCTGCCGGATTTGTGGTGGACAAGAACAAATGGAAGCCCGTGATTCGTAAGGGGGCGCAATGACGCTACCCGCATTTGATTTTCACGAACATGGCGGGCTGCACGCCGACAGCCTGCGGGCCTTTCTGGTCCACTGCGCGCGGAACAGTGTTTCCGATATTTTCCTGCAGGGAGGCGGCCCACTGGTCGTGGATTTGCACGGCCGTAAGGTCCGCGCCAGTGAGTTTCGGATTGAACCGCCACAGTTAACCCGCCTGATGGATGATGTCTTTTCGGAGCAGATCAAAGGCGACCTGAAGGCCGGGAGAGGGGTAGACCGGGCACTGCAGCTGACCGGTGATATGTATAACCGTTATGGGCTGGAACGCGGTGAAAGCCTGCGCTTTCGCTGTAACTTTGTACAGGCCACTATCGGTGATTACGACATGGTGCCGGCCCTGACGCTCAGGACTATCCCGACGGTCATCCCTGAGCTCGATGCGCTGGGGCTTGAGGAGGATTTACTCCCCTGCCTGCTTCCTCACAAGGGTCTGGGCCTGATTACCGGCGAAACCGGGTCTGGTAAATCCACCCTTCTGGCGTCTACCTATCAGTACACCGCCAGGAATGACCCCGATCGCAAGATAGTCACAGCAGAGGATCCTATTGAGTTTCTGCTGAATTTCCCCGATGCGATTCTGATGCCTGAACAATCGCAGATTGGCAGAGACGTCGCTTCATTCGCTGAACATCTGCGCCTGACGTTGCGCCGCGCCCCGGGCGTGATTGGCGTGGGTGAGATACGTGACCCGGAAACGCTCAGTGGCGCCATCATGAACGGTCAGTCCGGACACCTTTGCCTCTCCACCATGCACACCAACTCCCCCGGGGAGACTATTCCCCGGGCCCTGATGCTGGTTCCGGAGGATCAACGTGAAGCGATGGCGTGGAACCTGCTGAGCAATCTGCAGTATGTCATTACCCAGCGCCTGCTTCGGACTACGGACGGGAAACGCCAGTCTGTCAGAGAATATCTGGTATTTGATGACGAAGTGAAAGAGTCACTTGGCCAGCTTAAGCACACACAGTGGCAAGACTGGATTGATAACCGCCTCAGCGAACGCGGTGAGCGGATGAGCGATAAAGCCTGGCGCATGTATCAGGGCGGACGTATTGACCGCAAAGAGCTGCTGACGGTTATCAGCCCTCGTGAAATTACGCGGAGGGAGGCGATGTGAAAATCTGCGAATGGCGCAATTCAGGACGCCGGCTGGAAATATTTGGCATCCCCGTCGTCCTGTTTGCCCTGTACTTTGCGTGGTTCCAGTGGCCAGAGACCAGCACGTTCTGGGCCGTTACGATTCTGATTATCTTTTTTCGGATCCTCTCCTTCTTCGGCTTCACCATCACTGTGTTATGGCAACGACTCGTTAGATTCCTGCGTGGCAGGCAGCTGACCGGACGTCCGTGGTGGTACCGCCGGTTCTTTGAATAACAGCAGGAACTGATTATGCAAAAACGTACCTACCTCACTATCACACCAGATAACAAAAAGGACGCTCTTCGCGCGGCCGGACGCCTGGCTGATGGAAATTATGCTCTTGAGTATGATCGTTCAGAAAAACTCTGGTTCGCAAAGCCAGACGCTGACCTTGAGAAGGTAAAACCCTGGCTTCCTGAAAATACCGTCTCTCAGCTGAATCAGACCACTACCGACAATCTGACGCCTGCAGAAGAATTTGCACAGGTACTAAAGGATGCCGGCTTTATCCTGCCTAATAACAGCCTGCCTGAAATGGACGGGAAGCGGCACAGGGTTGCCACCG
>NZ_MOMB01000009.1 GCF_002752165.1 Erwinia sp. OLFS4
AGCATCTGACGGGCAAAATTTTCACCCAACGCATTGAACGTAATAACCTGACGCTCCGCACCCGCATTAAACGGTTGGCTCGTAAAACAATCTGCTTTTCGCGCTCAGTTGAGATCCACGAAAAAGTCATTGGAGCGTTTATCGAGAAACACATGTTCTACTAATTGGAGGCATCACCGATTATCTTTAACGATGAAATGGTTTCATTTCATCGTATTCTTATTGTTACTTTGTCGTCATATTCTTATGCCTGAATAATAATAGCTTTTTGTTATCGATGCTGTTTATTATTTTATTTTCCATCTGAAAGCATTTTATCTTTTAGGAATTACCCGTATTAACGGCAGCTGCAGCCTGCTGCATAATCCTGAGGAACAATTGACAATGGTATACCGCGCTAAATGATTTAGCTGCCGGTTCATTGTGCATTCAGCAGAAAAACAGGGCGTGATGCGCCTCCCAGTGCATTGATAAAAGGACTGTTCACTGCAAACACTCCTGATAGCGTGCTTGGTCCTCGTCAGGTTCATGGGTTCCTAATGAAAAGAGAGCAGGCATTATGGCAAGTACTCTGATAATGAACGAGGGTGGCCGGACATTCAGCGGCACCCGCAAAAATATTATTGAAAAATTAGCATTAAGCTTTTCAAATTTAGTCTCAATTAATCTGGCACTTTTTTTGTCCACCGCTACCGTTCAGGCCATTTGGGGAAATCTGGATATATTTATTCCCCCTGAGGAAATTAAAGTTCGCTTTATTGCTCAGTTTGTTATGTCCCTGGTCTGCACGGCCTGGTTCTGGACCCGGCTACGCCACTATACTTACCGCAAACCCTTCTGGTTCGAACTGAAAGATATCATCAAAACGCTGGTCATTTTTTCTTTGCTTGATATGGCGCTGATCTCTTTCTCGAAATGGGATTTTTCGCGCATGTTGTGGATCTTTACCTGGGGCTTTGCACTATTTCTGATGCCACTGCTGCGTACCTGTGTGAAAAAACTGATTCTGCGTGCTGGCCAGTGGAATAAACAAACCATTATTATCGGTTCAGGCCGCAATGCCCGCGAAGCCTATGCCGCATTACAAAGTGATGAAATGCTGGGCTATGAAGTGAAAGCTTTCGTCGCCACCAGTGGTGAAAATCGTCCGGAATTGCTTAATGGCGTACCGGTGATTACCCACAAAGAAATCGCCTGGGAACGTATCGATCTGGAAAATACTCAGTTCATCGTTGCCACCGAATACGAACAAAAAGCCCTGACTGACAAATGGCTGCAACTGTTGTCAAAAAAACGTTGCCGTTCAATATCGGTTGTTCCGGCACTGCGCGGCGTGCCGCTCTACGGTACCGACATGTCTTTTATTTTCAGCCATGAAGTGATGATCCTGCGAGTCAGTAATAGCCTGGCCAAACGCTCTTCCCGCATTGTTAAGCGTGGCTTTGACCTGGTGGTTGCTGCGTTGTTACTGCTGTTCCTTGCACCGGCTTTTGGCCTGTTGTGCTGGCTGGTATCGCGCGATGGCGGCAGCCCGATCTATGGTCATGAACGGATCGGACGCGAAGGCAAAAAGTTTAAATGCCTGAAATTCCGCTCCATGGTCACTAACTCTCAGTAAGTGCTGACCCAGCTACTGGCCAGCGACGCCGACGCCAGGGCAGAATGGGAGAAAGACTTCAAGCTGAAAAACGATCCGCGGGTAACCGCTATCGGCAGATTTCTGCGTAAAACCAGCCTGGATGAACTGCCGCAGCTGTGGAACGTGGTCCGGGGAGAAATGAGTCTGGTTGGCCCCCGTCCGGTTATTGAGGCGGAACTGGAACGCTATGCCGGTGACGTTGATTATTACCTGATGGCCAAGCCGGGCATGACCGGTCTGTGGCAGGTCAGCGGGCGTAATGATATCGATTATGACACGCGGGTATATTTCGACTCCTGGTATGTTAAAAACTGGGCATTATGGACCGATATCGCCATTTTGTTTAAAACTGCCGGAGTGGTATTGCGTCGCGACGGTGCCTATTAAGGCTCAGCTTATCGCCGCCTGCCTCTGCAGGCGGTTTTTCTGCCCACCAGACCTTTTCTTTTTACCTGTGACCCTCTACCCTTAGCCTCTGTTTTTGTTTTACCGTCTGGTCGCTATGCAAAAATTCACCCTGTTATTACTTACCCTGGTACTATTTGGCCCATTGGGTATCGATCTCTACTTACCGGTATTGCCCGCCATCGCCAACGGACTTCATTCCCCTATATCCCTGATGCAGCTGACTATTCCACTGTTTTTACTGATTATGGGACTGGGCCAGCTGGTCGCCGGCCCGCTGGTGGATAATCTTGGTCGCAAGCCGGTTGCTCTAACCGGCATTGCCCTCTACCTGGCAGGCAGCACGCTCGCCGCCTGCGCGCCGGGCTGGCAGCTGTTTTTTGTCGCACGGGTGGTTCAGGGCTGCGCGGTGTGCTGTACCGCCGTCGTCGCCTTCAGCGGCGTGCGTGACCGGCTGGCGGGGGATGATGCCGCTCGCGCATACAGTTTTCTTAACGGTGCCCTGAATATTGTTCCGGCGCTGGCGCCGTTGCTGGGTGGGTTGCTGGGCGCCAGCTTAGGCTGGCGGGCACCGTTCTGGCTGCTCAGTTTTTACGCGTTGATTATCGGCCTGCTGGTGATTTTTTTTCTGCCAGAAACCCGTCCGTCCACCACGCTGCGCTCACGGGGTATTCCCCTGCGCCAGTATAGCCAGATTATACGCCGGGCCGATTTCCTGCTGTTTGCCGCAGCCAATGCCGGCGTTATGGGCATGGTACTGACCTACGTCTCGCTGGCGCCGGAAGTGCTGATGAACCAGGCTCAACTCACCCCGCTACAGTTTTCTTTCGCTTTTGGTGCCAACGGTTTGTGGATCATGCTCTTTAGCATGGTGGTCAATAAAATGATCCGCAAAGTGGGCCGCCCCGCTTGTCTGCTGGCCGGTGCGCTGGCACAGCTGGTTGCTGCGTTGTTATTACTGGCGGAAATCACCCTACTGCCCGTAGCAATACAGCATGCCTGGTTTGGTTATATGCTGCCGGTGGTGATCGCTTGCGCCGGCCTTGCCTGGACGGTTGGCCCGGCAACCAGCTATGCACTGGAGCCCTGGCCACAGCAGGCGGGGGTTGCCTCAGCACTAATGGGGTTTATTCAGATGGCAGGCGGTGCCGCTGTCGGCATGCTGGTGATGGCACTGCCACTGAGTGAAAAAGTAGCGCTGCTGGTGATGATGGCGCTGGCAGCCCTGCTGTGTTTGCTGGCATGGCGGATGAGTAAAAAAATGCGCGGTCATATTACCGCGCTGTAATATTCAGTCAGTCACCACCACCGGCACCCGGGGAGCCAGCGCACACATCAGCTCATAACCCACAGTGCCGGCGGCGGCGGCAACATCATCAATGCGGATGTTCTCTCCCCACAGCTCGACACGGCTACCAATATGCGCTTCCGGACAAGGCGTCAAATCAATCGCTAACATATCCATAGAAATCGTCCCCAGAGTGCAGGTTTTCACGCCGTCTACGTAAACCGGTGTGCCGCTCGGTGCATGGCGTGGGTAACCATCGGCATAGCCGCAGGCAACAACGCCGATACGCTGTTCAGCACTTGTCCGGTAACGGTGACCATATCCGACCCCTTCACCCTGCTGCAGATTTTGAATGGCAATAATTTCGCTTTCAAGCACCATTGCCGGCCGCAATCCGGTACTGGCAATATCCTGCCAGCGACCGCTGGGAGAGGCGCCGTATAAAATGATACCGGGTCTGACCCAGTCATAGTGCGTTTGCGGGTGCCAGAGCGTCGCCGCAGAGTTAGCCAGCGAACGTGGCAAGGGAATCTCTTTTACCGCCTGTTCAATACGCCGCAATGGCTCAATAATGCCGGCATCCTCTTCGGCGCGGGCGAAGTGTGACATCAGGGTTATTTCGCCGACGTTATCCAGCGTGCGCAGTTTCTGCCAGGCGTTACAAACCTGATCCGGCGCAAAACCAAGCCGGTTCATGCCGCTGTTAATTTTAAGATAAATATCCAATGGTGCCGACAGCGTTGCCTGTGCCAGCGCCTGAATCTGCCAGTTACTGTGAACACTGGTGGTTAACCGGTATTTATCAAGTATGCTCAGCTCCTGCGCGCTAAAAAAGCCTTCTAACAACAGGATGGGCTTTTTCCATCCTTTTTCACGCAGCAGGATCGCTTCTTCCAGATTAAGCAGCGCAAAGCCATCAGTATCGCTGAGGCTTTGCCAGATACGCTCAAGACCATGGCCATAACCGTTCGCTTTCACCACAGACCATATATGCGCGTTTTCCGCTGCCTGGCGGACAACGGAAAGATTGTGCCGCAACGCGCTGCGTTTAATCGTTGCGACCAGTGGTCGGGCCATATTTTCTCCTTTTCACGCCACGTTTAGCATCAGGGGGCCGTGCCGTTATGCTGAAATATCGTCGCGCGATTACCGTCAAAACCAGGCAGATACCGTAGTACAGATAGATCGTCGGCAGCAATAGCCGGCGCACGATCAGATACAAGATCCGCTAGCAGCTGGCCAGAACCACAGGCCATGGTCCAGCCAAGCGTTCCATGTCCGGTATTTAAAAACAGGTTTGCCAGCGGGGTGCGCCCGACTATCGGGGTGCCATCGGGCGTCATTGGACGTAGTCCGCTCCAGAAACTGGCCTGACTGAGGTCCCCGCCGTGCGGGAACAGATCGCTGACGACTTTCTCCAGCGTTTTACGACGCGCTGCCAGTAACTGCCGGTTATAGCCGACAATTTCGGCCATACCACCGACCCGTATACGGTTATCAAAACGCGTTACCGCCACTTTATAACTTTCATCCAGTACCGTGGAAACCGGTGCCGCCTCGCTATTTATTACCGGAATGGTCAGTGAATAGCCTTTCAGCGGATACACTGGAATCGCAATACAGTTTTTCAGTAAGGCCGTTGACCAGCAGCCCAGCGCGATAACAAATGCGTCGGCATTCAGCGTCTGTGTGGCGCATTTTACCCCGGTAATACGGTTACCTTCGCGGATCAGTTGTTCAACGTTGTGGCGGAACAGGAAGTTTACGCCCGCGGTTCGCGCCATTGCTGTCAGACGCTGGGTGAACAACTGGCAGTCGCCGGTTTCATCGTTAGGCAGCCGCAGGCCGCCGCTGAACTTATGCTGGGTGGCAGCCAGCGCTGGCTCCGCCCGTTTCAGCTCCTCTGCCGACAGCAATTCATAGGGTACAGCGGCCTGTTGTAATACCGCGATATCTTTGCTGGCATTATCAAACTGTTGCGCAGTACGAAACAGCTGCAGCGTTCCGCCCTGCCGCGCTTCATAAGCGATGCCGGTCTGCTGGCGCAATAGTTTAAGACAATCACGACTGTATTCCGCCAGGCGCACCATGCGGCTTTTATTTTGCTGATAATGGTGTATATCGCAATTACGCAACATCTGCCACATCCAGGCCAGCTGAAAATAGCTGCCATCCGGACGAAAAGCCAGCGGTGCATGACGTTGGAATAGCCATTTAATCGCTTTCAGTGGCACACCGGGCGCCGCCCAGGGCGCGGCATAACCCGGTGATATCTGGCCTGCATTGCCCGCGCTGGTCTCCATTGCGGCGTCCGCATGGCGCTCAATGACGGTAACCTCATGACCAGCCTGCGCCAGATACCACGCACTGGTCACGCCTATTACTCCGCCCCCAAGAACGATCACTCTCATAACGGCTCCGCATTATATAAAAAGAATAAAATCCCGGTTTAATGGCAGAAAAGCAGTAAATTGCGCCGCACGCCAGGCCAACCCCACTGCCGCTGTTACTATTTCACCTCTTTTTGGGTAACTTGATAACAAAAAAGCGTCATAAATCATCAATTCAGCATTTCATATAATCATTTGTGCTACGGCAGCAGTAAATTGCACAAAAAAGGCCATTATGGCGATATAACAGCAGAATAACAGGTCACCTGACAGGGTATATAATTAGTACAAACAGCTAAATAATACTGCATATATAGCATTTAGCATCGCAACACATCATCCAGGCTGGCAGCATTGCCGTTACCTTGCAACATTTCCATTGTGTTACTCCCTGAGATAAGAGAGAGTGAACTATCATTGAAGATGCAGTTGTGATTCCGGATCTGACCAGCGCGGAGCGGCTATGTCAGATCATGAAATAAACGGCCCGGTCATTTCAGTCCGGCCGCTTGTTATTAAGGGGTGCGCGATGACAACAATCTTTAACGATCCCATCAAGGACAGCAAACGCCTGAGCGATGGCCCGGACTGGACATTCGAGCTACTGGATGTCTATTTACACGAAATAGACCGCGTGGCGAAGCATTACCGGCTGGAAACTTACCCGCATCAAATCGAAGTTATCACCTCAGAACAAATGATGGACGCCTATTCCAGCGTCGGCATGCCGATTAATTATGCCCACTGGTCATTCGGCAAAAAATTTATTGAAACCGAGCAGCGTTATAAGCATGGTCAGCAGGGGCTGGCTTATGAAATCGTGATTAATTCCAATCCCTGTATTGCTTATCTTATGGAAGAGAACACTATGACCATGCAGGCCCTGGTGATGGCCCATGCCTGCTACGGACATAACTCTTTCTTCAAAAACAATTATCTGTTTCGCAGCTGGACCGATGCCAGTTCAATAATTGATTACCTGATTTTCGCCCGCGGTTACATTGCCCGCTGCGAAGAACGCTATGGCGTTGATGAAGTGGAAAAGCTGCTCGATTCCTGTCATGCCTTAATGAATTATGGTGTCGACCGCTATAAACGCCCGCAAAAAATTTCGCTGGAAGAAGAGAAAGCCCGGCAGAAAAGCCGCGAAGAATATCTGCAAAGTCAGGTCAATAGTCTGTGGCGAACCTTACCACGCCGGGAGCGTGAAGAAACCCAGGCACAACAACAGCGCTTTCCTTCAGAACCACAGGAAAACCTGCTCTATTTTATGGAAAAAAATGCACCGCTGCTGGAATCCTGGCAACGTGAAATACTGCGCATTGTGCGTAAAGTCAGCCAGTATTTTTATCCGCAAAAACAGACTCAGGTAATGAACGAAGGCTGGGCGACGTTCTGGCACTATACCATCCTCAACCATCTGTACGATGAAGGTAAAGTCAGCGAACGCTTTATGATGGAGTTTTTGCACAGCCACACCAATGTTGTGTTTCAGCCAGCCTATAACAGTCAGTGGTATAACGGCATAAACCCCTATGCGCTTGGTTTTGCTATGTTCCAGGACATTAAACGCATCTGTGAAGCACCAACAGAGGAAGATCGCTACTGGTTCCCGGACATTGCCGGCACAAACTGGCTCGATACCCTGCATTTCGCTATGCGCGAATTTAAAGATGAAAGCTTTATCAGCCAGTTCCTGTCACCCAAAGTCATGCGCGATTTCCGTCTGTTTACCGTGCTGGATGACGATCGCAATAACTATCTGGAAATTGCGGCCATTCATGACGAAGCCGGCTATCAGGCAATCCGTCAGCAACTTTCCGCACAGTATAATCTGAGTAATCTTGAACCCAATATCCAGATCTACAATGTAGACCTGCGCGGTGACCGCTCGCTGACCCTGCGTTACATTCCCCAGGATCGCACGCCGCTGGATAAAAGTCGTCGCGAAGTATTAAAACACGTGCACCGGCTGTGGGGCTTTGATGTACATCTTGAACAGCAGAATGCCGATGGCTCGGTGGAATTACTGGAAAACTGCCCGCCCCGCTGAGCTAACTGGGCTAGCATCGCAGGACAGCCAGGCAATTCCTGTCGCAATCATAAAAAAACCGGTCGGCCGACCGGTTTTTTCTTTTCAGATACCTTTCAGTCGGTTGTTTTCCTGCTGTGGCATCGAGAAATGCATTGCATGCCAGATTTCACCACTACGCCGGCCATATTCACGCACCGCTTCGACGACCTGATCGACACGCTGTTGCTGACAAAGGGTCAACAATTCCAGATAAAAATCACGCGCCAGCTGGCGGGCCTCCGGGTTAGAAAAATAGTGGCGACCAACCCGGGTGTATAATCCTTTCAGTCCATTAAGGATAAGTCCATATATCGGGTTACCGGATGCAAACGCCAGCCCGCGGAAAATGCCGTAATCGAGGTCGGTATACGCCTCTGCTTTGTCTTCAACCGTTTCAGCCACACGCAATACGGCTTCTGCTTTTTCCGGAAAATTGCGTACCGCACAACGGATAAAAATAGAGGCAATATTGGTACGCACCGACAACAGATTATCAATTAACTGCGGCACACTATCATGATCGAGACGCGCCAGCGTTTCGAGAATATTCAGACCAGAAGTTTCCCAGAAGTTATTAACCTGCGTTGGTTTACCGTGCTGGATAGTCAGCCATCCGTCACGCGCCAGACGCTGCAGCACCTCACGCAGGGTGGTACGCGTCACACCGATTAGCTCAGAGAGTTCACGTTCTGCGGGTAAAATGGATCCTGGCGGGAAACGATTATTCCAGATGCTTTCAATAATATACTCTTCAGCAAATCCAGCGGGGCTCTGCGCTTTAATAACCATAGCGTTTATTTTCCGTTATAGGGACAGTGCTATAAATGACAATTCATCATACCAGAGGCATTCTGTGCGATATAGTCTGCTAACGCGGGATCAGGAGATATATCATCCTAAAGGTGACTGGTAGAGACGGCATTGATAAATGGCTGTTGCTAATGTTTACTTTTTACAACTTGTTTAATTTAAATCATTTCTTCAGGCTATCTTTTACTCACAGACGGGCTGGCAGCCCAACTTTTTTCAGTTAAACTTCCCGTTTAACAATTATTCATGGAATATTATATGCTGACGTATCTTAACCGATGTTCTCAGGGACGCGGTGCCTGGCTGCTGCTGACCCTGTCAGCTTTGTTGCTGGAATTGGTCGCGCTCTGGTTCCAGCACGTGCAAGGTTTAATGCCCTGCGTCATGTGCATTTACGAGCGCTGTGCATTGTTTGGCATTCTGGGCGCAGGCATTGTCGGGTTGATTGCCCCGCGCAGCCCGCTGCGTATTCTGGCGCTGCTCATCTGGTTATACAGTGGCTGGCAAGGTCTGCGTCTGTCGTGGCAACATACTATGCTGCAATTGCATCCTAATCCTTTTTCAACCTGCGATTTTGCCGCCAGTTTTCCGCACTGGCTGCCGCTTGATCGCTGGCTGCCGGCGGTGTTTGTTGCCAGCGGTGACTGTTCAGAACGCGGCTGGACGCTGTTTAACCTTAGCATGCCGCAATGGCTGATAGTCACCTTTGCCTGCTATCTGCTGGTGGCGCTGCTGGTACTGATTGCGCAGCCATTTCGTGCGCGTAATCGTAAAATGTTCTCAAACTAACGGTCAAAGCAGGCTCCGGCCGACAAATATCACATCCCGCCACTCACAATGGGTGATGGCAGTCTATGATGAAAAAGTAAACGTCATAATAAGGAGATGTGATGAAAAAAATCGTTATGCTCGCAGTGATGCTGACATTGGTCAGCGGGTGTTCCGTTTTTTCACCCGGCGCGGACCCTGAACCCAATCAGGCGGCCAGGGCAACCGACAGTAAAGCGCAGCCTTGTAACAGCAGTGACAGTCACTGCGCCAAACCGGTAACACCCTCTTTTCATTAATTATATCTGATCGGCTCCGGTCTGCTGACGGGGCCGATCAGCCTCAGACCGGTCGGCGAATTATATGATCTTCCCAGTCAATCACTTCACTTTCACGCACGGCAATGTGCCGCACTGAAATACGCTGAGCATGCATAGCAGCTTTCGAACCGCTGCGTAACGGATGCCAGGCCGGCAAAGGTTTTCCCTCGGCCAGCAACCGGTACGCGCAGGTCCAGGGTAACCATGAAAAGGTTGGCAGATTGCTGCGTGTCAGCTTGATACAGTCAGGCTCATATTCAAAACGTCGTGCATAATTGTTGCAGCGACAGGTTTTAATATTCAGCTGGTCACAAGCCACGTTGGTAAAGTAAATTTCATCAGTTTCTTCATCCTGAAGCTTATTCAGACAGCACTGACCGCAGCCATCACACAGGGATTCCCATTCCGCATCGCTCATCTGATCAAGGCTTTTATACTGCCAGAAAGGACGTTCGCTCATTCTCATTCCCGCTCAGTCAGAAAGCTGCACCTTATAAAGGTTAGCGGCGCCAGATGCAAGCGCCGTGCAACTCAGAGTACCCGCGTCGAGATACCATAGCCTGCCAGTGACACTTCCAGCGCGTCCCCCGGCTGCATGGGTCCGACACCTTCCGGCGTACCGGTTAATATAATGTCCCCTTCACGCAGGGTGAAAAACTGACTCATATAAGCAATAAGCGGCACAATCGGGGTAATCATATCTGCCGTGTTGCCATGCTGGCGTACCGCGCCATTAACCACCAGCTTCAGTTCACAGTTCTGAGGATCGCCGGCAAATTCCGCAGCAGGAATAAATCCGGAAATCGGGCAGGCGTTATCAAATCCTTTTGCCTTTTCCCAGGGCTGTCCGGCTTTTTTACAACCAGCCTGGAGGTCACGCAGAGTAAGATCCAGCGCCACACCATAACCGGCAATGGCCTGCCTGACATGATCTTCTGTTGCCTGTTTCAGCGTTGAGCCAATTAAAATCGCCAGTTCCACCTCATGATGAACCGCGCCCTTACCTTGCGGAATAGACAGCGGCTGCCGCAGATCGCATAGCGCGGTTTCAGGCTTGATAAATAGCACCGGTTCGCTCGGTGTAACACTGCCCATCTCATTAATATGCCTGGCATAGTTACTGCCGACACACACCACTTTATTCACCGGAAAATCTAACGGCGTACCCTGCCAGTTGTGATGCTGATACATGTGATTCCTCGCTGATTAATCAGGCGCATCGGCCGATACCGACGCGGGTTTTGCCAGTGCGTCAGCCATCATACCGACGCTCAAAGCGAAATAATAAGATCGGTTCCAGCGCATGAGCGTGCGGAAATTATCAAAAACCATATAAGCCCGCTCACGGCTATCATCCGGCAGAATAATCCATGCCGGTTGCCGCAGTGAAACCCGTGTCGCGCTGAGAGTCACACCCGCCGCCTGCCAGTCGGCCACGCTACGCGCCAGCCCGGGCGCCGTTCCTGCCAGCTTAGGATCAAAATTAGCCGGTAACCTCACCTGCTGCCCCCAGCGCTTTCCTGCCTGCCAGCCATTTGAAGCCAGATAGTTTGCCGTGGAAGCAAAAACATCGTCAGGGTTATTCCAGATATCAATTTTGCCATCCCGGTCACCGTCGGCACCGTAACGCAGATAGGATTGTGGCATAAACTGTGTCTGTCCCATGGCCCCGGCCCATGACCCCTTCAGTTCGCCAGCGGAAATCGGCTGCTGCTGAATAATTTTCAATGCCGCCAGCAGCTGTTCGGTAAAAAACTCCCGGCGGCGCCCTTCAAAAGCCAGCGTGGCCAGCGCTGAAATCACCGCCTCTTTACCCTGGATGGTGCCGTAACGACTCTCCATGGCCCACAAGGCAACAATATAGTCAGAAGTGACACCGTAATGATCGCTAACCCGCTGCAAACGCTGGCGGTACTGCTGGCGATAAGCGCGTCCCTGACGAATCAATTCAGGGTTGATTACCCGCGACAGATAATCATCAAGCCTGCGTTTTTTTTCCGGCTGACTGCGGTCAGCACTGACTGCATGGTCCACAAAATGGATGCCACTAAAACCCCGGGCAATGGTCTGTTCGCTGAATCCCGCCTGGCGGGCAGTGTGCTTTAGCTGGGCGACATAGTCCGGGAATGCGGCCGGATCGCGCCCGCTCTGCGCCAGGGTTACAGTCTGGCTGGCAGGCTTCGTCAGCGTAGCCACTGTGCTGTCAGAATGTGCAGCCGCTTGTTGTGGCAGGGCGATACTCAGTGACAACAACCATGACATTGCCAGAATAGGCTGTCTGCTCAGTGGCATCGGCTGGCTCCTGATAAATTTTTCTACGCTGTTGGCAATTGCTGTATGACGATAACCGGCCTAAAAAGATTTACAGATGATTCCTAAACCGTGTTTTTATTGTTTTCCAGATGTGCACTCAACAAACTTTCCACCGTAGGTGGAAGCTGCAAATAAAAACCCTGTTCATTAAGGGCTGCGGTCACTTTATCTAACGCTGCATTGGCCAGTTTTTTACGGCCATCAAGGGGAAACATCATGACAAACTGTGGTCGACCAAAGTTGCGTAAAAGCGCTTCCGGCACCCGGGAAAAATCCTCTTTTTTTTCAACATACAAATACGTCTGATCGCGCAGCGGACTTCGGTAGATCACACAAAACATATTTTTTACCCGAATTAACCTGGCAGATATCTTGCCTGAATATAGCTCTAACTATAACATGCTGGCATAACTTCGTAATATTCTCCTGACGCGGTTACGCCGTGCAAAAAACAGTCATAATCAAAGTCGGGACGAAAACAGGACTGAGTTGGTATCGATGTCGCAAGCGCCCATTGAGCTTAAAGGCAGTAGTTTTACCCTGTCGGTTGTTCACCTCCTTCACCCGCAGCCGGAAGTCGTTGGCAAAGCATTGCAGGAGAAAGTAGATCAGGCGCCGGCCTTTTTAAAAAATGCGCCCGTGGTGCTGAATGTTTCCAGACTGAATGGCGAAATTAACTGGCAACAAATGCAGCAGGCTATTACGGCCACCGGTTTACATATCGTGGGTGTCAGCGGCTGTAAAGATGAACAGCTTAAACGGCTGATTAGTGCTGCCGGCCTGCCGTTACTCAATGAAGGTAAGCCAAAGAGCCAGCAGGACGAGACTCCCGTTAAAGCAGTCGCCGCCGCAACCAGCGAGGCGACAAAGACCCGGCTGATTGACTCACCGGTGCGTTCCGGGCAGCAAATCTATGCCAAAAACAGCGATCTCATCGTCACCAGCAGCGTCAGCGCCGGTGCCGAATTGATTGCCGATGGTAATATCCATATTTATGGCACAATGCGTGGCCGGGCGCTGGCCGGTGCCAGTGGCGATCGCCAGTGCCAGATTTTTTGTAGCAGTTTATCTGCAGAACTGGTCTCTATTGCTGGCGAATACTGGATAATGGATCAGATCCCTGCCGATTTTTTTGGTAAAGCGTCGCGACTGTGTCTGCAGAACGGCGCTCTGACAATACAGAAATTGTACTGAGCAGGCTCTACAGCCCTATTTTGTAAGGAAATCACTTTATGGCACGCATTATTGTAGTTACTTCGGGCAAAGGGGGCGTAGGAAAAACCACCTCCAGCGCTGCCATCGCAACCGGTCTGGCTTTAAAAGGTAAAAAGACCGTGGTGATCGATTTCGATATCGGTCTGCGTAATCTTGACCTGATCATGGGCTGCGAACGCCGCGTCGTGTATGACTTTGTTAATGTTATTCAGGGTGATGCCACCCTCAACCAGGCGCTGATCAAAGATAAACGTACCGATAACCTTTATATCCTGCCGGCTTCCCAGACCCGTGACAAAGACGCGCTGACACGCGAAGGTGTGGAAAAAGTCCTTAACGATCTGGCCGCAATGAATTTTGACTTTATCGTCTGCGATTCACCTGCGGGTATTGAGACGGGCGCGCTGATGGCACTCTATTTTGCCGATGAAGCCATTATTACCACCAACCCCGAAGTGTCGTCGGTGCGTGATTCAGACCGTATCCTCGGTATTCTCTCTTCAAAATCACGCCGCGCGGAAAATGGTCAGGAACCGATCAAAGAGCACCTGTTGCTTACCCGTTACAATCCAGGCCGGGTTAACCGTGGCGATATGCTGAGCATGGAAGATGTGCTGGAGATTCTGCGCATACCTCTGGCCGGCGTTATTCCGGAAGACCAGTCAGTGTTGAGTGCGTCCAACCAGGGTGAACCGGTTATTCTGGCTGCCGACTCCGACGCTGGTAAGGCTTATGCTGATACGGTGGATCGTCTGCTTGGCGAAGAACGCCCCTTCCGCTTTGTTGAAGAAGAAAAGAAGGGCTTCCTGAAACGCCTGTTTGGGGGATAAACAATGGCACTGCTTGATTTCTTTTTATCCCGGAAAAAAAATACCGCCAATATCGCCAAGGAGCGGCTGCAGATTATTGTTGCTGAGCGCCGGCGTGGCGATGTTGAACCACACTATCTGCCCCAGCTGAAAAAGGACTTACTGGAAGTCATTTGTAAGTACGTCAAAATCGATCCCGAGATGCTGACGGTGAAACTGGACCAGAATGACGACGATATCTCAATTCTGGAGCTGAATGTCACCCTGCCGGAACCGGAAGACGAGGCTAAATGATGCCCGTGATTTTCACATATCTCCTGCTGGCCACCAGCAGGAGAAGGTGATTCAGGAAGCCGCTGCCCCCAGTAAATTCATCAGTTTTTCTTTCAGTAGATCACCGCGCCAGCCGTGTAGCAGTTCCGGCATTTGCCCGCCGGGTTTAATCTGCCAGTGCCAGCTCAGTAACTGATTTATCTGCCGCCGCGATGCCAGCAGTTCCTGACTTAATCCGGTTTGCTGAGCAATACCGGCAATCTGTGCTTTAATTTCCTTAAACAGCCGCTTATAGTCCGGCATATCAATCAGATTGCTCAGCGGTGCTGGCAGGTCCGATTCATCCAGCTGCCGGGCAGCAGATACCAGCTCCAGCAAGCGCTTACCATGATAGCGAATTTCCTGACCCGGAATACCCAAGTGGTCCAGTTCGCCTAACGTTCCCGGCAGATATCTTGCCACCTTCCACAGGTTTTCTTCACGCAGCACAAAGTTAACCGCCAGGTCTTTTTGTCGCGCCTGTTCCAGTCGCCAGGCAGCCAGTAATCTCAGCGCCGCCAGCTGGCGTGGCTGCAGTTGCCAGCTATTAGTGATATCACGCCAGGCCTGCTGCGGATCAGCAACCACCTGACGGCGCTGGCACAGCAACTGACACTCATTGATTGCAGCCGGCAGCCAGCCCGCTGCACGCGTCTCTTCAACCAGCGTCAGTGCTATGGGAAGCAGATACCAGACATCAGCGGCAGCATACTGGCACTGTCTGGCGGTGAGTGGGCGCGCCAGCCAGTCTGTACGCGCTTCGCTTTTATCCAGCGCCACGCCGGTATAATTTTCCACCAGACTGGCAAAGCCTAACGACAGGGTTTTGCCACAAAAAGCCGCCAATATCTGGCTATCAATCATCGGCACCGGCATAACCCCATACTGATGCTGAAACACCTCAAGATCTTCACTGCCGGCGTGCAGAAATTTGGTGACCTGCTGGTCCTGTAGCAGCGCAATAAACGGTTGCCAGTCACTGATGGTCGTCGGGTCAATCAGACTTAACTGCTCACCATCAAACAGCTGAATAAGTCCAAGGCGGGGGTAGTAGGTTCGGGTACGTACAAATTCGGTATCCAGCGCCAGCGCGCTTTTCTGCCGGGCGCTAGCACAAATCTCTGCCAGCGCAGCGTTGCTGCTAATCATCGTGTAATTCAGCATATCTTCTCTTATTGCCCGCCGTACGGGGAATATCACACATAAAAACGCCGGTAATACCGGCGCTTAAGGAAAGGTTTTGCCTGTCTGCAATCAGGGCGTTTGCTTTGTCGCCTCTGGCGCTTCATCACGCAGCTGGCGCCGGAGTATTTTTCCGACGTTAGTTTTTGGCAACTCCTGACGAAACTCCACCAGTTTAGGCACTTTATAGCCGGTAAGGTGCAGCTTGCAATGTGCAATCAGTTCTTCTTTACTGAGTGAGTCATCCTTTTTCACTACGCAGACTTTAACCATTTCACCGGCAACATCGTTCGGTACCCCGATCGCTGCGGCTTCGCGTACTTTAGGATGCAGCATCAGCACATCTTCAATTTCATTGGGATAAACATTGAAACCGGAGACCAGAATCATATCTTTTTTACGATCAACGATGCGTAAAAAGCCCTGTTCATCCACGGTAACAATATCACCACTGTGAAGCCATCCATTTTTCATCACTTCGTCGGTGGCATCAGGACGTTGCCAGTAGCCCAGCATCACTTGTGGCCCGCGGATGCAGAGTTCGCCAGGTTCCCCTGGTGCCACCTCGTTTTCCTCATCATCAACCAGACGAATGTCTGTGGACGGGACCGGCAGACCAATGCTGCCGGTATGATGAGTAATGTCGTGTGGATTGACGGAAACCAGCGGCGAACATTCTGTCAGGCCATAGCCTTCCAGCAAAAAACAGCCGGTGAGTTTTTCCCAGCGTTCAGCCACCGCTTTTTGCACCGCCATACCACCGCCAGCGGACATACGCAGCGTCGAGAAATCGATGTTGTGAAAATTGGCATCGTTAAGCAACGCGTTAAACAGCGTATTAACCCCGGTGAGCGCCGTCACCGGATAACGGCTCATCTCTTTCACCAGGCCGGGAATATCACGCGGGTTAGTAATCAGCAGGTTACGCCCGCCGAGTTCGGTAAACAGCAGGCAGTTTACCGTCAGGGCAAAAATATGATAAAGCGGCAAGGCGGTCACTACCGTTTCATCACCATCACGCAGCAGTGAACCGTACGTCGCTTTCGTCTGGGCAAGATTGGCCTGCATATTACGATGGGTCAGCATTGCGCCTTTCGCCACGCCAGTGGTACCCCCGGTGTACTGCAAAAAGGCTAAATCGTCATTACCAATCGCCTCACGCTGATAACTCATCCGCGCCCCCTGCTGCAAGGCACTGCGAAATGAGATAGCCCCTGGCAGATTGTACTTCGGGACCAGACGCTTGACATATTTGACCACAAAATTCACCAGCGAGCCTTTCACCGGTGACAGCTGATCGCCAAGTCGGGTGAGCATCACATGACGAACCCCGGTTTTTGCCACCACTTTTTCCAGCGTATGCGCAAAGTTGGAGACAATAAGAATTGCCTGCGCACCGCTGTCTTTGAGCTGATGCTCCAGCTCCCGCGGGGTATAAAGCGGGTTAACATTCACCACCACCATACCGGCCCGCAATACACCAAATAACGCAATAGGGTATTGCAGCAGGTTGGGCATCATTAATGCCACCCGGTCACCTTTTTTTAACCCTAAGCCCTGCTGAAGCCAGGCCGCAAAGGCACGACTGCTGGCTTCCAGCTCACGGAAAGTCATACTGCGCCCCATATTGACATACGCAGTCTTATCGCCGTAGCGCGCGACAGCCTGTTCAAAGAGGTCAACTAACGACGTATAGCGGTCGGCGTCAATTTCCGCCGGAACATCCGCAGGATAGCGATCCAGCCAGACTTTTTTCAACTCAACACCTCGGAAACTATTATTGGTTGTCATCGCGACGTCTCACACGCTGTTTATTAACATTATTTTAACTCAGCGTACCAGTTTGCCACCCTCGGGATGTGCAGGTTGCGAAGCCCATCACTAAAATTCGCCACAGGATTTACAGGCAATAATTGCCCTGCCACACCATGGCATAGCAGGGGAAAGTGATTTGAAATTTATTCGGTCAGGAAGGTCTCAACATGTGAGGGGCCTGGATTGTACCAGCCGTAAGGCGGTGGTCCCCAGTAGCCGCGGTGGCGGCCAGGTCCGGGTCCATACCAGATCCACGGGTTAATTGGTGCGGGCGGAGAGACAATTTGCTGGGCCAGACGCCAGCGCTGATAACCGGTGACGTCCACGGTAACAAAATTATAGTTTGCGTCACCTACTTTGCCCTGACGGGTTCCGGTGATCGGTCCGACAACCGTCACCCACTGGTTGTTGAAATCTATCGGGTCAACAAAGCCGTTGATACGGGCAAACAGGCGACCAACAGAGGCCGCACCCAAAATCGGCCGGGCCGAATCATCAAGGCGGGTTGCCGCAATTTCCAGCAGCGTATAGCCATTTTCATTGCTGACCTTCACCACTTTGCCACCAAAGCGTGATTCCTGGCCGACGTAGAGTTTGGGTGCATTCATCACTCTGACCAAATCCTGCTGTGGCGTGGGTGAAGAACCCTTAATGGAATCCGGCACGCTGACGCAGCCAGTCAGCAGTAATGCACCTGCGAAAAGCGAGGCCCTGAATAAAGCTGATTTACGCATAAAATTCTCCTGGATACGGCTGATTAGACTCAGTCAGCGTTAAATAGTTGCCTGCCTTACTCCCGGCCGGGCAATTTTTTCCACGCCACCTCGTTTCGCAGATAGACCGGCTCAGCATGTTCAGCGTCAACCGTGGCGCCGCGTGCCAGTGCATCGGCAGCCAACGGCAACATATCCTCAGCCGAGGGTAACGTCACTTCACAAGCGTTCAGCGTGACCCTGTCGGACTCAGCCAGCTGCGGCCAGGCCTGCCAGCCGGTGCCAACCGGTGTCCAGTGCCCGCTAAGCGTAGCGATATCAGCCTGGGCCCGTTCGGGCTTAACCACCGCTTCGCTGGTTTCGCCCAGCCAGCGTCCCTGATTGTCACGCCGGTATTGCGCCCAGTAAAGCTCACCCATACGCGCGTCTATTGCAGCCAGCACCTGGCTGGCGCCCTGCCGCCGCCAGGCTCCCTGTGCCATCGTCTGTAACGTTGACACCCCGATTAAAGGGAGACCCGCACCCAGTGCCAGGCCCTGGGCAATGCCAATGCCAATTCGTACCCCGGTGAAACTGCCTGGACCGCGACCGAATGCCAGCGCATCAAGCTGATTCAACGTCACCCCGGCTTCAGCCAGTAGTTGCTGCACCAGGGGTAAAATGCGCTGGGTATGTTCACGGGCACAGTGTTCAAATGTGGCCAGCACCTGATGATTATCCAGCAAGGCGACGGAACAGGCTTCGGTGGCGGTGTCCAGCGCCAGAATACGCGATGACATAGCTACTCCAGAGTGACAATTTTCGGCGCGCATCATATCACAGAGTTTATCATCAGGTGCGCCCTGCCCGCAGGAATTCTACCGCTCGTTTAAGGTCGCGTGTACGTGGTGTCGGTGGCAGACTATTCAGAAAAGCGGCGCCATAGGGGCGCATAACCAGCCGGTTGTCACAAATCACCAGCACACCACGGTCATCAACATCGCGGATCAAACGGCCGACGCCCTGTTTCAGACTGATAACGGCATCCGGTAGCTGCACATCATTAAACGGATCTCCGCCGCGCAACTGACAATCTTCCATCCTGGCCTTAAGCAGCGGATCGTCTGGCGAAGTGAAAGGCAGTTTGTCAATAATCACCAGCGAGAGAACATCACCGCGCACATCCACCCCTTCCCAGAAGCTGCTGGTGGCCACCAGAAGAGCATTACCGGCGCTAATAAACTGTCTGAGCAGCTGTGACTTGCTGGTTTCACCTTGCAGCAGGACCGGCAACGTCAGGCTGGCGCGAAACGCCGCCGCCAGTTCACGCATCACCTGATGTGAAGTGCAGAGAAAAAAACAGCGCCCCTGATTCGCTTCAATGACTGGTGCCATCATACTGGCCAGTCTGCCGGCGCCACCAGGCTGGTTTGGCGACGGTAACTGACGTGGCACACATAACAGTGCCTGCTGGCTGTAATCAAAAGGGCTGTTAAGAATCAGCGTGTCGGCGCTGCCGAGCCCCAGCCGTTCAACAAAATGGGTCATCTGCGCGTTCACCGCCAGGGTTGCCGAGGTAAATATCCAGCTGGCAGGACGCTGGTCCATCACCTCACGAAACCGTTCCGCGACCGAAAGCGGCGTCAGCGCCAGCACAAAGTGGCGGGCGCTACATTCATACCAGTAACTGAAACCTGGCTGGCTGATATCCTTCAGCCTTTTTAGCCGGCCACGATAAAGCATGGCGCGTTCAAACGCCGCGTCAAGCAGAGCAGAACGCCCGAGTGACAGCCGGGCTACGTCGTAACAGAGTTCAAGCGCATCATCAAGTAACACCAGCGCACGTTGCACCGGTGGATTATCCAGCAGCTGACGTAAATTGCCGCGAAAACCTGGCTCACCCAGCGCCAGACGAAAATCCTGTGCGCTTTGCGCCAGCCGATCGGCAGATTTTTGCAGCTGTTGTACATCGCGCAGTTCGGTACGATAGGCAATGGTAATATCTTTTGCCAGATCCAGCAGCTGACGGCTGGAAAGTTGCTGGCCGAAATACTGGCTGGCTATATCTGCCAGCTGATGCGCTTCATCGAAAATCATTACCTCGGCCTGCGGGATCAGCTCAGCAAAACCACTCTCTTTTACTACCATATCGGCAAGAAACAGATGATGATTGACCACCACAACATCGGCATCCATGGCTTTACGCCGCGCTTTAACCACAAAGCAGTCTTTATATAGCGGGCAATCGCTGCCCAGACAGTTGTCGTTAGTGCTGGTGACCAGCGGCCACACCGGACTGTCTTCAGCCACCGCCACGCAGCTACTGATGTCGCCCTCAACCGTTACAGACGCCCAGCTGCGCAAATGCGCTAAATCACTCATCGTCTGCACGGCCAGCTCGCCGCCGGCCATCGCATGCTGTTCCAGCCGCTCCAGGCAGAGATAATTTGCGCGTCCTTTAAGTAAGGCGAGAGTCCCCTGATAGTTAAGCGCAGCGGCAACGGTGGGTAAGTCGCGACTATAAAGCTGATCCTGTAACGCTTTAGACCCGGTTGAAATAATCACTTTTTTGCTGGCGCGCAATGCCGGCGCCAGGTATGCATAGGTTTTACCGGTGCCGGTACCGGCCTCAACGACCAGCGCGCCCTGACGGGCTATAGCACTGGCCACCGCCTCAGCCATTTCACGCTGTGGTGCTCGGGGTTTAAAACCGGGAATGGCCTGCGCCAGCACGCCGTCGGCAGCAAAATCGTCGGTCACAAATTCTCTCAGGCCTGCAAAAGTACTGTGAATTATGACAGTATCAGCGCCGGGAAACAAATCTCACTGCGGCCGGCCAGCGACAGATGACAACCGGCGATGGCTGTGGCAGGCTGTCAGCCCGGTATTGTTTTGATACTGAGCTCAAAGACAGGAAAAATAAAAAATGACGATTGAACGCATTGATCCGGCTGCACGCATGTCAGAAGCGGTGATTCATAACGACACCATTTATTACACCAGCGTGCCGGAAAACCTCAGTGCAGATGCTGAAGGCCAGACGGCCGAAGCGCTGGCAATTATCGATTCGCTACTCACCCGGCTGGGTTCAGATAAAAGTAAGATACTGGATACGACTATTTTTTTGGTCGATAAAGCGGACTTCGCGGCAATGAATCGGGCCTGGGATCGCTGGGTTTCCCCCGGCAATGCACCGGTACGCTGTACGGTACAGGCCCAGCTAATGAATCCGCACTACCGGGTTGAAATTAAAATTATTGCGGCAAAATGAACAACAGGCAGTAAAGCTGCCTGAGTCGGTAGCACGGGATGGTCACTCCTCATCATCGTCCTCAAAACGGGCGGTAATACTACTGCCCCGATGATTCTGACGGATTTCGCTGGCAACCTGGGCAATGGCCTGGCCACTGCTCATCCCCGACTGCATAAGCTGCTGAATGCGCTCCACCGCCTGCTGTTGTTCGGCATGGCTGAGCGCCGGTAAACCCTGAAACATCGTCTTCTCCTTCACTGAGCCGTCATTATTTCACGGGCAAGAAACAGATGCCAGCTGCAGAAAAATATGTCAGGCTTGCACCCCTGTTATCGTCAACACTGCCGTTAGTCATACCATGAAATATCATTCACTTACCTATCAGCGCGATGCCCTGAAAAGAATGTTTGCATCGATTGCAGCCCGCCACTGGTCAATGTTGCTGCATTCCGGCGATGCCGTTCACCCTGACAGCCGTTTTGATATTCTGGTGGCCGACCCGCTGGCAACCCTGGAAACCGCAGGTAAGCACACCCGTATTACCGAATCGGGCAAGGTACAATTAAGTGAACAGGACCCGCTCAGCCTGTGCAAAATACTGCTGCGCCGCTTGTTACCAGAGACTGAAAGCGATGACACGCTGCCTTTTCTTGGCGGGGCAGTTGGCTTGTTTGGTTATGATCTCGGACGTCGTTTTGAACGACTGCCACAGCGGGCGCAGCCTGACTTGCAGACCCCTGATATGGCTATCGGTATTTACGACTGGGCTATTATTGCCGACCATCAGCAACAGCGTCTGACGCTGGTCTGCCACGGCGATCTGCAGCATCGGCTGATCTGGCTGGCTGGCCTTGCGGATGCTGACGATATTCAGCCCTTCGCGCTGACCAGCGGCTGGCAGTCCAGCCTCAGCCGGGAGGCGTATGCCCGCTGTTTCGCACAAATTCAGCACTGGATTGTCAGCGGCGATTGCTATCAGGTTAATCTGGCGCAGCGTTTTACTGCCGGTTATCGTGGCAGCCTGTGGCAGGCCTTTGAACATTTGCTGGCCGCCAACCAGGCCCCCTTCAGCGCCTGGCTTACGCTGCCTGCCGGTCAGATCCTCAGCTTTTCGCCGGAGCGCTTTTTGCGCCTGCGATCCGGTCTGATTCAGACGCGCCCCATCAAAGGTACTCTTCCGCGCCTCGCCGACCCACAGGCCGATCAGCAGCAGGCACAACGTCTGGCCAGCTCGGAAAAAGATCGTGCAGAAAACCTGATGATCGTCGACCTGTTACGTAATGACATCGGCCGGGTCGCCCAGCCTGGCAGCGTTTCAGTACCGTCATTGTTTGCCGTTGAAGCCTTTCCGGCGGTCTATCATCTGGTCAGTACCATCACTGCCCGCCTGCGTCCGGAACTGCACGCCAGCGACCTGTTGCGCGCCTGCTTCCCGGGCGGTTCTATTACCGGCGCCCCCAAGGTGCGGGCCATGGAGATCATTGAACAACTTGAGCCACAGCGCCGCAATGCCTGGTGTGGCAGTATCGGCTATTTCAGTGCCTGTGGCGCGATGGACAGCAGTATTACCATTCGCACGCTGATTGCTGAAAATCAGCAGCTGTACTGTGCCGCCGGCGGCGGTATTGTTGCTGATAGTCAACTGGACGCTGAATATCAGGAAACCTTTGATAAGGTGTCACGTATTCTTTCCACGCTGGATAACTTAACTCAATGCCATGATGAATAAACCATCCGGGATGAATAATTTTCTTGCCCGGTTTCAGCTGCAAATGCCACTGGCAGGCTGCCCGCCGTCGGGCGGACGTCATGCCGCCGTCTTAGTGCCCATCGTTAACCGGCCACAGCCGGGGCTGCTGCTGACCCGACGAGCAACCTCTCTGCGCCAGCACGCCGGCCAGGTCGCCTTTCCCGGCGGAATGCAGGACGACAGCGACGCCGGTTTGCTGGACACCGCACTGCGCGAAGCCGAAGAAGAAATAGCCCTAATGCGTCATCAGGTGCGGATCATCGGTTGCTTACCCGCGGTGTCCAGTGCCAGCGGTTTTCTGGTCACGCCCTTTCTCGCAATTATTCCACCCGACCTGCCCCTGCATGCCAGCCAGCAGGAAGTCGATGCTATTTTTGAAATTCCCTTACAGCAGGCCCTTGATACCGCTCGCTATGGCGCTCTGACGGTGCATCATCGTGGCCAGTTGCGTCAGGTATGGTGTTCATACTTTGACCAGCATCTGATTTGGGGCATGACAGCAGGGATCATCCGCCAGCTCAGCCTGCAGGTCAGCGCCACTCGCGACTTTTAACTGGAAATCTCTCATTAGTTTATTTCATGTGAAAAAACGCATAGTTCAGACATGCTGCACTTACTATTGTTGAAATAAACCGGCATTTTATCGCTAAAGTTCCAGTTACAGGGGTGACGAGTGTGATAAGCGTTTTTGAAATGTTCAAAGTCGGCATTGGCCCGTCCAGTTCCCATACCGTCGGTCCGATGAAAGCCGGCAAACGGTTTAGTGAGGAATTAGCGGAAAAAGGGCTACTGCAACGTACAACCCGCCTGACTGTTGAAGTATACGGCTCGCTGTCGCTGACCGGAAAAGGACACCATACCGATATGGCCATTATTCTTGGCCTGACCGGTGCGCAACCGGACACCGTGGATATCAGTGCTATTCCTGCACTAATGCGCAGCATAGAGCAGCGACAGCGTCTGTCGCTGGCTGGCGGTCAGCACGAAGTGGATTTTCCGCGCGCCGGCGGCCTGATTTTTTGCAGCGAAAATTTACCCCGTCACGAAAATGGCATGATCTTTTATGCCTGGCATGACGACCAGCTACTGTACAGCAACACCTGGTACTCAACCGGCGGCGGCTTTATTGTTGACGACGCCCATTTTGGTCAGCCGGCACTGACTCCCGTGTCAGTCCCCTATCCGTTTCATTCCGCCAGCGCTTTGCTGGATCACTGCCATGAGACCGGACTGTCGCTGTCGGCCTTAGTGATGGAAAACGAACTTGCGCTCCACCCCCGCGAAGCAATCGAAGACTATTTCAGCCTTGTCTGGCAGACGATGCGCGATTGTATTGCACGCGGCCTACGCCATGAAGGTGTGCTGCCTGGCCCGCTGCGGGTCCCGCGTCGTGCCGCAGCGTTACACCGGATGCTAATGGCTTCCGGTAAGCAGAATAGCGACCCGATGAATATTATTGACTGGGTTAATATGTTTGCCCTGGCCGTTAATGAAGAAAATGCCGCGGGCGGACGGGTCGTTACAGCACCCACTAACGGGGCCTGCGGTATCGTACCGGCGGTACTGGCCTATTACGACCGCTTCGTCGAGCCGGTCACCAGCGATATTTTTATCCGTTACTTTCTGGCCGCCGGCGCAATTGGCATTCTCTACAAAATGAACGCGTCGATTTCCGGTGCGGAGGTCGGTTGTCAGGGGGAAGTTGGCGTCGCCTGTTCAATGGCCGCCGCCGGTCTTGCTCAGCTGTTTGGCGCCAGCCCTGAACAGGTCTGTGTTGCCGCTGAAATTGGTATGGAGCATAACCTTGGCCTGACCTGCGATCCGGTAGCCGGCCAGGTGCAGGTACCCTGTATTGAGCGTAATGCTATCGCCGCGGTGAAAGCGATCAACGCTGCACGTATGGCATTACGTCGTACCAGCCAGGCACGCGTTTCTCTGGATAAAGTTATTGAAACGATGTACGAAACCGGTAAGGACATGAACGCCAAATATCGCGAAACCTCGCGCGGAGGCCTGGCAATTAAAGTACAGTGCGATTAAACCACGGCGCGATTATGCCGCCACGCCTCGCTTAGCGCGTCATTGCCGCGAGGGCACCCTGAGCAGCCAGTCACGCCCCTGCCGTTGGTAAAATAAATATTTTTAGCAAACATTTGTTTATTTTTTAGACATACAGACTAAATTTATCGCCATATCCTCCGATAAATGTTGCTCTGGCCTGTGGTTATGCGTGATTTAAGGGTGGTGGTCAATGCCAATCTCCCAGGAGGTTTTAGGGCAATTTCGTCGTAAGCGTCTGCTTATTTCTGTCACAATTGCCATACTGGTCCTTGTGGGAACGCTGACCTTTCGTTTTTTCCAGGAAATAAACGATATTGAGCGGCAATCTCGTCATTTTGCAGATCGGGCAATTGAGCGTTTTGACCGTCAGTTTTCTCCACTAGACCTTGCCGCTAACAATGCCCTGGGGCTGGTTGGCCTGCCCTGTGAACAGGTGCGTTTTCCGCTGATAGAAAAACTTGCCGCCCTGCAGACTATCCGCACTATCCTGCTGGTGGATCATAACCAGATATATTGCTCCAGCATTTACGGCACGATTAACAGCGATTTCAGCGCCGATTTTCCCGATCTGGCTATTGATAATCAGCGCATGGTGCTGACAAACGATCGTCAGTTACTTAAAGGTTCAGCGGTATTGCTACTGTGGACGCCGCAATCCCCTGATAACCAGGCGGGTATTCTGCAGGCGATCAATATTGAACTGATGACCAGTTATTTACTGGAACCCACATTACCCTGGGTGGAGCGGGCAGTCATTAACGTGGGGGCAAAAGTCTTGAATATGGCAATGCGGTGATTGCAGCGGCGAAACCGGCTCCCCATCAGGTCAGCTATCAACAAACATCATTACGTTATCCCTACTCCATTACCCTGTTCGGCCCGCAGCCGGCGGCGCTGGCGATTGTGTCATTGCCCGCCCAGCTGCCGCTGGCACTGTTACTGAGTGCGCTGATCGGCTACGTCGTCTGGCTGGCCACCGCGAACCGTATGAGCCTCTCTGGCAAATCAGTTATGGCATTAACGCCCGCGAGTTTATCGTGTATTGCCAGCCGTTAATTAATGCCCGAACACACAGCTGTGAGGGCATTGAACTGCTGCTGCGCTGGCATAACCGGCGTCAGGGCTGGATTGCGCCCGATGTTTTTATTCCGCTGGCGGAACGGCAAAATTTAATTGCGCCGCTGACCCGCTTTGTTCTCAGCGAGACCGTGCGCCAGCTGCCTCTGCTGCCGCTGCATAACGGCTTCCATATCGCCATTAACGTTTCCGCCAGCCATTTTCACCGCCAGGAGATAATCAAAGATCTGCAGCAACTTTGGTGGCCAGCCGATCCCAAACCACAACTGATTGTTGAACTGACCGAGCGCGATGCCCTGCCGGTTGTCGATCTGCACACCGTCGCTTTTCTGCACAAAAGCGGCGTAAAACTGGCGATTGATGATTTCGGTACCGGCCATAGTTCGCTCTCTTACCTGAAAACACTCAACCCTGACGTGCTGAAAATTGACAAAATCTTTACCGGGGCTATCGGCAACGATGCCATTAATGCCACCGTCACCGATATGGTGATTTCACTGGCACAGCGGCTGAATATTGCTTTGGTTGCCGAGGGGGTGGAAACGGCTCAGCAGGCAACATACATGCGCGATCGCGGCGTTAATGCTTTGCAGGGGTATTTTTATGCCCGGCCAATGCCGCTGACCGATTTCCCGCTGTGGCTGGATAGCTGGCAGCAGGACAGTCAGATGCCGGCGTAAAAAAGCCCGCCGTAGCGGGCCTGATATCACGCGTGGTGATAAAACCTATCCGGCATCGTCTTCGTCGTCCGCACGCGGAATCCGGCTCACTTTTACCAGATCAATTCGGTAATCCGTTGCTTCAACAATGCGGAACTGGTAGTCCTGCAAAACAATGACGTCATTAACCTGCGGTAACTGCCCGTGTTGATGAATTAACAAACCGGCCAGCGACGCGTAATCTTCCTGCGGATCGATCAGACCATGAATATCCAGCCGCTGTTGCAGCGAGTGCAGATCGGTGCCGCCTTTAACCAGCCAGCCATCCTCCGTGACTAAGATATCCGGCGTTTCATCCTCGTCGGGAAACTCTCCGGCAATCGCCTCCAGCACGTCGAGCGGGGTGATCAGCCCCTGTACCACGCCAAACTCATTGGTTACGATAACAAAGCTGCCTTTCGCCCGCCGCAATACGCCCAGCAGGTTAATCGGATCGAGCGTGTCAGGTACCACAATGGGCATATGAGCAGCGGCAAAGGCGGCGACATCCATGCCGTGATCCACCGCAACCAACAGCTCTTTAGCCCGCACCACGCCGATGATTTCATCCAGCTCGCCGCGGCACACCGGAAATAAACTGTGCGGAGTATCCAGCAGCTGAATGCGAATCTCGTCCATCGGCCGCGTGGCATCAACCCAGGATATTTCACCGCGCGGAGTCATAATACTGCGCACCGAGCGCGAGGCCAGAGTGAGCACGCCGTTAATCATATAACGCTCTTCCTCTTTAAAAGCCTCCTGCGGCAGCGTCTGCTGCCTGGTGGCCGATTCCGGAGCCACCTGTTCTTCCTGTGGATGATGCTGTTGACGTGTACCCATCATCTTCAAAATAGCTTCAGCGGTTCGCTCGCGCATTGGCCGCCTTGCCTGATGGCGCAGAAAATTGCGCCGGGCAATCTGATTAAACAACTCAATGATGATTGAAAAGCCGATTGCCGCATACAGGTAACCTTTCGGAATATGGAAACCAAAGCCTTCCGCTACCAGACTCAGGCCGATCATTAACAGGAAGCTCAGACAGAGCACCACCACCGTCGGATGTGCATTGACAAAAAGCGTCAATGGTTTTGATGCCAGCAGCATCACCGCCATCGCAATCACCACGGCGGTCATCATAATGGCGAGATTATTCACCATTCCCACCGCCGTAATCACGGCATCGATCGAAAATACCGCATCCAGTACCACTATTTGTAATACCACCGCCCAGAAGCTGGCGTAGTTACGGTTAACTTCACCGTTAACTTCATGATTCTCTAAACGTTCGTGCAGCTCCATTGTGGCTTTAAACAACAGAAACAGGCCGCCTAGCAGTAAAATAATGTCGCGTCCTGAAAAACTAAAATCGGCCACGCTGAATAACGGTTTAGTCAGGGTCACCAGCCATGAAACCAGTGAAAGCAATGCCAGACGCATTAGCAGCGCCAGCGAAAGACCGATTAAACGCGCTTTATCACGCCGTCTGGGCGGCAACTTATCGGCAAGAATGGCAATAAAGACCAGGTTGTCGATGCCCAGAACAATTTCAAGCACTATCAGCGTAAGCAAACCGGCCCAGATTGAGGGATCCAGAAAAAATTCCATTACCTACTCCGCAGACATGAAAAAAACGATAGCGCTGACCACAGCCCGTTAAGGGAAGCCGCACGAAAAAGATGAGAGACATTGCGCCAGAGCGCAGAAAGATGAGCCGGATGACCCGGTGGCATGATGAAACAACGTCGGTGACAGTCCATAGGGTGGGCTGGTGCCCGTTACTCCTGTTCTAAAAAGGATCTTTACTTTAACAGCGCCTCACCAAGTCACAAAATAGATTATCGCTTTTAACTGTAAAGTTACTTCAAGTGATGCAAAATTAATCATAGAGAAAATTGAGTGTGACAGCCCTCTAAATTACTGAGCAAAGTCACATAATTTATTTTTTTGCGCACTAAAATAATGCACGAATTATCTTAAGACTATTGTATAGGTTTGCAATTAACCGGCCTGCCACAGGCAGTGTTGTGCCAGCAAAGACGCTGATTCGCACCCTGTATCAATAAACTTACGCGAACCGCTGCATTTATACAGCGTTAGCTTCTCAGAGAAAGGAGGTAGCAAGTGACCATTGCTATTATGGTTGGCACACACGGTTGGGCAGCGGAACAGCTGATAAAAACCGCAGAAATGCTATTGGGTGAACAGCAAAACATCGGCTGGATCGATTTCGTTCCCGGCGAAAACGCTGACACCCTGATGGAAAAATATCAGGCGCGCTTAGCCGGACTGGATACCAGCGGCGGGATACTGTTTCTGGTTGATACCTGGGGCGGCAGTCCGTTCAACGCCGCCAGCCGACTCGTTGTCGACAAAGAGAACCATGAAGTGGTAGCCGGGGTTAACATTCCGATGCTGGTTGAAACGCTTATGGCACGTGATGATAACCCGACTTTTGCCGAATTAGTGGCGCTTGCCGTTGAAACCGGCCGTGAAGGTGTCAAGGCGCTGAAAGCAAAAGCGGCAGCGACTGCAGCTACACCGGCCCCTGTGGCGGCAAGCAAGACGGCTACGCCGCAGCTGCCATCCGGGCCCAACGATCATATGAAAATTGGTCTGGCGCGTATTGACGATCGCTTAATTCATGGTCAGGTCGCCACCCGCTGGACGAAAGAGACCAACGTCAGCCGCATTATCGTGGTCAGTGATGAAGTTGCTAAAGATAATGTGCGCAAAACGCTGTTAACTCAGGTCGCCCCTCCCGGCGTTACGGCCCATGTTGTTGATGTCGATAAAATGGTGCGCGTCTGGAATAACCCCAAATATGCCCGTGACCGCGTCATGCTGCTGTTTACTAATCCATCCGACGTGCTGCGCCTGGTGGAAAATGGTGTTGATATCAAATCTGTCAATGTCGGCGGCATGGCCTTCCGCCAGGGTAAAACCCAGGTGAATAACGCCGTTTCCGTGGATGAGAAAGATATAGAAGCATTCCGCAAGCTGAATGAACGTCATATCGAACTGGAAGTACGTAAGGTATCCAGCGATCCTCAACTTAAAATGATGGATTTGATCGCAAAAGTGTAATCACAACGATTTGAATTTTATCCGCTCAGGCGGCTTACTCAGTTACTGAATGTCAGAGGAGAAGTACAATGGAGATTACCATCCTTCAGCTTGTACTGATTTTTATTGTGTCCTGTATTGCCGGTATGGATTCAACGCTCGATGAATTCCAGTTTCATCGCCCGCTGGTTGCCTGTACCCTCATTGGCCTTATTCTCGGTGATGTGCAAAAAGGGATTATTATCGGCGGTTCACTGGAAATGATCGCCCTTGGCTGGATGAACATCGGCGCCGCAATGGCACCTGATGCCGCCCTCGCCTCAATTATTTCAACGATTCTGGTTATTGCCGGCGGTCAAAGCACCGGCGCCGGTATTGCGCTGGCTATTCCACTGGCTGCTGCCGGTCAGGTACTGACTATCGTCGTGCGTACCATTACCGTGGCTTTCCAGCATGCGGCTGATAAAGCGGCAGCAAAGGGTAACCTGACGGCAATTTCCTGGATTCACTTCTCAGCATTATTTCTGCAAGCCTTGCGTATCGCTATCCCGGCCCTGATTGTTGCCGTCTCTGTCGGCACCAGCGAAGTCCAGGGACTGCTCGGTTCCATTCCGGAAGTGGTGACCAATGGTCTTAACATCGCCGGTGGCGTGATCGTGGTTGTCGGTTACGCAATGGTGATCAATATGATGCGTGCAGGCTACCTGATGCCCTTCTTCTACCTCGGGTTCGTCACCGCGGCCTTTACCAGCTTTAACCTGGTTGCGCTCGGTGTTATCGGCGTCGTCATGGCGGTGCTGTATATTCAGCTGGCACCGAAATATAACCGTACTCCGGGCGCGGCGCCTGCTGCAGGCCCGGGTAATAACGATCTCGATAACGAACTGGATTAATTAAGGGGATATCACATGGTGGATACAACAAACCCGGTCAAAAAACTGACGCACGGTGACGTACGTGGTGTGTTTCTCCGTTCCAATCTGTTTCAGGGATCGTGGAATTTCGAACGTATGCAGTCACTGGGCTTTTGTTACGCAATGGTGCCAGTTATTCGTCGCCTCTATCCGATCAACAATGATGATCGTAAACAAGCGATTAAACGTCATCTGGAATTTTTTAACACCCATCCTTATGTCGCCGCTCCGGTGCTGGGTGTCACCCTGGCAATGGAAGAACAGCGAGCTAATGGCGCAGAAATTGATGATGGGGCAATTAACGGGATTAAAGTTGGTCTGATGGGCCCGCTGGCCGGCGTGGGTGACCCGATTTTCTGGGGTACCGTTCGTCCGGTTTTCGCCGCCCTAGGTGCCGGACTGGCAATGGGTGGCAGCATACTGGGACCGATTTTATTCTTTGTGTTGTTTAATCTTGTTCGCCTGCTGGTACGCTATTACGGTGTCGCTTACGGCTACCGTAAAGGCGTGGATATCGTTGGTGACATGGGCGGTGGCTTACTGCAGAAACTGACCGAGGGGGCTTCTATTCTCGGTTTGTTTGTCATGGGGGCGCTGGTCAATAAATGGACACACATTAATATACCGGTGTTCGTGTCAAAAATTACCGATCAAACCGGTAAAACCACGGTGACCACGGTTCAGACTATCCTTGATCAGCTGATGCCAGGGCTGGTACCGCTACTGCTGACCTTTGGCTGTATGTGGTTATTGCGCCGTAAAATCAACGCATTGTGGATCATTATGGGATTCTTTGTGTTGGGGATTTTCGGCTACTGGATTGGCTTGCTCGGACTGTAAACCCTACGGCGGGGTACCTTCCCCGCCGCGTTCAAAAACGATGCGCAACCGCTCACCTGAACGGTTGCGCATCTTTTTTTAAGGAGTCACTATGACAATAAACGACCTGGTGCTGATACTGGTTATCGCACTGTTTCTGGCCTATGCCGTTTATGATGAACTGATTATGCCGCGACGCAGGGGTAAAAGCGGCATGACTATCGCCCTAAAAAGACGTAACCGAACCGACAGCCTGATTTTTGTCGGCCTGGTGGCCATTTTGCTATGGCAAAATATTCAGCACCATGGGCCGCAAATCACCAGTACGTTACTGCTAATACTGGCGTTTATGTCGCTGTATATCTTCTGGTTTCGCCAGCCAAAAATTGTTTTTAAAGCAGACGGCTTTTTCTATGCCAATGTTTTTATTCGCTACCCACGCATTCAAAGCATGAATCTGTCAGAAGATGGCGTGCTGGTTATTCAGCTGGAACAGCGACGCCTGCTGATTGAAGTGCGTGATCCTGACGATCTGGAGCGTATCTACCATTTTCTTATCGAGGGCCAGTCAGACAGCGATCAGCCCTGATGCCGCCAGAGACGCACCATAAAATCAGTCTCGCAGGCAAAAGCACCGCCGGTAGCAAGCCGCCCCCAGACTTCCGGCCGCGCCCGCCAGGCAAAGGGGGTCATCTGAAGCAGAGTCGCTGCACTGTCGCTGTTTAACGCCAGCGGATAAGCCAGCGAAGTTTCACTGCACAATGTCCAGCCAGGCAGGGATTCGGCCGCGCTATCATGCAATCTGACATCCTGATAAATGAGCGCCTTAAATTGCAGCAGATGACGCGGTCCGGGCGTCACGGTCAGCAGATATCCCCCCGGGCGGATAACCCGCGACAGTTCTTCAGGATTACACGGAGCATAGATACGTGTCGCCGCGCTGATACTGCCAGTGATAAAAGGCAGGCGCTGGCTGGAAGCAACGCAAAACGTCACCGAGGGATAGCGCCGGGCGGCGCTGCGAATCGCCTCACGCGAGACATCAAGTCCCGCTATGCGCACGTCTGTTGATGAAGAAAACGTCGCGGCTATTGCTCCTGTGTAATAGCCTTCGCCGCAGCCGACATCCAGTATTCTGTATGGCTGGTTAGCGTTGAGTACGCTGGCCAGTAACTGACAGACAGCCTGCTGCAACGGCTGATAATGCCCCTCATTAAGAAATTGTCTGCGGGCCTGCATCATTTCGGCACTGTCACCCGGCTGTTTTGAGCGTTTATGCTGAACCGGCAGCAGATTAACATAGCCTTCGCGCGCCCGATCAAACTGATGGCGGTTAGCACAGCGCCAGGCCGCGCCTTCTTCAAACAATGGCTGGTGACAAAGGGGACATTGGTAACACATTACAGAGGGTCTCACTGAACTTTCCGGCGCGCAGTTTACTGCAAATAAAAAAGCCCTGCCATGCTGACAGGACTTTCTTTATCAGAGACGCACACGCCGGCCGGTTAAGACCCGCGCGTCAGCGCATCAGATTGCGGTCACGTTCACAGCAGCCGGACCTTTCTGGCCATCCTGAATTTCGAACTCTACGTTCTGACCTTCAGCCAGGGTTTTGAAGCCGTTACCCTGAATAGCAGAGAAGTGAACGAAAACGTCTTTGCTGCCGTCAGCCGGCGTAATGAAACCGAAGCCTTTAGACTCGTTGAACCACTTAACCTGACCTTTAATTTTTGCCATTTTGCAAATTCCTTAGAGTGTATTTTTTGCCCGAAGGCTGTACTGATAGAGAAACCAGAGACATTACTGAATGAGGCACTAATTAAGGTTCGGCAAGGAAGCGGTATTCAACGTCAACGTCTGTACTCGAGACTTCTTTACTGAAATGCCATACATAAACAGAACTGTACCTCGTTTTACCCAACAGGGTTATCACATATCCACAATATAATGGCAAGCCATTTTTAGACAATCGATGAGATAATACGTATAAAAGTGACAATAGCTGACTAATCGACTATTGCAGAGACATCATAACGTCATGATAAGTATTACAAAATATCTTCATAATCATGGTGTTGTAAATAGCCGAAATTAGTTTTTATCACCAGATAACCCGCTGTGCGATAATCAAAATATTGTTTTGCAAAAAGATTGCATTAATATGGCAAAGCGCGCTTTCCGTCACCAATAATCCAGCATCACTATTAGATGTTACTGATAAAATTCAACAGCTGACCGCCTGTCAACATACTAAGTAATCTCTGCACCAAATCGATGAAATGCCGTTTTCATTGCCCCAAAAAAAAGCAAATTTCAACCATTTATATTTACGCTGGTGATTAGCCGAAAAAACAAGCTGCGGTTACTATTATACTCATCACGCTGTCAAACTTTATCAGCGTGCTACTCCGGCGGAGTTAAAAGCTGACGCTGGCCTATTTTCCACGGCTGAAAATTGCGCGCCGGTAAACCGGCCTGTTGCAGCGCCTGACTGAGTATCAGCGGTGGCTCATCAAGCGACTCATCGGCCAGTTCGAAGACCCCCCAGTGAATGGGTATGGTCAGCGGGCAGCCGGCGGCTTCGAACAGACGAACGGCTTGCGCCGGATCCATATGCTGGCCCTGCATGAACCATTTTGGTGCGTAAGCGCCAACCGGCAGCGCCAGCAGAGTAAATGGCCCGAGACGTTGGACTATCGTCAGCAGCGTATCGGCGTTGCCACTGTCACCGCTGAACCAGAAATTGAAACCCGGCTGCGCAATTCGCCAGCCGCACCAGAGTGAACGATTGCGATCCCACAGGGTTCGCATCGACCAGTGACGGGCAGGCAATGCCTGAAATGTCAGGTCATCACGTTGTGCTGACTGCCACCAGTCCAGTTGGGTAACACGACTGGCACCCAGGCGCTGAAACCAGGCCACCAGCCCCAAGGGAACCATAAATTCTGCCTGTGGAAACCGACGGATGATCTGTTTTATTGTTGCCCTGTCGAGATGATCGTAGTGATTATGCGAAATCACCACGTAGCTAAGCTCAGGTAACGCGTTGATCTCAACAGGCGCCGGGGTTTTTCGCTGCGGGCCGTAAAAGCTCAGCGGTGAAGCCCGCGAGGAGAGTGCCGGATCAATCAGAATATAACGCCCTTGCAGCCGCAGCATGACGGCGGCATGCCCTAGCCACCAGACCGCATTCTGTTCACCACTCAGATCGGCAGGCTGAAACCAGCGACGTATAAACGCCGGATAGCCTTCAGCGGGCGGGCGCGGTAACCCGGCCGCTTTACGTTCAGTTCGCCATTTTTTGATATCGCCAGGCTTGCGCAGTTCCGCTTCAGGGTTGCGGAAACCTTCTGCCGTGTGGTGTTCAAGATCGGGGTTGTACCACGGATTTTTCCACACCTGCCGCTCTCCTCTGTTAGCAGATAATTAGCGCTCCGGAATCAGCCGGGTAAAATCTTTATCATCTTCCGTCGGCTGGGCAGCCTCTTCCTGCCCGGCGACACGGTCAGTCAGACGACGCAACAAGCGGTTTTGCTGCTTTTGCTCTTCTAACAGCGCTTCCAGCAGATGAATTTGCTGATTAGCTTTCACGCTGGCCCGGTTAACAAAATACCAGGCGATTAAACCCGCAACGACAAGTACCGTGATGGTGATCAGCGAGCTGATGCCTGCCAGGCCAGTTGTCAGTTCATTCATTTTTCGTTCCCCGGTGTGCAAACCACACACCAAATTATCTCTGCCGCGTTAAGCGGCGGTTAACGCTACGGGCAAATTCTACCTGCTCCGACACCAATTTATAACCCGCCAACAGCAAAAAACCCCTGCAGCTGGCGGCCTTTAGCCATTATTAGCGCCTGATTTCAGTCTCCTCTTATCGATTTCATTTTAACTGCCCCGCATGCTGCTATTATTATTCTGCCTGTCTCAACAGCGGGCGGGTTTCATAAGGAGAAATCATGAAATTTATTGTACGTATTGTTGCCATACTGGTGATTATCTGGCTGATTATGCTGGTCACCGGCTATGGCGTTCTGACGGGCAGCAGTAAAAATGCCGCCGGTCTGGGACTGAAGTGCCAGTACCTGACGGCCCGGGGCATGGTTTCCTCACAGTACCTGCATACTGACAGTGGCGTGGTGGGCGTGTCTGACTGTCCGCTGCTGAAAAAAAGCAGTGAAGTCATCGATAACAACTGACGGGCGCCCGGTCAGGGGCAAATGTCCCGCTGGCCGGGTGTTACCACGGGTAGTGATGACAACCAAGCTGTGCCGAAAGATTACGTCCTGCATTATGCAGCATGCTGATATAGCTGGCTTTCTGTTGTTGATCAAAACGCAACGAGGGAAATGACAAACTGACACCGGCTATCACGCGGTCAAAACGGTCAAACACCGGTACAGCCAGACAACGAATGCCTCTTTCCTGCTCTTCATTATCTTCGGCATAACCCTGGCGATTCACCTGTTCCAGTACTGCCAGCAAGGCATCCGTATCCGTCAGGGTACGTTGCGTATGGCGAATAAAGGTCACGCCTGATAACAAGGTTGTCACTTCGCCCCTCGGTCGCCAGGCCAGTAATACTTTGCCAATGGCGGTACTGTAAAGCGGATTACGCCGGCCAATTCGTGAATACATTTGCAGGTTATACAGCGAGTCAATTTTATGAATATAAATAATGCTGTCGTGGTCCAGTGCACCAAGGTGAATCGTTTCATGTGTTAAACGCGACAATTCGCGCATTTCAGCATCCGCCAGACGGATAAGATCAAGCTGTTGCAGCGATGCCGATCCCAGCTCAAACAGTTTGAGCGTTAAGCGGTATTTCTCCGTTTCCCCTTGCTGCGAAACATAGCCCTGTGCCTTCATGGTTTGCACAAACCGATAAACGGTACTTTTTGACATCCCCACCCGCTGCGCCAGCTCGGTAATACCGGTTGCACCTGCTTCCCCCAGTGCCTGTAAGATGGCAAACACTTTGACCACGGACGAGACGGCATCCGGCTGTTTGTCATGATCCGGTGCGGGCATAGTCATTCCTCAGTTAAGGTGAGATGTCAGAAGATTGCAGGTTTTTTAGTATACTGAGGGGGTTAATTTTCAGCAATTATCACGACGTTTTCCCTGAAGATTATTCCGCCTGCCGCACAGCCGATAGCTTTATGCGTCAATAATCATTAGCATATTCTCTCTTTGTCTCCAGCAGCTGATACGCATCTATGGATAACACCGCAACCGCAGACGTGCTGCCGCTGCCTGTACGCTACGGCGCTATTGCCGCTATTGCCCTCGGCATTACCATGGCCGTGCTAGACAGTGCGATAGCCAATGTGGCGCTGCCGACCATTTCCCGTGAGCTGCAATCCAGTCCGGCTGAATCCGTCTGGATTGTTAATGCCTACCAACTGGCGATTGTGGTGTCGTTGCTGACGCTTTCTTTTCTTGGCGATATGCTCGGTTACCGGCGAATTTATCAGTGGGGTCTGGTGCTATTCACCTGTACTTCATTATTCTGTGCGCTTTCAGGCTCGCTGGGCATGCTTACCCTGGCACGTATTTTACAGGGGTTTGGCGGTGCCATGCTGATGAGCGTGAATACCGCGCTAATCCGCATTATTTACCCGCAGCGTTTTTTAGGACGTGGGATGGCCATCAATTCACTGGTAGTCGCGGTATCCACCGCCGCCGGTCCGACGGTCGCCGCGGCTATTCTGTCAGTGGCTAGCTGGAAGTGGCTGTTTCTGATTAACGTCCCGGTCGGTATTATCGCGTTGTGGCTGGCGCTGCGTTATCTGCCGGATAATCAGCAAAAAAACAGTCAGCAACGTTTTGATTTAGCCAGTGCAATAATGAATGCCCTGACTTTTGGCCTGTTACTGTCAGCATTAAGCGGCTATGCACAGGGTGTTGCGCTGCAGTGGGTACTGGCACAGCTGGCACTCCTGGTGATTATTGCTACTTTTTTTATCCGCCGTCAGCTGCAGATGGCGATTCCTTTGTTTCCGGTTGATTTACTGCGGATTCCGGTTTTTGCGCTTTCACTGTGCACCTCGGTATGTTCATTTGCCGCCCAGATGCTGGCGATGGTGTCACTGCCCTTCTATCTGCAATATACCCTTGGACGCAGTGAAGTGGCTACCGGCCTGCTGCTGACGCCATGGCCGCTGGCCACTATGGTACTGGCCCCGTTGTCCGGACGACTGATAGAACGCGTTCATGCTGGCCTGCTTGGTGGTATCGGTCTGGCGGTGTTTGCCGCCGGCTTGTTCTCTCTTGCCCTGCTGCCCGCCACACCGGATGATGCCAGCATTATCTGGCGCATGATATTGTGCGGTGCCGGCTTTGGACTATTTCAGTCGCCCAATAACCACACCATTATCAGTTCAGCACCGCGTAACCGCAGTGGGGGTGCCAGCGGGATGTTAGGCACTGCCCGTCTGATGGGGCAAACCATTGGCGCAGCGCTGGTGGCGCTGATGTTTAATCTTTTCAGTCAACAGGGCACCCATGCGGCGCTGATTCTGGCTGGCGTGTTTGCCACACTGGCAACAGCAGTCAGCCTGATGCGTATCAGGCAGGTCACGGGCGGGCAATAAAGGCAGGCGCGGGCGCCTTTTCAGCGCCCGGCTAAAAGCATTATTTCAGATAAGCGCCGCTGCGCAGCGCTTCAATACGCTTATCCAGCGGTGGGTGTGACATGAACATTTCGCTGAACGATTTTGATTTACCGTTTATGCAAAATGCCATCATGCTTCCGGCTTCCTGTGGCTCATAGCTGGTTTTCAAACGCTGCAGCGCGGCTATCATTTTTTCACGCCCCACAAGCTTAGCTGAACCGGCATCAGCGTGAAACTCACGATGGCGTGAAAACCACATGGTGATGATGCTGGCAATAATACCAAACACAATTTCAAGTACCATTGATACCGCAAAATACACCAGCGGATTTCCACTGTTACCTTCCTCATTGTCACGGTTTCCGGACATAAATCCGGCAGCCACCTGAGCGATAATACGTGACAGGAAAATAACAAAGGTATTCACTACGCCCTGAATAAGCGTCATGGTGACCATATCACCATTTGCAATGTGGCTGACTTCATGGGCCAGCACCGCCTCAGCTTCATCACGGCTCATGTTTTGCAGTAAACCGGTTGATACGGCCACCAGCGACGCGTCGCGGCGGGCACCGGTAGCAAACGCGTTGATATCCGGCGCGTGGTATACCGCCACCTGCGGCATACCAATGCCAGCCTGCCGCGCCTGGCGGGAAATGGTTTCCAGCAGCCAGCGTTCGGTGTCATTGCGAGGCTGTTCAATCACTTCACCGCCGACTGAGCGCAGTGCCATCCATTTTGACATCAGCAGCGAGACTAACGCACCGCCAAAGCCAAACAGTCCCGCCATAATCATCAAAGCCGGAATACTGCTTCGCTGGATCCCTGTCAGGCTGAGTATCAACCCAAAAACCACCATCACGCCGAGGTTGGTGAGCAGGAAAAGCGCAATACGCATCATAAAATTTTATTTTCCTTAGTTAACAAAACAGGCTGGTTTTGAGCTCTATCCTATGGGCTACGCGGCGCATTTCAAGCGGCGCTGACTATAAAATGGCAATAACGACATAACTTTACATTTTGTCGCATTTTCGCCTTTATTTCAGCACAATAACTGACGCGATAGCTGCAGTGTGACAGGCTACTGGCGGGCGGTCTGATCTCAGACAGAAAGGATAAAAAAATAAGGGCAGCGACGCTGCCCTTACCGGTTATTGCTGCAGCGCAGTTGCGCTACCCGACTTCTGACTCAGCTCCAGCTGGGCCAGGTCGTTAGCGATATGCACCGTTTCATCCAGATAGGGATCCGGCTCTTTGTAATCTTTCGGCAAATCGTCCAGACTCTTCAGCGGTTTTTTTCCTTCTGCGCTAAAGCGGGCATTAATACGTTCCAGACGCAGCACATCGTCCTCATGGTTCTCTTTTTCACGCTGTGCATAATTCAGCGAGATATTATTGCGCTTGTCTTTGAGTGCATTAAAGCGGGCGATATCCTTAATGATGTACTGAAACTCGCGATCGTTCGTAATACGCTGATCATGCAATTTTTTCAGTGCCGGAATATACGCTTTGATATCTCCTAGTCTGGCGTAAGTAGCGGGTTTAATGCTGTCCCAGGGGAGTGCGTTATCTTCAAACTTTTCCCCTGTTTCCACGGCTTCAACACCCGTCGGCATCATCAGATCCGGCGTAACGCCTTTACGTTGCGTACTGCCGCCGTCAATGCGATAAAACTTCTGAATAGTGTATTGTACCGAGCCCAGCGCCGGCCATTCCGGCCGCAGCATTTGATCATAAATCCGGTTCAGCGAACGATACTGTTGCACAGTACCTTTGCCAAAGGTGGGTTCACCAACAATCAGCGCGCGGCCATAGTCCTGCATGGCGGCAGCGAAAATTTCAGATGCCGAAGCACTGAAACGATCGACCAGCACGACCAGAGGCCCTTTGTAGTAAACGACACCATCGTTATCACTGTCTTCCCGCACCTTGCCATTATTATCCCTTACCTGCACTACCGGGCCACCAGGGATAAACAAGCCAGACAGGGAAACCGCCTCGGTTATCGCCCCGCCGCCGTTAGTGCGCAGGTCGATAACAATACTATCCACTTTCTGTTTTTCCAGCTTTTGCAGCTGCGCTTTAACATCGTCCGTCAGGCCAACGTAGAACCCAGGAATGTCCAGTACGCCGACTTTTTCTTTACCGACGTTTTTCACCGACATTTTTACCGCACGATCTTCCAGACGGATTTTTTCACGCGTCAGGGTGACAATTCGGGTTTTAGTGCCCTTACCGGAAGGCAGAATTTCCAGCCGGACTTTACTGCCTTTTGGACCTTTGATCTGCGCAACCACGTCATCCAGTCGCCAGCCGATAACATCGACCATTGCTTTACCGGGCTGGCCGACACCGACAATACGATCACCCACACTGAGCATTTTGCTGCGGGCAGCCGGACCGCCGACCACCATTGAGTTGATCACCGTATAATCATCGTCCATCTGCAATACCGCACCAATCCCTTCAAGAGAAAGGCTCATTTCACTATTGAATTGCTCGGTATTCCGCGGTGAAAGATAGTTGGTGTGCGGGTCGATTTCATGGGCGAAGCTGTTCATCGCCAGCTGAAAAACATCTTCACTGTTGCTCTGCGTCAGGCGGCGAATAGCGGACTGATAGCGTTTGGTCAGGATATCGCGAATCTCTTTTTCGTCTTTACCTGCCAGCTTGAGGCTAAGCTGGTCGTATTTGACTTTCGCGTCCCATAGCGCATTAAGCTCAGCAACCGATTTCGGCCAGGGTGCCTTACTGCGATCAATAGCAATGGTGTCATTGCCGGTAAAATCCATCGGCCGGTTCAGCAGACTAAGCGCATACTGATAGCGCTCAAAACGCCGACGCTGAGCCAGATTGTACAGATCGTAGAATACCGTCAGCTGACCATTACGCAGCTCGTCGCCCAGTGTGCTTTTTTTGCTGGCGTAGTCAGCAACATCGGATGCCAGCAACACGTTATGGCTGTAGTCCAGCATGTTGAGATAACGGTCGAAAATTTTTGCAGAAAACGCGTTGTCCAGATCGAACTGACGATAATGCGAATGAGTGAAACGCGCGGTAACACGTTCACTGACCGTTGCATCCTGCGGTGCCTGCTTAAGAACCGGGATCTGATCTTCCCGGGTAATCACGGGGGTTTCATTAGCCAAAACCGGGCCTGCCAGCAGCAAACCCACCAGAATAGTCATTTTAAACTTATTGTTCATGCCTCTAATCGGCCTCCGTTTCAGAACTGCAAATGTTCTGCGCGCACAATCATTGCCAGGCCGGAAGCGAGCTCTACCCGAACACCGTCTTTAGTGATTTCAAGAACCGTGGCATCCATGGCACTTTTGCCTGCTTTTACCTTGATATTCTGCCCTATTGCCAGTACAGCGGTATCGGTAACAGGCAGGCGGGGTTTGCTTTCCACTGGCCTGCTCGCCGCCGGAGCACGGGGTGGCTTACTGTTGCTACGCGCCGGGCGGCCTTCTTCCGCTGGGGCGGCATTTTTTCGTACAGCCGGTTTGCGAGGACGTCGCACGTTCTCCTCACCCGCCATGGCTTCGCGCCTTTTGTCCTGCTGCTTTTCACGCTGTGCCTGTACGCGCGCTTTGGCTTCTTCTAACTGTTTGCGCGCATGTTCGACGTGCTGTTCCTCCAGCTCGCCGCAGGGGTTACCGTCAAGGTCTACCCGGATGGCCCCGGCCTTTACACCATAAAGGTAGCGCCAGCTGGAAGTGTACAGGCGCAGTGCCGAACGCAGCTGGGTTTTGCTCAGACTCATTTCGCCCTGAACGCGGTCAACGAGGTCCTGAAAAATACCAATCTTGAGAGGACGTGCTTCACCTTCGGCAGAAAAACATTGCGGAAAACGCTCGGCCAGCCAGGCGATAACTTCTTTACTACTGTTCAACTTAGGTTGATTTTCCATGAAATTTCCTGATTACAACGGGTTTGCCAACCAGCGCAGGCATGAACAGGCGACATTATAATGACCGTGACGCCAATTGCCACGTGATTGAACGCGTTAGCGACGATTGATCTGCAGAAAGTGATGCAGATCGGTTGCTGCAAGCGCTTCACCCAGCCAGTCGCTAAGCGTTTTCAGTCCCGCTTCATCCTCAGCATCAAAGCGATTATACGCTACGCTGTCGATGTCGAGTACACCAATGATTTCACCGTTTACTTTCACAGGTAACACGATTTCCGCATTGCTGTCAGCATCACAGGCAATGTGGCCGGCAAAGGCATGCACGTCGCCAACCCGCATAATGGCCTTTTCACTGACGGCACTCCCGCAGACGCCCCGACCAACGGGTATCCGCACGCAGGCAATTTTGCCCTGAAACGGGCCGAGTACCAGGGTGTTTTTTTCACTCAGCAGATAAAATCCTGCCCAGTTTACCTGCGTCAGGCGCTGATAAAGCAATGCGCTACAATTGCTCATTAACGCCAGAAAACTGGTTTCACCCTCGACCAGAGCCTGTAAATCACGGTTAAGCTCATCATAAAATTGTTGTTTATTCATCAGATACCACTAATCGACTCGCATAAAAAGCACGTTCAATCACGCCCGCAGGGAAAATAAGCACGAATTGCTTGGCGCAACAAGATGAAACATTCCGTTAGTTAATATACCCTTAGTCGGGCCGGACCGGTAAACATGGACAGGTCGCTAACGTCAGTACGCACAAAATGCACATACGGCCCAAAGATTATCATCATGAAAATTTACGCTATTCACCATGTTTTGCCACAGGCACGTTATCAGCGTTGTCCCCAATGCGATACCCTTTTTTCCTTACCCGCAGTGAAGTCGGTCCAGTCGGTTCATTGTCCCCGCTGTGATGCCCGTATTCTTAATGGCCGTGACTGGTCAATGACCCGCCTGTGTGCCATTGCGGTAACCATGTTATTATTGCTGCCCTTCGCTTTCTCCTAACCCTTGATGTCACTGTCATTACTGGGTACCCATATTCGCGCCAGTCTGCTCGGTGGCATTATGCAGATGGCGCGCGAAGGCGACGTTATCGCGGCATCCATGGTGGCTTTTTGTACTATTGGCACCCCGGTTACCCTGGTCAGTGCCCTTCTTTATCTCTGGTTTGGCCATCGTCTCGGCATGAATCTGCGCCCGGTGTTGCTGATGTTGCACCGGCTAAAAGAGTGGGTAATGCTGGATATTTATCTGATTGGTATCGCGGTCGCCTCAATAAAAGTTAAAGATTATGCTGCCCTTGAAGCCGGTCCCGGTCTGGTTGCTTTTATCACCTTGACGCTGCTGAGCCTGCTGGTGCTGATTCATCTCAATGAAGAAGAGTTGTGGCAGCGCTTTTACCCGCAACCGCAGGTCAGTCAGCCTGCTGCCTCTTTACGCATCTGCCTGCATTGTCACTTTACCGCGACACCCGATAGTCGCGGACGCTGCCCGCGCTGTCATTCCCCGCTGCCCGTTCGCCGCAGGCATAGCCTGCAAAAGTCGTGGGCAGCGTTGCTGGCCTCTATCGTTTTTCTTATTCCTGCCAATACGTTACCAATTTCCATTATCTATCTTAACGGCGCCCGCCAGGAAGATACCATCCTTTCGGGCATTTTATCGCTTGCCAATGGTAACGTACCGGTGGCCGCCGTGGTGTTTATTGCCAGTATCCTGGTACCGGTCACTAAAGTACTGGTGCTACTTACGCTACTGCTGAGTATCCATTTTCGCTGTGAGCAGGGACTTAAAACCCGTATCCGCCTGCTGCGCCTCGTCACCTGGGTTGGTCGCTGGTCGATGCTGGATTTATTTGTTATTTCCCTCACAATGTCGTTGGTCAACCGCGACCAGCTTTTAGCTTTCACCATGGGCCCCGCCGCATTTTATTTCGGTACGGCGGTCATCTTGACTATTCTTGCCGTTGAATGGCTTGACAGTCGCTTACTTTGGGACGCACATGCAACAGCAAACGCCGAATACACCGATTGACGCGCGCCTTCGCAAACGGCAAAAAATTTCGCCTTTCTGGCTACTGCCGCTGATAGCGTTAATGATTGCAGGCTGGCTTCTGTGGACGAACTATCAGGAACGCGGTGCAACCATCACTATTGTGTTTACGTCTGCCGACGGCATTGTCCCCGGTCGTACTCCCATCCGCTACCAGGGGGTTGAAGTGGGTACGGTGCAGGGAATTAATCTTAGCGATGATTTACGTACTATCCGGGTGAAAGCCAGCATCAAAAGTGATATGAAAACGGCTTTGCGCGACAATACCCAGTTCTGGCTGGTGACGCCCAAAGCCTCACTGGCCGGCGTTTCTGGTCTGGATGCACTGGTCGGTGGTAACTATATCGGTATGATGCCGGGCAAAGGCCAACCCCGTTCTGACTTTGTCGCACTCGACACTCAGCCGAAATACCGGGTCAACACGGGTGAAATGCTGATACACCTGCACGCGGCGGACCTCGGATCGCTCGGCACCGGCTCACTGGTTTATTTTCGCAAAATCCCGGTCGGCCGCGTTTATGACTATACGGTCAACCCGGCCAGTCAGGGCGTCACCATTGACGTACTGATTGAGCGCCGTTTCACTAATCTGGTCAAAAAAGATAGTCGTTTCTGGAACGTCTCCGGCGTAAAAGCCGATGTTGGTCTTGCCGGAGCCCGACTGGAAATGGAAAGCCTGTCTGCGCTGGTCAACGGTGCCGTGGCCTTTGATTCCCCCGCCGCTTCCCCGCAGGCGAAATCGGAAGATAATTATCAGCTCTATCCCGACTTGCAGCACAGCCAGCGCGGCGTCGATATTACGCTGGATCTGCCGGATGGTAAGGGTCTGAAAGCAAATACCACCCCGCTGATGTATCAGGGATTACAGGTCGGTACGCTCAGCAGCATACAGCTGCAGGATAACGGTCGGGTTAAAGGCGAACTGATTATTGATCCTTCGGTAGTGGATATGATGCGCCAGCATAGCCGCATCGAACTCCATACCCCCAAAATCAGTCTGTCGGACCCGTCACTCAGTACTCTGCTGACCGGTCCTACGCTGGAACTGGTACCGGGTGACGGTACAGCGGTCGATCGCTTTGTTGTAGCCGCGGTCAATGATGCTCCATTGCAACAACCCAACGCACTGAAGCTGACACTGACCGCCGCAGACAGCTATGGTATTGATGCCGGCCAGCCGGTGGTATTGCACGGTATGAAAATTGGTCAGATTGCCAGCCGTACCCTGCAGGAAAATGGGGTCACATTTACCCTCGCCATTAATGCCGATTATCGCCATCTGGTGCATGCTGACAGCAAGTTTATTGTTAATAGCCGTCTGGATGTGAAATTCGGACTTGATGGCATGCAGGTCCTGGGGGCCAGTGCCCGTGAATGGGTCGATGGTGGTATTCGCCTCGAACCTGGCAGTCAGGGTGCCGCTACCAGCCGCTATCCGCTTTATGCCGATGCGGCAAAAGCCGAAGAAGGCATTACCGGTGACCAGCCCCCGGTGACGCTACGGCTAACCGCCAATAGCCTGCCGGATATCCAGAGCGGATCCGTGGTTCTATATCGAAAATTTCAGGTCGGCGAGATCGTTTCCGTTACGCCTTATGCCAATCGTTTTGATATCGGGGTCCATATCCGGCCAGAATATCGCAAACTGCTAACACCCGGTAGCGTCTTCTGGGCAGAAGGCGGTGCGAAAGTACAGTGGAACGGTAGCGGCCTGACGGTGCAAGCCTCGCCGCTTAATCGCGCGCTCAAGGGGGCCATCAGTTTCGACAATCTGACTGGCGTCGATGCCGGCGGCAGTAAAGACAAGCGTATACTTTACGCCTCAGAAACCGCCGCGCGTGCCGTTGGCAGTCAGATTACCCTGCGCACCTACGACGGTAGTAAACTCGCCGCCGGCATGCCGATTCGTTATCTTGGCATCAGCGTCGGTCAGCTGGAAAGCATGGCGCTCAGCCCGGATAACCGCCAGGTTATCGCTAAAGCAGTTCTTTATCCGGAATATGTAGAACAATTTGCCCGCTGGGGCAGCCGCTTTTCGGTGGTTTCACCACAAATTTCTGCCGCAGGCGTTAACCACCTCGACACGCTGCTACAGCCCTATATCAACGTCGATCCGGGCAAAGGCCGGGTAACGCGCAGCTTTGAATTACAGGAAAACACCATTACTGACGCCCGTTATCTTGATGGCCTCAATGTGGTGGTAGATACCAGTGAAGGCGGCACCTTACAGGTAGGAACGCCGGTCTTTTTCCGCGGCGTAGAGGTGGGGACGGTGACCGGTACCACGCTGGGCCCGATGGCTGACCGCGTGCTGGTTTTCCTGCGTATCAGCAGCAAATATCAACATCTGGTGCGTAACAACTCGGTCTTCTGGCTGTCATCCGGATATAACCTGAAATTTGGCCTGGTTGGCGGCGTAGTGAAAACCGGTACCTTCCAGCAGTTTATTCAGGGCGGCATTTCGTTTGCCACACCGCCGACGGTGCCGCTGGCGCCACAAGCTACGCCAGGCAAACATTTTCTGCTGGAAGATGAAGAACCTAAAGGCTGGCACGACTGGGGAACAGCCATCCCTCAGCCCTGATTAGCCGGGCGCCGCCTTCGACAGCGGCGCCCGGTCAAGGCATAATAGCGTTTTACCGTCACCGGGGTTCTTCCCCTTTCCGGCCTGGATTATACCTGTGAGCACCACTGCGACACCTTTTCTTCCCGATGCCTTTCTTGCTCAGATGCGCGAACTGCTGCCTGATGACAATGACTTTCAGGCGTTCATCAACATCAGCCACCAGCCGTTGCGCCGTAGCCTGCGCGTGAATACGCTGAAAATCAGCGTGACACAATTTACTGAACAGATGGCCCGCCATGGCTGGCAGCTGACGCCGGTCCCCTGGTGTGACGAGGGCTTCTGGATAAGCCGTGATGAAGATCATTTTCCCCTTGGCAGCAGCGCTGAGCATTTAAGCGGCTTATTTTATATTCAGGAAGCCAGCTCAATGTTACCGGTGACGGCCCTGTTTGCCGCCACCGAACGGCCTGAACGGGTGCTGGATATGGCTGCCGCACCAGGATCCAAAACCACCCAGATCGCCGCCAGAATGCAACGACATGGCGCAATTGTTGCCAATGAATATGCCGCCAGTCGCCTTAAAGTATTGCATGCTAATCTCAGCCGCTGCGGGGTCAGCCATGTCGCACTTAGCCATTTTGACGGTCGGGTATTTGGTGCCGCGCTGCCGGAGCAGTTTGACGCCATATTACTCGACGCGCCTTGTTCCGGTGAGGGGGTATTGCGCAAAGATGCCGATGCGCTAAAAAACTGGTCTCCTGACAGTAACATCAAAATAGCGGCCACCCAGCGCGAACTTATCCGTAGCGCCTTCCATGCCCTGAAACCTGGCGGCGTGCTGGTTTACTCCACCTGCACCCTGAATCATACAGAAAATCAGCAAGTAATTGACTGGTTACTCGCGCAGTGGCCACAGGCTGCAGAGCGGCTGCCGCTTAATACACTGTTTGACGGCGCCGAACGCGTGGCAACCGCAGCCGGCGATCTCCACGTTTTTCCTCAGCGCTTTGACAGTGAAGGTTTTTTTGTCGCACGGCTGCGTAAAACCGCCTCAGTCACGCCGCCGCCCGCCCCCAGCTATCAGCCAGGCAAATTACCCTTTAGCCGCCTTTCTGCGGCTAAGAGCCAACAGGTCATTACCGCCGCAGGTCAGGTTGGCCTGCGCTGGCATGACCTGACACTTAGCCTGTGGCAACGTGACAATGAACTGTGGCTTTTTCCCCAGGCCGTGGAACCACTTCTCGGCAAGATTCGCTTTTCACGTATTGGCTTGCGGCTGGCAGAAACCCATAACAAAGGCTATCGCTGGCAGCATGAAGCGGTGATTGCTCTGGCTGATCCCGGGGCACACAACCGGCTGGCGCTTACCTGCGAAGAGGCCGAAGAGTGGTATCGCGGGCGTGATATTTATCCCAGCGCAGAGATTAAGACCCAGGAAGTAATAGTGACATTTCAGCAACAGGTACTGGGGCTGGCAAAAAAAGTCGGTAACCGCCTGAAAAACAGCTATCCGCGTGAACTGGTGCGTGACGGTAAACTTTTTAATCAACACCAGCGCTGATCCGGCCCGGCTCGCTGTAGCCGCATCAGACTCCGCAAATTGTCAGATACCGATCGGTGCCAGTAACGTTGATTGACGTTGCAACAGCACCGTTACTTTCACTGAAGACGCCGTGGTCAGATGCGGCGTTGCCGCCAGACTGGCATGCCAATACTGTTACATCCCGCGATACTTAAATCGGAATGATGGTTTCTTTTCGCTATTTATGTCGCGCAGATCACGAAGCAGAGAACTTTATTCATACTGGTTTACAGCTGGCTGGAAAAAAAACACATGACGTCTACAGTTAAAAGGCAAAGCGGTCAACGCCTGCATTAATGCCAACTTTTAGCGCAAGGCTCTCCCGCAAGAGCCATTTCCCTGGACCGAATACAGGAATCGTATTCGGTCTTTTTTTTACCGTTTTCTCAACCGTCCTTCACTTACCGTCCTGGTAAATTTAACGTGACAGTGTCACTAAAAACAATAAACAGTCGCCGCTACACTGTGCATCGCGGCGAGTGTTTATGCCCACGCCAGGGGTCGGGGTTATATAGCCAGCCGTTTATGCCCACCTTGTACCCTGCACGCATCTCAGGGTTATGCGCTATTCTGCCATGATCCGCTTTAACCACAGGCGGTAAGCCGCAGGCCAGGCCACCGTTGCTGTCCCGGCTTTTCCCAGTGCGAAACCGTGGCCACCATTACGATACAAGTGCAGCTCGACCGGTACCTGTGCCCGCTGACAGGCTTCCGCCATGACAATACTGTTATGCGGACTGGCAAGGGTATCGTCCTCCGCCTGTACCAGAAAAACCGGCGGTGTCGCCGGCGTAACATGGCGTTGTACAGACCAGCGTGCATTTTGTTGGTCGCTGGCCTGCGGCCCTACCAGCATTCGATGGGTGGAAGTATGGCTCCACGGCCGTTCTAAGGTCACCACCGGATAGATCAGCGCAGCGCCATCAACACTGACGCTGGTGTCATCAAGCGCGTCCTGTGGCGGATAATCGCCGAGCCCATTAGCGGTAATGGCCATTCCCATCAGATGACCACCGGCTGAAAAACCCAGTACGCTTAGCCGCTTTTCACGGCTGGCGATAACCCTGAGTGCACGTCTGGCATCCTGTAATGCCACACTGGCACCGTCATGCCAACCCTCGCCGGGCAAACGATAGCAGAGAATATATGCATTGTAGCCTTGTTGCTGCAGCCAGCAGGCTGCCGGCCAGGCTTCACGCGCCAGGCTAATTCGTTTATAGCCGCCGCCGGCGGCAATCAACACCGCTTTACCGTCAGCACCACTGGCAGGGAGCAGCGTTAACCCGGGGCGGGCTATATGGGATAATGCCCCTGTGGAGGAATAACGGGCAGCACCAACAGGGCCGCCGCCGCCCGGCGGCAGACCCGGCCAGAGCGGTATATCAATCCCTGCTGCTTGATGCGGCGCAATGGCGGCATAACCGTCGGCGAATATCAATGACAACCCGCTGGCAAAAGTAGCCCGAATAAACTGGCGTCGCTGCATCATTCCCCCGGCTAAAGTGGACAGTCTGCTGCAGAAAAATGAAAAAAAAGAGAGAGCCGGCAACGTTATTTTACACAGAGCCGTTGTGCACGTTCGATAAAAGGTTGCAGATCCTTTTTCTGGCCGGGATTGGCCGGATCATCAAGCTGAATAACAGAAATAGGTTTTGCCTGAACCTGACCGGCTTTCATCATTGCTTCTGCTTTATCATTCAGCGGATATTCCAGCAGTGTACTGGGATTAATCGCAAACAATGCGCCCCCTTTTTCACAACTGAGCATGACTTCTTCCCGGTTAAATGCCCACTTATCTTTCCCTATTTCAAACCGGCTGACGGTTACAATCTGTGACGCGGCCAGGGCGCTGTGACAAAAACCCGTCAACAGCAGAATCGTGCACCATTTTTTCATCATTAACCTCTTTAAGACAAACTATGCGCCTGCAGGTTACCCGCTAACCTGGTGGCAATGTTGCAAAAATCGCCACCAGCATCAGCACGCTGGCCGCCAGCAGCAGTTCAAGCAAAGTCACCATCACAAAATATCGTTGAACCCGGCTGGCTACCCGGCCAAAACGGGGTACCAGCCAGTAACGGTTGTACACAGCAAGTGCCACCATCAGCAAGACCAGCAATATTTTTACTGCCAGCAGCTGACTGTAGCGCTGAAAATGCCATAACGGCCAGTCAAGCAACAGCCAGCCATCAATAATGCCACTGAGCAGTACCAGTGCCACCGCCAGATGTCCATATAACGAAAAACGCATCAGGGTGCTTATCGCTTCGGCCGGCATCCGCTGGCGCCGGCTTGCCAGCATAATCATCACCAGCGGCACCAACCCGCCACTCCAGAATGCAGCAGCCGTAAGATGCACACACTGGTTTATTCGCTGTAGTGTACCGGCCACCCCATCATACATTGCAGCATGCCCTACCAGCGCCAGACCACACAGCTGTGCAAGCGCGGTCACTAAAGCCATATTGCGCCCTGCCTGGCGCGGAATAAATAGCGCGGCAACGCTCAGCAACGGCAGCCAGAGTTGCAGATGCCACATGCGGCCAAAGGCAGTAGTAAACACCGCCTGCCAGACACTGACATGCAGGATATCCTGCCAGCCATCGCCCATCAGCCCCACCTGAATCGCCAGTAACAGCCAGGCGGAAATACCACACCCCAGCGCGCTAAACAGCGTAAGCGGTGACAGGCGCCGGCATAGCTCGCTACGCCAGCTAGCGGGTGCCAGCAGCGCGCTGTAAAAACAGCAACCCGTATAGATGAACAACAGTGTAAAATGCGTCCAGCGGCTGAACAGATAAATAATATCCAGTGACATAATGTCCATGATTTGGTTTGTGGTGGCTTGCTGCAGACAAGTCAAAACCCGGCGTCAGCATACTCTGCCTCTCCTGAGGTGTCGAGCCGCACACCGCTGACGCGTTCTTAGGGGGACTTGCCAGTCAGCGATGACTAAGGTACTTTCTGCTCAGCTAACAGGAGAGAGAGATGTCTTACAATCTGGCAGTGCTGAATCAGCAGGATAAGGACCGGATCAATACCGATCTTGCCGCCGCTGGCGTCGCATATAAAGAGCGCTATAATATGCCGGTTGTGGCTGAACTGGTTGAAAAAGAACAGCCTGAAGCGTTACGTGCCTGGTTTCGTGAACGTCTGCAACATCATCGTCAGACATCACTGACTCTGAGCCGGTTACCCTGGGAACCTAAGCAAAAATAAGCATTGTTAACATTTTTGTTGTTTTCTTTTGTCGCCTGGTTTCAGATAGCTTGCTGAAATATCACTATCGGGAGTGATCATGTCTTTCTGGCGTATTGCAGCTGCTCAATCCGGTTCAAAATCTGGCGATACTGAATGGAACATCGCCCACCACCTGGCTTTTATTACTCAGGCAGCAGCGTTAAACGTCGATCTGCTGCTGTTTCCGGAGCTGTCTCTGACCGGCTACGATCTGGCGCATGCCAGCCATCAGGCTCTGGATATTGACGATCCACGTCTGAGTGCTTTCAGTGAAGCAGCCCATCAGCATCAGATGAGTATCATCATCGGGCTGCCGCTGCTGCACGAAGGCAAACCGCGTTTAGCCGCCCTGGCATTTTTACCGGAAGGCACCCGCATCGCCTATGCTAAGCGCAAGCTGCATGGCGATGAAAGCCGATTTTTCACTCCAGGGGATGGCCTGCCGTTATTTGGCTACGATCATCGTTATGTCACACTGGCGGTTTGTGCCGATATTACCGTTGAAGACTATGCACGCGACGCCGCACAGCGCGGGGCTAATCTCTACGCTGCCAGCGTGCTGGTAAGCAAATCCGGCTATGATGTTGATACCGGTTATCTGCAGCGCTGGGCACAGAATTTCAATATGGCAGTGCTGATGGCGAATCACGCTTTTGCCACCGGCGGATTAGCCAGCGCCGGTAAAAGTGCGTTCTGGGATCAGCATGGTAAACAGATCGTTGTGGGTGCTGAAGGTGAGCAGCTGGTGATCGCTGAACGCGATCAGGGTCACTGGCGCGGAAATAGCATTGCGTTCATTGCTCCGGCGGTATTATAAGGTGTCAGAACCAACACGCTTTCGCGTCATAGATACTGAAACCTGCGGCCTTGATGGCGGCGTGGTTGAGATTGCTTCCGTTGATGTGGTTGCAGGGGAAATCGTTAATCCAATGAGCGACCTGGTGCAGCCCGATCGACCAATTGGTCGCCAGGCCATGGCTATTCATCGCATTACCCCGGCCATGGTCAGGGGTATGCCGCCGGTTGAAGAGGTGATCCCGCGTTATCAGGGCTGCCAGTGGTACGTCGCCCATAACGCCAGCTTTGATCAACGCGTACTGCCTGCAATGACAGGCAACTGGCTGTGTACCATGAAACTGGCCCGTCAGCTTTGGCCTGGTCGTAAATATGGCAACCAGGCGCTGAAGGACTCGCTGCAGCTGGACGTCACGCCGCCCGACCACCTTCACGCTCACCGTGCACTGTACGATTGTTACGTTACCGCAGCACTATTATTGCGCATTATGCAGGAATCCGGCTGGGACGCGCCGACGATGGCAGCACGAATAGCGCCCCGCAGTGAACAGCAAGGCGTGTTACCCTTTGGTAAATATCGTGGTCAATCCATCACCGAGGTCGCACAAAAAAATCCGGCATATTTACGCTGGATGCTGGAAAATATCCGTGACTTAAAGCCAGCCTTACGACAAGCGGTGATTGACGCGCTGCAGCCGGTATCCTGAACACCGCTCCGGAAAAGGATACCGCAGATAGCCGCCGTTCACTGGCATCATAACCGTTAACCATAACCGTTAACAATGACGCTGCCCCATTGTTCAGGCGGCATCCACCGCCCGGATCAGCGCGTGCTTTTCAATATTGCGCCCTTCTTCGTCACTCGATGTCTGTTGCCCTGTTGTCGTTTCAGGTAATTTACTGGTACGCAGGATATGTGAAACCGTTTCTTTGTGCATCGCAAAATGCAGGCCAATGGCTTCACGCTGGCTGTCATCCAGCACCAGGTCACCGGCCCGCAGCCAGTCGGCAAAGGCGTCTGCCATATCCAGCATTCTGTCATGCGCATCCGCTGCCTTTTTACTGGTAAATGTCATTTTTTCCTCACCATTGCGTTTTACTACATAGATCATTTCAACTGCCATTGCGCACCTCCTGATACTGTATTTATATACAGTATATAACACTCTTTCCGCGCTGGCAAACGGTCAAATCAGATGCCAGCGCAAACGTTTTCGTTTATACTGCGCGCGTTTTTACTCATACAGGATTCTGCATAATGATCACGCTTGGCACTGCCCTGTGCCCCGCCGCCACGCGGGTAATGTTATTAGGCTCTGGTGAACTTGGAAAAGAAGTCGCCATCGAATGTCAGCGTCTGGGGGTGGAAGTCATAGCCGTCGACCGCTATGCCAATGCGCCGGCCATGCAGGTGGCCCACCGCAGTCACGTGATTAATATGCTTGACCCACTGGCACTGCAAGCGCTGATAGCGGAAGAAAAACCCGATTATGTCGTGCCGGAAATTGAAGCCATTGCCACCGCAGTGCTGGTGACTCTTGAAAAGCAGGGGCAGCGCGTAGTGCCCTGTGCTCAGGCGGCGCAACTGACGATGAATCGCGAGGGAATTCGCCGGCTGGCCGCCGAAACCCTGGGTTTACCCACTTCGCCATATCGCTTTGCTGACAACCAGCAAGCCTTTGTTCAGGCCGCTAATGAAATTGGCTTTCCCTGTATTGTCAAACCAGTGATGAGTTCATCAGGCAAAGGACAAAGCTTTATAGCCAGTGAGGCTGACCTTGATAACGCCTGGCAATATGCGCAGCAGGGTGGACGTGCCGGTGCCGGCCGGGTGATTGTTGAAGGCGTTATCCGCTTTGATTTTGAAATTACTCTGCTAACCGTCAGTGCGGTGGATGGCATTCATTATTGTCAACCGGTGGGGCATCGCCAGCAAAATGGCGATTACCGTGAATCCTGGCAGCCCCAGCAGATGAGCCAGCTGGCACAGCAACGGGCGCAACAGATAGCAGAGAAAGTCGTGCGTGCGCTGGGCGGCTACGGTCTGTTTGGCGTCGAACTGTTTATATGTGGTGATGATGTATTTTTCAGCGAAGTTTCGCCACGTCCGCATGATACCGGCATGGTGACGCTTATCTCGCAGGATCTGTCAGAATTCGCGCTGCATGTACGCGCCTTTCTCGGCTTGCCTGTTGGCGAAATTCGCCAGTTCGGTCCGGCCGCCTCAGCGGTAATTTTACCGCAGCTCACCAGCCACAACGTTACCTTCAGTAACCTTGCGGCGGCACTGGGCAGCGGCCTTCAGCTGCGGTTGTTCGGCAAACCGCAAATTGACGGGCAGCGTCGTCTCGGCGTCGCGCTGGCAACGGGTCACACGGTTGAGGAAGCCATCAGTCGTGCGGTAACCTGTGCCAGCGGCGTGATTGTCAGCGGCTAAGCCTTAATACTGCGCTGGCCGCTGACGGTCAGTCAGCCGTGCAAGGTGGCCAGCGCTTCCCTGGCCAGACGGGTAATCCGTGCGTAGTCACCGCTTTCCAGCGCGGCGGCCGGCACCAGCCAGCTACCCCCAATACAATGCACGCTGTTTAGTGCCAGATAATCACGGTAATTCTCCACGGTGATGCCGCCGGTAGGACAGAATCGCACCTGTGGAAAAGGCCCGGCAATCGCCTGTAAGGCTTTTACCCCACCATTGGCCTCTGCCGGGAAAAATTTGAATTCACCCAGACCATATTCCAGCCCCAGCATCAGTTCAGAGACGGTACTGATGCCGGGGATTAGCGGCACAGAACCCGCTGTAGCCGCCTTCAGAAGATTTTCACTGATACCCGGACTGATCATAAACTGCACCCCGGCGCGGGTGACCTCCTGCAACTGCTGGACATTGATCACCGTGCCGGCCCCCACAATGGCATCCGGCACCGCTTTAATAATCGCCTTAATGGCTTCCAGCGCACAGGGTGTGCGCAGCGTCACCTCCAGTACCCTGATACCTCCTGCCACCAGTGCCTGTGCCATCGGCACGGCATGCTCCAGTTTGTTCACCACAATCACCGGTACAACCGGGCCGGTGGTAAGAATCTTTTCAGCGCTGTTATTCCAGTTTTTCATTCTGTCGGACTCCTGACGCCATTCAAATTCTGTGGCGCGGATGAAACGCAAACGAAGGTTTACCTTAACGTAGTATCCGACCACCGGTCTACAAGAAAAGATGAATTTTAAAACAGGGTTTCAAAAATTACGCTGAGGGGGATTTAGCAACCGGCTGGCGCGTATTTTAACGGTCGCCATCACGGCTATAACCGGATAATACCGACATCATAACAACCGCCAACTGTACACCATGCAGGTGAACAGCTGGCGGTTCAGCGCCTGAAAGCGCCTTATTCTGCAGGTCGCGATCGCAGCGCTAGCGGCAGGTGTCAGTCAACGGCTTATTCAAACTCGTTCCAGGAACGACCGTCACGGGTAATCATTGCCACTGAAGCAACCGGTCCCCAGGTCCCTGCCTGATAAGGTTTCGGTGATTCCTTATCCGCCGACCAAGCGTCGATAATGGAATCCACCCATTTCCAGGCGGCTTCTACTTCGTCACGACGAACAAACAGCGCCTGAATACCCCGCATCGCTTCCAGCAGCAGACGCTCATAAGCATCGGCCAGATGTGACTGATTAAAGGTTTCTGAATAGCTGAGGTCGAGCTTTGTTGTTTGCAGATTATGTTTATGATCTAACCCGGGCACCTTATTGAGGATTTCAATATCCACCCCCTCGTCTGGCTGCAGGCGGATGGTTAATTTGTTCTGTGGCAGTTCCTGCCAGGATTCTTTAAACAGGTTCATTTCCGGGTTCTTGAAATAAACCACTACCTCAGAGCATTTGGTGGGTAAGCGCTTGCCGGTACGCAGATAAAACGGCACGCCGGCCCAACGCCAGTTGTCGATATCCACTCTTATAGCCACGAAGGTCTCGGTATTGCTATGTTTATTTGCCCCCTCTTCTTCCAGATATCCCGGTACCTTTTTACCCTGCACGAAGCCTGCGGTATACTGACCGCGAACGGTTTTTTCCCGCACATTGGCATGATCAATCATACGCAGTGACCGCAGCACCCGCACTTTTTCATCACGGATGCTATCAGCACTTAAATCCGCCGGTGGCGACATGGCAATCATGGTCAGCACCTGCAACAGGTGATTCTGGATCATATCGCGCATCTGGCCTGCTTTATCGAAATAGCCCCAGCGACCTTCTATTCCCACCTCTTCGGCTACGGTTATCTGCACGTGATCGATGGTGCGATTGTCCCAGTTATTGGCAAACAGTGAATTGGCGAAACGCAGCGCCAGCAGGTTAAGCACCGTTTCTTTACCCAGATAATGGTCAATGCGGAATACCTGACTTTCATCAAAGTACTCCCCAACCTGGTTATTAATTTCCTGGGAGGTTTCAAGCGAGGTACCCAGCGGTTTTTCCATTACTACCCGCGCCGGATGGGCATTAAGCTTTGCCTGCCCTAACCCTTTACAGATTGCGCCAAAAGTACCTGGCGGCATAGCAAAATAATTAATGGTGACGCGTTTTTTTTGATCCAGCATTTTGCCAAGACGCGTAAAGTGACTGGTATCGTCGACATCAAGGTTACAAAAATCAAGACGTTTACTGAGCCGGTCCCAGAGCGCTTCGTCAATCTTTTCTTTCATAAAAGTTTCAAGCGCTTCACGGACGACTTTGGTATAGGCGGCTTTGTCCCAGTCGGCGCGACCGACACCGATAATGCGAGAGTCTTCATTGATCTGACCGGCTTTTTCCAGCTGATACAGTGAAGGCAACAGTTTACGGCGTGCCAAATCACCTTTGGCACCAAAAATCACCAAATCGCACGCCTGAGCTGTTTGTGTTAGCGCCATTTCATTCTCCTCGTTGCAGGATTGCCTGACTGGATTAATCCATCACGGGTCAGGCACTTAATCTCATTTTTCTGGCTACACTGTACTTCGTTTGACTATGGCAGGTAAACCTGACAGCGCTTATCCCGCACAATGTAGCAACAGGTTTTTAAATTTAACCCGTTGGCCTGACCAGCCAGCCCAGGGTCTGCTGTGGTTTTCCCATCGCTGCCTGCTGTCTGTGATTAAACTGAGCGCCACGCTGACGCCTAAGCTGCCGTACGGACTTTTTCTGCTGCATAGTGGCTATCATTACCTGAAACCACCGTGGATTTCAGCCTATAGCTGCCATTGCCGGCATGTATAAATAACCCAGACAGACGCCACTTCAGGTTAACCCGCGCCATTGCTAAATAACTGGAAACAAGCCAGACCATACGGCGCCCGCCACAGGCTATTCCCCCTGAGTTACATGGCGTGCCGGCCGCCGCTGTCAGAAATTTTTTTTTGCCGCAATATTCCGGTTTTCCCTTGTAATGATATTGTATGCAGCACATGACCGGGCTTGCGGAACATGCTCCCCCTGATTCGCGCTCTTCAGCCCCATGGCCAAAATGCCGGCAGCCCTGACCGGTTGTTGCCCGGCGCTGGATAAGCGCATTTACTTTACGCGGCGGGGAAAAAAAACGTCAGAATCTGAAGCGGGTCAAAGAAGCCTGGCGCAAATCGCGATTTGATAATACCCGAACTGTTCTTCCCCGATTGAACATCGGTTGAGTATTTTTTATTCATCTCACCAGGAGATTTGGGAACATTTGTCACTAATCATATAACATAGGTTTCTCATACCGACTGCTCCAGCCACATTACTACTACCAGATAACGGAGTTATGCATGTCAAGACGTCTCAGAAGAACCAAGATAGTAACTACACTGGGGCCAGCTACTGACCGCGACAATAATCTAGAAAAAATCATTGCTGCCGGTGCCAATGTTGTTCGTCTTAACTTCTCCCACGGTACCCCGGATGATCATCAGCTTCGTGCCAATAAAGTACGAGAAATTGCGGCAAAGCTGGGGCGCCATGTGGCCATTCTCGGCGATTTGCAGGGCCCGAAAATCCGGGTGTCCACTTTTAAAGAGGGAAAAGTTTTTCTTAATATCGGCGACCGCTTTCTGCTGGACGCCAGCCTCGGTAAGGGGGAAGGCGATAAAGAAAAAGTCGGTATCGATTATAAAAATCTGCCGGCAGACGTGGTGCCCGGCGATCTGTTGCTACTGGACGATGGCCGCGTTCAGCTTAAGGTGCTGGAAGTACAGGGAATGCGCGTCTTCACTGAGGTGACGGTGGGCGGTCCGCTGTCAAATAATAAAGGTATCAATAAGCTCGGTGGCGGCCTGTCAGCTGAGGCGCTAACGGAAAAAGACAAAGCGGACATTATTACCGCCGCACAAATCAATTGTGATTATCTGGCCGTTTCTTTCCCGCGTAACGGTGAAGACCTGAATTATGCACGACGCCTGGCGCGCGATGCCGGCTGTGACGCTAAGATTGTGGCGAAGGTGGAGCGTGCGGAAGCGGTTGCAACCCAGGAAGCCATGGATGACATTATTCTGGCCAGCGACGTGGTCATGGTTGCCCGCGGCGATCTCGGGGTAGAGATTGGCGATCCTGAACTGGTCGGCATTCAGAAGGCACTGATTCGCCGTGCCCGCCAGCTAAACCGTTCGGTGATTACCGCCACTCAGATGATGGAGTCAATGATCACCAACCCGATGCCAACGCGGGCAGAAGTAATGGACGTGGCTAACGCCGTACTGGATGGCACCGATGCGGTTATGCTCTCTGCTGAAACCGCCGCCGGCCAGTATCCGGCCGAAACCGTGGCAGCCATGGCGCGAGTCTGTATCGGCGCAGAAAAAATACCGGCAATCAACGTTTCCAAACATCGCCTTGACGTCCAGTTCGATAATATCGAAGAAGCCATTGCCATGTCAGCGATGTATGCAGCCAACCATCTGCAGGGAGTCACCGCCATCATTACCATGACCGAATCGGGACGCACAGCCCTGATGACATCGCGCATAACTTCCGGCCTGCCAATCTTTGCAATGTCCCGACACGAGCGGACCTTAAACCTTACCGCCCTCTATCGTGGCGTTACGCCGGTTTATTTCGACAGCGACAATGACGGCGTGGTCGCCGCCCATGACGCTATTAATCTGCTGCGTGACAAAGGTTTTCTGGTCTCCGGTGACCTGGTGATAGTTACCCAGGGGGACGTCATGGGTGCCACCGGTACAACCAATACCAGCCGGGTGTTGCGGGTAGAGTAACCGCCAGCAGCCCAGTAAAAAAGCCAGCGTAACGCTGGCTTTTTTATCACGAAAGGCTGACCGTCACCCAATCGGGCCGCTACAGATCGTCGCGGCAATAGGGTTCCGTTTCGCCGGGCTTACGCGTTTTAAGCAGTTTCAGTATCCAGGTATATTGTTCAGGATGCGGCCCAATGAGCTGCTCCACCTCTTCATTCATACGCCGGGCCTGAGTCCGGTCATCAGCCTGATTGAGGTCATCCATCGGCGGCCTGATATATACTTCAAGACAATGGGTTTTACTGTTGTATACCGGAAACAGCGGCACCACGCGGGCTTTGCACAGCTTCATCAGACGACCAATTGCCGGCAATGTTGCTTTATAGGTTGCAAAGAAATCGACAAATTCACTCTGTTCTTCGCCGTGGTCTTCATCCGGCAGGTAATACCCCCAGAATCCCTGACGCACCGAACTGATAAACGGTTTAATACCGTCATCCCGTGCGTGCAAACGCCCGCCAAAACGCAGACGTATGCGATTCCACAGATAATCCATCAGCTGGTCGCGCTGGTGATGAAACATAGCGGCAACCTGCTGACCTTCAGATGCCATCAGCATCGCCGGGATATCTATCGCCCAGCCATGGGGTACCAGTAAAATGACATTTTCGCCGCTGGCTTTCACCGCATCAATGATCTCGCGCCCGTGCCACACCACGCGCGTACGCAGCCTTGCGGGATTACGCAAAGCAAGTTCGGCCATCATTACTATCGCCTGAGGAGCAGTGGCAAACATCGCATCAATGATTGCCTCACGCTGCGCAACACTCTGTTGTGGAAAGCAATAATACAGATTTATCCGGGCGCGCCGGCGGGCGCTTTTGGCAAACTTTCCGGCCAGTCGACCAATGCCACCAAGAACAGGGTCACGAATAAAAGCCGGCGTCACGGCCATCGCGGCAAAGGCACCGGCCGCCAGCCAGCTTCCCCAGTAACGCGGCGCCAGCAGATGCTTTCTGAAAACCGGTATAAAAGACTCATTGTGATTTTTTTTGTTATTTTCCATGCATTCGCCTCAAGCAATAACCGGCTAATAATAGTGTCAGGCCCTGAATTTGCAATATGATTAACCGCTGTAATGGCAAACGGCTAGCTTTCCGGGCAAAAAAAAACCGGCGTGCCAGCGCCGGCTTGATCTGCGCAATCATCAGCTAGTCGTTAAAGCTAAGCTGTGGCATGACGTCACGCACCTGAGCAAGGAACTCACGACGGTCCTGACCACTCAGGCCTTCCATACGCGGCAATTTCGCCGTCAGCGGGTTTACCGCCTGATTATTGATCCAGATTTCAAAATGCAGGTGTGGTCCGGTAGAACGGCCGGTATTACCCGACAGCGCCAGCCGATCGCCCCGTTTTACCTTCTGCCCTGGCTTGACCAGCAGTTTTTTCAAGTGCATATAGCGCGTCATATACTGACGGCCGTGACGAACGGCGACATAGTTTCCGGCCGCCCCGCCATTTTTCGCCACCACCACTTCACCATCACCGACCGCCAGCACCGGCGTGCCAATTGGCATCGCAAAATCAACGCCACGGTGTGGCGCAATGCGTCCGGTCACCGGATTTAGCCGACGCAGATTAAAGTTAGAGGAAACGCGGTACTGTTTAACCGTCGGAAAGCGCATGAAACCGCGCGCCAGACCGGCGCCGCTGCGGTCATAGAATTTGCCGTCTTCGGCGCGAAATGCATAGTAACTTTTACCACCGGTTTGCAGACGCACGCCAACCAGCTGACTCTGCTGGCGCTTACCGTCCAGTATTTCCCGTGACATTAATACGGCAAAACGGTCGCCTTTACGCAGCTTACGGAAATCAAGCTGCCATTGCAGTGACTTAATCACCGCGCTGATTTCATTGCGCCCAAGGCCGGCAGCCTGAGCACTGGTGACGAAGCTGCCGTTTAACTGGCCGCGCACCACCTGATTCTGCCACTCCCCTTTTTGTATTTCGGAAGAGGCTTTAAAGCCATTGGCGCTGCGATCGTACGTGCGGGTTTCCCGTCGGTTAAGCTGCCAGGTGAGCCGCTTAAGATCGCCATCACCGATTAACGTCCAGGAGAGTTGCTGGCCAACCTGTAATGCGCGCAGATCTTTATCGGCTTTAACCAGCGCATTGACGTCGGCCATATCAATATCATACTGATTAAGTATGCTGCTGAGCGTATCACCACTGGAGACAACGTAGTCATGGGTGCCCGCCTCGGCAGAGACATCCTGATCGATTTCATCCGGAGGCAGATCGTCTTCAGGTTCCGGTGCAGACTGATCGAGCGGTTCACTGGCCTCCGGCAACAACGACCTCAGTTCGTTTTTTTCCAGCGCGATTCTTTTGATGACGCCCGGCGTGTCGCCGTTATCAGGATGGTAAACAAAAGGCCGCCACACAGCGACGGCGAGGGTAATAACAGTCAATGATCCCAGCATTACGCGGTGGGGGCGCGGTAACGTATTAAACGCTATGGCGACAGAGCGGGCTATCTGCTGCACTTGCTTTTTTCCTCTTATGCTCCTTTCAGGCAGCGCGTATACTGGCTCGATAGCTGTGAGAGGAATTTCACATAACTATCTTTACCTAAGCGAACGTCAATACCCAGCGGGTCCAGCGTGCCTTTACGCACCTGCGTTCCCCGGGCAACGGCATCAATCACGGCCGGCCTGAATTGTGGCTCAGCGAAAACACACACGGCTTTCTGCTCAACCAACTGTGTTCGTATGTTATGTAAGTGCTGCGCACCAGGCTGGATTTCCGGGTTGACGGTAAAATGCCCTGAAGGCGAAAGTCCGTAATGTTTTTCAAAATAGCCATAGGCGTCGTGAAAAACGAAATAGCCCTTATCTTTTACCGGTGCCAGCTGCTTTTCAATATCTTTATCAGACTGCGCTAATGCTGCCTCAAAATGCTGCAGATTGGCGTCTAATTTGTCTCTGCTTTGCGGCATAAGTTCCAATAATTTTGCATGAATTGCAACAGCTGTGTTCCTTGCTATTTCTGGTGAAAGCCATAAGTGCATATTATATTCACCGTGATGATGATGTTCAGCGCTATTTTCATCATGATGATGTTCGCTGGCCAGCTCCTGTTCTTCTTCAGTACTCCCCCGAATCAGCAGTGGTTTAACATCGGCAAGACTGGCAATTTCAAGAGATTTTTTTGCCGCCAGTTGCGCAACAACTTTAGGCATAAAGGCTTCCATTTCTGGCCCAACCCATACCACTAAGTCTGTGTTTCTGATGTTTTTTATATCTGATGGACGTAAAGAATAATCATGTTCAGAGGCTCCATCGGGCAATAATACTTTTACCGGAGTAACCCCATCGGCAATTGCCGCCACAATAAAGCCAACGGGTTTAATCGAAGCCACCACATTTGCCTGAACTGCAGTGGAAAATAACGCGCCTGAAATCAGTGCCAGTATGCCTGTAGCCAGCCGTTTTTTATTATGTAACATAATCCTTCAATCCAGAGTGACAGAGAAAATAGCTGTGATATTATAACATTTGTTAATTTCTGTAACCCACTAAATATCATGCCTGATTTGGTTTCTCTCAATAGCGTTTCCGTTGCATTTGGTGCACGCACTGTATTAAGCAATATTACATTGTCTCTTCGGCCGGGGCGTATTCTGACGTTGCTTGGTCCTAACGGTGCCGGTAAATCCACGCTGGTTCGCGTGGTACTTGGACTGATGTTGCCCGGCGCGGGCAACGTGACGCGTCTTGCCGGGTTACGCACTGGCTATGTGCCGCAAAAATTACAGCTGGATGCCACCCTGCCGCTCAGCGTGTCACGTTTTATGCGCCTGAAACCCGGCGTTGATCGCACCGACATTCTGCCTGCCTTAAAACGCGTCCAGGCAGAACATCTTGCTGATGCCCCGCTGCAAAAACTGTCTGGCGGTGAAACGCAACGGGTTCTGCTGGCCCGTGCGTTGCTCAATCAGCCTCAGCTACTGGTACTGGATGAGCCGACTCAGGGCGTTGATGTCAATGGTCAGGTCGCGCTCTATGACCTCATTGACCGTTTGCGGCATGAACTCCACTGTGCAGTATTGCTGGTCTCCCATGACCTGCATCTGGTGATGGCAAAAACCGACGAGGTGCTTTGTCTTAATCAGCATATCTGCTGCTCCGGCACGCCTGAAGTGGTGTCCACCCATCCGGAATTTATTGCCATGTTTGGTCAGCAGGGCGCACAACAATTGGGTATCTACCGCCATCACCATAATCATCGTCATGATTTACAGGGGCGCATTATATTACGTAAAGGAAAAGAGACGCTATGATTGCCTTGCTGCTTCCCGGCTGGCTGGCCGGACTGATGCTGGCACTGGCTGCCGGCCCCCTGGGATCCTTCGTGGTCTGGCGGCGTATGTCCTATTTTGGCGATACCCTCGCCCACGCCTCGCTACTTGGCGTGGCTTTTGGTCTGTTACTGAATATCAATCCGTTCTATGCCGTGATTGCCGTGACGATTCTGCTGGCTCTCGGCCTGGTGTGGCTTGAAAGGCGACCGCAACTTGCTATGGATACACTGCTCGGTATTCTGGCACACAGCGCACTGTCACTGGGACTGGTGGTTGTCAGCCTGATGGCCAACGTCCGTATTGACCTGATGGCCTATCTGTTTGGCGACCTGCTGGCCGTTACACCGCAGGATCTGATTAGCATCGCGCTGGGTGTGATGGCGGTGACCGGGTTGATAATCTGGCAATGGCGACCGCTTCTGGCAATGACGATCAGCCCGGAACTGGCCCAGGTAGACGGGGTAAATCTGGCACGCAGCAGGCTCATTCTGATGCTGATTACCGCATTAACCATTGGTGTCGCAATGAAGTTTGTCGGGGCATTGATCATCACCTCGTTGCTGATCATTCCTGCTGCCACCGCGCGGCGCTTTGCCCGCTCACCCGAGCAGATGGCAGCACTGGCTATACTGTTTGGTGCGATTGCCGTCACCGGCGGCTTGCTGCTTTCCGCGAGCTATGACACGCCTGCCGGCCCTTCTGTGGTACTAAGTGCCGCGCTGCTGTTTATCATCAGTAGCCTGAAGCGTCATCAAGCATAGCTTGCCGGACAGACCACGCAGCGTCTGTCCGCCTTCTCTTATTCCAGGCCCATTGCCCGTTGCAGGGTATAAAACAGGTCGGTCTGATCGGTCAGGCCAACCACGTTAGCAGCCTGCGGACCGTAAGCGGCAATACGCAGCTGCGTACCGGTATGCTCCATGGAATCCCCTTCTGCATTGCCATATGACAGCGTCATAACCGCGCCATCTTTGGTATTTAGTGACTGGGTCAATCCCGGAGCCCTGGCATCATTAGGGATAATCTGACTGGCATGGGCGTGGTCAGCCGTCACCACAACCAGCGTATTCCCCTCTTTACGGGCAAATGCCAGCGCCTTCTGAACCGCCTCATCTAAATCGACCGTTTCGCCAATCTGACCACAGGGGTTCGCTGCATGATCTTGTTTATCGATTGAAGCCCCTTCAACCTGCAGAAAAAAACCCTGCGGATTTTTACTCAGCAAGGCAATCGCTTTGTCGGTCATTTCTGCCAGCGTCGGGACTGTCGCCGCACGCGCCTGATTGACTTCGCAGGTCACCGGCTTCTGTTCAATATTACCGTGAAGTGTGGCTTTCGGACCTTTCCAGCGCACCGGCATATTGCCGTCGGCAAACAACCCTAGCACAGGTTTATCCGCATTGGCCTCACTCAGCGCATTCATAGTGGCAAGATCCGTCACCAGCTGATAACCGCGGATTTCAGCCTGTTGTTTCAGGGTTTTTCCTTGCCACTCACCGGCGAGCGCCTGTTCGTTAAATGTTTTTGCTCCCCCACCAAAAGTCACATCGGCCCGGGCATTAAGCAGCTGTTCAGCTATCGATCCTTTGCCCCCTTTTTCCAGCGCGTTTACCGGACATTTTTCACTGGTCACCTCAGGACCGTAACAACGGCGGGAGATAACATGTGCTATCTGCGCCGCAGGCGTCGCATCCTCCAGTTCCGCCGTCGACACATTGCCCGTTGCTTTACCTGCCGCTTTCGCGCGTTCCAGCAAAGTTGGATGATCCTGACCATTAACATCCACCCCAATCGCTCCGTTATAACTTTTTACCCCGGTGCTCCAGGCTGTAGCGGATGCGGCAGAATCGGTGACGTAATCAGGTTTATGTGTTTTCTGGTCGAGAGAATAATGGGTATACTGACCGGTCAGTGGCAACGCATCAATCCCTTTAAAGAAACCGCCAGCCCCTTCAGCATAGTTGCGCGCCGCGGTGATCTCTGAATCACCCATTCCGTCGCCAATCAACAGAATGACGTTTTTTGCCTGCCCGCTTTTAAGGGAATCTTTCAGCGCCTGTGTCTGATCGCCATCCAGCCGGCGTGCGCCACCCGGTTGAGAAACATCACCATGCGCCGCCCGCAGATAAACCTCACTATCGGCCCGGGCACCGGTGGTAGCACAGGCTGCCAGTAATGACAGGGAAAAAAGCCACTTATATTGCATCGTTTACCCTCGCTGAATTATTTCCAATTATTTCAGCGAGCCAGTCTGCGACAGATTTACGACGTTTTTATGACTATTCAATGTCACTAACGTGACGGTATCGCCGTGCACCACAGACATCAGGCTGGAAACTCACCGCCGGGTGCCCGGGTGCAGAGCGGCATCGTACAAGGCTTAACCGAACGGGTTCCAGGGTTAAAATTATGCTTGACCCACCCGCGCTGACTCCCTATATTACCGCACCGTTGCTACCTCAACAGGGAGCAGCGACAATGTGGTGAGGTGTCCGAGTGGCTGAAGGAGCACGCCTGGAAAGTGTGTATACGGCAACGTATCGGGGGTTCGAATCCCCCCCTCACCGCCATCTTAAGCAGGACAGTGCATGGACAAATACCCGATTAATAAGGGTCTCAGGAGAGCAATCAGACACTGGGCTGACAAGATACAGACAAAAAATGCACGTGAAATGCATGCGCATCTGAAAGCAAAAATAAAACCCTTGATTCACTCAGGGGCTTTTTCTTTTGTAACTTTATATAATATTTTACCATTCAGCAACAAACCAACTCCTGATGGTAAGCCTTACCTCACTATCGGCAGATTGCTGTACCGGGGCATGGCGGGCATCCAGCGAACAGGCCATCTCAATCCATTAAGTGACAGGAAACTCTTTATATAGTGTCGATATCCTGACATCAATAATCAACGCCACAGTTTTCCGTGATTCCCCGGCCAGCCTGCCCTCATTGCGCTGGCGTAAGTTTTGGCCGGCGACCACCCTTCATTCGACCCTGACTGCATCAAGGCCCGCCCGAATCCTTTCAACAATCAATTCTCTCTCCATATTTCAGCCAGCACGCCCAAGACGTGAAAAAAGATCGGGGAGAAAGTCTTAGGGGACTGACCTGGAAGGAAAGAAATTTGAATGTTTCCGTTTCTGAAAAAAGGCCACCTAAAGGCAGCCTTAGTTTCTTTCACGATTGAAGACTAGTAAATCTTTTCATGTATAGATATTTCTCTGAGTCCAATTCCTAATTTACGGGGGTGATGCCTCCAATTAGTAGAACATGTGTTTCTCGATAAACGCTCCAATGACTTTTTCGTGGATCTCAACTGAGCGCGAAAAGCAGATTGTTTTACGAGCCAACCGTTTAATGCGGGTGCGGAGCGTCAGGTTATTACGTTCAATGCGTTGGGTGAAAATTTTGCCCGTCAGATGCT
>NZ_MOMB01000056.1 GCF_002752165.1 Erwinia sp. OLFS4
ACCCGTTTTTATTTTTGCTGACATAACATCCTCATTCGTTCATAGCGCGGTAAGCGGCTTTCGCCCGCTCTTTGTCATAGCCAACCGCCGTTAACTTATTAACCAGTTTGCGTTTGTAGTACCAGTTAACGCCAAAAGTACCAATCGCCACGATGATCCCCACCAACACCGCCCAATCCTGTAAGGTCATAGCCCCAGCGGCTGTTAATATCGATGCAACCCAGTACGATAGCTGGGAACTGTATTTGTCCATTCTCATGATCCCCACCTCCCATACGGGTGGCACTCGGAAGAAATAACGCCTGTTCTCAGGCCAGTGCCAGGCATTGTTCCGGCTTTAGCTCCTGAAACAGCACTTCGATCCCCAGCTTTTCAGCCAGAGCGTATTCAGCGCGTTGCAGCATTGCGAGGGAAATCGCCATGTAATCAGCCTCACTAAGCCCATCGGGTAATACAGCAGGATTCAGTGGGGTATCGCCAGAGGCGGCAATTTCCGCTGCCGCTGCGAAGAAAGCTCGCCGGTTAAACTCAGGCAAGCCGCTCATCGGGCCAGCAATATACGTTTTCATGCAGTTGGTTCCTGAAATGCAAAAGGCCAACGCAAAGGCTGACCCGGTTAATTGTCGTGGTTTATGGAAGAGTGTATTCTCATTCCTTTTCACAAAATGGAGGTTAAGTATGTTTATGCCATTTCTTATCGCACTGTGCACCGCATTCTGTGCAGTAGCTGGTAAGAAGAAATTGAGTTATTCCCTTTGGGTAGCCCTGATGATTGTTACTATGTGCTGGTTCAAATACCATGCATCAAGCGCATTAACTTTATCATTTTAAAGGTAAAATAATGAAATTCGCTCTAAACACTACTAACACTTATCGGATGGGTATCTGGCTGAACACCCTCGGTCTTTTTGGGATCAACGCGATATTGCTAATCGCATTCTACTATCAGTTGGCTTTGTCAGAATTGCCTTGTCCGCTCTGCCTGTTGCAACGGGCTGGCATGATGTTAATTGGCTTTGGATTTTTATTTAATATCTGTCTCGGAATTAAAAACATACATTACAGTATTGCACTGTTTGGCTGCGTGCTAACTGAAATTATCGCTGTTCGTCAAGTTTTTCTGCATATTTTGCCAGAAGATTTGGGATATGGTTCAACCTTCCTGGGTTTGCATTTCTATACATGGGCGCTGGTAGCTTCAATTCTCATTACTGTAGCAGTTGCAGTGATAATGACGTTACATAAAAGCGATTCAGCACAATCTCTCGTACCTAAATCGCTCATCGTTAAAATCGTTATTGCACTGTTTATATTACTGATTACAGCGAATTTAATATCAACAATCCTTGAGTGTGGTGGTGGGCAATGCGCAGATGACCCCACGTTTTATCAACTACTAAAACCGTAATCTATTCGTGGCGATACACCTGTATCGCCATCTTTAAAGTTCCCACGTAAAAAATCAGCAAAACGGGGGCTATTTAACATAATGGTTCTTAAGCGCACCGGCAAAAATGCACTCGTTTAAAATGTCACCTTAAAGCCACAAAAGCATATGTTTTCCTGGCGTTATTTGGCGAAAAACAGCAGTAATATTTTTATAACAAAACGCCATTATTGGCATTCAGCCAAATCAGCATGTGAACGGCTCATTTTGGACAGTTTCATGTTTTCAGCCGCCCAGAAACACGAAAGCCCCGCATCCGAAGAAGCGAGGCTTTGAAATTGAGGTCGTAAAATTAAATCACAATTTTAGATGTTAGAAGACTAGCATAGGTTTTTGGACGTCCGCAAGAGGTGCCGGCAAAACAACAATCGGATCCATATCAAGCCGAACTGCCATCGCAACTAAACACCCCTCTAAAAACTCCTCTGACGAACGCAAAGAGCGCGTAACATTAAATCGGGGTATATCCATTGCCTCAGCGATAAATCGAGTTGTGTGGCCCCCGATGAAACGTTGCCCCAGGATCAGGATGTCTTCTGCATGGCGTACCGTGCTCATATGCGCGACGCAGGTATCAATTGCCAGTCCGTCCTCGTCAGAGCAGCCAGGCTTACCAACTTCGGGTTTGCGTCCGGGTGTTACCGACATCGCAGGCCAGTCCACCAGTGAGCAGTATTCTTCACTCGCAGCCCACCGGCCCCAGCGTTCTAAAACTTCTTGCATATTTCTGCGCATAGCTTTTGACCTCAACATTTCTCAACAAAAATTATCGCTTAGTATTCATCCGACGACGCCAAACTCGGCGCTCAGGGTAATGAAACCCACCACCAGTCCAACTGGGTAACCGGATTGGGAAGAAGTCATCAACGATATGCGCCCTACGAGCCATTCCTAACCCACGATCATAGTTGCCGTACCGAAAAGGACGAACCAAACCATTTCCATACCAGAAATGAATTTCTCCAGAACGATTTCCACCGGAATAACTATGATGGATCCAGCGTTCCCACGACTCAGGGCGGCGAAGCCGATACCAGGTATTAACCTTTGGATTCACGGAAAGAAGCCAAATAACATACACCCCCGAACGGGCATACAACTCCGTACGCCGGTACAGTTCATCGATGCTCAATGCGCTGATTTGTATTTCGAAAGCGACCCTACAACCACGTATAGTCGCCAGCACGTCGGGGCGAACATTCCCCACAGCAACTTCGATCGCAACCTCCTCCACGTCCTGATGATCTCTGAGAGAGTCATAGACTTGCATTTTCAGGTCCATGTGCAATTCGGATTCACCTTTCCCGTAACCGCAGGATGTGGTGCTGCGATGGGCAAAGTGATGGATCTTCACACGACCTTTCCGCAGGGTAACAACTTCACCGCATTCCGGGCATGTAAAAAATCCCGGCTTCTGCGCATCCCTTGCGATGACAATTTTTTCGTTGTTGATTGCTGTCAGCATCCGGCCTCCCCATTCACAAGCATTGCATATGAATATTCGGTGAATAAAAATTGGGACGGCTTGGGTGGGACAAACCCCTCCCCCCTAAAGGGGGGAGAGGGGGTTATGTCCCGCTACCTGCGCTTGTCGTGGTGTCCCGCTTATCCCGATTAAAAAACTCTTTAAAATCAACGCTGGGACAAAACTTGTCCCGTTGTCCCGCACCTTGTCCCGCTAAAATTTGTCCCGCCAAAAATAAATGATTTTTTATGCAAAATAATCGCATAAAAATTGAATCTGCCTTTTTATGCAAATTTGTTATTTCCTGCGAATTGGTAAATTTAAACACTTTCACCCCCTTCAAATTGCGCACCCGTGCCAAGCGCATCGGTTAAGATGCCGCTATCTGATTCCGCTATATCACCTGATTTTTTCATACGATTTAGTTCTCTGCGGAAAGTATCCTCTTTGCCACCATCGTCAATCCATAACGTTTTAAGCTGCTCACGGCTGATACTTCCGCCAGCGGCATCCAGTTGCCCCCAAATCCAGGTAGCAGTAGTTTTTTTACCTTCGCCGTTGTGCACTTCCATCATTATCGGTTCGATCTCGGCCATTGGCACATCTTCAAACACGCGTTCGGTAGTCAGTCTGACAGGGTCGTACACTTCACCTTCCGTACTGGTATACTCATCGTCGTACGCTTCGTTAGCTGCGATAACGTCGTCAGGCAGCTGCACCGTCGGTACCATGTAGCCACGGGTCGGCTGAGCCGGGCCGGTACGCTGTTTCTCATTAATCAGGTTCACAGCATCACCAATACGTTCAACGCGAATAACCGCATCGGCGTTGGCAAAGGCAGCAGAAGAACCACGCATTCCCTTACTGCTGTCCTTGCCGCTATGGTGAACAATACCCACCGCTGCGCCAGTCTCAGTGAACACCTTAGTAGCCCCCGCCATGAACTTTGCCACATCGCTGGCGCTGTTTTCGTCACCCTGCATCATTGACTGTGACAGCGTGTCGATAACAACCATGCGAAGGGGTTCACCTGTGTGGAATTCAATACGCTTGATCTCATTGATTAAACCTTTGACCTGTGCCGGAACAGAGAGATCGACCGGATGTGCGTAGGTGTAAAAAAGCTCCACTGGTTTACCATCGTTGTATTTGTCCGCCCAGGCACCGACGCGGGGCATTACGGAACTACCACCTTCAGCGGCAACGTACAGAACAACACCACCTTTAATGTTACGACCGCCCCAGCGATGGGTTTTCATCGCCAGACGACACAGCATGGAGATGAGAAGATACGATTTGAAATGGGAGGACATACCGTAAAACATCATCACGCCTAGAGGAACCAGCCCTTCAATGACGAACTTTCCCGGTTTACCGTATCCACCGGTATGCGGCCATGATTTCGGTAATTCGGGTTCTTCTGGCGGGAGTTCGTCAAAATCCTCGACGCTGGCGACAGAGGATAAACGCATACGTTCAGCACTAGGATTTTTCCATCCGGCTTGCTGCGCACGGGTAAAGATAGCTTGAAAACCAGTACGATCCGCCGTCAGGTGATCACTGTCCCATTTTTCTACAGCGGCGATATCGTCACCTATCCCGGCAGCAGACCATTCCAGCCAGAGATCACGCGCCTGGCCTTCCCAGTCGGTACCTTTAAACCAGGCAAGACGATTCCCCATCGCTACCCAGCTAGGGTACATATGTTCACCAGCATCAGCCAGCACAGAGGGATGCCACATTGCCGAACGCAGATCATCAAAGGTCTGTTGGGTTACGTGATTCAGATCGACGAGACGCGATAAATCATCACCGGTGTGATCAGATACAGACGAGATTGGCACATCGTCAGCCCTTGCCAGCAGTATATCAACGTCGATTACCTTGCCTGAAAAATCAATGAAAACGGCGCTTTCATGGGGGGCATACACCATGTGATCAAGGTTATATACCGATCTGTCCCATTTAACCGGGCCATCGCCAATCAGGCTGTAGCAGTCCATCAACTCCCGCTCAATCGCTTCACACAGGCGTTTATAGTCGGTTGTTGCTACGGTGCGGGAGAGCGCGAAGCACAGACGCCAGCGTTGTTCTCCGTTTGCGGTTCGGTGTTCATGGCTGGCGGTGGAATAAGCAAATCCTTGATAAGAGTTGGCTATGTCACGCAGCGTAGCCCAGCTAGGTAGTAAGCATCCGTCTAAATCCATCCACGCAACATCACGGTCACCCGCATTAACGGCGCTACGTCCATTCGACGTGTCGCGCATCGCCCCCCAAAGGTAAGACAGGCGCTTTTTTTTACGGGACAAGATGTCCTTTGAATCATCGGGGGCAACACCAATGTCTTTACGCAAGCGTTCAACTTTCGTCCGATAATCGGCAAAGTCCTTCGCCAGCGCGGGGGCCGGTCGGCTGTCTGTAGCTCCTTGCCCCACTGAGTAGTGTATAGGCATGGGTTAAGCCTTTTGTTGTTCTGGAGTTTCACCATTCAATAGCCAGACGGGTTCACATTTAAGAACTTTTGCCAATTCAAGAATAAAACTGGTACGGGTTGCACGCCCAGACTCAAGGTACTGAATAGATTGCTGGCGCATGCCAACACTTTCAGCCAATGAGGTTTGGGTAATGCCTAACGCCTTGCGGCGCTCCTTAATCCGGGAAGCAAGCGTAGAACTAGTCATTGGGTAAGCCCTTAGATGTTTACAGGTTTACTTGTAATTAACCCACAGGCAATCTGGTTTGTCAAATACAGATGTATCTGTAATCATCAACACCAGAATAAGGAGTCAACCATGAATCTTGCCAATCGAACCAAAAAGCGCAGAACAGAACTAAACTTAACTCAAGTCGAAGTCGCCAAACGGGCTGGGATAAGCCAGCAATCGATTGAAGCTATAGAGAATGGGAAAACGCTCAAACCTCGTAACCTCCTTGCTTTGGCTGCGGCCCTTAAGTGCGATCCCAAGTGGCTATTACTTGGCGGTGATGTTGTCACAGATTACAACTACGGAGCACGTAGAGTGCCGATTCTAAGCTATGTACAGGCCGGGGCTTTTACCAACGCTGAGCCAATACTTGATGCGGGTGAATTCGAGTATGTGCTAACTACAGCAGAATTGTCAGAGCGTTCGTTCGCGTTACGTATTCGTGGGGACTCAATGGAACCCGAATTTCGAGAAGGGGATATTGTGATCATCGACGCTGATGTGTATCCGACTCCTGGTGAGTTCGTAGCAGCGTCCAACGGTAGCCATGAGGCCACATTCAAAAAGTACCGCCCGGTAGGGATTGGAGCTAAAGGAGAAGAAGCCTTCGAGCTTGTACCTCTCAATAGCGATTACCCCATCTGCCGATCATGGGAAAAACCAGTAACTATCATTGGCACTATGGTGGAACACCGCATATTCCGAAGAAAACGCTAGTTTAAAATACACCTATCCATCTCAAGAGGGCTTTTGCCCTCTTTTTTATTGCCGTAAAAACAAATAATTAGGTTAAATATGCAAATAAATACCAAAACAACTGTTGACGCACTTACAGGTTTACTTGTATTTTTGACCGCAAGTCGAACGGCGCGACTTTAAACCATGCGTCGGAACCGTGGCGGGACAGGATGTCGGCAATACGGGGCAAAGTGAACTTATCAAGCGCCCTGCGGGGCGCTTCAATAAGACCACTGAGAGGAGTGAACAAAGTGAAAACCAAACTCCGAGAGGCTTTTGAGTATCGAAACGGCCAACTGACATGGAAATACAGGCCCATCTCGCACTTTAAAAGCCCCCATGCCTGGAAATCCACTAATTCGCGTTTAGCCGGAAAGCCAGCAGGAAAAGTACGAGCTAATGGATACGTTACGGTCTATCTCGACGGGAAAAACCAATATGTACATCGACTGATTTGGGTTTATCACTTCGGAAATATCCCGGAAAACATGGAAATAGACCATATCAACCACAATCGCACTGATAACCGCATTGAGAATTTGCGGCTTGTAACGCGAGCCGAGAATGCGCTTAACCTGGGGCAACGTCACCCAATAAAACGTAACGGCGTTACCTGGCGTCCGGAGCATAAACGTTGGTACGCGCGGATCACTGTTCACGGAAAAAGACTTCACCTCGGCACTTTCATCAATTTCGAAGCTGCTCTCGCCGCTCGATTACATGCAGAGCGGGAACACGGTTTCCAGCACGTCAGGAGGATTCAACCAGATGCAACAGCCTGAAAAAGTCAAAACAGCCCCATTAGGCACTGCTCCCGTAAATAACACTGTTCGCCGCCTGCGCTGGTTGCGTAAGCGCGATGAACTGGAACGAAACCCCAACGCCCACTTCCCGATCACCCTTTATATCTGAGGTACCCCATGAGCCTTGAATTAGTCATTAAAGAAAATACCGAGGTAATGCGCCAGCTAATTGCAGCAATGCAGAGCGGCAAAGCCTTTACCCCTGATACACCGCCCCAACCGAAAACAGACAGCGCCAGCGTCAAAAAAGAGGAACGAAAGGGGCCTTTCTGGTGGAAAAGTCTGGACGGACTAAAAACCGGCGTGGCGGATGATACTACCGCGCTGAAAGCGATAATCGACGCCAACGCTGGTATTGAGATCACCAAAGTTGAATATCTGCAATTGCAGGAGAAACCTGAAAAAGAAGCACCTGATATTGAATCACTTGATATCCGCATTATCACAGCGCTGGCCAATTTGTTCGGCGCGAAAGCTAAGAACCTCACGTCTGAACAGGTAGAGAAAGCACGGGCGTATGAGAATGGCAACAAACGCGATCAGTTCACTGACGCACTGAGCCTTGCGCTGATTGATTGCAAAGCGGCGAAAAACACCACGCGCGCAGTGATACTCGATCTCTGCATCGTCATGCTGGCGCACTGGAGTGCGATGGAAACCATCGACGAACGTCAGGCGTTTGCCGAATTGTACATCAAAACACCGTACAACAAACGCGCTGGCCTGATACCTCAGAAAGCCGAGCCGGAGGCAATAACAGAGCCGGAAACTAACGAGCCTGATCAGGACACCGCAGCACTTTTTGAACAGGCCAGAACCCTGGTCATGAAGCTGACAACAGGCGGCTATCGTAATGAAGCCGTGGAAATCCTGAACAAATTCGGCGCTCAGAAGCTGGCTCAGGTTCCCCAGGAAAATCTGGCAGACGTTGTGATGCTGGCAGAAGCCGCATTACAGGGAGAGTGAGTTTTATGCACTGGAAAGATATTCCCGGATATTCGGGGTTCTATCAGGCTCACCCTGACGGCGTTATACGAAGCGTTGACCGACAAGTTCATAATAAAACGGATAAAAAATCACGATCAGTTAAAGGCACGGTTATTAAGCAGCAACTTAACAGGCGTGGGTATTTTACCGTTTCACTTCGAACCAACGGATTTCGAAAACAAGTTGCTGTTCATCGCTTAATCGCAATGACATTTATCCCAAACGACGAAAAAAGCGCGTTGGATGTTGACCATATAAACGGTATCCGTACTGATAATCGCGTTTCTAATCTTCGCTGGCTAAAACGCTATCAGAACTGCGCAAACCTTCACACTTGCAGAGGAAGGACAAGCACAATCGGTGTTGCTTATTATCCAAGGCTTTCAAAGCCCTATAGGGCATACGGTAATAATGCTGGTGAGTATAAACACCTCGGATATTTTTCCTCGCTGCAAGAAGCCAAAATTGCACGCCAAAAACATCTTGAGGAGGTTTTTAATGGCTGAACACGCGAAACTTTCTCCATCGTCTTCGCATCGTTGGTTACATTGCCGTGCGGCACTGGCCGTAGAACAGTTTGAGACTGACGAAACAACGAGTTATGCCGAAGAGGGTACAGCAGCCCATACTCTGGCGGAGATTGTTCTTCGTAACCGACAGAAACACCCACCAGAATATGCAGGCTGTGACGTTGGCACCTATCTCGGAACCTATCCGCTGGCGCATCCATCAAAACCGAATCCGGGGCCGCAGGTCAGTCAAGAAATGGCTGATAAGGTGGGTGAGTATGTCGAAGCGGTCTGGACGCTGGCGCAGCACCCCGGCGCGATACTCATGGTGGAGCAGAAGTGCGACTTCTCTCACATAGTCGGTATACCCGATCAGTTTGGTACCTCTGATGCGGTAATCATCATCGACGACGAATTGCAGATCCACGACCTCAAATATGGTTACGAGAAAGTGGATGCGTTCGAAAACCCCCAGCTAATGATTTATGCGCTGGGAGCACTGGAACATATCAGTTTGATCGCCGACATCAATCGTGTACGAATGTTTATCCACCAGCCGCGCATCAACCACGTCAGCGAGTACGAATGCAGCGTACAAAATCTGGAAGAGTTTGGGCAGAACGTGAAAGCCATCGCTGCCGATGTGCTACAACTGGCAGACCACGCAGGGGATAACGGCCCCGATGTTATCCCGGCAACGGCATTCCACCCCGGAGAGAAAACCTGCCGTTGGTGCAAGCGGCGAGGTAAATGCCAGGCGCAGGCGGAATATGTATCAACTGCGCTGATGAATGATTTCAGCGAAATATCCGAGCCGCCGCCCCTGGAAGACGCACTGACCACCGCCCGTCAGAAACTGGCTGAATCGGATGGGAAATGGCTGGGTGAAACGCTACCGCTGATTGACCATATCGAAAGCTGGTGTAAAAGCGTCCGCTCTGCGGCATTTAGCATGCTCCAAAATGGCCACTCCGTTTCCGGCTATAAACTGGTTCAGGGTAAACAGGGTGATCGGAAATGGCGAAGCGATGAAGAAGCCGAAACCTTGCTCAAATCATTCCGGCTGGGTAAAGACGCACCTATTTATACAGAGAAACTTATCAGCGCCCCGCAAGCTGAAAAACTGTTTAAGTCAGGGGCTATCAGCGACCGCCGTTGGAAAAAACTTACCGCACTGATAACCCGCTCTGATGGAAAACCAACAATAGCCCCTGAGTCCGATTCCAAACCTGCATTAAATATCAATCCTGCAAACGACTTTGACGATGTTGAAGCCGCTGAATCCCTCATTTAATTTAAAGGTAATTATCCATGAAAGTAAAACTGAATAACGTGCGACTGTCTTTTGCTCAAGCTTTATTTGAAGCGGAGGATTATCAGGGTGATGGTAATTTTAAATTTAGCTCTACATTTCTTATCGATAAAAACCGAAAAGATTTAATTCAGGAAATAGAAGCCGCCATTAAACAGGTTGCGACTGCTAAATGGGGAGCCAAGGCAGATGCCATTATTAAATCCATAAGAGGGAACAACAATAAATTTTGTTTCAGGGATGGTGACGAACACCCTGACTATGACGGTTACGATGGGCATATGTCCATTAAAGCCAGCAACAAAGCTCGCCCCCTGGTAATCGACCGGGATCGTACTCCGCTGGCCGCCGCCGATGGTAAACCCTACTCAGGTTGTTATGTCAACGCGACGATCACCCTCTTCGCTTACGACAGCAAAGGCAACAAAGGCATTTCCGCATCCCTCGGAGGTGTCCAGTTCCTGCGTGATGGGGATGCTTTTGCCAGTGGTGGTAGCGCAACTCCTGACGATTTCGACGATGTGAGCGAAGGTGCTGACGCCGAATCGCTGATCTAACCCATCCTGCCCCGCCGCCAGCGGGGTTCAATCTTCAAAGGTGAGCAAATGATGAATACCACTCCATTTAACCAACAACTGGTTTACCTGAACAAAGGCACCCTGAATGAAGAACTGACCGAAGTTCTGGCCGAGGTAGTGAAAGCGGTACGCGAAACCGGTAAAGCGGGTTCCCTGACGCTGACACTCAAAGTGGCGATGTTCAGTAAAGCCAACGAAGACGTAGTGAAAATTTCCCCGGTTGTCGCCAGCAAGGTACCGGAAGGCGAACGCGCCGAAACCATTATGTATTCGACAGCGGATGGCGATCTGCTGCGTGACGATCCCAGCACAGTACGCACCGAACTGAAACAGGTTGATGCAGGACAGCAGGAACGACGCACCCTGCCAGAACAGGAAACCAGCCTGCGTAAAGTTATCTGACCCTTTTAGCCAGTACCAAGGGAAACCACTCACCCGGCCAACGCGCCGGGTTATTTATATCTAAAACAGGAACAAAGAAATGACCGAAGCTCAGACAATTTTCGATATTGTAAAAAGCAATCAGTTGTTAAACGTCAATGGTACTCCGGCGATTGCTATGCCGGAAGGCTACGAACTGGCCGATCTTGAGCACTTTCTTCCAGCACCGCGCCGCATCCGTCAGAACGTCAAACTGTTGTCGGCTGACAGCTTCATCCAGTACTGCGCAAAGTTTGCAACCGATGCCTCGGTGATCCTGGCCGATGCTAACCAAACAAAGTTAACCGCCCAACTCGACTATCACGCCGCTCCTGCCACACCAGACTGGTGTAGCCACTCTGCTGTTTATCAGTGCGTGAAGTCCAAACCCTGGAAGATTTGGGAAGAACATGATGAAACCGCTATGGGACAGGAGGCTTTCGCTGAATTCCTGGAAGACCGCGCTGGTGACATCGTTACACCAACCGGTGCGGAACTGCTGGAGATCGCGACTAAATTCCAGGTGATCCGCAAAGCGGTATTTGGTTCCGCTATCCGCCTCGCCACCGGGGAGTTTCAGTTCAACTACAGCGATGAAAACGACAAAGGCACCATTGAGGTACCGGAAGTTATCACGCTGGGTCTGGCACCGTTCCATAACGGTGAATCATATGAGGTGCAGGCCCGTCTGCGTTACCGCCTGCGCGAAGGTAAGCTGGCCTTTACCTTCAAGCTCATCAATCCGGAGCGCGTGATCGAAGATGCTTTTAACTCTGTCGTTGAGAGTGTTAAAGCCGGTGTGACCGAAGCAACCGTCTACGACGCGCAAGCCTAAACGACGATACCCACACCCGACGAAATGTCGGGTGTTTTGCAAAGAAGGTCTATTGCCTTCTCCGCAAAACATTAATTCGGTGAGGATAGCTATGAAATATGGATCGGTTTGCAGCGGTATTGAAGCCGCAAGTGTTGCATGGAGATCTCTAGGCTGGAAAGCGGCTTGGTTCTCCGAGATTGAAAAATTCCCGTCTGCTGTGTTGGCGCAACACTGGCCGGAAGTGGTCAATCTTGGCGATATGACGAAAATTGCACAGTTCGTGCACGCTGACGAAGTTGAAGCGCCTGACATCCTGGTCGGTGGCACTCCGTGCCAATCATACTCAATTGGTGGTCTAAGGAAGGGACTCAAAGACCCACGAGGGAAACTTACTCTCGCATTTGTGGAGTTAGCTGATGGAATCGACATTAAACGCGCCGAAAAGGGACAGCAACCAACAATCATCGTCTGGGAAAATGTCACTGGAGTCTTCTCGTCAAAAGATAATGCATTCGGATGCTTTCTTGCAGGACTGGCTGGAGAAGCTAAAGAGTTCGAACCTGGCCCACGACCTTCTGAAAGAACCAGTAGCAAATTCTGGCGCTGGGATAAAAAAGCCAGTAAGCACTTTCCAGTCTGGTCAAAGCGTGGTGCTGTTATTGGACGACAGCGCAAAGTGGCCTGGCGAACCTTTGATGCACAATACTTCGGAATGGCCCAACGACGCCCGAGAATTCTCCTTGTTGCAAGCGCTCGAACCGACATTGATCCCGCCAAAATACTTTTTGAGTCCGAAAGCCTGCGCAGGGTTGATCCCCCGTCAAAACAGACGCCCGTGCCTGTTTGTCTCACAGCAAGAGGGGCTGGCTCTCTCGATGACCGAGAAACTTATGTTGTTACAGAAGCAGGCAAAATCCGCCACCTAATGCCAATTGAGAATGAGCGGCAGATGGGCTTCCCTGATGACCACACAAAAATCCCTTGGCGTGGAAAGAATGCCAACGATTGTCCTGACGGGCCACGTTATCGCGCTATCGGTAACAGTATGGCGGTACCTGTAATGCAATGGATTGGAATACGAATCCTACTGGGTATTTTTATCTTTTAAGGGCTTTAAGATGCAAAGACTTTGGTTAGACCTTGAAACTTATAGCGAAACACCTATCAAGAATGGTACCCATGCCTACGCTGAAAACGTAGAGATCATGCTGTTTGCCTGGGCGATTGATAGTGATCCTGTACAAGTATGGGACGTTACCGCTAATGCAAAAATCCCTCTTGAACTCCGACTTATGCTCAAAAATCCTGACGTGCTGATTTACGCCCACAATAGCCATTTCGATCGCACGGTATTAAATCACGCCATGCCGGGTGTCGCTGTCGGTGGTGTGGAACGCTGGCGGGATACAATGGTCAGGGCGCTGGCACACGGTCTGCCGGGAGCGCTGGGCGATCTGGGCGACATTCTCAGTGTTTCACAGGATAAAGCCAAGGATAAGGCTGGTAAGCAACTGATCCAGCTATTCTGTAAGCCTCGCCCCAAAAACAGCACTATCCGCCGCGCTACTGCCAAAACACATCCTGTCGAGTGGCAGCGATTTGTTGAATACGCCGGGCTGGATATTGATGCCATGCGCGAGATCGACAAAAAGTTACCTACCTGGAATTACTCAGGTCAGGAACTGGCGCTCTGGCACCGTGATCAGCGCATTAATGATCGCGGCGTATTCATGGACGTGCAGCTTGCAGAGGCAGCGGTTACGGCTGTTGAGATGGAACAGAAGGTTCTGGCCAAACGAACGCGGGAACTCACGGACAACGAGGTGCAGGCGGCAACACAGCGTGACGCCATGCTGAAACACATAGCAGAAGCCTTTGGTATCGAACTGCCCGATATGCAGGCCAGCACCTTGCAGCGCCGGGTTAACGATCCTGATTTACCGTTTGAACTTCGTGAATTACTCGCTATTCGCCTACAGGCCAGTTCCACCAGCACCAGCAAATACAAAACCCTGATGAAAGGCGTCAGCCGTGATGGACGCCTGCGCGGAACGTTACAGTTTTGTGGGGCATCGCGTACGGGCCGCTGGGCCGGGCGCTTATTTCAGCCCCAAAATTTACCCAGACCAACGTTAAAACAAGCCGACATTGATTTTGGGATTGAAGCACTGAAAGCCGGGTGCGCCGACCTGCTTTACGATGATGTGATGCAGTTGACCAGTTCAGCGTTGCGCGGCTGCATCATGGCCCCTGCGGGTAAAAAACTGGTGATATCTGACCTTAGCAACATCGAGGGACGCGTACTCGCGTGGCTGGCCGGGGAGAAGTGGAAGCTACAGGCGTTTCGCGATTATGACACCATCATCGGTACCGATGAAAAAGGCGAGGCGATCCGCGCTGGCCATGACCTGTACAAGCTGGCCTATGCGAAATCCTTTGGTGTAGCCCCGGATGAAGTGGATAAAGATCAGCGTCAGGTCGGCAAAGTAATGGAGCTGGCTTGTCTTTCTCCTGATACTTTAGTAATGACGGATAAGGGATATCTTCCGCTTATAAGCGTAACGACTAACGAAAAATTATGGGATGGAAAAGAATGGGTAACACATCAGGGAATAGTTTATCGCGGACAAAAAAGAGTAATCGAAGTAGACGGTGTAAAAATGACCCCAGACCACATGATCCTGTCATCGACTGGATGGAAGCCGGCAAGCCATATCGTTTCAAGCAAATATACGCTACGCCAGAGCCTGGCTCTCGCTTCGGGGAACTTACCGTCATCCGCGAAATCGCAAAAAATCAGAGCGGTGCCCGAAGACTCCTGGTTCAGTGCTCGTGCGGCACGATGCCACATAGTGTCCTTCTTCAAAACATTCTCAAAGGAAAAAGTAAAAGCTGCAATACCTGCGCCCGGAAAAAAACTGAAACGTACCGTAAACAGTATTTTTGCTACGCAGACGCCTTGCCTAATGATGAAACACGCAGGAGATTGCTCAACAGACTGGCTGCTGCCATCGGACGTTGCCACAAATCTTCGAATCGCCTGTATCACAACTATGGAGGGAGAGGTATCTCCGTCTGTGAGCTTTGGCGAAAAGATAAAAGAGCTTTTCTCTTACACGTACGCAATTTGCCGAGATTTGATGATCCCGTACTCGAAATGGATCGTATCGATAATAACAAGGGGTACGAACCCGGGAACATTCGCTTTATTTCCAAAGCAGAAAACAATAAAAACCGGCGCAAGATTGCTGAGTTACAAAGTCGAATTGATGAACTGGAAGAACGTTTACGACATTGCAAATGCAGGGCCTCGTAACCGTTTCACGATAAAGACAAATAGCGGACATTTAATAGTTCACAACTGTGGTTATGAAGGCGGAGTTGGTGCTTACGCCACATTCTCTCTGGCGTACAACATCGACCTCGAAGAAATGGCCTCTGCCGCTATCGACAACATCCCGCGTAACATACTGGATGAAGCCATTCGTGCATATGAATGGGCAGTAAAACAGAAGCGAACCTACGGGCTGTCAAAACGCGCTTATGTTGTTTGCGACTCTTTTAAACGCCTCTGGCGCGAAGCCCACGCGGCAACATTCAGCTTCTGGAAGGAGATCGACCAGGCCACCCGCCGTGCCATTGCTACACCCGGCATCACCATTTCCTGCCGCAAACTAAAACTTCGCCGCGACGGAAGCTGGCTACGCATTCAGCTTCCATCTGGCCGGGCAGTCTGTTACCCCGGCGCACGTATCGACGACAGCGGCAAGATCAGCTATATGGGCATCAACACCTACAGCCGGAAATGGCAACGCCTGCAAACCTACGGCGGAAAATTGGCGGAAAATATTACTCAGGCAACTGCCCGCGATGTGATGGCCGCCAACATGCCCGCCGTGGAGGACAACGGCTACGACATCATACTGACGGTACATGACGAGATTTTAACAGAAGCCCCCGACGCCGCCGATTACTCTCACGAACACCTGAGCACCCTGCTCGCAACTAACCCCGCATGGGCTTTAGACCTGCCGCTATCCGCGGATGGGTTCGAGGCTTATCGCTACAAAAAAGATTGACATTTATGCAAGTTTTTACAAATACTGAAAAGGCACCAGCAAAATCTGGTGTCGGGATTGGAACCCCGGATATCTGTAAAGACGCATAGCCGCGTTTGCGGTTTTTTTATGCGCAAAGCACAGTCGCATCTGGATTATGGTGGGGCGTGCAGGGGAGCCGAAAGGCTCGCCGGGTCTTTACAGCCGGTAGTTCCAACCCTGTACGTCTCACCACCCTAAGATTGGAACCTGACGGTGGTGGTTAACTAAACTGTAAAGGTAAATCACTATGACCGCTCAACTCATCCCCGTTTTCAACGGTGACATTTCTAACGAAACCGTTCTACTTTGCAACGCTCGCGATCTTCATGCTTTTCTCGGCGTTAAACGTGATTTTTCAACATGGCTTTCCGGTCGCGTTATCGAATATAAATTCATTAAAGATCAAGACTATGTTTTGGTACCCCAAAATGGGGGAATCAAAAATGGACGGGGCGGCGATCGCAGAAGCAAAGATTACCACCTCACGTTAGATACCGCTAAAGAATTGGCGATGGTAGAGCGCAACGAACAGGGTCGTCAGGTTCGGCGCTATTTTATTGAGTGCGAGAAAAAGTTACATCAGCAGTCCTTTCCTCAGGCTCCGTCAGTACCCGATGCGTTTAATCCACGCGGACTACCGAGAGGAGTTTATCTTCAGAAGAATTGTAGTAAGAACCCCTACCGGGCTTCAATATGGCGGAATGGACAACACTATCATGTGGGCGTTTTTCCCACGATAGAAGCAGCGGTTAATGCACAGAAAAATTTCTTCAGCGGAGATAAAATCCAACCGATACTGTCCTCAACTGAACAGGATCTGTTTATAGGCAACCTGCACGCCATCCTGCACAATTTCAGACGTATTGATGAAATCTGGCGCTCGCGGCTGCGTCCGGCACTTGAAATAATGGATTCGAAATTAGTCTACCTCCTGCATGACCGATTTAACGACAGCATGTGCGTCATACCGACAATAGAAAGCCGCATCGGCAAATACATACCGCCAAAACTACCTCGTTAAATAGACTCAGCCCCTGTATATGCAGGGGGTTTTTTATAGGATAAAAACAATGTCATTTAAATACCATGACAGCCCCCTGTATTACCGGGCTGCGCGTGAGGCTGCGCAAATTGAACGCGAAGGCGATTACCGCCGCGCTGCAAAGGTATGGACAAAAGCCAGCCGGTTATCGCGCAACGGAATTAATCAGCAGTGGAGCGAAAATCGCTCCGACTTTTGCCTAATGCAGATCGGGCGGGAAAAACTGAAAGAGGCGGTTGCCGATGGCCTACACCCGTGAATCCACCATCGAAAAATATCTGGTAGCGGAAGTGAAAAAGGCTGGCGGCATCGCGTACAAGTTTTTATCTCCCGGTCGCCGCGCGGTGCCGGATCGGCTGGTACTGCTACCGGGTGGCCGGGCAATCTTCGTTGAGTGCAAAGCCCCCGGCGAAAAGCCACGACCCGAACAGTTGCGCGAGCATGAACGGCTTCGGGCACTGGGCTTTACCGTAGTGGTACTGGATAGTAAAAATCTGGAGGAAATATTGTGAGTAAACGCGATGATCCACAACTGCGGGTACGCATCCCACAAGAACTAAAGGATGCGCTGGAGAAAACAGCAGCGGATAACGACAGGACACTGACCGCCGAAATAACAAGGCGGCTACGTGAAAGCCTCGAACAAGATGGGGTCACTTTCTACGGCTAAGAAGCTGATGAAGTTTACTAACTGCATCGTATAACTCTTCTTCATTTTCAGTGATCCACTCCAAATCGGTCAACTGTTTGTTCAGACCTCTAAGATCTTCTAGCTCGTCAGTAAGAGCTTCGAAATCAATAGCCATATTACTGTAAGCATTATCCTTTTGATTACCATTTTTATAGTAATTCGAGTTCACAAAATCTTGGACAACAGTAGCCTCAAGACGATCAACAATCTCAGCTGTCAACGTTCTTTTATTAGATTTCGCTTTTAATTCAAGCGTTTCTTTCAATTCATTAGGTATGCGAACCCGCAGTTGGGGATCATCTCTCTTGCTCATATTCATCACCCGATAAGTACATGAGGACAACATGCCTCACATTTATGTTGACTTCAAGCCTCACGGAGAGTACTACTATTTTAGTTCTCACATTGAGTACTAAATGAGGTATTGGGTATGGCTATAAAACCGTCACAACTTCATCATGCGGATTTACTCTCACATCTGGCCAGCCTACTTGAAGCTGCGCAGTTGCTGGTGATCTTCAATGGTGGGTATCAGCTAGCGTTAGAGATTATTAATTTTGTACAACAGGCTGCGAAGGAGGCCGCAAATGCAGATGAGCAGTTTTGAAATGAAAAACGCACCAGTAGCGCCAACTACCGATGCGTCAGTAAAACATTCAAGCTTAGGAGGCTTAACGATGTATACCTCGCAGGATAATAGCGCGGCCCCCATAACTATGTCCAGCCGGGAGATCGCCACTCTGGTTGAATCCCGACATGATAAGGTCAAGCAATCCGTTGAACGCCTTGCCAATCGTGGTGTTATTAGTCTTCCCCCAATGGGGGAATACCTCGACCGCCTAGGCCGAAAAGCTCACGAATACCACCTTACCAAACGTGACAGCTACGTAGTTGTCGCGCAACGCTATACCTGTTATCGATCCGATGGTTGCTCTTAACGACCCGGCTACAATGCGCGGTTTGCTGCTTGGATATACCGAAAAGGTGCTCACCCTGGAAAACCAGGTGCAGGAAATGAAACCGGATGTTGACGCCCTGTACCGCATCGCAAAATCTGACGGTGGCACCTGCATCACCACTGCGGCCAAAGATCTGCAAATTCGGCCAAAAGACCTCTTCGCTTACCTCAACGCCAATAACTGGATCTACCGCCGCGCCGGGGGCAAAAGCTGGCTTGCTTACCAAAGCAAGATCCAGTCTGGTTTGCTGGAGCATAAAGTCACTGTCGTCACCAGGGGGGATGGTTCAGAAAAGACCGTCGAGCAAGTACTGGTAACGCCAAAAGGATTAGCCAAACTATCACAGTTGCTGAACCAGCAGGCGGCATAAGATAACCGGCCCCGTCACAGTACGGGGCTTTTTACAGGAACAACAGCGTGCAACAGGCATTTACCCCAAGGCCCTATCAGGAATTAATAACCAATTTCCTCATTAATAATCCGCGCTGCAACGTGTGGGCTGGCATGGGTATGGGGAAAAGTTTGGCCACACTGACCACACTGGAAGATCTCTTTATGTGCGGTGCCGAAACACAGCCGGTGCTGGTTCTTGCGCCACTGCGCGTAGCACGGTCAACGTGGCCGGATGAAGTCGATAAATGGAACCATCTGCGCAATATTGAAATGCAGCCGATTGTCGGCACAGTCAAAGAACGGCTGGCTGCACTGCAAAACACCAATGCCAGCGTGTATACCACCAACTACGACAACCTGGTCTGGCTGGTTGAAACGCTGGGTGACCGCTGGCCGTTCGGCACAGTGGTCGCAGACGAGAGCACCCGGTTAAAGTCGTTCCGGTTACGGCAAGGCGGTAAACGCGCAGCGGCACTGGCTAAAGTCGCGCATAAGAACGTACACCGCTGGATGAACCTCACCGGTACACCTGCGCCTAATGGCCTGATCGACCTGTGGGGCCAGGCGTGGTTTGTTGATCAGGGCCAGCGTCTGGGGCGGACCTTTGGCGCATTTGCTTCTCGCTGGTTCAACAACATTCAGTTTCCCGGCCAGCAGTGGTCAAAGCTGGAACCACGCCCCTACGCACAGGAGCAAATGCAGGCGGCGCTACGCGATGTAACTATCTCACTGGATGCCGCCGACTGGTTTGATATTGAGGAACCGATCCACAACGTTATCCGGGTGCAGATGCCAGCAAAGGCGCGGCAACAATACCAGGAAATGGAAAAGCAGATGTTTCTGGAACTGGACGGCACCGACATCGAAGCACAGAACGCCGCCGCTAAAACGGTAAAGTGTCTGCAAATCGCCAGCGGTGCTGTCTATACCGACGACAAAGGTACCTGGTCAGAGATCCACGATGCCAAATTACAGGCGCTGGAAAGCGTGATTGCCGAATCTGGCGGTATGCCGGTGCTGGTTGCCTACCACTTTAAAAGCGACTTAGCCCGTTTGCTGAAAGCATTTCCGAAGGGTAAACAGCTTGATTCCGATCCACAGACGCTGCGCGACTGGAACGCCGGAAAAATACCTGTCCTTTTTGCTCACCCAGCCAGCGCAGGCCACGGCCTCAACTTACAGGATGGCGGCAACATACTGGCGTTCTTCTCTCACTGGTGGGATCTGGAACAGTACCAGCAAATTATTGAACGTATAGGGCCAACGCGCCAGATACAGGCAGGGCATAACCGTCCGGTCTGGATACACCACATTATCGCCGCCGATACCGTAGACGAACTGGTAATGCAGCGGCGCGATTCAAAACGCGAAGTGCAGGACATTCTGCTTGAGGCAATGAGAAAGCGAGGTTTGAAATGAGCGAACAATCAATTAACAGGGCTTTGATCGAGGATTTAGCAAGGTTTAGCGACACTCAGGATGTTATTGAATTCCTGTTCGGAACAGCAGAAGGGCTTGTTGCAGAAGAACGCTATGCCGAAGCAGAAACGTTACGAGAAGCAACAGACAGTTTAAGCGCAATGTATACCACTCTCACGGAATTTGCCGGGGAAATAGCACGCCTCAATTTTCAGGTCGAACGGCTGAAAGATAGAACAGGAGAATAATTATGGCTACTCGTTATATCGGACTTAAAGAGATGTGCGAACTGACAGGGAAAAGTCATCCAACCTTATGGCGGATGTGGGCCAAGAAGAAGGAATTTCCTGCCCCGCAAAAAAGCCTTAGCGGCTCGTTCCTCGGATGGCCTGAAAATATCTACGAAGAGTGGGTTAAGAGCCAAAACGCTAACAGCACCCGTTAGAACACCCGCAAATCTAACAACACCCACCAAAACAAACGTAACTTATTGATTTTAATGGCACGCCCTACAGGATTCGAACCTGTGACCTACGGCTTAGAAGGCCGGTGCTCTATCCAGCTGAGCTAAGGGCGCATAATGAGTCGGTCGAATTATACGGTGCCAACCTGCCGAGTCAATGTTTTTGCCGCCGGTGGCGGACGAAGTGATGAGGTTATAACCAGTTATTAACGGCGACCATGACGGTGATCATCCAGTGAGATCAATCTTTCTTCCGTTGGCATACTGTCAACAGGATCGGGCATAAAGTGGGCATTGTAGGCCTGGCGGAAGACGTTCATTTCCCGGCTGTCCGGTTCCAGCTGACGCAGAAAACCGAGTGCCAGCAACATTTGCTGACGGCTGATATCGGCAGAGATGGCCGCTTTACGCAGGATATAGCGCCAGCGCAGCTGGTTCTCTTCGCTGTTATCAACGATAAACACTTGCCAGATAAGCAGCACTACGGCGGCATTGCGCAGAGTTTCTTCATCATCGCGGGCGATATAGTCAGTAAATTCCTGGGCCGCATCTCTTCCCATCACCAATAGCAAGGATTCAACCTGTACCGGCGCAATATTCAGCCGTTTGCTCAACGCCCTGGCTGAATGGCGCGTTGTGGCGGTAAGCAGCCGAAATCCTGCAATAAATACCACAATCAGTGTGGCCAGCATTAACCAAATCATCATCATGTCCGTTACGGAGTCTATGCTGCATAATAAAAGTTATTGGTCACCAGCAAAAGCGTGTTTATCAATAGTGCAGCGATTTCCTGCCTGACAGCCGCGCTGGCTTCTGACAGAATAGCCCAGTGTTTATTTTAATTCTCTACAGGTGAGTTGCCGCGCAGATGGTTGCAAAAATTATTGATGGTAAAGCCATTGCTCAACAGGTTCGTCAGGAAGTGGCCACAAAGGTAAGACAGCGTCTGGCAGCAGGAAAGCGCGCACCTGGGCTTGCCGTGATTCTTGTCGGTGAAAATCCTGCCTCACAAATTTATGTTGGCAGCAAACGCCGCGCCTGCGAAGAGGTCGGATTTATTTCCCGTTCATACGATCTGCCTGCCGCGACCAGTGAAAATGAACTGCTTAAGTTAATTGACGAGCTAAATGACGATCGGCAAATGGATGGTATTCTGGTGCAATTGCCGTTACCCGCAGGGATTGATAACGTCAAAGTTCTGGAGCGTATCGCGCCGGATAAAGACGTTGATGGTTTTCATCCCTACAATGTCGGACGTTTATGCCAGCGGGCACCCAGACTGCGCCCCTGCACGCCACACGGTATTGTCACCCTGCTGGAGCGTTATAACATTGAGACTTTCGGTCTGAACGCCGTGGTAATCGGCGCCTCCAATATCGTTGGTCGTCCAATGAGTATGGAGCTGCTGCTGGCCGGCTGTACCACCACCGTCACCCATCGTTTCACCCGTGATTTACGCCATCATGTAGAGCATGCCGACCTGCTGGTGGTCGCCGTGGGCAAGCCAGGTTTTATTCCCGGCGAGTGGATTAAACCGGGTGCCATCGTGATTGACGTTGGCATTAATCGTCTGGAAAACGGTCAGGTTGTCGGTGATGTGATCTTTGCCGAAGCCGCACAACGTGCCGCGTGGATTACGCCGGTACCGGGCGGTGTCGGGCCGATGACGGTTGCAACGCTGATTCAGAATACGCTGCAGGCCTGTGAAGAATTTCATGACCAGGAGGCGCAGTGATGGCAACTTTTTCCTTAGGTAAACATGCACACGTCGATCTCTGCGATCTGCTTAAGCTGGAGGGTTGGGTGGAAAGTGGAGCGGTAGCGAAAAATACCATCGATGCCGGCCTGGTAACGGTGGACGGACAGGTAGAAACCCGCAAGCGCTGCAAAATTTTTCCCGGTCAGACCGTCGTACTCGGCGCACAACGCGTTACCATTATTCCGTAACCCAAGGCCTGCGTCGTTTCATCCGCTTACCCGGCGCAGGGCTTTCACTCAGTGCAATCCGATTATTTACGCCGCCAGGTGGTGCCCTGGGGCCCATCTTCCAGCACAATCCCCATTGCCATCAGCCGATCGCGTGCTTCATCCGCTTTTGCCCAGGCTTTCGCCTGACGGGCGTCAAGCCGCATCTGAATCAATCTTTCAATCTCGGCGGTGTCTTCTTCACTGTGGCGTCCGCCACTTTGCAGGAACTGTTCCGGCTCCTGTTCCAGCAAGCCAAGCACCGCACCAAGCTGACGCAGACGCGCTGCCAGCCCATCTGCTGCTACGCTGTCTTCAGCTTTCAGGCGATTTACCTCGCGGGCCAGGTCAAACAGCACCGAGTAGGCTTCCGGCGTGTTGAAGTCATCGTCCATTGCCTGACGAAAACGCGTTTCAAACGCCTCCCCGCCTGCGGGAAGCGCCCTGGCATCGGTATGACGTAGCGCGGTATACAGGCGCTCCAGCGCCGCACGCGCCTGCACCAGATTATCTTCGCCATAGTTAAGCTGGCTGCGATAGTGGCCGGACAGCAGGAAATAACGCACCGTTTCAGCATCAAAGTGCTGCAGCACGTCACGCACGGTAAAAAAGTTGCCCAGTGATTTGGACATTTTTTCCCGATCAACCATCACCATACCGGAGTGCATCCAGTAATTGACGTATGTGCCATCATGCGCACAGCTGGATTGTGCCAGCTCGTTTTCATGATGGGGAAACATCAGGTCGGAGCCACCGCCGTGCAAATCGAAATGTTCCCCCAGCTGTTTGCAGTTCATTGCCGAACATTCAATGTGCCAGCCAGGCCGCCCTGGGCCCCAGGGGGATGGCCAGCTGGGTTCATCTTCTTTGGCCATTTTCCACAAAACAAAATCCATTGGATTACGCTTCACATCGGCCACTTCAACCCGGGCACCGGCCTGCAGCTGTGCCAGATCCTGACGTGACAGCTGACCGTAACCGGCATCGCTGTCGACGGCAAACAGCACATCACCGTTTTTTGCAATATACGCATGCTGACGGGCTATCAGCTTTTCCGTCATTTCAATGATTTCACTAATATGGCGGGTAGCGCGCGGCTCAAGGTCCGGCGGCAGAATATTCAATGCAGCAAAATCACGCTGCATTTCGGCAATCATGCGGTTAGTCAGCTGCTCAACGTTTTCTCCATTATCACGGGCGCGCTGAATAATTTTGTCGTCAATATCGGTAATATTGCGCACATATTTCAGCTCATAGCCAAGATAACGTAAATAACGCGCAATGATATCGAAGGCAACAAAAGTCCGGCCATGGCCAATATGGCATAAATCATAAACGGTGATACCACACACGTACATGCCCACCTTTCCGGCATGAATAGGTTTAAATTCCTCTTTTTGACGACTCAGGGTGTTAAAAATCTTCAGCATTGAGACATTCCGTTTGTACGTGTGGGATGATAAGTAAATACAATTCTGTTCACTATTGTGCCCTAGTGTGGTGACAAGCGCTACGGTAAACAGGAATTCTCCGCCGGGGTTGAAAGCTGACGCGCGGTAACATTCTGTGATATAAGTCCATGCTGATTGATCCTGCGGTCAGAGAACCAGCGGGAGTGCGAGACGTTAACCTTTACAGGAACAGATTATGGTTACTTTCCAGACAAACCACGGCAATATCGTGATCAGAACCTTTGATGATAAAGCGCCGGCCACCGTTAAAAACTTCCTGGATTATTGTCGTGAAGGCTTTTACGACAACACTATTTTTCACCGGGTTATTAATGGCTTCATGATTCAGGGCGGCGGCTTTGAACCTGGCATGAAGCAGAAAGGTACCAAGGCTGAAATCAAGAACGAAGCCAACAACGGCGTCAAAAATACCCGTGGTACGCTGGCAATGGCCCGTACTCAGGCGCCCCATTCAGCCACCGCCCAGTTTTTTATCAACGTTGTCGATAATGATTTTCTCAACTTCCGTGATGAAAGCCTTCAGGGCTGGGGTTATTGTGTATTCGCTGAAGTGGCAGAAGGGATGGACGTGGTTGATAAAATTAAAAGCGTTGCCACCGGTCGCAGCGGTATGCATCAGGACGTACCAAAAGAAGACGTTGTGATTGAAAAAGTGACTATCAGCGAATAATGCCTGCTACTCTTTTTATCGCAGACCTTCATCTGTCACAGGACGAACCGGCAATCACTGCCGGTTTTCTTTCCTTTCTGGCCAATGAAGCGCCAGCCGCAGAGGCCCTTTATATCCTGGGGGATCTGTTTGAAGTGTGGATAGGGGATGACGACAGCAACCCGCTCCACCAGCAGATTGCCACCGCGCTGCATAAGCTGCAAGAACAAGGTGTACCCTGCTACTTTATCCACGGCAATCGTGATTTTCTGCTGGGGCAGCATTTTGCCAGACGGGCCGGTATGCAGCTGTTGCCTGCAGAACAGATGGTCAACCTGTACGGTGAGCAGGTACTGATAATGCACGGTGACACGTTATGTACTGATGACACCGGTTATCAGCGTTTTCGCCGCCAGGTGCAACAACCCTGGCTACAACGCCTGTTTCTCGCCCTGCCGCTCAGCCTGCGTCAACGCATTGCCGCCCGCATGCGGGACAACAGCCGCCAGGCCAATCAGTATAAGTCACTGGATATTATGGATGTGAATCAGCAGGCCGTTGAGCAGCGTATGCGTCACTATCAGGTTCAGCGCCTGATACATGGCCATACCCATCGCCCCGCCGTACATCGCCTGACGGTAAACGATGCGCCGGCTGAACGGATGGTTCTCGGCGCATGGCACCACCAGGGGTCCATGATTAAAGTAACGCCGGACGGCGCTCAGTTTATTGCATTCCCGCTGTAAATCTGCGCCATTCCGTGGCCCCCTGATAGCGTAACGCAACCGTTTTCCTCGTTGGCAGGACGTGCTATCCTCAGTGCCCTTCACTGAACCTCAGGATGCCTGCAAAACCATCAAGCAGGCGGATAATCACAGGAGCCAGACCCGATGTCTTCTACTGCCGCACCGGCCCCTATCGCCATTGTCATGGGCTCAAAAAGTGACTGGGCAACCATGAGCGCGGCCGCCGGGATCCTCGACAGCCTGCAGGTGTCTTATCATACTGAAGTGGTGTCAGCACACCGCACGCCGGACAAACTGTTTAGCTTTGCCAGCCAGGCGCATGACCATGGCTACCAGGTGATTATTGCCGGTGCCGGCGGCGCGGCGCATCTGCCGGGAATGCTGGCGGCAAAAACGCTGGTGCCTGTGCTGGGTGTTCCGGTGCAGAGTGCCGCACTGAACGGCGTTGACAGCCTGTACTCCATCGTCCAGATGCCCCGAGGCATCCCGGTCGGTACCCTGGCGATTGGCAAAGCAGGCGCGGCCAATGCCGCGCTGCTGGCGGCGCAGATCCTTGCGCTGCATGATGCCCCGCTGGCACAACGGCTGGCTAACTGGCGACAGAGCCAGACTGACGAGGTCCTGGACAATCCCGATCCGAGGGGGCAGCCATGAAACCAGTTTGCGTACTGGGAAACGGTCAGCTAGGCCGGATGCTGCGTCAGGCGGCAGAACCGCTGGGTATAGCGGTTTTTCCGGTTGGCACCGATGCCGAACCGGCGTCATTACCCATTCAGCAGAGCGTGATTACCGCTGAAATTGAACGCTGGCCAGAAACAGCACTAACCCGCCAGCTGGCAAACCACCCTGCCTTCGTTAATCGCGATATTTTCCCGCAGCTGGCAGATCGCCTGACGCAAAAACAGCTGCTGGATGCGCTGGGGCTGGCAACCGCCCCGTGGCAACTGCTACAGAGTAAAGACCAATGGCCGCAGATATTTTCCACACTTGGCGATCTGGCTATCGTTAAGCGCCGTACCGGCGGCTATGATGGCCGGGGTCAGTGGCGTCTGCAGCAACACGAGACTGACACCCTGCCTGCAGAATGCTATGGCGAAACCATCGTCGAACAAGGGATTCATTTTTCCGCTGAAGTGTCGTTGATTGGTGCCCGCGCACATGATGGCAGTACGGTGTTTTATCCGCTAACCCACAATTTGCATGAAGATGGCATTTTACGCACCAGCGTCGTGCTGCCACAGCCGGATGAACAACTGCAACGCCAGGCAGAACGGATGCTGTCTGCAATTATGAACAAGCTAAGCTATGTCGGTGTCATGGCCATGGAGTGTTTTGTTGTGCCGCAGGGACTGCTGATTAACGAACTGGCTCCACGCGTTCACAACAGCGGTCACTGGACGCAAAATGGCGCATCCATCAGTCAGTTTGAACTTCATTTGCGCGCGATTCTGGACCTGCCACTCCCGACACCGGCAGTCAGCTCACCAGCAGTCATGGTCAATCTGATTGGAACCACGCTGGATTATCAGTGGCTCGACCTGCCACTGGTACATCTCCACTGGTATGAAAAAGAGGTCCGTGCTGCACGCAAAGTCGGCCATCTTAATCTCACCCACCCCGATCGGATAACCCTGAGCCTGACGCTGAAAGCGTTGCAATCAATGTTGCCCGACGAATATGCCACCGGCATTCACTGGGCATTAAACCGGTTGGCCTGATCGCTGCCATCAAGACACTGCCGGCTGGCAAAGCGAAAAATCACGCGGTATTTTGCCAGCCCCGGTATGATAGACCGCCTGCCCGCGCTTTATTCGGCGTTAAACATACGATACAGCACCTTCCCTTGCAGCAAGCGGCCCCCCAGCCAGCCGCCGCACAGTGCCAGCAACACCGTACCGGTAAGCGGTAACGTTAACCATAATGTCCACTCCGGTGTTCAGGGGAAATCGAATATTTTACGCTGCAAACCCCACAGCGCCGCTTCGGCACCGATTGCCGCTGCGACGCCGGAAATCAGACCGAGCAGCGCGAACTCACTCCACAAGGTTGCCTGCAACAACCGACGACTGGCACCAAGGGTGCGGTATACCATCAGTTCCTGACGCCGCTGGCGCAAGCCAACCTGAATTTGCGCCAGTAACAGCAGTAATCCGCAAACCGTCACCAACACCACCATCACTTCCAGCGCCCGGCTGACCTGACTCAGCACCTGACCGATTTGACGCAGGATACTACCTACATCCAGCAAACTGAGCGTGGGAAATGTCCGGTTAAGCTGTACCAGTAGAGGGTTATTGTTGTGTAAACGGAAACTGGTCAGCCAGCTTTGTGGCTGATCGTCCAGTTCCCCCGGCGGAAAGATGAAAAAAAAGTTCGGCCGCAAGCTTTCCCAGTCAACCTTACGCAGACTGCTAACCTTTACCGAAAAGTCCTGGGTATCCCCGGTAAACGTCAAAACATCACCCAGCCGGATACCTAAACGCTGTGCCACCCCCTGTTCCACCGAAACTTCCACTTTGTGCGGCGGCCAGCTGCCGCTAATCAGTTGATTCTGTTGTGGCAACACCTGCAGCCAGGTGAGATTGAGTTCACGATTCAGCGCATTGTCACTGCGGGGATCGACAGGCTGTTGATTCAACGCGGTCAACCTGGCACGAACCACCGGGTAAAACGTCTGCGCGGTCACCTGGTGCTGTTGCAGAAAATCCGCCACCTGTGGCACCTGTGACGTGGTAATATTAAGCAAAAAGTAATTCGGGCTGTCAGCCGGTAACTGTTGCTGCCAGCGCTCAAGCAAATCGCCACGCATGATCAGTAATAGCGCCAGCAGCATAAAAGAGAGCGAAAATGTGGCCAGCTGGCTAAGCGAGGTCCACGGCTGACGTAATAAACGATTAATCGCCAGTCTGATAGCCAACTGACGCACCTTCAGCCGTTTCAGCAGCAGTAACGCCAGCCATCCCAATAGCGCCAGTACCAGCGCCAGCATGACAATACCGCCGGCCAGTACCCATAACAATTTATTCCCCCCTACCAGCAACGCCAGCAGAACCAGCACGATTAGCGCGGCGGCAGGAAGATAATATTTTAGCGGCCAGACGCGAGCGACCGCATCACGCCGTAACACTCTGAGCGGCTGGGTTGCCAGCAAAAGCCGCCAGGGACGCAAACCCACTAATAGCGCAATCACAAACAGCGCACCGAAAGCCCAAAGCCATGGCCAGCTACCGGCAGCAGGTAAGCTGCCAGGCAGCACCGGTCGCAGTAACCGCAGCAATACTGCTTCCACCGCCTGTCCGGCCAGCGCGCCAGACAGCGCGGCCAGCAGCAGGATCGCCAGCCACTGGCCAATAAGCAGTTTACGCAACATCACTTTGCCGGCACCGAGCGTTTTCAGTACCGCCACCAGATCGTAACGACTGCGGCTGTAATGGCTCATCGCGACGGTAACGGCAGCAATGGCCAGCATCAGGGTCAGCAGCGCAGACAACAACAAAAACTGCTGGGCACGCTGCATCGACAGGCTCAGCGCATCCTGTGAACTGCCGGCACTCAGCCAGCGCTGGTCGGGGTGAATCTGCTGTTCAATATAGCGGTCATAGGATGCCAGTGCGGCGGGCGTGCCGGAGAACTTATAACGCCAGCTGAGCCGGCTACCGGGTTGTATCGCGCCGGTGGCCTGCACGTCAGCCAGATTCATCAGCAGCCGGGGGGCAGTCTGAAAAGGGTTAAAGCCGGCGTCAGGCTCCTGAAGGACTTCCCCGGCAACCCGCAAACGGGTATCGCCAACTTCCAGACTTTCACCCGGTTTTAAACCGAGTAATGCCAGCAGCCTGGGCGCAACCAGCACCGTCCCCACTCCGGGTTTCTGCCCGGCAGGGGCCGTCTGCAAAACGCCAAACATCGGATAACGATCGTCAACCGCTTTTACCGATGCCAGCTGCGGGCTATCTGCGGCAAAGGTCATGGTCATGAAGCTAAGCTGGCGACTGAGCTGCAAGCCACGTTGCTGCGCCTGCACCAACCAGTCAGCCGGCACCTCACGCGGCGAGATCAGGGTACGATCGCCGGCCATAAAATCACGACTTTGTTGTGTCAGCCCTTTTTCCATACGGTCGCCGATCGAGCCTAATGCCAGCACGCAGGCGACTGCCAGACTCAACGCCAGCCAGACAATCAGCAACGAGGGAGCGCGCAGCTCTCGCCAGAACCAGCGGACAATCATGACTCCTCCCACAACCGGCCGTCGCGCAGCCGTAAACGCCGTTCACAGCGTGCAGCCAGCTGCTCATCATGAGTAACCAGGATTAAGGTTGTCGCCTGATGACGATTTAACGAAAACAGCAAATCGGCAATACGCTCGCCGGTCTGACGATCAAGGTTGCCCGTTGGTTCATCAGCGAACAGCAGATCGGGACGGCCACTGAAAGCGCGTGCCAGCGCCACCCGCTGTTGCTCACCGCCGGAGAGCTGCGCCGGCAGATGCCGCAGACGCTGGCCAAGACCAAGCTGCTCCAGCAATTCCGTTGCCTGCTGGCGGCTGGTCTTATCACTCTCACCACGCAGCAACGCGGGCAACTGAACATTCTCCAGCGCATTCAGGGTAGGTACCAGCATAAAAGACTGGAAAACAAAACCTACATGACGCGCGCGCAGCGCGGCACGCTGCTCCTCGTTCAGGCGATGCAAAGGCTGACCCAACAGCAATACTTCGCCCTCACTGCCATCATCCAGCCCGGCAAGAATAGCCAGTAATGTAGACTTACCAGAACCCGATTCCCCCACCAGCGCAATGCTTTGTGCCGGTTTGACAACCAGCTCAACTCCGGTAAGGATGGAAAGCTGATGCGCTCCCTGACCGACGGACTTACTAAGACGATGCACTTCAACAATGTTTTCCGCTGGCATGACCTGTTCCTGTTAGTGATAATACTCTTCGCCGTACCCGCAGGCGCAGCACAAAGGTTACTGGTTCTTGGCGACAGCCTCAGTGCCGGCTACCGTATGCCAGCTGACGAGGCCTGGCCACAGCGATTAAACCAAAAATGGCAGCATACTCCTGAAGTCATTAATGGCAGTATCAGTGGTGATACGGCGGCACAAGGCCTGGCACGCCTGCCGGCATTACTCAAACAACATCAGCCTGACTGGGTACTGATTGAACTCGGTGGTAACGATGGCCTGCGTGGCTTTCCACCACAGCATATTGCCAGCGACCTGCAAAAAGCCATTGATAGGGTGAAAGCCGCGCACGCCAGACCGATACTGATGCAAATCCGTCTGCCTGCCAACTATGGCCGTCGCTACACTGAAGCCTTCAGTGCGATTTATCCCCAGCTGGCACAGCAAAACGCGATACCGCTGGTACCGTTTTTTATGGAACAGGTTTACACCAACCCGGCATGGATGCAGCAGGACGGTATTCACCCAACCCCGGCAGCCCAGCCCTTTATTACCGGGCTGATGGAAAAGGTACTTACCCCCTTAGTTAAACATGAATGAAACGGGCGTCGTGCCTGTGACAGGTAAAGTTATGCAAAAAGCGGTTGTAATTACCGGCTGTTCCAGTGGCATTGGTCTGACGGCAGCAAATGATTTACTGCAGCGCGGCTACCGCGTGCTGGCCACCTGCCGTAAAACGGAGGACGTAGAACGCATGAACCAGCTGGGGTTTACCGGTATCCAGCTCGATCTCAACGATGAACAAAGCGTTGAGCAAGCGGCCCGGCAAATTCTGGCTGCCTGTGATAACCGGCTATATGCGCTGTTTAATAACGGTGGTTATGGTCTTTATGGCCCGCTACAGAGCGTGACGCGCCGGCAGCTGGAACAGCAGTTTGCCACCAATTTGTTCGGGACTCATCAGCTAACGCGCTGTCTGTTACCGGCCATGCTGGCCCATGGTGAAGGCCGAATTATCAGTACCAGTTCGGTAATGGGCCTGATTTCCACAGCCGGCCGCGGTGCCTATGCCGCCAGCAAATATGCGCTGGAAGCCTGGAACGACGCATTACGTCACGAACTCCACGGCAGCGGCATCCGCGTCAGCCTGATTGAACCCGGGCCAATTGACACCCGCTTTAGCGATAACGTAAACCAGACCCAGCGCGATAAACCGGTGCAAAATCCGGGTATCGCCGCGCGTTTCACCCTGCCGGCGACGGCGATACTACCCGCGCTGCGCCACGCGCTGGAGAGCCATCATCCACGTTTGCGCTATCCGGTTACGCTGGTCAGCTGGGGGATAACCTTTTTGCTCCGCCTGTTGCCAGCGACAATAATGGATATGATATTGCGTGTAAAATGAGCCAACGGCAAGCCGGCCCCTTGATCGCCGCGGCAATACCCCCATAAGTGTTCAATACCTTATAAAAAGAGACTTTGCCCATGTCACCACAAGCAACTGTTGTTAACATTACGGAAGCCAACCTGCATCAGACGCTGGAACAATCCATGGAAATGCCGGTGCTGTTTTACTTCTGGTCGGCACGCAGCCAGCATTGTGAACAGCTGACGCCGATACTGGACCGGCTGGCACAGGAGTATGCGGGGCAATTTATTCTCGCCAGACTGGATTGTGACGCCGAGCAGCTGGTCGCCTCACAGTTCGGACTGCGCGCTATTCCAACCGTTTATCTGTTCCAGAACGGTCAGCCTGTTGACGGCTTCCAGGGACCGCAACCAGAAGAAACCATCCGCGCACTGCTGGAAAAAGTCCTGCCAAAACCGGAAGAACTTCAGGCACAGCAAGCTCTGGCACTGATGGATGAAGGCAAATATACCGAAGCATTGCCGCTGCTGAAAGAGGCCTGGCAGCTCAGCCAGCAGAACAGTGACATCGGTTTTCTGCTGGCTGAAACGCTGATTGCGTTAAAACGCAGTGAAGAAGCCGAATCGGTGTTAAAAGTCGTGCCGCTTCAGGATCAGGATAGCCGTTATCAGAGGCTGGTTGCCCAGATTGATTTACTCAAACAGGCGGCAGACACTCCGGAAATTCAGCAACTGCAACAGCAGCTGGAAAAGGAACCGGAAAATGCGGTTCTGGCCAGCCAGCTAGCGCTGCAGCTACACCAGGTAGGTCGCAATGAAGAGGCACTGGCGTTGCTGTACAGCTTCCTGAAAAAGGATTTGGCAGCGGCCGATGGCGAGGTACGCAAAATATTTCAGGAAATTCTGGCGGTACTTGGCACCGGCGACGCACTGGGAACAAAATATTATCGCCAGCTTTATTCGCTGCTTTACTGAGATACCCGGCGGGGCCCCACTGCCCGCCATTATTTTCGCTGCACACAGCAGCCGGCCAGGTTATTGATAATCGGGCAGTCTGCGCTATCGTCCTCCGGACACTGCGCCGCCAGTGCCAGCAGGCGTGTGCGCATACGCTGCAGTTCGCCAATGTGATTTTCAATCTCCGCCACTTTTTGCAAAGTGCGGTGCTTTACTTCGGCACTGTGTCGCGCCGGGTTGTTAAACAGTTGTACCATCTCCCGACACTCTTCCAGATTAAAACCAACCTGGCGGGCCTGGCGCAACAAGGTCAACTCTTCAACATGCCGGGCATCGTAGCAGCGATAACCGTTCAGGTTGCGCACAGGTGGAGTTACCAGCCCCTTTTCTTCATAAAACCGGATAGTTTTACTGGTCAATCCGGTTCGTTTCGCCACATCGCTGATATTCACATTAACTCCTTGACCTTAACCTTAATGGAAGGTCTACCCTTGATAACATCTGTCAGGCAGGATTACAAATCAAGGAGTCATCAATGTCCCGGACACTATTACTCAATCTGAAGGGGCTGTCCTGCAATCACTGCATTCAACGCGTGCAGCAAGCGCTTGAACAGCGTCATGACGTGCAAAACGCCACGGTATCGTTACAACAGGCACGGGTAACCGGCGATGCCAGCGCTGAAGCGCTGGTCGGCGAAATTGAAAAGGCCGGCTACCATGCCACTGTCGCCGGGGACAACCCCTGCCCAAAATCTGAGCCGCTGACAGACAGTCATCAGCCGCCGGAAGCGCTGGCAGCGGACAGGCAACAGCTTCCGGCAGAAAATAATGAAGTACAGCATTTACTGATAAGTGGAATGAGTTGTGCCAGCTGTGTCAGTCGGGTGGAACAGGCATTAACTGCCGTTCCCGGCGTTCAGCAAGCACGGGTAAATCTCGCCGAGCGCAGCGCGCTGGTACTGGGTGATGTCGATGCACAACAGCTGGTCACAGCCGTTGTGCAGGCCGGTTATGATGCTGAAGCCATTGAAGATGATGAGCGGCGCCGTGCCAGACAACAGCAGACTGTCCGCCATGCGCTACGCGGTTATGCCTGGCAATCGACGCTGGCACTGGCGCTCGGTATTCCCCTGATGCTCTGGGGATTACTGGGTGGCAATATGCAGCTGACGCCGGCTAACCGCAGCGGCTGGCTGGTGATTGGTATAGTTACTCTGATCGTTATCATCCTCGCAGGCGGTCACTTTTATCGCAGCGCATGGCGCAGTCTGCGCAATGGCAGCGCCACCATGGACACGCTGGTGGCGCTGGGTACCGGCGTGGCCTGGATCTACTCAATAAGCGTTAATTTGTGGCCAGAACGCATCCCTGGCGAAGCGCGGCATCTATACTATGAAGCCAGTGCGATGATCATCGGTTTAATCAACCTGGGGCATTTACTGGAGCTACGCGCCCGCCAGCGGGCCTCACAAGCACTGACCCGCCTGATGGACCTGACGCCGCCCATGGCGCGGGTAGTGGAAAACGATAGCGAACACCCACGACCATTAAGCCAGGTACAAATCGGCATGACGCTACGCGTGACGCCCGGCGATCGGGTGCCGGTAGATGGCGACGTTATTCAGGGAGAAGCCTGGGTCAATGAAGCCATGCTGAGTGGTGAAGCGCTGCCTCAACATAAAAAGGCCGGTGATACCCTGTCAGCAGGGACGCTGGTTGAAGACGGCAGCGTGCTGTTTCGGGCCAGCGCGGTCGGTAAACACACAACCCTGGCACGTATTATCCAGCTGGTGCGCCAGGCGCAAAGCAGCAAACCACGGCTTGGTCAGCTGGCCGATAGTATCACGGCAGTTTTCGTACCGGTGGTGGTGGCGATCGCCATTTTTAGTGCCGCTATCTGGGCGTTTTTTGGTCCGGCACCTCAGCTCACTTATAGCCTGGTGGTGGCTACTACGGTGTTAATTATTGCCTGTCCCTGCGCACTGGGTCTTGCTACGCCGATGGCGGTGATCGCAGGCACTGGCCGGGCGGCAGAACTGGGCATCGTGATCCGTGATGCCGATGCCCTGCAACGTGCCAACAGCATCGATACGCTGGTGTTTGACAAAACCGGTACCCTGACTAAAGGCATTCCGGCGGTGATGGCCATCGAAAGCTGGCATAGCGTCAGTGAGCAGCAAGCTCTGATCTGGGCCGCAGCGCTTGAACAGGGATCCAGCCACCCGCTGGCTCAGGCCATCGTGCGACGCGCCGAAGGCCACCCCCTGCCTGCAGTCGATCAGTTTCATCAATCAGGTGGGCTCGGCGTCAGCGGACATATTCACGGGCATCACCTGCTGCTGGGTAATGAAGCATTTTTACGTCAGGCCAGCATCGCTACCACAGCGGTCAGTGAGCGGCTACATGCTCAGGCAGCATGCGGGGCCACGCCGGTGTTGCTGGCCGCCGACGGTCAGGTAGTTGCATTATTTGCCCTGCGCGACCCGCTGCGTGAAGAGAGTAAACCGGCGCTGGCAGAACTGCATCGTCAGGGCTATCAGCTCATTATGCTGACCGGTGATCATCAGGTCACTGCCCGCGCCGTTGCCGATGAAGCCGGTATTGATCGGGTCATTGCCGGTGTCCGGCCGGAGGGTAAAGCTGACGTTATTCGCCAGCTTCAACAACAGGGTCATCAGGTAGCGATGATTGGTGACGGGATTAATGATGCGCCGGCGCTGGCAATGGCGGCACTGAGTATGGCCATGGGAAGTGGCAGTGATGTCGCGGTGGAAAGTGCGGATATCACCCTGATGCGTCCGCATCCGGGCAGCGTTGTCGACGCTCTGGCGCTCTCGCGGGCTACCTTACGCAATATGAAACAGAATCTGCTCGGCGCTTTTTTTTATAATGCCTGTAGCATCCCACTGGCGGCCGGCGTGCTCTGGCCGTTTACCGGCACCTTGCTCAGTCCGGTGGTGGCAGGTGCCGCCATGGCGCTATCATCTATTACCGTGGTGGCAAACGCTAACCGGCTGCTGCGTTTCCGCCCTGCAGCGCGTCACTGACGCTGACCGCTGTTCTTACCCGCAGTTAACAGGTAGCATAGCCAGGTAAAATGCGGGAGGCAGAAATGGGCAAACTTGGCCAGGCCATTCAGACCCTGGTGAAAATGCTGGTGCCAGGTCGCTACAGCTGGCCGGCAACGGATATCAGTCTGAACGGCAGCCATTTTCATCTGGTTGGCAGTATTCATATGGGGACGCGCGATATGCAGCCGCTGCCCCCGGCTTTGTTACAAAAACTGCGCCAGGCTGACGCGCTGATTGTTGAAGCCGATATCACCTGCGGTATCTCCCCCTTCGGCCACAGCGCCCCCTGCGATCCGCTGCCACGGCGACTCAATGCACAACGCTGGCAGCAGCTAAGCAAACTGTGCGGTGAACTGGGTATTGATACGCAGGTTATCGCCAGCCTGCCCGCCTGGCAGGTGGCCCTGATGTTACAGGCACAACAGGCACAGCAGCTGGGTCTGCGTGCAGAATACGGCATTGACTATCAGCTGTTGAGCGCGGCGCATGGTGGCGGCCAGCGGGTGATTGAGCTGGAAGGCCCTCAGGCACAGCTGCATCTGCTGGAAGCCCTGCCGGAAAATGGCCAGTCGCTGCTGGAAGATACCCTGTTGCACTGGCATACCAATGCCCGGTTGTTGCAAACCATGATTAGCTGGTGGCTGGATGTTGCGCCTGGTCGCCCCGAATCGCCGTTGCCTTCCACCTTTAGCAACGATCTCCATGATTTGCTGATGGATCAGCGCAATGCCCGCTGGAATAGCCGATTACGCACGCTGCCGCCAGGTGACTACGTGGTGGCAGTTGGCGCTCTGCATCTCTACGGACAACATAATCTGGTGGATTTACTGCGGAAGCGTTAAAAAAGGAGGCCAGTGTTGCTACTGGCCTGTCAAAGAATGACATGCTTTTGATTCTGGTTATTAATCAGCAAACGAATTGCTGACGCGGGGCGCATTGTCACCCAAAGCACGTTTTTTAGCCAGTTATTTTTTTCAGCCTGGTATCCAGCCACCGTTTCAGAGAAGCCCATAAATGACACCTGCAATCACACTTCTGCAACAGCAGCAAATTGCATTTACGCTACATCCCTATGAACACGACAGCGAAGAAACCCATTTCGCTGATGAAGCCGTACGTAAACTCCATCTTGATCCTGCCCGGGTATATAAAACGCTGCTGGTCACCCTCAACGGTGATACAAAAAAGCTGGCTGTTGCGGTAACGCCGGTGTCAGCCATGCTTGATCTAAAAAAAGTTGCCAAAGCATTTGCCGCTAAAAAAGCAGATATGGCCGAGCCACAGCTGGCGCAGCGGGTAACCGGTTATCTGATCGGTGGTATCAGCCCGCTTGGACAAAAAAAACGGCTGCCCACAGTGATTGACTATCGTGCGGGCGAATTTGCCACTATCTTCGTTTCCGGTGGCAAACGCGGACTGGATATTGAGCTGGCCGCCAGCGATCTGGCCACGCTGCTGAATGCCACCTTTAGTGATATTGCCAAAAGCTGACTATACCCGTGGGGTCTGAGCGACCAGCCAGTCAACAATCCAGCGACCGGCTGGGCCGGGGGGCATGCGTCGTGACCATACCGCATCCACCTCAATCCTTTGTGGCCAGTTTTTTACCGGTAATTCCTTGAGTATCTGATGGCCAAACTGTTCAACCTGCCAGCGTGGCAAAATGCTCCAGCCGAATCCCTGCTCAGCCATCTCCAGCAACAGCATATACGAAGAAGCTGACCAGACGCCGTGTGTCGACATCAGCGGCGCTTTTTCCAGATAGGTATTAAGACGCAGCTGGCGCACCTTGCTTAATGCCTGTTCACTCACCTGGGGCAGCGCCGCCAGCGGATGACTGTGATGCAAATAAATCGCCATCTGCCCATCCACCTGCAAGCGCGCCGTCATGATATCCGATGGATAACTGGCCTGAACCCGCACCACACCAATATGCGCCCGCCCATGCTGCAGCAGATCGATAACGTCTTCATCTTCCGCCACCATACATTCAAAGGCAATATCCGGGTAGCGCCGGTCAAACTCCCGCAGTAAATGTTCATGATGATCGGCTTGCCAGAAATCTGAAACCGCCAGCGTCAGGCCAGGTTCTATTCCACCCGCCAGGCGCACCGCCAGTTCATCAAGCCGGGCGCTGGCCTGTAAAATCTCCCTGACCTGCGCCAGCGCCCGCTCACCTTCGCTGGTGAGTACCGTTGCCCGGCCATCGCGATGAAATAAGCTAAACCCAAGGTCGCTTTCCAGGTTAGCAACCGCACTGCTGATGGTCGACTGACTTTTTCGTAATGCCCGGGCAGCTGCTGAAAACGAGCCGCTTTCAACAGTCTGCACAAATGCTTCCAGTGATTCCGGTGAATAACGCATATATCTATCGCTTTTTTCGATGGCTACTCATTTCATTCTAGCAAAAAGCACAGGGATAATGGCGGCAGTTTATAAGGAGGCAGTATGCATACCCGTTCACTGAAAGAGCGTATCATTCACGCTGTTATCTTCGAAATACTGGCGATTGCCACCGTTTCGCCCCTGTCCGCCTGGGTAATGAACCGGCCCTGGCTTACCATGGGAACACTGGCGATCATACTGTCGACGCTGGCGATGATCTGGAACATGGTTTATAACGCCGGTTTCGACCGCCTGTATCCGCCGGGCCAGCCACGAAGCCCGCAGTTAAGAATCCTGCATGCGTTGGGTTTTGAAGGGGGCTTTATTTTAATCGGCCTGCCGGTGGTGGCACTGATGCTGAAGATCACGCTGATTCAGGCGTTTATGCTGGATATCGCATTCTTCCTGTTCTTTTTGCCGTTCACCATGCTTTATAACTGGCTGTACGATCGTGTGCTTAACCGTCTGATGGCAAGACGGCAATGCTGTTCACAGTAAGAAAGGCCCCTTACGGGGCCTTGCTTAACCGGCGTCGGGTTTATAAACAATTTCATTAGCCGGCATAAAGTGGCTGGCATCCAGTGGACTGTGCTTTTCGATATAGCCTTTAAGCACTTCGGCATCCACGAATCCGGTATTAACGAAGCCGGGTAATTTATCTATTTCCGGATAACCATCTCCGCCGCTGGCATTAAAACTCAGCGTCGCCATTCGGTACGTTTTATTCGCCTCTAGCGGCTGACCTTTGATTTTAATCTCACTCACCGCGTGACCATCAGCAATCAGGCTGACGTTGGCAAACTGCGCGTAAGCCCCGGAATCCACCAGCTTGTTGGCCACCACCGCCAGATATTTTGCCACCTCACTGCCCTGCATATCGATGTAAACCAGGGTATTGCCAAACGGCTGAACCTTCAGCACATCGCGATAGCTGATAGCGCCACCTTCAAAGGAATCACGCACACCGCCCCCGCTCATCACAGCGAAATCCGCCCGGGTTCGTTCCATTTGTGCGCTCAGTATCAGGCGCGCCATATTTGTCTGCTGAAACCGTACTTTGCTGCGGTCACCTTCCAGCCGGCCGTTAACGCTGCCGATTTTAACATTCAGCCGGGCCTGACCTTTTTTCTGAAAAGGCATCAGCAACTTTTCCATAGCCGGATTTTTGGCTATTTCCTCGGTGTAATTTACCCAGCTGGTGCTGCCATCCGCATTAGTCACCTTATGACGAAGGTTAATCGGCACCAGTTCATAATGCACCAGCGTCAGGACCCCGTTACGGAATGTAAAGTCAGCCCGGCCGATATATTTACCCCATTCATGCGCCTGCACAATCCAGGTGCCATTCTGGCGATCCGGTGTACAAGGCGTACCCGGCACATAGTTTTTTTGTTTTTCATTGTCGCCGGCCATACACACCGGATCCTGAGAGTGCCCCCCGACGATCATATCGAGGTAGCCCGCCGGCAATTCGCGTGCCATTTCAACATCGCCCGGGGCGTTTGAACCGTGCTGCCCATTGTCATAATGCCCCATATGGGTAGCTGCAATAATCACGTCCGGCTTCTCTTTCGCGCGCAGCTGATCAATCACGGTTTTCGCTTCAGCCGCCGGCTTGCGAAACTCAATGTCGTTAAAATAGGCGGGATTGCCAATTTTTGCCGTATCATCAGTGGTTAAGCCAATAACCGCAATTTTCAACCCGGACCGCTTAAACAATGCCCACGGTTGAAACAGTCGTTTCCCGGTGCTTTTCTGGTAAATGTTGGCAGAAAGTAAGGGGAATTTCGCCCACTTTTGCTGCTGGCGTAATACCGAAAGCGGATTATCAAATTCGTGGTTACCTATTGCCATCGCATCGTAACCTACCAGGTTCATGCCGCGAAAATCAGGCTCTGCATCCTGCAAATCCGATTCGGGAACGCCGGTATTGATATCACCGCCAGAAAGGATCAGTACCGAACCTCCATGCGCCTGTACCTCATAACGTATTTTATCCATCATGGTTTTTTGCGCTGCCAGACCATATTCGTCATGTTCATTTTGCCAGAAGCGACCATGATGATCGTTGGTATGCAGTACGGTGAATTTATAGGTACGATCTTTTATCCAGGCCTCTGCCGAAAATGGCGCCGCTGCCAACGCGATAATCAGGGCTGCCCGCATAGCTTGTTTAACCCGTTTCAATAGCGATCTCCTGGTTACTTCACCTTAAAAACGGTGATTTCACGGTGACGGTGACATCTTAGCCAGCGCAAAGTATGCAATAGTTTACCTGATATAAGTCATCACACTGCTTTACACGACCGTCTTATGCCTTCCTTAAAGCCTTTTCGGTTTTATCTGCCGCCATAAACCTCATAAAAACGAGGATACTTGCAACAATCTGTAAGTAACCATCATATTATCCTTTAACAGACAAATAAGGCAGCTTTTACTATGATAAGCTGCGGATTAATGGGAGTAATTGCTTGGTATATTGCCTGCAATGAATTTTTTATTTTGTGTAAATCCAATTAGCTAGCTGAACTAAGCTGGGAAAATCAGCCTCATGATAGCGTTTCACAAACGCATCAGATTAATTTTAGTCAGACATCGAAATTAACAAGCGCCGAAAATCGTTTTGCCATAAACTAAAAACTTACAAGCGGATACGTTTGCACACAAAAGGAGGCAGGAATGCATCATACAACCCCCCTGATTACCACCATAGTGGGAGGTTTGGTTCTTGCCTTTTTATTCGGCATGCTGGCAAACCGGCTGCGTATTTCCCCGCTGGTGGGCTATCTGCTGGCTGGGGTGCTGGCCGGCCCGTTTACGCCTGGGTTTGTCGCCGATACCAACCTGGCACCGGAACTGGCTGAGCTGGGGGTTATCCTGCTGATGTTTGGTGTCGGCCTGCATTTTTCGATGAAAGATCTGATGGCAGTAAAGTCAATTGCCATTCCCGGGGCTATATTGCAAATTGCTGTGGCAACCCTGCTGGGACTGGGGTTAGCAACCTTGCTGCACTGGCCGGTAATGACCGGCGTGGTATTTGGCTTGTGTCTTTCCACCGCCAGCACCGTGGTGTTGTTACGCGCACTGGAAGAACGCCAGCTGATTGACAGTCAGCGTGGTCAGATAGCCATCGGCTGGCTGATTGTGGAAGATCTGGTGATGGTGCTGACACTGGTATTGTTGCCTGCCATTGCCGGCATGTTTGAAGCAGGAAACGCCAGTTTCAGCCAGCTGCTGTTAGACCTTCTGATAACAATAGGTAAAGTGGCCGCCTTTATGTTACTGATGATGGTGGTAGGCCGCCGGCTGATACCGTGGATCCTGGCGCGCAGTGCCGCCACCGGTTCACGCGAGCTTTTTACCCTTGCGGTACTGGCACTGGCGCTCGGTATCGCGTTTGGTGCCGTTGAGTTTTTCGATGTTTCTTTCGCCCTCGGCGCTTTCTTTGCCGGTATGGTACTTAACGAATCAGAGCTTAGCCATCGTGCCGCACACGATACCCTGCCGTTACGCGATGCCTTTGCCGTGTTGTTTTTCGTTTCTGTCGGCATGCTGTTTGATCCCATGGTATTGCTTACCCATCCGCTGGCCGTTGCCGGGACGCTGGCTATTATTGTGCTGGGGAAATCGCTGGCCGCGTTGCTGTTGGTCATCCTGTTTGGCCATTCAAAGCGTACCGCGCTGACCATCGCCGTCAGTCTTGCACAAATTGGCGAGTTCGCGTTTATTCTTGCCGGTCTGGGTATTTCACTGAATCTGATGCAGAGCGAAGGACGTAATCTGGTACTGGCAGGCGCGATTCTCTCTATTATGCTCAACCCGATTCTGTTCGCCTTGCTGGGGCGCTGGCTGGATAAAAACGAAACCATGGAAGAACAAACGCTGGAAGAAGCCGCCGAGGAAGATAACCAGATTCCTATTGATATCTGCGATCACGCGCTGATTGTCGGTTATGGCCGCGTGGGTAGCCTGTTAAGCCAGCGTTTGATGGAAGCGGGAATACCGCTGGTGGTGGTGGAAAATAGCCGGCCACGCGTCGAAGCATTACGCGAAAAAGGCATGCTGGCAGTGCTCGGCAACGCGGCGCGGGACGACATTATGGACGTGGCACGACTCGACTGCGCTCGCTGGCTGTTGCTGACCATACCCAATGGCTATGAGGCCGGAGAAATTATCAGCGCGGCACGGGCAAAACGACCAACAATTGAGATTATCGCCCGCGCTCACTACGATGATGAGGTCGAATATATTCTTGAACACGGAGCGAATCGCGTGGTGATGGGCGAGCGTGAAATTGCCAGCAGCATGCTAACTATGACGCTGGAAAAACAGCAGACAGCCCAAGGCTGCCCGCCATAATCAGTCAGCAGCTAGCGCTCCCAGTAAGCTTCCTCCAGACTATCTTCGCGCTCCGGCAGGCCTCGTGTCAGACGGGGCGAATGCTGATTGAGCACCTGATAACTGACACGATTGGCATATTTACACAACTGCGCCAGTGAGGAATACGTCAGGCAACGCCGGCTATGTTTACTGGAATTCGGTACGTTCTGGCGATGATAATCATTGGCAGTGATATCATGCAACAGCGCCGCCAGCGCACCATCACCGGCACCGTTGGTATTCATGATCTTTTCCGGGCCGCCCATATAAGGGGCAATATGCGAATAGATACGTAGCGGATGCTGGCAGTCCTGGCGGCGCTGGGCGCGGCTAAACTCATACTGATTAAATTCAGGAATCACCCCGGGCAGTAACGGATGGTTGGTTTTACGTTTCGCTGCCTCTTCGGTATAACCGGCCATAAAAAGCCCCGAAGGCCCGGCAGTACAAAGTGCCAGGTCAACCCACTCGAGAACCTTATCACAAGCCTGCAAGGGGTCACTGATACCGGTCAGGGCTTCGGCTTCTTCTTCATTCATCGCCACAACCGCAACATGATCGCGCAGAAAATCACGCCAGAAAGTTGGATTATCGGCAATCACATATTTTGTGCCCAGCGTCAGCACTACCGGTACATCATGCTGATGGGCATATTCAATGGCCTGCATTGTGGCAGCAGGCATCGGTTCGCCAGGTTTACAGCGCACCAGATAAGAGGTCAGTACCAGCGCGGATGCGCCCTTAATCACCGCTTCAGGAATATTCTCCGGGCGCAGCTGATTCATCATCCCCGGACTGATGGCAAAGGTTCGTTCACCATTGTCGCCAATCAGGGTAAAACAGCGGCCAATAGGCCCCTCCACCCCTTGCAGATAATTAAGGTCAGTACGGCTGGACGTATTACAGAGATAACGATAGGCATAGCCGCCAATCTGTATATTGCGGCACATGGTGCCAAGCAAAACCGATCGGTCATCAGCCAGCACCGAATAATTATGCAGCGTATTGCCAATCGTGCCGCCGGCAAACTGATGGGTGATAAGATTATGACGCATCAGCTCGGCATACAGCGCCTCAGCGACCTTATCCTCAATCACCAGCGAGTGGCCCCGGCTCAGGCCGTAGCGGGTGATAAATTCATCATCCACCTTTGCTTCAATATCCACCAGCGTCTGATCGATGCCGGTCACCCAGCTGCTGCCGGTTTCAGTTTCAGGCTGAACCGGCTGGATCAGCGGGTCGCGGGCGTTGACAGGAAAATAGTGTTTGGATTTGCGCTTGCCGGGAAATTTCATCTTTTATCGACTGAAGGTAAAACAGGCTGGCGATAATAGCACATCACAAGCCACGGATCTTCGGCGCCGGCGGGCAGGTTCAGCAGCCCGCCAGCTTAAGCCAGGGACTTACCAGACCGGCCATCATTGCGATATGTTCCGCGTCATCATTAAGCGCCGGAATATAATCAAAGCGCGTCCCCCCGGCTTCAAGGAAAAAGTCACGGTTCTGTTCGCTGATCTCTTCAAGGGTTTCCAGGCAGTCGGCAGAAAATCCCGGACTGATAACCTGAACATGTCTGACCCCTTGTGCCGGCAGCTGGCGCATAGTCTCATCAGTATAAGGCGTCAGCCAGGGCTCCCGGCCGAAACGCGACTGGAAGGTCAGAATGGCTTCGCTTTCATTCAGCCCCAATGCCGCAGTCAGTGCCTGAAATGTCGCCCGGCAGCGCAGCGGATAATCATCCCCTTCATCGGCAAAGCGTTGCGGGATGCCGTGAAAAGACATCACCAGTAAATCGGGTTTGCCATTGCGTGCAAATGCACGCAATACGGAGGCTTTCAGCGCGGCAATATAGCCAGGATCGGTGGCATAATCGCGGATAAAATGCACTTCCGGTAGCGAGCGATACCCGGCAAAGACCCGCGTGACACAATCCCAGACCGCAGCAACGGTTGAACAGGAAAACTGCGGATACAGCGGCAGAATAATCAGTCGCGTCACCCCTTGCGCCATCAGACTATCCAGTGCCGATTTCATACTGGGATTGCCGTAGTTCATGCCCAGGGCCACCGGTAGCTGCAACCGGGCTTCCAGTGCGGCACGCTGCCGCTGGCTCCATACCATTAGCGGCGAGCCTTCCGCCATCCAGACCGACGCATATAATTTTGCAACCCGCGGTGAGCGCAGTGGCAAAATTGCGCCGTTCAGAATTGGCCACCACAGCCAGCGCGGCGTATCCACCACCCGCCTGTCGCTGAGAAATTCTTTCAGATAGCGTTTAACCGCAGCGGAAGTCGGCGCATCCGGCGTTCCCAGATTAGCCAGCAGGATACCTGCTTTTTCATGGCGCATGATTATTCCTTACTCAGCCGGGGGCAACATCGTCCTGTCGTGACAGATGTACATCAGAATCAGCAGTATATTGTAGCGAAAAACAGCGTGGGTAAAACCGATTATTGTGACAGGAGGGCCGGAAAGAAACCCGGCCCTGAAACAGCCTTAGCCGAGGATGGTAGTCAGTTCAGCACTGACATCTTTCACCGGCCGGGTACCATCAATTTTGTGGTAAGCGGTCTTGCCCTCGGCAGCGAGGGCGCCGTAATAGGTGATTAATAGCGCCGTCAGCTGATGATATTCAACCAGACGTTTACGTACCGTTGCTTCTTCATCATCTTTACGGATGGTCAGCGCTTCGCCGGTCACGTCGTCTTTCCCTTCAACTTTCGGCGGATTAAACCTGATGTGATAAACACGACCGGAAGGTGCATGTACCCGACGACCGACAATACGTTCCACAATCAGCTCGTCCGGGACAGCAAACTCAAGCACGTAATCAACATGAATACCGGCTTCTTTCATCGCATCAGCCTGGGGGATGGTGCGCGGAAAACCATCCAGCAAAAAACCTTTGCGACAGTCATCCTGAGCAATACGTTCCTTGACCAGCGCAATCACCAGTTCATCGGTGACCAGCTTACCTGCGTCCATCAGTGCTTTAGCCTGCTGACCGAGCGTTGACCCCGCTTTAACAGCAGCGCGCAACATGTCACCGGTGGATATTTGCGGAATGCCGTATTTCTCCATGATGAAATGCGCCTGAGTCCCCTTACCTGCGCCCGGTGCACCGAGCAGAATAATACGCATTGCGTAAATCCCCTTACGAATTGCTTAATAAATCAAACCTGAAGATGATGAACATATCATTAAGGCACCCGCCCGACAAGGAAGCGCTGGCGTCGTAGCCGCGCTATTGAGCCACGCCGATGATCGCTGACAGACGGAACAAGCAGACAACCGCCGGTGTTATCGTAATTTTGCTGGCGGACATCGGCGATGGCTTTAACAATAAAGGCAAGCTGCCAGCCCTTACCGCTGACGTATCGCCAGCGCTAGCAGGCAGCGCGCTACTATCCGCGTAAAGCCGCCAGGGTTACTGACGCTGACGCCACAGCCGGGAGAGCTGTTGCTGGATCCTGTCAGTCATATCGACGGTTTTACGCCCGTCACCACCTACCCGACAGGACAAACGGAGGGTGTGCGATTGCGGAAAATAGCTGGCGCCGGCGATTTTCACCTGCTGTTGAAGCTCTTCGCTTAGCGGTGGAACTTCAAAACAGCTAAATGGCAGGTTTGGATCGCTGATAGAAGTGAAGGTCATGCCGCCAATATTAAGCATTTTGACCGGTTTAACCTGAGCGACGTTATACGGTTTCCATTCATCACTGTGGATATATGCAAGCGCCTCTTTCAGCGGTTTGTCTGCTGATGTTGACGCTTCAAACAGGCGCAGCTCGCTGCGCAATAACGTGCTGAAATGCGCCGGACGCAGGGCAATGATAGCCAGTCCGGCCGCCAGTGATGCGTGTTCATGCAACGGGGCAACAAACACCGAACTGTCACGAATTAATTCACCGTGCAGATTGGTGGCAAAACTGTGTGATGCATCAACCACTCCCTTACCCCTGCTGTCTTTCAGGCTGTGCACTTCTCCGGTACAGGGATCGACATGGGTAATAATGCGTACGCTACCCGGACCAGTAATATGTCCCGGTGCGTTAAACAAGGCGCTTGCCGGCTGGAAATGGGCATGTTTCGCCAGACACAAGGTGGTTTCCTGCTTATGAAATAAATGCGACAGAATAACCAATCCGACACGTACCGACTGCACAAAGAAGATATCGTAGTCATCCAGCTTATAAATACGTGACAACGCGTCACGAAGTTCGTCTCTCAACATAAGTGCTCGCTTATAAAATTGATCGCCATGAAACCCCTCAAGCCGGAATGACAATACCGCAATGTCTTTCAATTGGCTCACTCATGCAGATAGCGCAGTGTCATGACAATTTCGCGAAAAAATTAACTCTGGCACGATGGTACAGGGAAGCTGACATCCGGTTCTCACGTAATTTCCTTATCTTCTGTGCCAGTAACCAACAAGGTTACTACTAATGGTAATAATGGACTTTTACAATACTGGCAAGACAAAGTCACTTTGCCAGGTAAAAAAATTGCCTGAAAGCAAAGCTGACCGCTTAAAAACCGGCCAAAAACGCAATGCCAGTGATTGCCAGTCCGACTGGCTGACCTGCCATCATAGCCGGTAATAACACAATGGTTTCTCTACCGTATTTTAAGTCGAATCGTCGGTGAAAATAGCAGCCGTTACGGCCTTGTACGGGGTTTATTGGTTTTGCGCAGCGCGGGCAGCTTGAGGCAGGTGACGGAATGACAGCGGGACGGCAACCGTATTGAGGCGCGCGGCAGATGCCTCATTCACATCAGGCGGGGATTGATGGCCAGGCGTCAGCCAGCAATCTGACTGAACATCCTGGCCATCACAGGGCTTGCCGGTTATGCCAGCAACAGCTGGTTCATCCGCCGGATAAACTGGTTAGGATCTTCCAGCGTACCGCGCTCAGCAAACAGCGCCTGATCCAACAGCAGGTCGATCCACTCGGCGAAACGCGTTTCGTCCTGGGTATCGGCAATGCGTTTCACCAGAGCATGTTCCGGGTTAATTTCAAAAATGTACTTCACTTCCGGCGCCGCCTGGCCTGCGGCAGCAAACAGCTTCGCCATCTGCGTACTGATTTCATTGGCATCCGTAGTGACAACGGCCGGTGTATCGGTCAGACGATGGGTCAGACGCACCTCTTTAACCCGCTCTGCCAGCAAGGTTTTCACCCGCTCAACAAATGGCTCCAGCGCTTTTTCCGCTTCTTTTTGCGTCTCGCTGCTTTCTTCGTCCGCCAGCTTACTGAGCGACTCATCCGCTTTGCTGACCGACTGGAACGCTTTACCGTCAAATTCCGTCAGATAGCTCATCATCCATTCATCAATGCGATCGGAAAGCAGCAGAACCTCAATCCCTTTTTTGCGGAACAGTTCCAGATGCGGGCTGCTTTTCGCCGCCGCATAGCTGTCGGCGGTAATAAAGTAAATTTTCTCCTGCCCTTCCACCATGCGGCTGACATAGTCTTGCAAAGAAACGGTCTGCGCCGCGCCATCACTGCTGGTCGAAGCAAAGCGCAGCAGTCTGGCAATCGCCTCCGCGTTGGCCGAATCTTCCGCCGGTCCTTCTTTCAGTACCAGACCAAACTGCTGCCAGAAAGTCTGATACTTTTCATTGTCCTCTTTTGCCACTTTTTCCAGCATTTGCAGGACGCGTCGGGTCAGAGAACCACGCAAATTTTGCGTCAGCCGGCTGTCCTGTAACAGCTCGCGTGACACGTTCAGCGGCAGATCGCTGGAGTCAATTAATCCACGGACAAAACGCAGGTAATTCGGCATAAAGACTTCTGCGTCATCCATAATAAATACGCGCTGTACGTAAAGTTTCAGTCCGTGTTTATGCTCGCGGTTCCACATATCCCAGGGCGCCTGGGCGGGAATATAGAGCAGGCTGGTATATTCCTGTTTACCTTCAACCCGGTTGTGACTCCAGACCAGCGGATCACTGAAATCATGGGCAATGTGTTTATAAAACTCTTTATATTCGTCATCGCTGATGTCAGATTTGTTGCGCGTCCACAGCGCCTGAGCCTTGTTAATCTTCTCCCAGCTGGTGGTTTCGCTCTCTTCATCCTGTTGCTCAATTTCCACCGGCAAAGCGATATGGTCAGAGTATTTGCTGATGATGTTGCGCACGCGCCAGCTGTCGAGGAATTCATCTTCACCTTCACGCAGATGCAGAGTAATTTCCGTACCACGATCGGCCTTGGTAATATCGGCCAGAGTGTATTCGCCCTCACCGGCTGATTCCCAGAAGACTCCGGCGTCAGCGCTGGCACCGGCGGCACGGGTTCTGACTGTCACCTTATCGGCTACGATAAACGCAGAGTAAAAACCAACGCCAAACTGACCGATCAGTTGGCTGTCTTTCGCCTGATCTGAGCCAAGAGACTCAAGAAAAGCTTTTGTACCAGATTTAGCAATGGTGCCGAGGTTTTCAATGACTTCCTCACGACTCATCCCGATACCGTTATCGCTCAGAGTCAGAGTACGTTTCTCTTTATCCACCGACACCCGCACCCGCAAATCGCCATCACCTTCATACAGTTCGGCGCTGGAAAGTGCCCGGAAACGCAGCTTATCGGCAGCATCTGAGGCATTAGAGATGAGTTCACGCAGGAATATTTCTTTATTTGAATACAGAGAGTGGATCATCAGATGTAAAAGTTGCTTTACCTCTGACTGGAAGCCACGGGTCTCTTGTCCTTTCATGGTCATTGTTACCTCAACTAAAATCAGGTTATTACAAACGTTGAGGTTACAGATGGGGTTAGAGAGAAAATTTTCAAGGGGGTCAGGTAAACATGCCCCCCGACTGCTCAGAACTTCATCTTCTGACGACCGGCCAGCGAGTGAGAAAGCGTGGTTCCGTCAACCATTTCCAGCTCGCCCCCGACCGGTACACCGTGAGCAATACGACTGGCATCCACACCGTACTGACTGCACAATCCGGCAATATAGTTAGCGGTCGCCTCACCTTCAACCGTCGGGTTTGTCGCCAGGATAACTTCGGACAACGTTTCCTGTGCCAGCCGCTGTTCAAGGCGATCGAGGCCAATATCATCCGGCCCGATACCGTCCAGCGGTGACAGATGTCCCATCAGCACAAAGTAACGTCCGGCAAACTGGCCGGTTTGTTCGATAGCATGAATATCTGCCGGACTTTCCACTACGCAGATCTGGCCATTATGCTGACGACGGGGATTGGCGCAGATTGCGCAAACGTCCTGTTCGGTAAACGTGCGGCAATCAGCACAGTGGCCAATCTCCGACATCGCCCGCGTCAGCGCCTGCGCCAGCCGCATGCCACCGCTACGATCGCGTTGCAACAGCTGAAACGCCATGCGCTGTGCCGATTTGGGTCCGACACCCGGCAGACAACGCAGCGCCTCCATCAGTGATTCAAGAAGCGGGCTGGTTTGCATCAGAATGGCATCTTAAAGCCCGGCGGCAGCTGCATACCGGAGGAAACAGAAGCCATTTTCTCTTTTTGCGCTTCATCAATACGCCGTGCTGCATCGTTAAAAGCCGCCGCCACCAGGTCTTCCAGCATATCTTTATCATCTTCCAGCAGGCTGGGATCAATCTCCACCCGGCGGCAATTATGTGCGCCATTAATCGTGACTTTCACCAGACCAGCACCGGATTCGCCGGTCACTTCCAGTGCGGCGATCTCTTCCTGAACTTTGGCCATTTTATCCTGCATCTGTTGGGCCTGCTTCATCAGGTTGCCCAGACCGCCTTTACCACCAAACATAGTTTTCTCTCTCAGATCAGACCGCATCACAGTATGCGCGCGGCTCGTTATACGGGGCGAATACTCTCATCATCAACGTCGGCGTCAAAAAGACGGCAAAGAGTCTGAATATGGTTATCCGCACGAATCGACTGACGCGCCTGCGTCAGCTTTTCTTCATAAATTGTCTGACGCCACTCCAGCGGCGTTTTCTGCGCTGGATTATCATCTGACACAATCTTCAGTTCAAGAGGACAACCGGCATGCTGACTGAGCGCCTCACTCAGCGTTTGCTGTGCCGCAGCAGAATTAAGGTGACGCTGGCTGCTGCGAAGATGCAGGCACACCTCACCCGCCGACTCTTCTTTCCAGGCGTTCAGCGCCAGCTGCTCTACCAGCTTTGGCAGGTTAAGCTGAGCAATCAGCCGCGCCCAGTCATCACGCTGCTGAGCCTCCTGCGCCAGCTGAACGGTCAGCTCCGGGGTTTTTTCATGCTCAAGGGCAGTACGCAAAGCTTTCGGTGTCGTCACCGCTTCTGGCGTTACCTGCGGTTTCGCCTGGGCCTTCCAGCGATATGCTTCTTTTTTTGCTGGCGCTGCTGCCGCCTCCTTCACCCCTGACTGGCGTTTCTGTCCCCGTTCAGTCGCGGCCGCCAACCGTGCCAGTACCGGACTCACCGGCTGCGCACTTTGCGCCGCCGGCTCACTCTTTTTTACTTTATTTTCTCCCCGCTGCTGTAACTGGCGTCGGGCTTTCAGTAGCTGGCTGGTGCTGTCAGGCAGTTCAGCTGCCACATCTGGAGCAGAAGGGGCATCAACCGCTGGCGCTGGCGCAGGTACAGCAACGGTTGGCTCAGCGGTAGCCACCGGCTGTGGCTTTGCCTGCGGGGTCATCAGCGGCCGTGCCGCCGCCGGTTCGGTAATGGTCTGCGAAGGATGGAATGCCAGCGCACGCAGCAGCGTCATTTCCACACCCATTCGCGGGTCTGGCGCATAGGCTAGCTCTTTACGCCCCACCAGCAATGTCTGATAATAAAGTTGCAATTCGGCGGGTGGCAGCGTTCGCGCCAGTTCACTCAGCCGCGCGTCATTCGGAGATTCATCACTCTGCCCACCGGGCAAAAGCTGGGTCATCGCAATGCGATGAAACAATGCCAGCATGTCGACCAGTAAAGCATCCCAGGTCACTCCGCGGCTGGCAGCGGCTGACAGCTGTGACATCATGGCCTGGCCATCCGCGTTTACCAGCGCCTCAATCAACGCCAGCGGCTGTTCGTCATCCAGCGTCCCCAGCATGACACTGACCGTTTGTGTGCTAATGGTCCCCTGTCCCATCGCAATAGCCTGATCGGTCAGACTCAGTGCGTCGCGCATACTGCCATCAGCCGCGCGGGCCAGCAGTTGCAATGCTCGGGGTTCAACGCTGATTTTCTCCTGGTCCAGCACATGTACCAGCTGCTGGCGAATTTGTTCCGGTTCCAGCGCCTTCAGATGAAATTGCAAACAGCGTGAGAGAATAGTCACCGGCAGTTTTTGCGGGTCGGTGGTGGCCAGTAAAAATTTTACGTGCGCCGGCGGCTCTTCCAGCGTTTTTAGCAGCGCATTGAAGCTATGACGCGAAAGCATATGCACTTCGTCTATCAGATAAACTTTGAAGCGGCCGCGCGCCGGCGCATACTGTACGTTATCCAGTAAGTCGCGAGTGTCTTCTACTTTGGTGCGTGAAGCGGCATCAATCTCGATAAGATCAACAAAGCGGCCCTGCTCAATTTCGCGACAGTTATCACACTGCCCGCACGGCGTCGCGGTAATACCGCTTTCGCAGTTCAGCCCTTTCGCCAGCAGGCGGGCAATAGTGGTTTTACCGACGCCACGCGTGCCGGAAAACAGCCAGGCATGGTGAATGCGACCCAGCGACAGGCCATTAGCCAGCGCGGTCAGCACATGTTGCTGTCCGACGACTTCGGAAAACGCTTGTGGTCGCCACTTGCGGGCAAGTACCTGATAGCTCATGAGTTTGTGGGGGATATTGAGTTTACCGGTAGGTAATGCTAACACAGCCCCGCCCTGACAGCGAGGCTGTTATCCTGGCTCAATGTCCAGGAAAATTGACCAGGCTGTAGCTCTCGACGCCAATGGCTTTCAGCCGGCTTTCACCGCTCAGGTCGAAAAGATTAATCACGAACGCAGCATCATGCACCTCACCACCCGCCCGGCGAATCAGTTTTACCGTGGCTTCAATAGTGCCGCCAGTGGCCAGCAGATCGTCAATAACCAGCACCCGGTCAGTGGCCTGAATAGCGTCTTCATGTAACTCCAGTGCATCGCGACCGTATTCCAGTTCATAACTTTCGCTCAGCGTCTTACGTGGCAGTTTTCCAGGTTTACGCACCGGAACAAAGCCGACACCCAGCCCCAGCGCCACCGGAGCACCAAACAGAAATCCCCGCGCTTCGGTTCCCACGACTTTAGTGATGCCTTTATTACGGTAACGCGCCACCAGCAATTCAACGCTAAGTGCAAAGGCTTTCGGATCTTCCAGCAGGCTGGTGACATCACGAAACAGGATGCCCGGTTTGGGATAATCGGCAATGCTTTTAATGCTATTTTCGAGATACTTAATCTGCTCAGCAGTAGCAGTCATAATAATACGCCTGGTAAAAACCGAATCTGACTCGCGTCGCTTTCGTCTCCGCCGTGAAATCAAAGACGGCGCCCCGTCTGTTTGAGCCGGGAGAAGCCACGCACGAAAACCTCTAAATCTATGCAAAACACCGGCTAATTGCAACCGGATAACAGCCACCAGACTTGATCTTTATCGTGTTTTATTACCGTTAGCCGCAGTATAAATCAACACAGCAGACGCTCGATACTTTGCAGCCTGCTGGTCGATCAGCATAAAATAGTTCTTTGTCGCGCGTAGCTGTTATGCTCACTGTCAGTCTTCCGCTCATTCACAGGAAACATTATGAAAAGTGCCCGGCTGCTGACGCAGCTACAGGCCCGGCTGACGGAACTGGCAGAACGGCTGACACCTGTTGCACAGCAACGCAGTGCCCGGGCGCGTTTTGACAATCAGTTATTTCACAGCCAGAGTGTCAGATTAGCAGACTGCTTGCAGGAAGCCGATCGCAATATGGCGCAGCTGCGTCAGGCGGTGACGCACCAACGCAGTGAACAGGTAGCCTGGTATGCCGAGCGTCTGGTGTTACAAATCACCGCCCTTGAACGCGAGCTGGCCACCCAGACGTTGCGCAAAACAGAACCTGCACAAGCCGACACGGGTAAAACGCTTTATGAGAAACTGGCTGAACATCAGGAATATGAACGACGCCTGCAAAGTATGATTGCCGATCGGGAAAGACAGCTGGAATCCGGCGTTCAGCCCAATGCTCCGCTGGTTCAGCGAGAAATTGCTGCACTGGAAGGGCGCTTACAACGCTGTCGCCAGGCGTTAAAAAACATTGAGCGCCGCATTGAGTCTCGCGAAAGCCATGATTAGTGACGCAGAAAGCGTGCGCCCCGCAGCGGTTAGCAACCGCAATAACTGTTTTATCAGGAGGAGTCATGACGCTGGAAAATGCGCCGCCTGAACTCAAACTGGCGGTGGATTTAATTATGATTTTAGAAGAGAACCAGATTGATAGCCAGACGGTGCTTGCCGCGCTGGAAATAGTCAAACGCGATTATCAGAAAAAGCTGCTACCAGGTCAGGACACGCTAACAGAAGAGTGAGACAAGCCAGGGCTGTACTGCAGGGTGTCAATCAGGGTGGAAACCAGCTGTGATGCTTCCTGTGCAAGGTTAAAACTCTCTGGCATAAACAGCCAGTTTTCCATCAGACCGGTCATATAGGCGCGAATAATAATTGCTGCCTGGCGGGTCATCAGTGCTGGCGGCAGCTGTCCTGCAGCAATACACTCACGTAATACATCTTCAATTTTCTCGTAACATTCCAGGTAGAGATTCTGTTGCATAAGTTGTAACGTTTTCATTTCGCCGACAAATTCGCATTTATGGAAAATAATTTCCGAAAGCGATCGCCGGCGCGCATCACAAGCCGTTGCCTGAAGCACATAAACCAGCATTTCCCGCAGAATAGACAGTGGATCTGCCGGATATTTTAATCGATACTCATGTTCTAAGTCTTCAAGACCGGATTCAGATTGCGCCAGAATTTCATTTAATAAATCCGTTTTATTTTTGAAGTGCCAGTAAATAGCGCCACGCGTTACACCTGCCGCTTTAGCAATATCGGCAAGTGATGTGGCAGAAACGCCGAATGCGGAAAAACGACCAATCGCGGCATCTATAATTTGATTTTTTGTAACAAGTGCTTGTTCTTTGGTTTTTCGTGCCATACAGAAGGTCTTTACAAGCGGGCTGATTTACATACATTTGCGAATGTTTGTATCATAGCACGACAATAACTTGAACGCAGCAATGGGTTTTACGGTTTCTCGCGCCCATTGAACGAAATATTCGATATTGGACATTCGAGGTTTATTTATGAATAAAAGCAGAAGGATTTCGCCTCTGGCGGTCGTTCTGATGCTCTCTGGCGGCCTTGTGCTGACAGGTTGCGATAACAAAAATGGTCAGCAGGCCAACCAGCAACAGGCGCCGGAAGTGGGCGTTGTCACGCTAAAAAGCACGCCAATGACCATTACTACTGACCTTCCTGGTCGCACCTCACCGTTCCGTATAGCCGAAGTTCGCCCTCAGGTTTCCGGCATTATTCTTAAGCGTAATTTTGTTGAAGGTAGCGAAATTAAGGCCGGCGAGTCACTCTATCAGATAGATCCGGCGCCCTATCAGGCTGCGTATGACAGTGCAAAAGGCGAACTGGCGCAGGCGCAGGCAAATGCCAAAGTCGCGGCAATGACCCTTAACCGTTACAAGTCACTGGTCAAAACCAAATACCTCAGCCAGCAGGATTATGACACTGCGGTCGGTAATGCGGCCCAGACTGCCGCCGCAGTAAAAACTGCGGCAGCTTCCGTTGAAACTGCCCGGATCAATCTGGCCTATACCAAAGTCACTTCGCCTATCAGCGGCCGTATCGGTAAATCAACGGTAACGGAAGGTGCGCTGGTGAGCAGCGGCCAGACCACCGCTCTGGCGACGGTACAGCAGCTAAATCCAATATATGTTGACGTCACGCAGCCCAGCGAAGATTTTCAGCGTCTGCGTAACGAGTTACAACAAGGAAAGCTCAAGCAGGTTGCCGGTAAAGCACAGGTAAGATTGATTAGTCAGGACGGTACCTTGTATTCACAAACCGGGACGCTGGAATTCTCCGATGTCACGGTCGACCAAACCACCGGATCCATTACGCTACGCGCTATTTTCCCCAATCCTGACGGCAGTCTGCTACCGGGCATGTTTGTCCGCGCTCGTCTGGAAGAAGGGACTAATCCGGACGCGCTCCTGGTGCCCCAACAGGCCGTCACTCGCACCCCAGCCGGCCAGGCCACAACCCTGGTTGTCGGTGCCGACAACAAAGTTGAACTACGCACAATTGATGCACCGCAGGCTATTGGCGACAAATGGCTGGTGACCGACGGGCTTAAATCAGGCGATCGCGTTATTGTGACCGGATTGCAACGCGTGAAGCCAGGTGTGCCTGTTACGCCCCAGGAAGTCAACGACCAGAATGCGAAAAACCAGAGCACACCTTCTCAGGCTCAGTCTGAACAGAATAAATAAGCCTTAAAGGAGCCTTTGATCCATGGCTAAGTTTTTTATCGATCGCCCCATATTTGCCTGGGTTATCGCCATCATCATTATGTTGACGGGGACGCTATCGATTCTGAAACTGCCGATAGAGCAATATCCAGAAGTTGCTCCGCCGGCGGTGCAGATTCGTGCATCCTATCCTGGTGCCGACGCGAAAACACTGCAGGATTCCGTCACGCAGGTTATCGAACAGAATATGAATGGTATTGACGGACTGATGTATATGTCGTCAAACAGCGATTCTTCCGGTACGCTGCAGCTCACGTTAACCTTTGAATCCGGCACCGACCCGGATATTGCTCAGGTGCAGGTTCAGAACAAACTGCAACTGGCAATGCCGCTGTTGCCGCAGGAAGTACAGCAGCAGGGTATTCAGGTACAGAAATCATCCAGCAGCTTTCTGATGGTGGCCGGTTTTATCAATACTAACGGCACCATGAACCAGAACGACATTGCTGACTACGTTGCCGCCAATATCAAAGACCCCATCAGCCGTACGCTGGGTGTCGGTGATACCCAGATTTTCGGCGCGCAATATGCAATGCGCATCTGGTTAGATCCGCACAAGCTCAATGATTATCAGCTGACCCCGGTGGATATTATCAGTGCATTGAAAACGCAAAATACGCAAATTGCCGCCGGTCAGCTGGGGGGAACACCGCCCGCGCCTGGCCAGCAGCTTAACGCCTCTATTATTGCGCAGACACGCCTGACATCCACCGATGAGTTTGGAAAAATACTGCTGAAGGTCAACAGTGACGGCTCACGCGTCTTGTTGCGCGATGTCGCGAAGATTGAGCTGGGCGGTGAGAACTACGAGGTCATTGCCCGCTTTAACGGTCAGCCGGCTTCCGGAATCGGGATTAAACTGGCAACCGGTGCCAACGCACTCAACACGGCTGATGCAGTAAAAGCAACGCTGGCTAAGCTTGAACCCTTCTTCCCTGCCGGACTGAAGGTGGTTTACCCGTATGACACCACCCCCTTTATTAAAATCTCTATTAATGAAGTGGTGAAAACCCTTGCGGAAGCAATTCTGCTGGTGTTTTTAGTCATGTATCTGTTTTTACAAAGTTTTCGTGCGACAATCATCCCCACCATTGCCGTGCCGGTAGTGCTGCTGGGAACCTTTGCCATCATCAGCGCCTTCGGCTACTCAATCAATACTCTGACGATGTTCGGCATGGTGCTGGCCATCGGCCTGCTGGTGGATGATGCCATTGTCGTGGTTGAAAACGTCGAGCGCGTGATGTCAGAAGAGGGGCTGCCTCCGAAAGAGGCGACGCGCAAATCAATGGGACAGATCCAGGGCGCGCTGGTCGGGATAGCGCTGGTTCTTTCCGCCGTATTTATTCCAATGGCTTTCTTTGGTGGTTCAACCGGCGTCATTTATCGTCAGTTTTCCATTACCATTGTCTCAGCGATGATTCTGTCGGTTATCGTTGCGTTGATTCTGACACCCGCCCTTTGTGCCACCATCCTCAAACCGATGGAGAAAGGCAGCCATGGCAAAACCACCGGCTTTTTTGGCTGGTTTAACCGGGTTTTTGAAAAAAGCACGCATCACTACACTGACAGCGTAGGCCATATTATTCGCAGTACCGGTCGCTATTTAATCATCTATCTGCTGATTGTAGTCGGTATGGGGTATCTGTTTATTAAACTACCTTCATCTTTTCTGCCGGAAGAAGATCAGGGATTGTTACTGGCCCAGGCGCAGCTGCCTGCCGGGGCAACGCAGGAACGTACGCAGAAAGTGCTTGATCAGATGACCCAGTACTTCCTGACCAAAGAGAAAGATAACGTTAAGTCAGTCTTTACTGTTAACGGCTTCGGCTTTGCCGGACGCGGGCAAAACACCGGTATCGCCTTTATGAGTCTCAAACCCTGGGATGAGCGCACCGGCAGCGAAAATAAAGTCCCTGCCATTGCCGCCCGTGCCATGAAGGCGCTGAGCCAGATTAAAGACGCCATGGTGATTCCGTTTAACCTGCCGGCAATTATTGAGTTAGGCAACGCAACGGGTTTCGACTTTGAACTTATCGATCAGGCCAACCTCGGTCACGATAAACTAACGCAAGCACGAAATCAGTTACTCGGTATGGTTGCCCAGCATCCGGACACCCTCGTGGGTGTACGCCCCAATGGTCTGGAAAATACGCCGCAGTATAAGCTGACTATCGATCAGGAGAAGGCGCTGGCGCTGGGCGTTTCGCTAAGCGATATTAATACCACGCTCGGCACCGCCTGGGGCGGCAGCTATATCAATGACTTTATTGACCGCGGACGCGTGAAGAAAGTCTATGTAATGGGCCAGGCCCAGTATCGTATGTTACCAGGCGACGTGGACAACTGGTTTGTACGTGCCAGTAACGGGTCAATGGTACCGATTAGCGCTTTTGCCACCGGTAAGTGGATTTACGGTTCGCCCCGTCTTGAACGCTATAACGGCCTGCCTTCCATGGAAATCCTCGGCCAGCCTGCGGCAGGAAAAAGCTCCGGTGAAGCGATGGATCTGATGGAGCAGCTGGCGCGCCAGTTACCTGAAGGTATTGGCTTTGACTGGACCGGCATGTCTTATCAGGAACGCCTTTCCGGCAGCCAGGCTCCGGCGCTGATTGCCGTGTCACTGGTGGTGGTATTCCTCTGCCTGGCAGCACTGTATGAAAGCTGGTCGATTCCTTTTGCAGTTATGCTGGTGGTTCCGTTAGGGGTTATTGGCGCGCTGATTGCGACCACTCTGCGTGGACTGAGCAATGACGTTTACTTCCTCGTCGGCCTGTTAACCACAATCGGACTCTCGGCGAAAAATGCGATTCTGATCGTCGAATTTGCCAAAGATCAGATGGAAATTGAAGGAAAAGGTCTGGTGGAAGCAACGCTGGAAGCGGTACGTATGCGTTTACGCCCGATTCTGATGACTTCACTGGCCTTTATTCTTGGCGTGCTACCACTGGCCATTAGCACCGGTGCAGGTTCCGGCGCACAAAATGCGGTGGGTACCGGTGTAATGGGCGGGATGGTCACTGCAACAGTACTGGCTATCTTCTTTGTGCCAGTATTCTTCGTCGTGGTTCGCCGCCGCTTCTCACGGCATAAATCCGAGCTGGAACAAAGTCACAACATCAGCCACCATCCGTAAATCAGCGGGTATCATCAACCGGGAGGCCGCCTGTCAGCGGCCTCTTTTTTTTGCTTTTTTAACCGCTGAAGGGTTGCTGCTGACGAACAAAAGCGCCATAATTATTGTTATGTTATAACATACAGGAACGATCATTATGAAAGCAGGCATTCATCCCGAATACCGCACCGTGGTGTTTCATGACACGTCGGCCGATGCATATTTCAAAGTGGGATCGACAATCAGAACCACCCGCACAATCGAACTGGATGGGGAAACTTATCCTTACGTCACGCTGGATGTCTCTTCTGCCTCGCATGTCTATTACACCGGCAAACAGAAAGACCTGACGCGTGAAGGACGTGCGGCCCGCTTTAACCAGCGCTTTGCTGGCTTTTCAGCAAAACGTCAGTAAGGATTAAATCATGCAGGTATTGAGTTCACTCCGCGCAGCTAAACAGCGGCATCAGGATTGCAAGGTAGTACGTCGTCATGGACGTGTGTATGTCATTTGCAAAAGTAACCCGCGCTTTAAAGCGGTTCAGGGAAGAAAGAAAAAACGCTGAGGGATAATCTTCAGAAGGAAGTGACGGCTGGCGAATCGTAATACGATTCGCCTTTTTTATGGTTGAAAATTCAGGTCATTTCCGAACCGTCTGCCGACGATTTGGCATAAAAAAACGCTGACCGGCTGGCTTTTTCCGGTCAGCATACCGCCGGTATAACGGCGGCATCGTATTACTTCATGCTGGCGGCCAGCACCTTAACGTTATGCGTAAAAGCCTGAGTATAGGTTGCCGCTTCGCCGCCTTGCTTACTCAATGCTTCAGGATAAAGCTCACCACCTGGTTTCGCTCCGCTGGCAGTAGCAATTTGTTTTACCAGTCGCGGGTCAGTCTGATTTTCAATAAAATAGGTATGAATCTTTTCCTGCTTCAGCTGCTGAATAAGTTTTGCCACATCACCAGCACTGGCTTCCGCTTCGGTTGAAAAACCAACCGGTGACAGGAAAGTTACCCCATAGCGCTGGCCAAAGTAACCGAAAGCGTCATGGCTGGTCAGTACTTTGCGCTTCGCCGCCGGAATGGCTTTAAAAGTCTGCTGCGCCCAGCTGTCGAGCTTACGTAATTTTTCGATATAGGCCGCACCGTGCTGGCGGAAATAAGCGGCGTCCTCCGGATCGGCTGTCACCAGTGCATTCATGACGTTTTGCGCATAAATTACGCCGTTTTTCATGCTATTCCAGGCGTGGGGATCGGTTATCTGCTTGCCGTCTTCTTCCATCGAGCGACTGACCACCCCGCTGGATGCCACTACCACTTTTCCCTGATAACCGGAAGCGCTTATCAGGCGATCCATCCAGCCTTCCATACCTAATCCACTGACAAAAACAACATTGGCCTTTGACAACGCAATACCATCCTGTGGCGTCGGTTCGAATGTATGGGGATCGCCATCGGGGCCTACCAGGGTTTTTACCGTGACATGTTCTCCACCTACCTGCTTGACGATATCACCGAGCACAGAAAAACTGGCGACCGCATCAATATTTTTTGCCTGCACTACAGCAGTAAAACTTAACGCGGCAACGGCCAGCGCCAGGGGTAACTTTTTCATTTTGACTCCTTTGCCATGAAAACGGCAGAGCGGCGAATCAACAAACCGCCGCACGGCCCCAGTAAAATCGAAATAAAGAACAGGCCGGCCGCACTCAGTACCACCGCCGGCCCGGCCGGTAATGAAAGATAAAATGACAGTGACAGACCGATGAAGGTTGCCAGAATCGCCAGCAGCACGGCGCAGCCAATCTGCCAGCAGAGATGCTGACTCCAGAAACGGGCACTGGCTGCAGGCAGCATCATTAATCCGACAGACATCAATGTGCCTAATACCTGAAAACCAGCCACCAGATTAATCACCACCAGCAGCAGAAAAATGCCGTGCACCAGTGGCGAGCTCCAACGGTTCTGTGTCCGCAGAAAACCCGGGTCAAAAGCATCAATAACCAGCGGACGATAAATCAGCGCCATAACTATCAGCGTGGCACAGGCAATCAGGCAGACCAGTATCAATGACGGGTTGTCCACCGCCAGCAGTGAACCGAACAGCACATGCAGCAGGTCAACGCTTGAGCCTTTCAGCGAAACGAGGGTCACGCCAAGTGCCAGCGAGCCAAGATAGAAACCGGCAAAACTGGCATCTTCGCGTAAGGGTGTAAAGCGGCTGACCGCACCGGACAGTAATGCAACAGCCAGCCCGGCAATAACGCCACCAATGCCCATCGCCACCAGTGACAAACCGGAAATCAGATAACCTAAGGCAGCACCAGGTAAGACCGCATGAGATAAAGCATCTCCCACCAGGCTCATCCGCCGAAGTGAAAGAAACAGCCCGAGTGGGGTGGAACTGACAGACAATGCCAGGCAGGCCACTAATGCCCGGCGCATAAAACCAAATTCCATTAACGGCTGAATGACAGGCATTAACATGAGGTTCCCCCGCGACGAGTCACAGGCAAAGGGACCACCGTGGCCTCGCCTTTTTCCCAGCTCACCGTTTCTGCACCAATGCGTAATACCTGCATAAAATGGCGTGCTACGGTTTGCGAATCGTGCAACACCACCACCAGCGTACAACCGGCCTGATGACGTTGATGCAGCAACGACAGCAGCAGAGTAACCGTTTTCTCATCAATACCGCTAAAGGGTTCATCCAGCAACAGCAACTGTGCCTGCTGCATTAACATGCGGGCAAACAGAACCCGCTGAAGCTGGCCACCAGAAAGGGTACCAGGTTGCGCTTTCGCAAAATCGGCCATACCGACAGTCTCCAGCGCCTGCATTATTTCATTTCGCTGCTGACGCGAAACAGCACGCAGCCAGCCGGTGCGCGGCCAGCACCCCATGGCGACAATATCGAAAACCGAGATCGGAAACTGTTTTTCAATGTCGGCCTGTTGCGGCAGCCAGGCAAAACGCATTGCGGGGTTGGGACGACTGATTGAGCCACTCACAGGGGGAATGGCACCAGCAAGGGTTTTTAATAGTGTGGATTTGCCGCTGCCATTTGCACCAACCAGGGCAGTCATTGAACCGCAGGCCAGCGTGCCGTTAATCGCCGGCGTAACGGCTTTACCGCGATAGCCAACCCGAAGCTGATTAAAGGTAATCATACCTGAATGGCCCACCAGCAAATAAGCAGCAGCGCCACCACTGGCAACAATACAATAGCGCTTCGTAGCGCGGCCGACAGCGTCAGTAAACTGACCTCGGAGGGTAAAATCTGCATCACAAAACCATTAAATGTTATAACATAACATTAATAATATTATTCTCAGCGTGAAACTGGCAGCGCAAAAGTGTTTCCAGCTATTACAAACAAATGAACTAATATGAATGCAGGCAATCTGAAAGTAAAAAAACAGTAAGGACGGCGGAAAATTAGGAAAAATCAGCTATGATAAATAGACGTTTTGTCGCATTATAAAGACATCCTCACCGGCTTGTGTACCCGTCAGTTTCTGTAGCGACATTGACTGGCTCAGCGTTTAATGACAAAGAGTGGGCGCGCGATAACCGGTTATATCACTTTCAATACGTTTCAGGTTTCGGTGATGCCTCTAATTGGTTGAATCTGATGTATAATGCGGGCTTTTGAGGTTCTCTTATGGCCAGCGTTAACGTTCATTGTCCCCGTTGTCAGTCTGTTCAGGTTTACCGCCATGGTCAGAACCCTAAAGGCTATGACAGATTTCGCTGCCGTGACTGCCACCGCGTGTTTCAACTCACTTACGCTTA
>NZ_MOMB01000046.1 GCF_002752165.1 Erwinia sp. OLFS4
AGCATCTGACGGGCAAAATTTTCACCCAACGCATTGAACGTAATAACCTGACGCTCCGCACCCGCATTAAACGGTTGGCTCGTAAAACAATCTGCTTTTCGCGCTCAGTTGAGATCCACGAAAAAGTCATTGGAGCGTTTATCGAGAAACACATGTTCTACTAATTGGAGGCATCACCCAAATGTTTTCATTATTTCTTCCCTGATATTATTTCATCGGTTTAATCCATAAACGCCTGTGAAATCATAACAAAAAACGCTTTGATTGTATAAAATTGATAAAAATGTGTATGACTGTGTTTGCTGACCGGCATACAGGGGTGTGAATAAAGTTTAGCCGTGTTGTATACTCCGCGTTTTCCGAGCAATGTACAGTATAACGAAATGGCTAAGATTGGTTTTTTATCATTGGGTTGCCCAAAGAATCTGGTTGATTCTGAACGCATTCTCACCGAATTACGCAACGAAGGCTATCAGGTGGTGCCAAGTTATGATGACGCGGAACTGGTCATCGTTAACACCTGCGGCTTTATCGACAGCGCGGTCCAGGAATCGCTGGAAGCCATCGGCGAAGCGCTGAACGAAAATGGCAAAGTCATTGTCACCGGCTGTCTCGGCGCCAAAGAAAACCAGATTCGTGAAGTACATCCGAAAGTACTGGAGATAACCGGGCCGCACAGTTATGAACAAGTGCTGTCACACGTTCATCATTACGTGCCCAAACCCAAACATGACCCGTTTATCAGTCTGGTCCCTGAACAAGGGGTTAAGCTGACGCCACGCCACTACGCTTACCTGAAAATTTCGGAAGGCTGTAATCACCGCTGTACCTTCTGTATTATTCCCTCCATGCGTGGCGATCTCGATAGCCGGCCGGTTGGTAACGTACTTGATGAAGCCAGACGTCTGGTGGAATCCGGGGTAAAAGAGCTGCTGGTTATTTCTCAGGATACCTCTGCCTATGGCGTCGATGTCAAACATCGTACCGGTTTCTGGAACGGCGCACCGGTCAAAACCAGTATGGTCAGCCTGTGTGAACAGCTGGCAAAACTGGGGGTATGGGTACGTCTGCATTATGTCTATCCCTATCCCCACGTCGATGACGTCATTCCACTGATGGCACAAGGCAAAATCCTGCCTTATCTCGACATTCCGCTGCAGCACGCCAGCCCGCGAATACTAAAACTGATGAAGCGCCCAGGCGCCGTTGAACGGACCCTTGAGCGGATAAAGCGCTGGCGCGAAATCTGCCCGGAGCTGACGCTGCGTTCCACCTTTATCGTCGGCTTTCCTGGTGAAACCGAAGAAGACTTCCAGATGCTGCTCGATTTTCTCACAGCGGCACGTCTGGATCGGGTCGGCTGTTTTCGCTACAGCCCGGTGGAAGGCGCCAGTGCCAATCAGCTGCCCGACCCGGTGCCAGAAGAGGTCAAGCAGGCACGCTACGATCGGTTTATGCAGCTACAACAACAGATATCAGCAGAACGCCTGCAGGAAAAAGTGGGACGTGAAATTCTGGTTATCATTGATGAAGTGGATAACGATGGCGCCATTGGCCGCAGCATGGCTGACGCCCCGGAGATCGACGGCGCGGTTTACCTCAATGGCGAACGTAACGTAAAAGCCGGTGACATTGTGCGCGCTCGCGTCGAGCACGCCGACGAATACGACCTCTGGGCCAGCCGCTGTTAGGCTGACACAGCCTTAAGCGCATCAGCCGTATACTTGCGGATGCGCTTATTGCCCGTCGCATCAGCGCTAACGCCTGCCCGAACAGAATTTTTGGCTAATCCGGGTTTCCTCTGCCGGCCTTAGTTTTTCAGCTTAGGGTCCAGCGCGTCTCGCAAGCCGTCACCCAGCAGGTTAAACGCCAGGACCGTCAGAAAAATCGCCAGGCTGGGAAAAATCGCCACGTGCGGCGCCATCACCATATCGGCACGCGCTTCATTCAGCATGGTTCCCCACTCTGGCGTCGGCGGTTGTGCGCCAAGACCAAGAAAAGAGAGGCTGGCGGCGGAAATAATTGACGTACCAATCCGCATAGTGAAATAGACCACTATTGACGAAACGGTTCCCGGCAAAATATGCCGCCAGATAATCGTCATATCTGACGCGCCAATACTGCGTGCTGACTCAATATAAGTCATATATTTAAGTACTAAGGTATTACCACGCACCAGACGGGCAAAAGCCGGAACGCTAAAAATAGCCACGGCAACAATCACATTTGAGATACCGCTGCCCATCATCGCCACCACGGCGATAGCTAACAAAATGCCGGGAAAGGCAAACAGGACATCGCAGATACGCATAATAAGCCGATCCCACCAGCCTTCATAATAACCGGCCAGCAGCCCAAGAAAAATGCCGATTACCGCCCCGATAGCCACCGATAAAAAGCCGGCAATCAGCGAGATCCGCGTCCCCACCAGCACCCGACTGAAAATATCACGCCCCAGGGCGTCAACACCAAACCAGTGCAGCGCTGAAGGCCCCTGATTCAGACGATCATAATCAAAATAATTTTCAGCGTCGAACGGCGCCAGTGCCGGTGCAAACACTGCCAGCACAATCAGTACCAGCACAAACAAGCCGGCGGTGACAGCCAGCGGCTGCCGGCAAAAGCGCCGCCAGAATTCATGCCAGGGCGTGCGGACACGCGTAGCGGGTACCACAGGCATCGCCGAAAGCAGCGCGCGACGTCGCCAGTTTTTCATTATGCACCCTTACTCATAGCGAATAGCCGGATTAATCGCCGCATAAAGCATATCGACCAGCAGATTAATAAGAATAAATTCCAGCGAAAACAGCAGAATTTCGGCCTGAATCACCGGATAATCACGCATTTCGACGGAATCCACTAACAACCGTCCCAATCCCGGCCAGTTAAACACCACTTCCACCACAATCGAGCCACCCAGCAAAAAACCAAACTGCAGCCCCATCATGGTGACCACCGGGATCATGGCGTTACGCAATCCGTGTTTCAGCACCACCAGGCTTTCACGCACCCCTTTGGCTCGCGCGGTACGCATATAATCTTCCTGCATCACCTCCACAAAGGATGCGCGGGTAAAACGCGCCATTACCGCGGCTACCGCTGCGCCCAGAGTCAGCGAGGGTAAAATATAGTGCTGCCAGCTGTCAGCACCGACGGTGGGCAACCAGCCGAGTTGTACGGAAAAGACCTGCATCAGCAGCATGCCGAGGGCAAAAGCAGGAAAAGAGATGCCTGACACCGCCAGCGTCATCCCCAGCCGATCCGGCCAGCGGTTACGCCACACGGCAGAAATAATGCCAATTGCCATGCCAACGATCACCGACCAGACCATGCTGGACATCGTGAGCCAGAGCGTTGGCAGAAAACGTGAAGCGATTTCAACTGAAACCGGCCTTTTCGATACCATCGAATCACCAAAATCGCCCCGCAGCGCATGACTGATAAAATGCCAGAATTGCGTAGTCAGCGGCTGATCGAGTCCCAGCTGCTGACGCACCATTGCCACCACCGTTGCGTCTGCCTCCGGTCCGGCAATTAACCGCGCCGGGTCTCCCGGTAAAAAATGCACAAACAGGAATACCAGCACCGCCACAATCAGCAGCGTTGGGATCAGTCCGGCGAGGCGCTTGATAAAGTAATTAAACATGCGTCTATCCATGGCGCGCCGCCGTGGCGTTCAGCGGCGGCGCGTACTCGCTTATTTCACGTCGGCCTCATCAAAACTAAAGGCCGTGTCAGGCATAACATAAAAGCCGCTGAGCTTTTTACTTTTGGCCGACACCAGTTTTTCTACCACCAGCGGGATCCACGGATGGTCATTCCAGATGCGATCCTGGGCATCTTTATACAGCGCGGCCTTTTTATCGTTATCGGTGGTTTTCAGCGCCTCATCAAGGTCCTGATCCACCTGTTTGTTACTGTAAAACGCCGTATTAAAGATGGCCGGTGGCCAGGAAGCTGTCGCAAATAACGGTGCCAGCGCCCAGTTAGCTTCGCCGGTCGACGCTGACCAGCCAGTATAAAACATCCTGACCCCACTCTCTTTTTGCCCCTTACCTTCTACTTCCGCCGAACGCTGACCAGCATCCATCGCCCTGACCTGCACCTTAACCCCGACCTGAGCCAGCTGCTGCTGGGTAAACTGCAATACTTTCTGCGCCGTACTGTGATTATGTGACGACCAGAGGGTGGTGGTGAAACCCTCGGGGTAACCCGCTTGTTTTAACAATTCACGGGCTTTCGCCGGATTGTACTCATAGGCCGGATAAGTGCGGGAAAACTGGATAGCCGGTGGCAGAATACCGGTAGCCGGCGTGGCATAACCGGCAAACGCCACTTTGACCAGCGCCGGCCGATTAATGGCATACTCAAGCGCTTCACGAACCCTGGGGTTATCAAACGGCTTTTGCGTCACGTTAAGGCTGATATAACGCTGCATAATGGACGGCGTAGAGACCAGATCCACTTTGCTGCTTTTTTCCAGTAGCGGCGCCTGCTCATAAGGAATGGGAAATGCAAAGTCAGCCTCACCGGTCTGCAGCATGGCCGCACGGGTATTGTTATCAACCACCGGCCGCCAGGTAATGCTGTCCAGCTTCGGATAACCTTTATGCCAGTAACCAGGGAAACGGGTTACTTTGACAAAATCCGTCTGGTTCCACAGTGCGAACTGGTAAGGACCGGTGCCAACCGGATGAAAACCAATATCTTTACCATATTTTTTCAGCGCCGCCGGCGAAATCATCGCCGCCACCGGGCTGGCAAGCGTATTGATAAAAGCCGAAAACGGCTGTTTCAGCGTCACCTTCACGGTGTTGTCATCCACCACTTCCGTCTTATCGATGGCTTTAAACAAATTGTAGCGCTTAAGGTGATTGTCGGGATTGCTGGCTCTGTCGAGGTTCACTTTCACCGCACTGGCATTAAAGTCAGTGCCATCCTGAAACTTTACCCCAGGACGCAGCCTGATGGTGTAACTCAGGCCATCGGGACTGGCCTGATAACTCTGCGCCAGCACATTTTCCAGTTTCATGTCCTTATCAAAACCGAACAATCCTTCGTAGAACGATTTTGCCACCGCCTGCGACAGCGTGTCATTCGCGTCGTAGGGATCCAGGGTGGTAAAATTTGACCCGACGGCAACGGTAATGTCTTTTGCTGCCCAGGCAGGTGAGAGTGCAGCGGCGCTGACTAAGCCCAGCGCCAGCTGCCATTTGCGTGATGCTTTCATCATTGTACTTTTTCTCCTGTAATACCCTGTCTTATTAAACCCATGAATTTGCTAAAACCCGTCGCCAACGTGACGGGCAACAAAATGGTCCGGCGACACTTCACGCAACGGTATGCTTTCCGGCACATCGCCCGCAGCACGAATAGCACCGGGGATTTCATCAACCTGCAACAGCGCGTCCCGACGCCGTACCGTCGGGTCTGCCACCGGTACTGCCGACATCAGCTTGCGGGTATAGGGATGCTGCGGATGTTCAAACACCGCCTGACGCGGGCCTATTTCAACAATCTGTCCAAGATACATTACCGCCACCCGATGACTGATCCGCTCCACCACCGCCATATCATGTGAGATAAATAAAAACGCAATACCAAATTCCCGCTGCAGGTCCAGCATCAGATTGATAATCTGCGCCTGAATTGACACATCCAGCGCCGAAACCGCTTCGTCAGCGATAACCACTTTGGGATTAAGCGCCAGTGCGCGCGCGATACAGATACGCTGACGCTGACCACCTGAGAACTGGTGCGGATAACGCCAGGCATGCTGCGGCTGTAATCCTACCCGCTCAAGCAGCATCGCCACCCGCGCCTGGGCAGCCGCACCCCGTTCGATACCGTGCACCAGCAGCGGTTCCATAATGGAATATCCCACCGTTAGCCGTGGATCAAGGGAGGCGTAAGGATCCTGAAAAATAAACTGTATATCACGCCGCAGGTGGGCCAGCGCTGCCCCACGCAGATTGTCAATGCGCTGACCGTTAAAAGTGATGGTTCCCCCTTGACTTTTAACCAGCCGCAGTAGCGAACGCCCGGTGGTCGATTTTCCACAACCGGATTCACCCACCAGTGCCAGAGTTTCACCGGGCATTAAATCGAAACTGACATTTTCCACCGCATGCACCCGACGGGTAACGCGATTAAATAAGCCGCTGCGTAAATCAAACCTGGTGGTCAGATTACGAACCTGTAATACCGGCCCGCTGGCGCGATTAACGGTATCCTGTTCGCTGTCTGCGGGTGCCGTCGGCGAGGGTTCAGGCAGCGGAAACTTTTGTGGAAAGGCTTTACCCCGCATCGCACCCAGTTTAGGCACCGCCGCCAGCAGCGCGCGGGTATAAGCATGACCAGGCGCGCTAAAAATTTGTTTTACCGGACCTTGTTCCACTCGCTCACCGCGATACATCACCTGTACGCGGTCAGCCATTTCTGCCACCACGCCCATATCATGGGTAATAAAAATCACCCCCATTTCCATCTCTTTTTGCAGTAAGCGGATCAGCGACAGAATCTGTGCCTGTACCGTAACGTCCAGGGCGGTGGTTGGTTCATCGGCAATCAGCAACGCCGGACGGCAGGATAACGCCATGGCAATCATCACCCGCTGGCGCATGCCTCCGGAAAGCTGGTGAGGAAAACGATCGAGCAAATTACGCGCGTCGGGAATACGCACCCGATCCAACAGCTGTAAGGCTTCCCGTCTTGCCGCCTGATGGCTTTTTCCCTGATGTAAACGAATCGATTCGGCGATCTGCTCACCCACCGGAAAAACCGGATTAAGCGAGGTCATTGGCTCCTGAAAAATCATGGCCATATCTGCGCCGCGCACCCGACGTAGCAGGTGAGGCGACGCGCTGGCCAGATTCAACAGGCTGTTATCGCGCCGCCGCAGCCACATTTCTCCCTGGTCAATGATGCCGCCTCCCTGCTCAACCAGACGCATAAGGGCCAGTGAAGTCACCGACTTTCCCGAACCCGATTCGCCAACAATCGCCAGCGTTTCACCCCGTCTGACTGAAAGCGATATATTATTTACCGCCTGAATACGTTCGCCATCGCGCTGAAAGCTGACGCTGAGGTTGGTGACTGCCAGCACCTGATCGGCGGCCATCCCGGTTTGTGAATTTTCCGTCATACCTTCGCCCTGTCGCATTGCCGCCAGCGATGACGGCTAACAGACCTAAATCATTTTAAAAAACACCAGGTTAGATTATTTTACTTTATAGATCGTCTAATTTTTGACTATAGGTAGGCGACAGAAGGATGTAAAGAAGAAACGTTATCTGTTGATAATAACGCTTGGTTTTAACTTATAGCGTTTCGTGCGCCTGACGCATAAAAAAGCGGTTGTGCTTCATTCCGCTTACCGATTCAGGCGATAATAGGTTAACCAACTGCAACAGCACCATCCAGCGGATCAATCTGGAGAAATAATGGAGAACTTTACTGCCGGCCTCATTTCACTTGATGAGGCGCTCAACACCATGCAGGCAGACCTGACTCCGGTCACCACTCGCCAGCGGGTTGCCCTGCGCGGCGCGGCTCAGCATATTACTGCCGGGCCGGTGATATCACCGGTGAACGTCCCCCCCTTTGCCAATGCCGCCATGGATGGTTATGCCGTGCGGCTGGCCGACCTTACCCATGAGGATAGCCTCAGTGTGGCGGGTAAAGTCTTTGCCGGCAGCCCCTGGCAAGGAGAGTGGCCTGCAGGTAGCTGTATCCGTATTATGACTGGCGCTCCCCTGCCCCCTGGTACTGACGCTGTGGTTATGCAGGAAGAAACGGAAAGCCACGGCGATAAAATCCGCTTTACCACCCCGGTTAGCGCCGGGCAGCATATTCGCCTGGCCGGGGAAGATCTGCGTCAGGGTGATAAAGTACTGGAGGCCGGTGTACGTCTGGGTGCCGCCAGTTTACCGCTGCTGGCATCACTGGGAATTGCCGACGTCGAAGTATTACGTCCGCTAAAAGTGGCTCTGTTTTCCACCGGTGATGAACTCTGTCCCCCCGGCCAACCGCTGGCAGCAGGACAAATCTATGATACCAATCGCCTGACCGTCAGCCTGATGCTGGATAAACTTGGCTGTCAGGTCATCGATCTGGGAATTATTGCTGACGATCCCGATGCCTTACGTAGCGCCTTTCTGCAGGCTGACCGCGAAGCCGATGTGGTGATCAGCACCGGTGGCGTGTCGGTAGGTGAAGCCGATTACACCAAAGCCATTCTTGAGGAACTGGGCGAAATTACCTTCTGGAAACTGGCAATTAAACCGGGGAAACCCTTCGCGTTTGGCCGGCTGGCACACAGCTGGTTCTGCGGTCTGCCGGGCAATCCGGTCTCCGCCACCGTCACGTTTTATCAGCTGGTACAGCCGCTGCTGGCGAGACTCGGCGGCCAGCGGGATGCAATCTTTCCGCCGCGGCAGCGCGTACGCGCAGCCAGCCTGCTGAAAAAATCAGCCGGACGCCTTGATTTCCAGCGCGGCAGAGTTGAACGTAACGCCCAGGGCGAACTGGAAGTCCACAGCACCGGCCCGCAAGGTTCACATATTTTCAGTTCATTCAGTCAGGCTAACTGTTTTATTGTGCTTGAGCGCGAACGCGCCAACGTTCAGCCAGGAGAATGGGTGGAAATCGAGCCGTTTAATGCATTACTGGAGGACTGAATGGCCGAGCGGCTGAGCGATGACGAGATGCTGCGCTACAACCGGCAGATTATGCTACGCGGTTTTGACTTTGACGGACAGGAAGCGTTAAAGGCGGCCAGGGTACTGATCGTCGGTCTGGGTGGGCTAGGCTGCGCTGCCGCTCAGTATCTCGCCGGTGCCGGTATCGGCACCCTGACACTGCTTGATTTTGATCGCGTCTCACTGTCAAATCTGCAGCGTCAGGTACTGCACAGCCAGGCAACCATCGGTGAAGCGAAGGTGATTTCAGCCCGTCGCCGGCTGACCGAACTCAATCCGCTGATCGCCGTGGACGCAATTGATGCGCATTATGACGATCAGCAGCTGACACAATTACTGCAGCGCCAGCATCTGGTGCTCGACTGCAGCGATAACCTTAGCACACGCGAACAGCTCAACCGCCTGTGTTATGAACGGCGCCTGCCGCTGGTATCCGCCGCGGCCATTCGTATGGAAGGACAGATCAGCGTCTTTAGCGGGCAGCCGGACGCCCCCTGTTATCGCTGCATCAGCCGGCTGTTCGGTGAGCAAACGCTAAGTTGTGCTGAAACCGGCGTGATGGCGCCGCTGGTTGGCGTGATCGGTAGCCTGCAGGCAATGGAAGCAATTCGCCTGCTGACCGGCTACGGCAAAGCGGTAAGCGGCACCCTGTTGCTTTATGATGCTATGACCCTGCAATTTCGCCAGATGACGCTGCAAAAAGATCCCCACTGTGAAGTCTGCGGTCAGGCCTGAGGGGAACCGCAGGCCTGAATGATTTTACGCTTATTCATCGTGGGAAAATCAGCCCGGGCTTTATTATTTTCACCGCATGTTCGAAAACAGAGCAACGCTAAGAAAAATGTCTGACAAATAGCCATATAATCCACGGGTTACTGTCAGAATCAGTGATACAGCTGACAACGTTCCCTGTCAGTCATGCTCCGTCGACGCAGCCGGTGCAGAAGTACCATTGATATCGCGTATCCGCACGGTATAAACCATTGTTGCACCCGGAGGAATTTGGGGTGGATAACCTTCATCGCCATAGGCCAGCACCGGCGGAACCACCATAGTGAGGCTTCCATGGTTTTTAAGATGCAAATATGCAGTTATCTGCACCTCAACCAAACGCGTAAACCGAGGCAATACGGATATCGTCAGCCGGCACGACGAATTTCAGAAGGAAAACACAACCGCCATCAACACAAGGTAATATAAACCTGCCAGGCGGCTTTCACCGGACATCCTGACAGGCACATGCTTACACCGCAAACAATCAGCCTACGCCCTGGCTACGCAGATAATCTTCGTAGTTACCGCTGAAATCAATCACGCGGCCCGGCCGCAGTTCAATAATGCGGTTTGCCAGAGAGCTGACAAATTCACGGTCGTGCGAAACAAAAATCAACGTACCTTCAAACAGTTCAAGCGCCATATTCAGTGATTCGATGGATTCCATATCCAGGTGGTTGGTCGGTTCATCCATAATCAGAATATTAGGCCGCTGCATCATCAGTTTGCCAAACAGCATGCGACCTTTTTCGCCACCGGACAGCACCCTGGCCGGTTTTTTAATGTCATCCTGACCAAACAGCAGGCGGCCGAGGATACTGCGCACAGCCTGTTCATCATCACCAGGCTGTTTCCACTGGCTCATCCAGTCGAACACCGTCAGATCGCTGGCGAAATCGTCGGCGTGATCCTGGGCATAATAGCCAATCCGCGCGTTCTCAGACCATTTTATGCTGCCGCTGTCCGGTGTCAGATCGCCGACCAGCGTTTTTAGCAACGTGGTTTTACCAATACCGTTAGCGCCGAGCACCGCCAGCTTTTCGCCCACTTCCAGCAGCAGTTTTACCTCTTTAAACAGCGGCCCCTGATCAAAACCTTTACTGAGATTGTCAATTTCCAGCGCATTGCGGAACAGCTTTTTATCCTGTTCAAAACGGATAAACGGGTTCTGCCGGCTGGAAGCTTTTACTTCATCCAGCTTGATTTTATCCATCTGACGCGCACGCGATGTTGCCTGACGCGATTTAGAGGCGTTAGCACTAAAACGGCTGACAAATGACTGAAGCTCGGCAATTTGCGCTTTTTTCCTGGCGTTATCTGCCAGCAGACGTTCACGCGCCTGAGTGGCTGCCGTCATATACTCATCATAGTTACCGGGATAAACCCGCAGCTCGCCATAATCAAGGTCGGCCATGTGGGTACAAACCATATTCAGGAAATGGCGGTCATGCGAGATAATGATCATGGTGCTGTCACGCTCATTAAGCACGTTTTCCAACCAGCGAATAGTGTCGATGTCGAGGTTGTTGGTTGGTTCGTCCAGCAGCAGAATATCAGGATCGGAGAACAAGGCCTGCGCCAGCAGTACGCGCAGCTTCCAGCCCGGTGCCACTTCGCTCATCGGGCCATAGTGCTGCTCCAGCGGAATCCCCACACCAAGTAACAGCTCCCCGGCCCGGGCTTCAGCCGTATAACCGTCCATTTCGCCATACTTCACTTCAAGATCAGCGACCCGGTAACCATCTTCTTCGCTCATTTCCGCCAGCGCATAGATACCATCGCGTTCCTGCTTGACTTGCCACAGCTCCGCATGCCCCATAATCACCGTGTCCAGCACGCTGAAATGTTCAAAGGCAAACTGATCCTGGCGCAGTTTACCTATGCGCTCATTGGGATCGAGAGCAACATTACCGTTGGTCGGTTGCAGATCGCCACCAAGAATTTTCATAAAGGTGGACTTGCCACTGCCGTTAGCGCCAATCAGCCCATAGCGATTACCGCCGCCAAATTTAACCGAGATATTTTCAAACAGTGGTTTGCTGCCAAACTGCATGGTGACATTGTTGGAAACCAGCACGAAATTGCCTTCATTAGCGGATAGATGAATTTGGCCACATTATGCCACAGCCTGACATCAGGATCGCCTGAAGTTGTTACGCTTTTTCTGTTGCGCCGCTGTACTGCCTGACTGCAGCCGGCAATCAGTACCATAAGTCACACCCACGCCGGCCGGCCAATCTACTGAATAAGAGGTGCTAAGCACCTCCTGTCATTATCTGCTGTTTATATGCTGCTTCTGGCTTTACGCTCAGCCAGACGCTGCTGACGCGGCGGCGCAGCGTCACTCAGCCATTCGTGCAAATAATGTTCAATCTGTTCCAGCGAACGGTTGCGCGTTTCCGGGATACAGCGCAGCACGAAAAACGCGCCGCATATACCTACCAGGGTAAAGGTAAAGAACGCCCCCGCCAGACCGACGCTGGCAAGCAGCAGCGGGAAAGAGAGCGAAATAAGGAAGTTGGCGATCCACATGGCAAATACCGCCCCGCCCATAAAAATACCGCGCAGACGGGTCGGAAAGATTTCCGACAGCAGCAGCCAGGTCACCGGCGACAACGCCCCCTGCTGAAAACAGAGAAACATTAGCATGCCCAGCAGCACCATATAGCCCCGCAGCATATCCGGATGGGCATGGTTACCTTCCGGCATAAAATAACAAATGCAGCCAATAAACAGCAGACAGCAGGTGCAGCCAAACTGGCCAATCATCACCATTGGCCGGCGGCCGATGCGTCCCAGCAGCCAGATACCAACAAAGGTCATCAGCACCGAGATAACGCCATTCGCAATAGTAGCTACCAGTGCCGCATTGTCACTCATTCCGATACTGGTGAGCATGGTCGGTGCGTAATACATGATAGTGTTAACGCCGGAGGTCTGCTGAATCACCGCCACGCCGATACCAATCAGAAACAATTTAAACAGCCAGGGTTTTTTAAGTTCACGCAGCCGGGGTTTCCCCTGCAGTTCATCATCCTGCAAGGTTTCTTCGATTTCGGTCAGTTCCCACTCAACGTCATCGCGCGCGCGGGTGCGCTCCAGTACTTTACGTGCTTCGGCAAGGCGCCCTTTCATGGCGTACCAACGCGGGGAGTCCGGCATAAACAGCATGCCAATCCACAGCATTACGGCAGGCAGGGTTGCCACCGCCAGCATCCAGCGCCAGGTATCCGCCCCACCCCAGAGCGCATTAAAACCGGCATTGGACATATAAGCCAGCAGCTGTCCGGAGACAATCATAAACTCCTGCATTGTCACCAGCTGACCGCGCCGGTTAGCTGGCGCAATCTCTGCAATATAAACCGGTACCGTCGCCGATGCCCCGCCGACAGCCACCCCAAGCAGTAAGCGAAAGAAAACCATCCAGTGCACGTCGGGTGCCAGCGCCGTGCCAAGCGCCCCTACGGCAAAAATTACCGCCAGCAGCGTGATGATTTTTTTACGTCCGGCGGCCGCGGCAAAATAGCCGGAAAACAGCGAGCCAAAAGCGGCACCAAACAGCAGAGAGCTGGTCACCAGACCCATAGTAAAGGGGGTTAAATGCAGTTCAGGGCCCATAAATAACAGTGCACCTGAGATGACGCCGGTATCATAGCCGAACAGCAGGCCGCCGAGGGTAGCGATACAGGCAATCACTTTGACAAAGGGCTCCGTACGACTGTTACTGTTCGGGCCGGACGCTTTATTCAGTGTAAGGTACTGTTCTTTACTCATGACATATCCCGTCTGACAGATTAAACCACGGTTAAAGGCACTTGTTTTGATGCCAATCCCTGGCAGGATTCTAGAAAATAGATCATTTATTTCACTAACAGGCATAACTGAAATTAATTTTTGATAAGCCGATCGCACTTAGCCGGTTTTAATCGATAAAAATGAGAGGTAACACCGTATTTACTGGCTATTAACCTTCAGAAGTCAGGCAAATGACAGAACATTTATTTTGTTTACAATGAAAATACTGAAGATGATTTCAATCAGACAAAAAATTGTCACCATCCTATGACGCGGCCCGTAAGCCTTATGCCAGGAGTGCTTTGATTAACGACGTGATATGCTAATTTATCTCAGTAACAACCGGCGGAAATCAGCATGAAAATCAGTGCCAGCAGCGGAGAACTCAACGAAGACGGTGCGCCGCTGTTTGCGACCTTGCATAATTCACCCCATGCCACCCTTACCCGTTTTGACAACCTGCCGCGGCAGCATCATATCTACCCACAGCATAATGAAGCCGCTTCGTTTTATTATCTGCACAGCGGTCTGGTGGGGCTTTATCATTTACAGGAGAATGGCAAGGTCTGTCTGATGCGGCTGTTTACACCGGGCGACTTCTTCGGTTTTCGTAGCCTGTTTGGCGACATGTTTTATCACTGTTCTTCGCGGGTACAGCGTACAGCCAGCGTCACGCGCATTACCCCTTACCAGCCGGAAAGCTTTTTGCAAAAGTATCCGGCCCTCAACCGCTATCTCATTCAGCGACTGGCTCAGGATCTGGCCATGGCGGAAAAACGACTGGCCAGTATGGCGTATGAACGCTCACAGCAACGGGTCCTGACCAGCATCCGCACGCTGTACCAACGCTGGCCCGGTTATGAGTTTACCTGGCGGGAAATTGCTGAATATGCTGGCTGTGAAACCGAAACCGCGATGCGTCACAGCCGGACGCTACGCCAGCAGGGGCTGCTGCCACCGGCCTTTACCACACCGCACAATGATTAACCGCGAACTGCGGCACCAAACAGCGGAAATTCAGGTAGCTGAACGTGCTGATACGGCTCCCATCCACCGCCAAGTGCTTTGTAAAGTGCCACTAAATCAACGCTAGTCTGCATACGGGCAGAGACCAGCTGCTGACGGGTTTGTGCCAGCTGGCGTTGTGCATCCAGCACGCCGATAAAGTTGCTGAGCCCTTTGCTATAGCTGTCACGCGCCAGTTCAAACGCGCTCTGCTGTGCTGCCACCGTATCACTCAGACCCGCTACCCGCTGCTGATCGGCATGATAACTGACCAGCGCATTCTCCACATCCTGTAGCGCAGTCAGCACCGTCTGGCGATAGCCGAGCGCCGCCGCGGCCTGGTCGGCGCGAGCCAGCCTGACGCTGGACACCAGACGCCCGCCCTGGAAAAGTGGCAGACTGACTGCCGGACCAAAGCTGTAAAAATGGCTGCTCCAGTTATCCAGATAGCTGGCATCGGTATTACGTACGCCGAACTGGCCGCTCAGCGACAGGTCAGGAAACATCTGAGCCACCGACACGCCGATATTTGCCGTTGCGGCGTGCAGTCGGGCTTCAGCGGCGCGCACATCAGGACGCCGACGTGCCAGCGTGGCGGGAATGCCAACCGCCACGTGTGCCGGCAGCGCCGGCAGCGCTTTGTCGCTGGCCAGTTCAGCGTCCAGCATGCCCGGCATATTGCCCAGCAGTACCGCCAGACCGTTCATCGCCTGACGAACCTGGGACTGATACTGCGGCAGCTGAGCCTGCAGCGACCCTAACTGAGCGCGGGCATTTTCCACATCAGTCAGCGGTGACAGTCCGTTACGCTGCAGGCTTTGCGTTAATGCCAGCGTCTGGCGGGCAACCTCAATCTGCGTTTCAATGGTACGGGTTATCGCCTGGGCACCGCGCAGTTGCAGGTAAGTACGCGCAACTTCCGCTTCAAGCGACACCAGTGCATCGTTACGGTTTTCAATGTTCTGCTGTTGCTGCGCCTGTGCCATTTCAACCTGACGACGGACTTTACCCCATAAATCAAGCTCCCAGGAGGCATCAAAACTGCCCTGATAGAGGTTAACCGGTTTGGTCAGACTGTCGAGTGTCGAACGGTATTGCGGCGCGTTCTGCTCAACCTGGTCGTATACCCCGTTCGATTCCAGCTCACCTTTCAGTCCCGGCTGCTGGCGGGTCACCTGCAGATTACCGCTGGCACCGGGAAACCATGCTCCTCGTGCCTGGTTAACCTGCTGGCGTGACGCGGCAATGCGCATTACCGCCTGCTGCAGCGAAAGATTACCGGCGATGGCGCGGCTAATCAGGTTATCAAGCTGGGGATCGTTAAAGGTTTTCCACCACTGCGGATTAATGGCGCTGGCTTGCGGCGTTGAACCGGTATCGCTGGCCAGCGCATTAAAGTGACTGGCGCTTAGCGGTGCCGGCGCCTGATAATCCGGCCCCACCGAACAGGCTGACAGCGTGAGTACAACGGGTAACACCAGCGCCATTGGCCTGAGAAAAAAATCAGGAAATTTACTCTGCATCTCAGTGTGCTCCCGCACTGCCTTCGCTCTTCACGGGCGACAGCAGAAAACAAAAAGGTAATAGAATCAGGGCAAAAATACTTAATCCAATAAAAACATCAATGTAGGCCAGAATACGTGCCTGAGCGATCATCTCCTGATAAAGCTTACCGCTGGCGAGGGTCGTGGGATCGCCCACCAGAGAAGAAAAGTCTCTCACCGCTTGCGCCCAGCGAGCCAGGGTCTGATTAAACGACGCGTCTAACGGGGTCATATGCGCAGACAGACAGGCGCTGTGAGTTTGCTGGCGCTCCGTAATCGCTGCGGTACAGAGCGAAATACCCACCGAACCGGATACGTTCCTGAACATAGTAAACAACGCCGATGCGTCGGCATTCAGCCGCTGCGGTATGGTAATAAAAGCAATGGTGGTCAGCGGCACAAATAAAAAGCCCAGCCCGATAGTCTGGGCGCTACGCATCAGCATCAGCGTGGTAAAATCAATGTCCGGCGTCAGTCCGGCGCAGTATATAAATGACACCGCCAGGCAGACAAAACCAAAGGCGATAATCCAGCGTGTCTGCACCAGCGGCATTAATTTTAATACCAGGGGAATCGTCAGAATAATCAGTACGGCCCCGGGAGAAAGCACCAGACCCGACCAGGTTGCGGTATAACCTAAATCCTGCTGCGCCAGCTGCGGAATCACTACCGAACTGCCATACAGAATAGTGGCCATACCGGCCATCAGCAGGCCAGCAACCCAAAAGTTGCGATCTTTCATCACTGAGAGATCGACCACCGGTCGGCGGGCATAAAGCAGCCAGTAAACCGCCCCTACCAGACCAACAAGGGTCAGTACGGCGAACAACACAATAAAGCGTGAATTAAACCAGTCTTCATCCTCGCCCCGGTCAAGCATTACCTGCAGACAGCCCAGTCCGAGGGTAATCAGACTGATGCCAATATAGTCAATTTTCAGCTTCGAGGGTGCCCAGCGTTTTTCCCATGGCGGATCTTCCAGCAGCTGATAAATGGCGATAACGCAAAGGATCCCCACCGGAATATTAATAAAAAATACCCAGCGCCAGCTGTAATTATCGGTGATCCAGCCGCCCAGGGTCGGCCCCATTACCGGCGCGACAATCACCGCAATAGATGACAACCCAAAAGCTTTACCCCGATCTTCCGCTTTAAAATAGTCCAGCAAAACCGATTGCTGTACCGGCTGCAATCCGCCGCCGAAAAAACCTTGCAGCACGCGAAACAAAATAATCTGCCACAGTTCCGTAGCTATCCCGCACAGCAATGAGCAGACGGTAAACATGACAATACAAATCATAAAAAACATCTTGCGGCCAAATACCCGGCTAAGAAATGCCGAAATGGGCAGCACGATGCCGTTTGCTACCAGGTAGGAAGTCAGCACCCAGGTGGATTCGTCGTAACTGGAAGAGAGTGAACCGGCAATGTGTGGCAGAGCAACGTTGACAATAGTGGTGTCGAGGATTTCCATAAACACCGCCACCGTCACCACCATGGCAACCAGCCAGGGATTGCTGACAGGTTTCCAGCTTGTTGCCTGATTCATTTTACCGTCACCGTCGGCTCAACTGACAGACCCAGTGGCAGCGGTTTATTCGGATCCAGACCGTTATCAATCACGATTTTCACCGGCACACGCTGGACAATTTTCACATAATTACCGGTGGCATTCTCCGCAGGGAAAGCAGAAAAACGCGAGCCAGAACCCATCTGAATACTGTCAACATGGCCAGACAGTTTCAGTTGTGGCCAGCCATCAACGCTGATGTCCACCTTATCACCAGGATTCATGTGTTCGAGCTGGGATTCTTTAAAATTAGCAATCACCCATATATCGGGGGAGACCAGCGAAAACAGTGAGGAACCGGCTTGTACCAGCGTGCCCTGATTAACATTGCGCTTAGTTACAAATCCGTCATAAGGCGCCCGCACTTCGCTATAAGAGAGATTGAGCAAGGCAGTATTCAGCTGAGCTTTTGCCTGTTCTACCTGTTGCTGCCGCGCTTCAACATTGGTCTGCTGCTGGCGGATTTGCAGTTCAACCTGTGAAGCCACTTCCAGCTGCGCATTAGCACTGGCCAGCTGGGCTTTAGCGCTACGTAGCTGCGCGCTGGCGGCATCAATATTACGCTGTGAAGTAGCACGCGGATCAACGCCACGCTGACGACGGTAATCGGCCTGCGCGTTGATATAATTCGCTTCGGCCTGGGCCTGCTGAGCCAGCGCCTGATCGCGCTGGGCCGGATACTGCACGCGAGAAAGGTCGAGCTGGGCCTGGGCCTGATGCAACTGCGCTTCGGCCAGCCCCAGCTGGGCCTTTGCCTGATCGCGCTGCGCCTCGCTGTCACGCGGATCTATCTTTAGCAGCAAATCGCCTTTTTTCACCCGCTGATTATCGTTAACCGCCAGTTCGGTGACATAGCCGGATACTTTAGCCGCAATGGTCACCGCATTGCCTTCAGTAAAGGCATCGTCAGTGGTTTCCTGATTATGCGTCATTAGCCAGTAAATCAGCGCGACAATAATCATGATCAACACAATAATCGCCAGAATGATCAGCGGCTTTTTCCCCGGTCGTTTGCGGTCTGTACTGTCAGGCTGGTCATGACCAGCATGCTGCGGTGCAGCGCTTTGTCCGTCCCGATTGTTATCGTCCTCTCCGGACGCAGAGTAATGTTGATCAGCCATAGTTCCCATCAATAGTTAGCTGGCAGCAAAACCAGCCGTAAGCAGACAAATAAAACAGGTATGCTGAGTTTAACAATAGGAGAAAAAGTAACAAATTCCACTGCCTGCGTGTTAAACCAGAAAACCCTGAGCTTAAATCACACCAATTAACAAAAATAGTAACCAGCCGGCAAGGCAGGCAAACAGCAAAAACGGCATAGAATAAAGGTGAAACTGCCACCAGATGCGGCGATCGCGCGCCATACGCAGCGCAATCAGATTGGCCAGCGAACCGGGTAGCAAGCCAAAACCGCCAATATTAACCGCCCAGCTTAGCAACGTTGAAGCCGGCAAAATATTCAGCAGCAATAGGGTGGCAGGTACATTGCTGATAAACTGAGATAAACCAATCGCCAGCAGATAACGTGCGCCAGCAGCCCAGTGTGTCAGCTGCTGAAAAACCGCTGCCAGCAGCGGCAAATGGGTCAGAAAAAAAACATCAATAAACATCAGAATAAAAACAACCAGCAGGCTCCAGTCCAGCTGTAACAGCAACTGCGGCGTTCGCCAGAGAAAAAATAGCGCGATAATCAGCAAAGCAAAACCTGCCAGATTAAATTCAAGTGCGATAATAAACAGCAGATACAGTACGGCACACTGTATCAACAATCCACGCTGCCACAGCAAAGGGGGCTGCTCTGCCTGCAACTGAATTGCCTTTTTGCCAAAACTACAGGCCGTCAGGACTAACAACGCCGCCATCAGCAGCAGCGCCAGCGGCAGCATCTGACCGATAAACTGCAAAAAGCTCTGGCCGCTTTTATTCCATAATAAAATGTTTTGCGGGTTGCCAATGGGGGTTAATAACGAACCGGCATTCACCGCCAGCGCTTCAAAGATAATCAGCCGGTTTAACGGTATCAGGGTAAACCGTCGCAGGGTTAAGGTCAGCGGCACGGTAATAAACAGCGCCACATCATTGGTAAGAAAGGTGGAAAGCAGGGCCGACGCCGCCACCATAAATAACGCCAGTGAACGCTGGTCGCAAAAGCGTTGAATCAGCCGCTGGCCAAGGAAAGCAAAATAACCGCTGGATTCAATTCCTTTGGTTAACAGCAGCAGCCCGGCCAGGGTCAGGATTGTGTGCCAGTCGACGGCATCGGCCAGCTGGCGAGAGTGAAAATCGGCCAGTGCGCCGGTTATCAGACCAATCAGCAACAGGATCTGTAATAAACGGTCATCTATCAACGTACGTAGCAACGCACTCATCGTAAGCGACCAGAAAAGAAAATCAGGTTTTTTGCTGGCCGTGACTGAATTGCTGAAACACCGCCAGGGTTTCATCACTGACATGGTGTTCAATCCCTTCAGCATCACGCCGGGCAATGTCCGGACTGATGCCTAATGCCAGCAAAAAGGTTTCAACGATATGGTGACGCGCCCGACTCTCTTCAGCCAGTTTTTCACCTTCGCCGGTGAGAAAGACCCCACGATAAGGCACCTGCTCGACCAGCCCTGCCGTGGCAAGGCGTTTTAACATTTTTGCCACCGTCGGCTGTGAAACCCCAAGACGCGCAGCCATGTCTACCTGTCGCGCTTCACCAAACTGGCGGATTAAATCCGATATCAGCTCGACATAGTCGTCAATCAGTTCACGGCGATGCGCTTCACGCACCTGGCGGAAGCCCTCGACGTGCTCTTCAATATCTTTTAACTGGCCATTCAGCAGCGGCGCAGCGTCTTTAACGCGACGACTCATTTAGCTTCCTTCTTGTTATACATGACGGACCTGCTGTAATTCTCTCAGCCTGTCGGGCTGCTATTGTAAACCAAGCGTCAGGAACCTCAAATATTCCGCAAAAGAGCACTGGCTAACTGATATAGCCCGTGCTATAAGTGTTGTTATTATGTTCACTTGTTAAAAGTAAGGAAATAGCAATGGATGCCGTGCATCTCCTGTTGTCACTGTTCCTTGCTTTTAGCGGCGGTCTTTTCCTGGGTTTAACTGCCCACAAACGCCGTCAGTAAACACACTATTACCTGGCCAGAGAATAAGGAGGATAAAATGAAAAAAGCGCGTTTAACGTTACCGCTGTTTTGTCGTTCGCCCTTTACCCTGCGCCTGATGCTGCTGGAAATGCTGACTTCCGGCCATATTCTGCCGCGCGCCAGCGTCCCAAAGACCTGAGGCAACCTGAACAGGTTGCCTGCAAAAAAAATCCGCCATAACGGCGGATTTTTTGTTTTCTCAGCGTCACATTTCGCGGCACTGCAAATCAGAAGCTGTAGCCTACACCAACGATCCAGGTACCAATGTCAACGCTGCGGATGCGGCTCTGCTCATAACCGGTATCGATTGCAACATTCTCAATCGGGTTAAACTGCAGGCCAGCACCGTATGAGAAACCGACGTCGCTAAGGCTGTAAACATCGCGCTCGTTGGTGCCGTTCTGGTTGAATTTACCGTAGCCCAGACCAATAACGCCATAGATGCTGGCCCAGTCATTGATGCGATAAGCCGGGCCACCGGTGAAGCCGTAATACTGGCCTTTGAGGTTAAAACCGTTATCATTGTAGTTCTTCGTGGTGTAAGTAAAAGAACCAATCCAACCCAGCGGGTTGTTTTCATCTTCCCAACGATATTTCAGGTTGAAACCATTCGCTTTGTTAACAATACCCTGCATATCACCTTGGGCGTAACCCAGTGAAACAGTACTCTTTGCCATTGCGGAACCAGCAGAGACTGCCAGTACACAAGCCAGGGCTGAAAGACATGCAATTTTTTTCATAACCACCTCAAATGTGAAAATACTTCTCTCCTGACAACACTGGAAATATAACAAAAGTTAGCTGGAAACTCTGCCCGCAAATGGTTGTCTAATGGATAGTTTCGTGTAACAAAAAGTTAATGAAACTTTATAAGGTATTAAAATTACTAAAAAAATATTGTGACATTTTGGTGTCTCTGAGCGGGGTAAAATGCACCAGATAAAGAAAGTTCTTATCAAAAGCTGACACTTACTGACAGTTTTGACATCTCAGCACCCCCTCCAGATTGACTTTTTTTCACTGCCACTCGGCTTTTTTCACCGCCTCAATTACACTGGTTGTTCAGGTTTCGTTTAGGGACACAAAAGGTCACAGGATGTATCTCAGCCGATTCAAATCTTCAGTCTGGTTTCCGGTGGTGGTATTGCTGATTGCAATGACATCAATCCAGGGCGGTGCCGCACTGGCAAAAACACTGTTTTCACAGGTCGGGGCCCCGGGCATTACCGCATTACGCCTCGGGCTGGGTACGCTGATTCTGTTACTCATCTTCAAGCCCTGGCGCCTGCACTTCAGTAAAGCACAGCGTCTGCCTTTACTGCTTTATGGCCTGGCACTCGGCGCAATGAACTACAGTTTTTATCTTGCAATTCGTACCGTTCCTCTGGGCATTGCCGTTGGCCTGGAATTTTGCGGGCCGCTGGCGCTTGCCCTCGCATCGTCACGGCGGCTTAGCGACTTTATCTGGGTATTTCTTGCTCTGTCAGGCCTGTGGCTGCTGTTACCACTGGGTAATGCGATGGGCAACGTTGATACCAGAGGCGCCCTGCTGGCACTGCTGGCTGGCGGTTTCTGGGTAGTTTATATCCTGACCGGCGCCCGTGCCGGCGTCGGTAACGGACCAGCCACCGTGGCAATGGGATCATTAATCGGCGCCCTGGTTTTCGTACCACTCGGGCTTAGCTTTGCCGGCAGTGGTTTGTGGTATCCCGGCATTATTCTGCCTGGCATTGCGATTGCCCTGCTTTCCAGCGCATTACCTTACTCACTGGAAATGCTGGCCCTGACCCGGCTGCCTGCACGGGTTTTTGGCACGCTGATGAGCCTGGAACCGGCGATGGCGGCGTTATCAGGCATGATTTTTCTGAGCGAGAGGTTAAGCGGCATGCAATGGCTGGGCCTGCTGGCAATTATCAGCGCGTCAATCGGTTCGGCACTCAGCGCGCCACGAAAAAAAATCCGCCTTGAAACAGTCAGCGAATAAACCGCTGGCTGAAAACAAAGCGTAATAATATTCCGTTTCATTGCTGACATTATTTACACCTTGCAATGCTTTTATTCCTTCACCGGCAATCAGGTACGCTGTCACCAAAAAACCGGTTGAACATAAATTGATTTAAATCAATTAAATCAATCAGTCAGCCGCAAAAACTCATAATAGCAATCGTTTTCACCCTGTTTTAAACTATTTAAGCAATCAGTTATTTACTGACCCACAGAAATAAAAATCGCTGCTATAATTAGTGCCGAAGTTCAGGATTAACAAATAAAGAGGATATTAATGATGAGTACCGCTAAACTGGTAAAAACTAAATCTTCTGACCTGATTTACACCCGTAATGACGTGGCTGATAGTGAGAAGAAGGCTACAATCGAGGTGCTCAATCGTCTGGTTGTTGAATACATTGATCTTTCCCTGATCACCAAACAGGCGCACTGGAACATGCGCGGGGCAAATTTTATTGCGGTCCATGAAATGCTGGACGGTTTCCGTACCGCAATTATCGATCACCAGGACACCATCGCCGAGCGGGTGGTTCAGCTGGGCGGCATTGCACTGGGTACTACTCAGGTTGTTAACGATAAAACGCCGCTGAAAAGCTACCCGCTGAATATTCATAGCGTTCAGGAACATCTGAAAGCGCTGGCGGATCGTTATGCCGTGGTTGCCAACCACACCCGTAAAGCGATCAGTGAAGTGAGCGACGAAGACAGTGCGGATATTCTTACCGCTGCATCCCGTGATCTTGATAAGTTCCTGTGGTTTATCGAATCTAACATTGAGTAACACGCTGCATCCGGGTTGAGATGCGCGTTTACATAACAGAGCACCCAAGGCAGAGGCTGGCCCCTCTGCCTTTTTTCCCGCCAAAGGCTGAAAATTGCCGCTGAAATTTCTGCTGTCGTACTGCCCACTATACTTATTTATCAGCAATCGGTTTGACTACAGGAGAGCAGGTAATGACGGGCAATACTCCGGTCAGCAACATTCTGATGGCAGGATGGTTAGTATTCATCATTCTCTTTGGCCTGACGCCGTGCGCCCAGGCGGTTTCGCCGGCGGTGGCAGTGGCGGTGTCGCAACAACAATCCCCCTCCGTCAACGCCAGTGACGATAACAGTAAGCCGACACAGGACCAGCAGAAAGCAGCCTACGCTGCCCTGGCCACCCTTTTACAAAACGATCGTACCCGTCAGGCGTTAATCAATCAGTTGCGCCAGGCATCGGCGCCCTCACCTGCCGACGCCGTTCCGGCACTGGTTCCCTCGGTGGCAGCTGCACAGGATAACACCGTACTGGATAACGTGACCGGGGTCAGTCGCCGTTACGCCGGCGAGTTCAGCGCCAAAATTAAGCAATTAAGTGATACGGTTTTTCACTCACCGCATAAGGCCTTCAACCCACAAACCTTTTTCACTGCGCTGAACCATTTTCTGATGCTAGCCGTGTCCCTTTTCGGCTTTTATTTGCTGATATGCCGGCTGGCCAGCCCACTCTACCGCTTAGCTGGCCGCTGGGGTCGGCAAAAAAAAGCGGACCATACCAGCTGGCTACAGCTCCCTGTGGCTATTCTCGGCGCGTTTATTATCGATCTGTTACTGCTGGCGCTGGCGCTCCTTGTTGGCCAGTTCCTCAGCAATGCACTTAACGCCGGTAATCGCACCATCATGCATCAGCAAGGATTATTTCTGAACGCATTTGCCCTGATTGAATTTTTCAAGGCAGTGTTACGGCTGATTTTCTGCCCACGCTTTCCCGATTTACGCCCTTTCCATCTGCCCGATACCCGTGCCCGCTACTGGAATACACATCTAAGCTGGCTCAGCGGACTGATCGGCTACGGCCTGCTGGTGGTGGTGCCAATTATTGCTAACCAGATTAATCAGCAGGCGGCTGTCCTTGCCAATGTGGTGATTATGAGTGTGATTACGCTGTGGGCAATCTGGTTAATTTTACATAACCGGCGCAATATTCAGCGGGAGTTAAACCAACTGGCCGACCGCTCGATGCGCTTTTTTGCATTTTTTATCCGGGCATTTGCATTTGTCTGGCACTGGCTGGCCTGTATCTATTTTGTCACCCTGTTTTTCCTGTCACTGTTTAATCCTGGCAACAGCCTGCAATTTATGGTGGCAGCGACGGTTCGCACCCTGGTCACCATCTTTATCGGCGCCCTGGTTGCCGGTATTCTTACCCGCTGGATGGGTAAAAACATCGTGCTGTCTGCAGAATTGCAGCGTCATTATCCTGAACTACAAAAAAGGGTGAATGGCTGGCTAAAAATGATGTTGAAACTGGCTCGTACGCTGACGGTTTTTTCAGTCATTCTGCTGTTGCTGAACGCCTGGCAGGTGTTTGATTTGTGGCACTGGCTGTCTGCCGGTCCGGGAGAACGGCTGGTCGACGTGACTATTCGCATCGTATTGATTCTGTTTCTCTCCGCCGCTGGCTGGACGCTACTGGCCAGTCTGATCGAAAACCGGCTGGCTTCAGATTCTTACGGCCGGCCAATGCCTGGCGCACGCACCCGGACGCTGCTGACGCTATTTCGCAATGCGCTGGCGGTGATCATCAGCACCATTACCATTATGATTCTGCTGTCGGAAATTGGCGTTAATATTGCGCCACTACTGGCAGGTGCCGGCGCACTGGGACTGGCAATAAGTTTCGGTTCGCAAACGCTGGTAAAAGATATTATCACCGGCGTATTTATTCAGTTCGAAAACGGTATGAATACCGGCGATCTGGTGACTATTGGTGCCATAACCGGCACCGTTGAACGCATGTCAATTCGCTCAGTTGGCGTACGTCAGGACACCGGGGCATACCATATTATTCCCTGGTCATCGATCACTACCTTCGCCAACTTTGTGCGCGGCATTGGCTCTTTTGTCGCCAACTATGATGTCGATCGAGGCGAGGATGTTGAACGTGTTAACCAGACGCTACAGGCTGCGGTTTCTGAACTGATGGAAAACCAGGAAATCCGTGCCATGGTGATAGGACAGCCTGCATTTGCCGGCCTGGTAGGACTGAGCGACCGGGCATTTACCGTGCGTGTTTCCTTTACCACTCAGCCGCTAAAACAATGGACCGTCCGCTTTGCGCTGGATGGCATGGTAAAAAAACATTTCGATGCCGCCGATATTCAGGCGCCCCATCAAACCGTACAGGTTATGCAAACCGGCAGTGACGCGTCCTTTAATGCAGCTGGTGCCGTGCTGCCGGCAGCCGAATAGCACTCAGAACCGCCAGGCAATAAACCGGCTCTGTTTTTGCCCCTGGGCCATAGCAACCGTTCTGACCTCATGAGCGCCTGCCGCCTTTAGCCGGGCGTATAACGGCGGCAAATTCTCTTTGCGGGAAACCAGGCAGGTAAACCAGCCGCACTGCCGGGCAAAATCGACGCTTTCGCTAATCATACGGCCAATAAAACCCGCTTCACCGCCTTCGCACCATAATTCCTGCGCCTGGCCGGCGAAATTAAGCGGGGCATCCGGCGCCAGCCCCAGCTGACGCTGTTTTCGCTGGCTACCGGCCTGTGCCATTGCGGCAGAAGCATGGAAAGGGGGATTACACAAGGTAGCCGCATAGTACTCGTTTTTATGAATAATACCGCGGAACAGTGCCAGAGGATCTTTTTGCCGGCGCAGGCGAATTTTACGGTTAAGACCCGGATTGCCGGCAATAATGGTGCTGGCGGATTTTATCGCTGCCTCATTCACTTCTGAGCCAGTAAAACGCCAGCCATACTCATGTTGTCCAATCAGCGGATAGATCAGATTAGCGCCACAGCCAATATCAAGAATTGCAACCTCATCCGCCGGCTGGCGGCGGGGTTGTTCAGCCAGCAGATCGGCCAGGCAATGAATATAATCGGCCCTGCCCGGCACCGGCGGACAGAGAAAGCCGGTTGGTAGCTGCCAGAACTGAATCGCGTAATGATGCTTGAGCAGCGCCTGATTGAGCGCCCGTACAGCCAGCGGATCGGCAAAATCTATGCTTTTTTCAGCCCCCGGCGTAACGCGGATAAAAGCAGCAAGCGGCGCATGCGCCTGGCACAGTGCGGTCATATCATAGCGATCGCGATGGCGATTACGGGGATGTAAGGGGGATTGCTGGCGGACCGTCATCATTACTCTCCTGAGGCAGGCGCGTAAGATAACCGGCCTCTGCACATTTTGCCATGGAAATACTATCCGCCCGCTCGCCGCACCGGCTACGTTTTCCCCCAGACGGCGCCTGATAGCCGTCACCAGCGCGCAACGGATTTGCCTCCGCTGTTATTCAGACTTTCTGAAAAACATGTTCAGCGATATCTGATATCTTTGCTACACCAGCCATTTAAAATGGCACTGAAGATTATCGCATGCCCGGCGCACCGCTGGCCCTGGTCAACTCTGCCGGCAGTGGGATAATCGTTAGCCTGCGGTTACAGGTTCATTCATCACCCAATACAACTGTGTCTTATTCAGCCAGAAGCGCAAGCCTCTGGCTTTTTTTGATATCAGCTGCTGAGCAAGGCCTCAATCAGTTTTTTCAGCAGCGGTCGAAGACGCTGCGCCCGATCATCACACCATAAGAAAGGGGGAGCCTCATCCATATAATTACACTGTGCCAGTTCAAGCTGTAGTGCCTGTACGCCATTGGCCGGCTGCCCGTAAGCGCGGGTGATATAGCCACCTTTAAAGCGGCCATTTATCACCCAGCTGAAATCACTTTGTGCCGCACAGACAGCTTCCAGCTTTGCCGTCATATCAGGATGGCAGCTGGCGCCATCGTTAGTGCCCAGATTGAGATCCGGCAGTTTTCCTTCAAACAGCCGCGGGATCTGCGACGCAATAGAGTGCGCATCAAACAACAGCGCATAGCCAAAGCGGGATTTAAGCCGCGCCAGCTCCTGCTGCAGCTGTTGATGATAAGGATGCCAGAGGGTCTCAAGGTAACTGCGGCGCTGCGCGGCGTCAGGGGTCATACCCGCGTTGAAGGTCGGGGTACCGTCAAACAGCGTTTCCGGGTAGAGCCCGGTTGTCGCCGTAGCATACAGCGGCTGGTTATCTGCCGGGCGATTAAGATCAATGACAAAACGCGAGTAATTACCGATCAGTACGCTGGCCCCCATTTCAGCGACAAAATGGTACAGCTGTGGAATATGCCAGTCGGTATCACATAATCCCTGGGCTGCCGGACTGAGCCCCCGTGCCACTTCCGGCGTCAATGCGGTACCGGCATGCGGAATACTCAGCAGCAAAGGGAGATTACCCGGCGTAAAGTCAAACGGTTTTATCACGCAATTTTCCTCGGTAGATGGTTTCGCATGGCAGGGTACCGCCAAGCCAGTAAACCAGCTCAGCGGGATCTGTCAGCGGCCAGTGTACAAAATCAGCACGTTTACCGACTTCCAGACTACCCAGCCAGCTGGCACAGCCCAGCGCCTTCGCCGCGTGCAACGTAACGCCGCTTAACGCCTCTTCCGGCGTCATAGCAAACAGAGTGCAGCCCATATTAAGCATCAGACGCAGCGATAACGCCGGAGAGGTTCCCGGATTGGCGTCGCTGGCCAGCGCCATCGCCACCCCATGTTTGCGGAAAAGCGCAACCGGTGGACGCTGGGTTTCACGCAGCAGGTAAAAGGCGCCTGGCAGCAACACGGCGACGGTGCCACTGGCCGCCATCGCCACCACATCTTCTTCAGCAATATACTCCAGATGGTCGGCAGACAGGGCGTTAAAACCGGCAGCCAGCCGCGCACTGGGCAGCGGAGAAAGCTGACCGGCATGAATTTTCACCGGCAAACCCAGTGCCCTGGCTGCCGTAAACACCTCGCTAACCTGCTCAGGGGAAAATGCCAGATGCTCACAAAAGGCATCCACCGCATCCGCCAGATTTTCCTTAACCACCTGTGGCAGCAGCTGCTGGCATATCTGCTGAATCCAGCCCTGCGGATTATCACGAAATTCAGGAGGAATCGCATGCGCGGCCAGACAGGTCGCTTTCACATCAACGGGCATATCGGCTGCCAGCTGGCGAATAGCGCGCAGCATACGCAGTTCACTCTCCACCCCCAGTCCGTAACCTGATTTAATTTCCACCGTGGTGACACCTTCATCCAGCAGGTGTTGCAGGCGGGGACGCGCACTGTCAACCAGCGCCTGCTGGCTGGCTTCACGCGTCGCGCGCACCGTTGAAAGGATACCGCCTCCGCCGGCGGCAATATCAGCATAACTGACGCCATTCAGACGTTGTTCAAACTCCCGGCTGCGGTTACCGGCAAACAATAAATGGGTATGGCAGTCAATCAGCCCGGGCGTAATCAGGCCACCGCAAAAATGGTGGCGCTCGGCGCAAACTATTGTCTTTGCCTGTTCGCGCTTGCCCAGCCAAACAATACGCTCATCCTGAACAGCAATGGCACCGTCTTTAATCAGACTGTAGCGTCCGTTCTGCATTGTCGCAATATCTGCCCCCATCCAGAGGCTGTCACACATCAGTTCAGCTGGCATTGCTGCTCCTGTCTGAGTACTTTACTGCTGGCCTGTAAGTATGTATATGTATATACAAGCCCAGTCAGCAGGAATCAACAATGTCACGATTTTTTGCTCCGCGCGCCCTGCTTCCACAGGGCTGGTGTCACGATGTGATTATCGAGGTTGATGACCAGGGAACAATACGTAAGCTCACCCCCGGCAGTCCCCAGCTGGATGCACAACGGCTTCATGGGGCGGTGGTCCCTTCCCTTGCCAATCTTCACTCCCACGCCTTCCAGCGCGCAATGGCCGGGCTGGCGGAAGTTGCTGGCGATCCGCAGGACAGTTTCTGGACCTGGCGCGATCTGATGTACCGTATGGTGCAGAGCCTGACGCCGGAAGCCGTCGGCGCCATCGCCACTCAGCTTTATATTGAAATGCTAAAAGGCGGCTATACCCAGGTAGCGGAATTTCACTATTTACACCACGATACCAGCGGGCAGCCTTACCAGGATGATGCCATGCTACAGCAGCTGATGCAGGCCGCACAGCAGAGTGGCATTGGTCAGACGCTGTTACCGGTACTCTACAGTTACGCGGGTTTTGGCGCCCAGCCCGCCCAGTCGGGCCAACGGCGCTTTATTCAGCAAACCTCAGATTACCTTAAACAACAACAGCGGCTGCAAAGCTGGTGCGCACAACATCCGTTGATTAACTATGGCTTGTGTTTTCACTCGCTGCGGGCCGTCAGTGAAACACAAATACGCGAAGTACTGGCCGCCGCCGCACCGCACCTGCCGGTTCATATTCACATTGCTGAGCAGGAAAAAGAGGTCGCCGATTGTCTGGCATGGAGCAACGAACGTCCGTTGAGCTGGCTGTACAAACGGTTTAATCCTGACTCGCGCTGGTGCCTGATTCATGCCACACATCTTGATGACGATGAGCTCAGACAGCTGGCTGCCAGCAGTGCCGTTGCCGGGATCTGCCCGACCACCGAAGCCAATCTTGGCGACGGCATTTTTCGTGGTAGCGACTATCTGGCGCTGAATGGTCGCTGGGGAATCGGCTCTGACAGCCATGTCTCCCTCGATATCGTGGAAGAATTACGCTGGTTTGAATATGGCCAGCGCCTGCGAGACCGCCGCCGCAATCGCCTGGTACAGCGCGAACAGCCTTCGGTGGGCGATCTGCTGTTTGCCGGCGCAAGACAGGGCGGTGCCCAGGCCTGCGGGCTGTCAATAGGCGCACTGGCAAGCGATTATCGCGCTGACTGGCTGGTACTGGAAGAGGATGCGCTGCTAGGGCCAACTGGCGACAGCGCGCTGATTAACCGCTGGCTGTTTGCCGGTCATCGTGGTCAAATCCGCGATGTGTTCGTTGCCGGGCGTCAGGTGATACACCAGGGGCAGCATCAGTACCAGGAGCAGGCCGCCCGGCTTTTCCGCCAGGTCATTGCCGGGCTGACATGAAACACTTTTTTGCCGCTGACAAACTGCCGGTTTCCCCGTGGCGCAACGGTGGTGGGGAAACCCGCGAAATTATGGTCTGGCCACCAGACTCGGCGGATTTCAGCTGGCGGCTTAGTATCGCCACCCTTTCACAGGACGGGGTATTTTCTTCTTTTCCCGGCGTCGACAGAATCATTACCCTCGTGAGCGGCGCGGACGTTACCCTGAGCAGCCCGCACTGGCAACATCATCTGCAAAAAGGCCAGCCGTTTGCCTTTGCCGGAGAAGAGCAGGTTTTTGCCCGGCTGAACGGCGGCGTCAGTCAGGATTTTAATCTTATGACCCGGCGCGCCAGCCATCAGGCAACGATGATACTGACTGACAGCGCGCAGCAGGCACCCGCCGGATCAAGCGGCGTGGTCTACGTACTGGCCGGTAGCTGGCAGGTCGGCGGGAGGGTCTTACAGCAGAGTCAGGGCCTCTGGTGGCATCAGCATCGTCCTGATTTCACCCCACAACACAGCGGATCGCTTTTGTTGTATGCCATCATCCGTTGCCGTTAATCCGACAAAATACTGGCGTTAACTGAGTCCTTTAAATCGCCCCACCAGTTTGTAACGTGACCCAGGATAAAGCAGTCTGGCATAGGTAACGATGCGGGTATCACTCCAGGTCTGGCGACGAATCAGCAGACAGGGTTCATCCTGCTCCAGCATCAGCAAGGCACACTGTCTGGCATCTGGCAACACGGCTTCAACCACATGCTCGCCGGCGGTCAGTGGAGCAACCCGCATCAGGTAAGTATAGGGCGTCATCTGATGATAATCCTGTTGCAGATAGCCTGGCACCACCTGCGGATTGACCAGACGATCTTCCAGCTGTACCGGTAGATCGTTTTCATAATGGACAATCAGCGACTGAAAAACGTCCTGACCGGTGGTAAGTCCCAGCACCGCCGCCTGCTCAGGCCCGGCCTTCACGGTGCGCAGTCGCAGAATATTACAGCTGTGCTGATGACCACGCTGGGCGATTTCCTCAGCGATATTATGCACTTCCAGCATCGCCGTGTAGCCTTTGTTTTCCGCTACAAAGGTACCCACCCCCTGCATACGAATCAGATAGCCTTCACTGGTCAGTTCACGTAGCGCCCGGTTAATGGTCATGCGACTGACACCCAGCTCATTCACCAGTTCACTTTCCGAAGGAACACGCTGCCGGGCTTTCCAGCGCCCTGCAACAATCTGATGAATAATAGCCTGTTTCACCCGCTGATAAATCGGTGCGGGCGTATCGCTCATCGCCGCTGACAGCTGAGAAATAGCGCTCTGTTCGAGCATAATTACGTCCTTTACTGTGATAATAAACTCAGTGTAATAACACGCAGCTGAAATGTATATACAGGTCGTATTATCCGGCATACCTCTGCCGATTCGACTACGCGTCCATCCCGTTATAAACCAGGCGTTTCTTTCGGCTGCTGACAGCAATAATTCCGCCGTTGTTCCTGCCTAAACGGCCCCTGACTGCCGTTTTTGTGAAGGTACTGTCAGCGTCACATTCAATTGTATAGACAAGAATAGACATTTCTGTTTCACTGATTTTCGTCAGCCCGGAGACTGCATTGCAGATACCCTCCCGGGGGTGACAACCGCTAATCACTTTCATTGTACAGACAGGAGCAGACTATGGCAGCGACCGCGTCCCACCGTGTGCTGTCGCCAGGGGATGTTGATCTGGCAACGCTAAAAGCCATTTACCGCGGCGGGATCACGCTGGCGCTGGATGATCAGGCCCGTTCTGCGGTACATCAGGCGGCGGACACCGTCAGCCGTATCGTAGACGCCGGCACCGTCACTTATGGCATCAATACCGGTTTTGGTAAGCTGGCAACCACCACCATTCCTGCCGCTCGCCTCGCTGAATTACAGCGTAATCTGGTGCTCTCCCATAGCGTCGGACTGGGAGATCTGCTGCCCGACGACGTTACACGCCTGGTAATGGCAACCAAAATTATTAGTCTCGGCCGTGGTCATTCCGGCATTCGTCTGGCGCTGATTGAGGCGTTGATCGCTCTGTTCAATGCCGGTGTGATGCCCTGTATACCGGAAAAAGGCTCAGTGGGTGCCTCAGGCGATCTGGCACCACTGGCACATCTGTCTCTGATGTTGCTCGGCGAAGGTAACGTCCGGGTACAGGGCGCGCTAATTCCGGCGGTCGAAGGACTGAAGCTTGCCGGGCTGCAACCCTTCGTACTCGGCCCGAAAGAGGGCCTGGCGCTGCTTAATGGCACCCAGGTTTCAACTGCGCTGGCACTACGCGGTCTGTTTGAAGGGGAAAATGTATTTGCCGCCGGGCTGATTGCCGGCGCGCTGTCACTGGAGGCAATAAAAGGGTCGCTCAAACCACTGGACAGTCGCATCCACCTGGTGCGGGGGCAGCAAGGGCAGATAAGCGTGGCCGCCGCGCTGCTGACGCTGTTGGAAGGCAGCCAGATCGTTGACTCTCACGCCACCTGTTCCCGGGTTCAGGACCCCTACTCCATCCGCTGCGTACCGCAGGTAATGGGGGCCTGTCTTGATAATTTGCATCACGCAGCGCGCATTTTACAAATTGAAGCCAATGCAGCATCCGATAATCCCCTGGTTTTCAGCGATAACGGCGACGTGATCTCCGGCGGCAATTTTCATGCCGAACCGGTCGCTTTTGCCGCCGATATTATCGCTCTCGCGCTGGCTGAGATCGGCGCTATTTCTGAACGCCGGCTGGCGTTATTGCTGGACAGCGCGCTGTCCGGCCTGCCGCCGTTCCTGGTCAATGATGGCGGGGTGAACTCCGGCTTTATGATAGCGCAGGTCACAGCCGCCGCGTTGGCCTCAGAAAATAAATCGCTGGCCCATCCTGGCAGCGTCGACAGCCTGCCAACCTCGGCTAACCAGGAAGATCACGTCTCGATGGCCACCTATGCTGCCCGACGGCTTGGCGCGATGAGTTTTAACAGCGCCGCTATCATCGGAATTGAAGCCATGGCGGCAGCACAAGGCATGGAATTTCATCGTCCGTTGCAAAGTTCACCGTCGATAGAAAATGAATTTAAGCACATTCGTCAGCAGGTGAGCTGGGTTGATCAGGACCGCCTGCTGGCACCGGATATTGAACAGATGCGCCGGTGGGCTGGCCGCGATTGCTGGCCTGCTGCCGTCGCCGCACTGTTACCCAGCCACCGCCATTCCCATCATGAACAGGAGCATACCCGATGAGCGAAACCGTCAGTAAAGCCGTGAGCCGGGCAGTGCGTGCACCCCATGGCAGCGAACTGCACTGTGCCAACTGGCTGATTGAAGCCGCTTACCGCATGATTCAGAATAACCTTGATGCGGAAGTGGCAGAGCGTCCCGATGACCTGGTAGTTTATGGCGGAATTGGCAAAGCCGCGCGCAACTGGGAATGCTTTGAACAGATTTTGCGCTCACTGCAAGCGTTACAACCTGATGAAACGCTGCTGATCCAGTCCGGCAAGCCGGTGGGTATTTTCCGTACCCATGCCGATGCGCCGCGGGTTCTGCTGGCAAATTCCAACCTGGTGCCGCACTGGGCCAACTGGGATCACTTCCACCAACTCGATAAAGCGGGACTGATGATGTATGGCCAGATGACCGCCGGATCGTGGATCTATATTGGTGCACAGGGCATCGTGCAGGGCACCTTTGAAACCTTCGTCGAAGCTGGCCGTCAGCATTACAACAATGACCTGAGCGGCCGGTGGATCCTCACCGCCGGCCTGGGAGGCATGGGCGGCGCTCAGCCGCTGGCCGGAGTGCTGGCCGGCGCCTGCGTACTGGCCATTGAATGCCAGCAATCGCGTATCGATTTCCGTCTGCGTACGCGCTACCTTGATTATAAGTCACACAATCTGGATGAAGCCCTCAGGCTGATAACCGATGCCATCGCAGCAAAAAAAGCCATTTCCGTCGGACTACTGGGCAATGCCGCTGAAATCATGCCGCAACTGGTAAAACGTGCCAAAGCGGGAGGCATACGGCCTGATATTGTCACTGATCAAACCTCAGCCCACGATCCGCTTAACGGTTATCTGCCGGCCGGATGGTCAGTTGAACACTGGCATCAGCAACGTCGCAACAATCCAAAAGCAGTAGAAGAAGCCGCACGGGCCTCCATGGCCCGCCACGTTCTGGCCATGCTTGAGTTCCATCATATGGGCATACCAACGGTTGACTACGGTAACAATATTCGCCAGGTAGCCTTTGACCAGGGCGTGGCGCAGGCTTTTGACTTTCCTGGCTTTGTTCCCGCCTATATCCGACCGCTGTTCTGCGAAGGTAAAGGGCCGTTTCGCTGGGTGGCGCTGTCCGGCGATCCGCAGGATATCTACAAAACCGATGCTAAGCTTAAGGCGTTATTTCCGCAGCACAAAAACCTGCACCGCTGGCTGGATATGGCGCAGGAACGTATTGCCTTTCAGGGCCTGCCCGCGCGTATTTGCTGGCTTGGCCTTGGTGAACGCCACATCGCCGGCCTGGCCTTTAATGACATGGTCCGCAAAGGAGAGCTGAAAGCGCCGGTCGTTATTGGTCGCGACCATCTGGACTGCGGTTCCGTGGCCTCCCCTAATCGCGAAACTGAAGCGATGAAAGATGGATCAGATGCCGTTTCCGACTGGCCGCTGCTCAACGCGTTACTGAATACTGCCGGCGGAGCAACCTGGGTAAGTTTGCATCATGGTGGCGGTGTCGGTATGGGCTTTTCTCAGCATGCCGGCGTGGTGATTGTCTGTGATGGCAGCGAGGCGGCGGATGCCCGCATCGCCCGCGTGCTGTGGAACGATCCGGCAACTGGCGTCATGCGCCATGCCGATGCCGGCTACGCGCTGGCGCGTCAGTGCGCCCGACAGCATGATCTTAACCTGCCCATGCAACCCTAATCCTTCCCCGCCTGTCCGGGCGGGGCATTTTCTTATACTCTTTTAGTCGCCGTTATAACGGAAAAATTGGACGATCGTGCCAGCAACCGGCGGGATTTATGGTAGCTTTGATAAGCGGAAATCAGACTGTCAGGGAGATGTTTCATGATGTTACCCCCCGCGCTTATTAAGCGAGCTATCGCATGGCGCCACCAGCTACATGCTTATCCCGAACTGGGTTATCAGGAACATCACACTGCAGCGCTGGTCGTCAGTGAACTACGCGACTGTGGTCTGCAGGTGCATACCGGTCTGGCCGGTACCGGGGTAATCGGCACGCTGGAAAACGGACCAGGTCCGGTTATTGGCCTGCGCGCGGATATGGATGCCTTACCGGTCAGCGAGCAGGGTGAGAACCCGTGGCGTTCAAAAAATGACGGCGTAATGCATGCCTGCGGTCATGATGGTCATACCGCGATGCTGCTGGCAGCAGCACACTATCTGAGCCAGCAGCGCAATTTCAGCGGCACGGTACACATGATATTTCAGCCGGCGGAAGAGAATCTCGGCGGCGCCCGTAAAATGGTCAATGACGGCCTGTTCAGCCGTTTTCCGATGGACGCCATATACGGTATGCACAACTGGCCAGGACTGCCGCTGGGCCATATTGCGATCAATCCTGGCGCAATGATGGCCTCACTTGATACCTTTATCATTACCCTCGACGGCAAAAGCTGCCACGCCGCAATGCCAGAAAACGGTGCCGATCCCATTGTCGCCGCCGCACAGCTGATTACCGCGTTGCAAACCATTCCCTCTCGCCGTCTTTCCCCCCTCGCGTCGGCGGTGATCAGCGTCACGCAGATCCACGGCGGTGAAGCCATTAACGTCATCCCTGACCGGGTAACGCTGCGCGGCACGCTGCGTTGTCTGCAAGACGAGGTACGTCAGCAGGTAAAAACGCTGATGGCGTCGTTCGTCAGCAGCCTGACTGCACCGATGAATATAACCAGCTCGCTTACTTTTGCCAGTGATTACCCGGTGACCCGCAACGATGCGCAGGCTGCCAGCCAGGTACGGGCATGCGCGCAGGCCTTATTGCCGGCAGATCAGGTTCACTGGGACGTTAATCCGTCAATGGCTTCTGAAGATTTCGCCTGTATGCTGGAACAATGCCCGGGGGCTTACTTCTGGATAGGTGCCGACGGCGACACGCCTTCCGCCGCGTTACATAACGCCCGCTATGACTTTAACGATGCCGTCTTACCACACGGCATCGCATTCTGGATTGCTCTGGTGAACCACCTTTGCCCGCCTCATCAGTAACCGGCAGCGGCCAGTTGTTGTAACCCGTCGTCAACGCTGGCGGCACCACCGGCAGCCAGCAAACAGCAGGCAACCTGTAATTTTAATGATTCAGGCACCGGCAGCTGATGCGTCAGACAACCGGTTATCCATGCTGCCGTGTCTTCTGCACTTCGTGAGGCCGGCAAAACCTCAGCCGGCAGCGTCAGCTCCGGCTGTCGTGCAACCAGCTGCTGCGGCTCACCGCCGCGATGTATAAAGGTTATCGCCGGGCAACGCTGCGGATTGGCATATACCTCCCCTTCGCTGCCATTCAGCAACAGCGCGCTGGCGCCACACTGCTGAAAAAAATCAGCGACCCGTGGCACATATTCAGGATGAGAAACGCTGGAGAGACGCAGCGTCTCCTGCTCACCAAAAGGAGAAAGCAGTTTAGCCAGCGTATGGGCGCTGTTACGCACCCCGAGCTGCCAGCGCAAAGCCAGCTGCTCAGCCAGCGGCGGGCAAAGCGTGTCAATGCTGATAAACACCAGCTCTCCGCTATCCAGTGCCTGCTGTGCCTGAGCCACGCTGCCCGCCGGCTGAATACCCAGAGCGGCAAAAACCTGTTCACTGGTCACCCGGGTTTCATCGTCGCGCACACCGTGTACCAGCACCGGGAAACCTAGCTTACTGAGTAACAGTGCCAGCAATGGCGTCAGATTAGCCTGCCGGCGCGCGCCGTTGTAACTGGGAATGGTCACCGGCAGCGGCCGGCCAGCCGGCGCTTTCAGCCGCGCAACCTGTTCCTGCATCGCCTGATAAAATCCCGGCATCTCTTCCGGCCCTTCGCCCTTTATCCGCAACGCGATCAGTATCGCCCCCAGCGCCAGTGGCGGCACGCAGCCAGCCAGCATCTGCCGGTAAAGCGCACAGGCGGTTTGACGATCGAGATGGCGCGCATGATTTTTCCCGCGGCCAATCTCTTTAATAATGTGATTAAATTCCATTGCTTCCCTCTCAATGGCGGCGCCAGCGGCGCGGCGGTTTCTTTTTCTCAACAGGCGGGGCCTGCGGTAATGTACCTTCCGGCAGAGCGGGTTGTTCAAGAGGAAAAACCGGCAACGCTGCCAGCAGACGCTTACCGTAGCTTTTTGTCAGTAACCGCCGATCGTAAATAATGATCTCACCCCGGCATTCATGACTGCGGATCAGCCGGCCCACCTGCTGAATCAGGTTAAAACAGGCGCCGGGCAAACTTTGTACCTCAAAGGGATAGCGTTTGAGGCTTTTCAGCCATTCACCTTCGGTCAAAATAACCGGGCTGTCGACCGGTGGAAAAGCAATTTTATGAATATGCACCTGTGTCAGTAGTACCCCTTTTAAATCCAGGCCTTCAGCAAACGACTGTAACCCCACCAGGATACTGGTTTCTCCCGCCGCCACCCGCTGACGGTGCAACGTAATTAGCGCCGGGCGTGGTTTGTCACCCTGAACCAACATCGACAAGCGCAGTTCGGGTAACAAAGCAATAAAATGCTGCATTGCCCGGTTACTGGCAAACAACACCAGCACGCCGGTATGCTGCTGCCGGCACATTTGCTGACGAAAGAAATGGGCCATCTCTGCCAGATGTTGTGCTTCGTCACTCAGAGTGGGGAGGTGAGTCAGCTGCGGGATCAGCAAACGCCCCTGCTCAACATGATTAAACGGTGAACTCAGGGTGACAAAGCGATCGCCCACCCGTTCTGTCAGGCCGGTCATTTCCTGCAAACGGCCAAAACTGTTAAGCGACCGTAAGGTAGCTGAGGTTAATACCACGTGCGGTACGCCGCGCCACAGCTGCTTTTCCAGCTGCTCACTGACCCGAATACCGGCACAGTGTAATTGCAGCAACTGCTGGCCATCACGGCTGTCGCGCGTGACCCATTTACTGATCGGTGCACCGGAGGCTTCAGCCATTGCCGCCAGCCGCCATAGTTTGCTGGTAGCTTCAAACCAGCCCAGCGCCCGGCTCATTTGCAACTGACTACGGTGTAATTTAACAATGTCATGCTTAGCAGTTTTTTCGCTGAGGTCATTGAGCAGCGTTTCCGCCAGACCACGCAGGCCTTCACTCAGCTTAGCCAGCCTGACGCATAGCGCCATGACTTCATCCGGGAGTTGCCCCATGGCAAAGCGATATTCTCCTGGCTGGCCTTCTGCGGGCAGCCACAACGCCAGCATATGTGCCAGGCTTTGTAAATGATCGCGCATCTCGTCACAATGCTGTGCCAGACGCGCGGAATCCGCCAGGCCTGGCGGAGAGACCGGACGAAATTGTGTCATGCAAAGTGCCACCAGACGCTGGAAAAGATCGAGCTGAAGGGTACTCCAGCCTGGAGTAATCTCTCCGCTCATTTCCAGCGCATCCCGTGCCACATCCGGCAAATGATGGCCTTCATCAATCACTAACAGCAAATCTTTCGCCGGCGGCAGCACCGAGTCACTTTCCAGTGCCGCCATCACCAGCGCATGATTGCTGACAATAACATCGGCATTGTCCATTTCGCGGCGAGCAAGGAAAAAAGGGCAGTGTTTAAACCAGTGACAATTGTTACGCAGACAGCTGGCTTTATCGGTGCTGAGCCGCCGCCATAAACTGTCGCTGATACTCTCATCATAGCGGTCGCGCAATCCGTCCCACTGGCGACCTTCCAGCGACTGTTGTAACCGCAGCGCCTGGGCCTGCTCTTCCTGACTGGCGCTGACACTCTCTTCCTGCAGATACATCAGCAGGTCCTGAGCCGGCTGCGGGTTTACCAGCGCCGCCAGATTACGCGGGCAGAGATAACGACCACGGCCATAAGCAGCGGTAAAACGCAGATCGGGGATCAGTTTTTGTAGTAGCGGCAGATCTTTTGTCACAATCTGATCCTGCAAAGCTACGTTTGCGGTACTGACCACCAGCGGCTTTTCTTCTGCACGGCCAATAGCAATGCCGGGAATCAGATATGCCAGCGTTTTGCCAACACCTGTCGGCGCTTCAATAGCCAGATGACGTCCGGCCTCTCCGGCCAGGGTTTTCGCCACTTCAGCAATCATCTGACGCTGGGAAGAACGGGGGATAAAATCAGGGATCTGTTGCTGCAGCGCTTTATACCACTGCGCAATTTGCGTTTTCAACGCTGCTGTTAACGCCATGATCGCCCCTTTACGACAAACTGACGGCTATTGTCCCACAGCAGGCGTTATTCGTCAGCCATCAGCGATGAAATCATGCCTTGTCCAGCCGTTTATACATCACCGTTGTCGCCTCCAGCACGCCTTGCGTTGAGCAGGCATACCCAGGAATCTGGCCGGCAACCTGCCAGCCAAGGGAGAGATACAGTGCCTGAGCAAAGTCGTCGCTGCGGGTATCCAGTACCAGCAACGTTCGTCCCGCCTTGCGGGCGTAACTTTCTGCCATCACCATCAGGGCTCTGGCAATGCCCTGACGACGGGCATCGGGATGTACCAGCAGTTTGCAGATCTCTGCCCGATGCCTGCCATTTACCGGCATCGCCAGCACCACCATCAGGGTAGCAACGATCTCGCCGTTTTGTCTGGCAACCGCCAGCGCCTTTTCTCCTTGTGCCACAGCCATACTTGCTGACTGCCAGAAACGACGTATTGTCATGCTATCAGTTGCATCGGTAAAGCCGACGCTGGCACCTCCGGCCACGCAGGCTGTCAGTACCCGGCTCAGGGCATCCAGCTGCTGCTGCGCCTGTTCACCGTTTAACCATATATAGTTAATCATCAGCGAGTCACCACCAGTAAATAATGCGCACCCTCAGCGTCAGGAGCATAAAAGGTACCAGGCCCTTGTAAATGAAAACGCAGGCTGTCGCCAGCCTGCAGACGCCATTGCCGCTGCTCAACGGTTAACAGCAACACCCCCGCCAGCATCCAGATATGCTGTTCAATCCCCGGCAATGGCGGCTGGTCATATTCGATATAAGCCCCACTACGCAACAGGCCTTCTATCAGTTCGGCCTTAAAACCGGCGGCAGGTGGCGAAACGTTACGCCGGGTAAAGCCACTGGTTTTATCCTGCCACAGGGGTTGCTGCTCCTGAGATAAATGGGCGTTGTCCGGGGTTTCAACTTCACTGAGCAGACGCGACATGGTCAAGCCATAAACCCGGCAAAGCTGATTAAGCTGGCTGGCGGTGGGGCTGGTTTCGCTGCGCTCAATGCGTGACAAGGTTGCCCGACTGATGGCACAGGCGTCTGCCAGCTTCTCCAGCGACCAGCCCTTCTCCTGACGTAACGTTACCAGACGCTGCGCCAGCCGGATTTCCGTCGATAAGGCAGAAGGCATACAGCCTCTCATTTATGAGATAATATCTTTTAATTGAGAAAAGGTAGCACGAATATTATTGCATTTAAATTGTACATATAAAAAAAGGTTGTACAGATTAGTGCTATTCGATAAGTTTATTGCGCAGTCGTTTCAAAGTCAGTGTTCGAGGAAGGTCATGGCTATTTACAGTATTGGCGATGTCGCTGAACGTTGCGGCATTAATCCGGTGACACTCCGTGCCTGGCAACGTCGCTACGGGTTACTGAAGCCAAAACGCACGGAAGGAGGCCATCGTCAGTTTGATGACGAGGACATCCAGCGTATTGAAGAGATCAAACGCTGGATTGAAAGCGGCGTGCCGGTTGGAAAAGTCAAAGCGCTACTGGAAGACACCAGTGTTGAAGTCCATGATGGCTGGACCGCCTTGCAGGAAGAGATGATGACCGTACTGCGCCAGGTGCGCCCTGCCGCGCTTCGCGCCAGAATCATGTCGGTCGGTCGCGAACATCCGGTTGACGCCCTGATAGACCACGTTTTTGTTCCGGTCCGCCAGCGGCTGGCACTCGATCAAAACACTGCCCGCACGCTGTGCAGTTTGCTGGATGGCGCACTAATTGATTATGTGGTGTTTTGCCTTAGCAGCGCCCGTAAAAAAGCCGGTAAAGATGCGTTATTAATTGGCTGGGGTAATGAAGATCGCACCCGGCTGTGGCTGGAGGCCTGGCGATTATCGCAACATGGCTGGCGTATCGACGTACTGGCTGAACCGCTCGACCAACCCCGTCCCGAGCTGTTTCCTGGACAGCATCTTTTTGTTTATACTGGAAAAAACCTTACCCATCGCCAGCAGGAACAGCTGACTCACTGGCAGGAACAGGGCTATATGGTAAGTGCTCACGGTATTCACAGTGCCCCGCTCCGGGTAACATAATAAAAAAGGGCGTATACTACGCCTTTTCTGCCCAACAGAGTTTTGATATGAACTGGCAAAAAATTGCGGTGACTTTACTGTTTTTATTGATGGCTATTGGCGGCGTAGGCGGCGTCATGCTGGTCGGCTATTCCGTTATCCTCCACGCCAGATAACCTGAACAACGTTTAAGCGCTGGCCTCCCTGCCTGCATCGCTTTCCCCTGAGTTATGCCAGCAGTCATCACCGGCAAAGCATCATGGCGATCCGCCACGCAGCAACCCGGCAGCATTGCCCATTGCCGCGTGGTGCTCCCTCATCAGCGCTGACACCCACGCATTCGGTACTATCTTATAACCAGCCGGAATTTAACAGCTGGCCGGCAACCGGTATGCTCTTTGCTCCACTATAATCAAAAAGCAAACACCACTATGTCCGATCTCACTTCGTTAACACAGGTTGCGCTGGCAGACGACACGCCAGAGGGGAAAGCGGTTTATATCCGTCAGCCAGGCGACGTTGCCAGGCTGGTTAATCACAGCAACCATGCCCGCAACAATGCGCGGATTATCATGGCGATTGCGCTGGGCGGGGTGTTTCTCGATGCCTATGACCTTGGCGCGCTGGCATTTGGTATTAAAGACGTTGCGCGTGAATTTCACCTGACGCCGACCTGGACCGGGATCGTTGCTTCAGCGATTACCTTTGGTGCCATCGTCGGCGCCCTGGTCGGCGGATATCTCACTGATAAAATTGGCCGCTATCGGGTGTTTATGGCCGATATGTTTTTCTTCGTATTTGCGGCACTGGCCTGTGCCCTGGCGCCCAATGAATATATTCTGGCCGCTGCCCGCTTTATCATGGGACTGGGCGTCGGCATTGATCTACCGGTAGCCATGGCTTTTCTGGCCGAGTTCTCACGACTGCGTGGCCGTGGCAACAAAGCTGCCAGCATCTCACTCTGGTGTCCAACCTGGTATGCAGCAATTTCAATCTCATACCTGCTGGTGCTGATGCTCTATGCCGTGCTGCCGGAAAGTCATACCGACTGGTTATGGCGGCTGATTTTAGGTTTTGGCGCGGTACCGGCAATCGTCATTATTGCTATCCGCAGTCGTTACATGAGCGAATCACCGGTGTGGGCAGCTAATCAGGGCGATCTCGACGGTGCAGCACAGATTCTGCGCCGTGCCTGGGGAATTAATGCACAGGTTGCCAGCGATGCCGATCGCCAGCCAGTACGGCCGGTACGTCGGGCCGGCTGGGCGAATTACGGCACGCTGCTCAAAGGGGTCTATCTCAAACGTACCCTGCTGGCAACCGTGATTGCCGTCGCCTCATCCTTTGCTTATAACGCGGTGGCCTTTGGCTTACCCATCATCATTTCCAGCTTCCTTGCTCAGTCAATGCTGACCACGATTCTGGTTTCACTGGCGCTTAATCTGCTGTTTGCTTTCACCGGCGGCTTGCTGGCGGTACGCCTGGTGCCCCGTTTTGGCGCCTGGAAAATGACTACCCTGGGGTATATTTTGCAGTTCATTGCCTTACTGAGCCTGGCACTGATTGGCCGACCGGCTGACGGACAGCAGGCGGCGCTGGCGATTGCGATGCTGGCGTTGTTCCTGTTTGGCCAGGGCGTTGGACCCGGTTCCCACAGCATGACCTTCGCATCGCTGAGTTATCCCACCTCACTGCGCGGTGTCGGCGTCGGTTTCAATCAGACACTGATGCGCGCCAGTTCAACCGTCTCGCTGTTTCTTTTCCCATTATTGTCAGTGTCGCTGGACACCGGGGTGTTCTGGGTGATTGGCCTGGCGCCGTTTGCCGGTCTGCTGGCCCTGCTGCTGATTCGCTGGGAACCCTCAGGCTACGACATTGATGCCGAAGACTTCTCCGCTAAATAAGATTGCTTAACCGCGTCCTGGTTATACCGGCGCGGTTCTGTTCGCCAGAAACGCCGCCGCCTGTTGCGGAATGCGCGGAAAAGTATGCAAAAACCAGGGGGTAAACTGCTGCGGCTGGTGCGTCATCGCTTGTGCAATATCAGGTAAGGCCGCATAGCGCCAGGCGTCGGCTTCCTGCGGATTCAGACGCGGTTGCGTATCGCTACAGGCAAAGAATACGTGACCATATTCATGTTCTGACATGCCGCTTCCCACCGGCAGGTTATAGTACAGTGTGAATACCGGCGTCAGCGACAGCGCCAGCCCCATTTCCTGTGCAAGTCGCCGCTTAGCAGCATCCGGCGTTGCTTCACCAGGTAACGGATGGCCGCAGGTGGTATTACTCCACAGACCGGCACAGTGATATTTGTCGCCAGCACGACGCTGTAACAATAACTCCCCCTGCGAATTAAACACATAAATAGTGATAGCCCGATGCAATAACCCACGGATATGCGCTTCACCTTTTGCCATTTTTCCTAGCGGGCGATCGGCGGTATCCACCAGGATAACTTCAACTTCAGGCATGCAAACTCCTTCCGGCGGCTGGAACGTCACCGTGTCCGCGCTGGATTAATCGAAATAAAGGGAAATCACGCTATAGCGCCGGCACTGCACGACCTGGAGTGGCCATCGCCATCCGGCGCTGACCGCTGATTCTACGGGTAAGCCGCCTGCAGAAAAAGCATGTTTCGCAATGTGAGGCTTATTTTGTTAAATCGGCTGGCTGTGGACAGTCTGGTGCACGATGAGCGACAAACAATCGCGGCAACCGCCACCCGGTTTACTCACCCGGGTGTTGCGACGGGCGAAGCTCTGTCACCGACTTTCTCGGGCGGAAAACGTGGCCGATACCGGCCTGAACCAGACGTGAAATCAGCTGTTCCCCCCCGTTATCATCGGCCTGTACCAGGCCACGTTCGGCGCTGGTGACCGGCACGGTCCACAGCAGATTCACTTTTTCCCCCTCGCGCGGCGGTAACATAAACCGAGCCTGTTCATCCGCCAGCGTAGCGGAAAGAATAAATCCTTCAAATCCAGGCGGCGCCACGTCAGAGAGAAGAGTATGCCCCTCACCCAGCCAGTCAATCTGTTGCCAGGGGAAAGGCGCAAAGCGGGCCAGCGCACTGGCCATATGCACCGCATTCTCTTCAGTCATTACCTGAGCATCAATGGCCATTGCCAGTTCGCAACGCCGGTAGTCTGGCGCTAAGTCCTGATAGAGAAAGTCAACCCATGGCATCGGACGGATGCTCATACCGAGTGTAAGAAATATCCAGTTGCCCTGATGAAAATGCTGGGAAATGGCCATCGGCGGCCAGTCATCCTGATGGATAGCATAGTAACGCAGCGATTCACCAAACTGCTGTTCGTAACACTGCAGCAGCGTGCGTTGTACCGAATCCCATAAATGGTCATCGCGCCAATCACGCCAGAATAGCCGATGACGTTCCGCCCTGGCGTAGTAATCATTGGTAGACGCCGAACCCAGCGGGGCAGTCAGGCGGTTTTCCCGGATACAACCGGCGGAGAAACTCACCTGCTGTTGCTGATATAAACTCCAGCCGGGGATCACCGCCAGCAGCTGTCCCTGATACCACAACGCGGCACCATCGCCAGCCGGTTCCCAGATAACCTGCAACCCTGCCGCATCAAGCGGTGGCTCTGCTCCCAGCGTCCGGCAATCGGCGGCACTCAGTAACGGTGGGATCCCTTGTTCAATCGCCTGCAGATCCTCCTGCAGCGGTGCCGGTAACAGGTTGCGTAGCCAGCAGCCACGTACGGCGAACCGGCTACGCAAAGATTGCGCTGGCCAGAGGTAGAAATACGCGGTACGTTGGTCCTGTTCAACCACGGCAATCAGCGTTTGCTGCGGGTTTGTCACCTCTAACAGAGGGGGGGAACCTGTCATATAACCTCGACCATCGCTGGGGACATGCTCATTACGGCGCCAGGCGCAGAATGCGTCAGATTGCCGGCAGCCGACAACGGGAAATATCCCAAAAGACAGCATAGCGCGCAAAAAATCGTCGTGACGCAGCTAATCAGCCCGGTTATATGGCAAAAAACGCGCTTACCGGGCGCGTCCCATGCGCGCCATAGCACGCTGGCAAGCGCCCTGGCGAATCGACTGGCGCAACACCGTGCTAATTAAGCGCATGTTTAGCGCCAGCCAGCGACGTCTGACGGGCCCCATGCTGACCCCCAGCTGTTGCTGCGCCCATAGCGGTAATAAGCCGATACCGGCCTGCAGCATAATTTTCATCGCCGGGCGGGCCTGCCAGCTGGGCGACGGTGCGTTCATCAGAATATTAAACACCGCCCTGGTGCGCTCGTCACAACGCAGCGCCGGCCGCATCTGTGCCAGATAATGATCCACCGCCGCAACCGACTCCGGCACCCCACCGGCACCCAGAGCCCTGGCGACCCGTGCCGCTTCACGATAATACTCATCCTGATGCTTCACGCTTAGCTGAGGGTTTTTATAACGCAAATGGGCAGCCAGGAAACGGCTGGTTTCCGCAACATGAACCCAGGTAAGCAGCGCCGGATCGCTGGCGGCGTAAGGCTGCCCCTGTGCATCATGCCCGCTGACCTGTAAATGGATGCGTTTTACCCGTTCAATCAGCGTTGAGGCATCATTGCTGTTACCAAAAGTGGTGACCGCAATAAACTGACTGGTACGACGCAGACGCCCCAGCATATCTTCGCGAAAACGTGAATGGTCCCATACTCCAGCCAGTGCCGAAGGGTGCAGCATCTGCATTAGCAGCGCGCTGATACCGCCGCACAACATAGATGGAAAATCACCATGTACCTGCCAGATCACGCTATCTGGCCCATAGAGCCCGGGGTCACCGGCAGGCTGGCTAAGGTCAAATTCATTAAGGGACAGGCCGTTAAGTCGAAAGACCTGCTGTTGAATGCGGTCACGAAAACCAGTCATAGCGATACCCGTACTCAGCCTCCCGACCATGATGACCGCCGCCGGCAGAACACGCGCCAGCGGGGTTTCATCACGGGCCTACAGCAGCGTAAATGTGCCCTTGCGGGTACGCGCGGAATCCAGGCCAATCAGCACGTCAAAGCGGCCAGGCTCAGCAACATACTGCATTCGGGCATTCCAGAACTTCAATGCATTAACATCTATCGGGAAAGTAACGGTCTGCGTTTCCCCCGCCTTAAGGAAAATCCGTTTAAAGCTTTTCAGTTCTTCCACCGGACGGCTGAGGCTGGCTGTCTGATCGTGCAGATAAAGCTGCACCACGGTTGCCCCGTCGCGTTTACCGCTGTTAGTGACGGTGACGCTGGCATTAAGGCTACCGTTGCGGGGCAGCGTTTTAGCGGAAAGTCGCACCTCTGACAGGGTAAAGCGGGTGTAGCTTAAACCATAGCCGAACGGATAAAGCGGGCCGTTGGCAGCATCATAGTAATGCGACGTGTACTTATTCGGATGCTCGAAGTCGTAAGGGCGCCCGGTTTGCAGATGATTGTAATAAACCGGGATCTGACCAACTGAACGCGGAAACGACATCGGCAACTTACCGGACGGGTTGTAATCACCAAACAGCACGTCAGCGATAGCATTCCCCCCTTCGGTCCCGCTAAACCAGGTCTCCAGCATTGCATCGGCCTGGCTGTCCTCTTTGACCAGCGCCAGCGGTCGGCCATTCATCAGCACGATCACCAGTGGTTTACCGGTGGTTTTCAGCGCATCCAGCAGTTTCAGCTGACTGGACGGGATAGTAATATCGCTGCGACTGGACGCCTCATGAGCCATCCCCTGCGATTCCCCCACCACAGCCACGACCACATCTGCTTTTTTCGCCACCGCCAGCGCGTCATCAATCATCACCTGTGGCGAACGCCGGTCAACGCTGACCGCTGCTTCATACTGATTAAGGAAATCCTGAATGCCTTTATTATCGGTGACGTTGGCACCTTTGCTGAATAACACAACGGCTTTACCCGCCAGCGCGTTGCGGATACCCTGCAATACCGTCACCGATTGCCCGCTCACGCCGGCAGCAGACCAGCTGCCCATCATGTCGCGCTGACTGTCCGCCAGCGGTCCAACCACAGCAATGGCGCCGGATTTTTTCAGCGGCAAAGTTTCCAGCCGATTCTTCAGTAGCACCAGGCTCTTACGCGCGACATCACGCGCCTCGACACGATGAAGCCGGCTTTCAGCATTGGTATCACGGGGATCGCTGCCCGCCGGACCAAGGTGGCTGTAGGGATCGTTAAATAACCCCATATCGTACTTCACATTCAGCACATGACGCACCGCATCATCAATTTCTGCTTCGCTCACCGCGCCGCTTTTCACCAGACCGGGCAGATACTTACTGTAATACTCATCGCTCATACTCATATTAACGCCGGAGGTAATCGCAATGCGGACCGCATCCTGAGGGTCACTGGCAACGCCGTGTTTCATCAGTTCTTTAATGGCGCCGTGATCGCTGATAGTGATCCCTTTAAATCCCCATTTATCACGCAAAATGTCTTTTAACAGCCAGCTGTCAGCGGTGGCGGGCACACCGTTAAGAGAATTCAGCGCCACCATGACACCACCGCTGCCGGCATCAAGGGCGGTTTTATAACCCGGCAGATAATCCTGAAACAGCCGCTGCTGGCTCATATCCACGGTGTTGTAATCACGTCCGCCTTCCACCGCGCCATAGGCGGCAAAGTGTTTCACGCTGGTCATGACATTAAAGCGATCGGCCGGGCTTTTGCCCTGCATGGCACGCACCATCGTGCGTCCCATCTGAGAGGTCAGGTAGGTATCTTCGCCAAACCCTTCCGAAACACGCCCCCAGCGTGGATCGCGGGTGATATCCACCATCGGTGCCCAGGTCATATTCAGGCCGTCATCGGCCGCTTCATAGGCGGAAATGCGTCCAACGGTATTCACTGCATCAAGATCCCAGCTGGAAGCAAGTCCTAAGGTAATCGGGAAAATGGTGCGCTGACCGTGGATGACATCATAAGCAAAAAAAAGCGGGATCTTCAGGCGACTCAACTGCATTACCTGATCCTGCATCGCACGAATATCGGGCCGGGTAACGGTATTAAATATCGCGCCAACCTGCCCTTTTTTAATCATCTCGCGGATGACTGTTTTGGGATTATCCGGCCCCACGCTGATAAGACGCAGCTGGCCAATTTTTTCATCCAGCGTCATTTTATCCAGCAGCTGAGCGACAAAAGCATCGCGAGCCTGCTGGGTCAGCGGGTGAGTACCAAAAGGCGATTCTGCCATGACCGGCTGCACAATCAGCGTCGCCGCCAATCCTAAACCACACATCCATTTCATCAAAAATGCTCTCTCAACGCATTGCCTAACAAGGGGTTTTTGGCTCAAGCTTACAGCTTAGCGCAGTTTGCCATAACATGGCATAGACGCCCAGCGCTATCACATCAGGCTGAGAGGCCGCTAGCAGATCCCTCGGTCACAGGCAGACGGCTAAACTATAAAAAACGTATGTTTATAAGGACATCTCATGGAATCAACCATCACGCCCGACATCCACACCCTGCTGACCAGGATGTCACAGATCGTTGGCAAAGGGCATCTGCTCACCGATCCGCGTAAAACCGAACGTTACCGTAAAGGCTTTCGCTCCGGCTGCGGTGAAGCGCTGGCAGTGGTGTTTCCCGGCTCGTTGCTGGAACAGTGGCGCCTGCTGCAAGCCTGCGTTGATGCCGGTGTTATCGTTATTATGCAAGCGGCCAATACCGGGTTGACTGAGGGATCGACCCCCAGCGGCAACGACTATGATCGTCCGCTGGTAATTATCAGTACCCGGCGTCTGGACCGGATCCAGCTGCTGGACGGAGGTAAACAAGTGCTGGCATTACCGGGCAGCACGCTTTATCAGCTGGAAAAAATCCTCAAACCACTGGGTCGTGAACCGCATTCGGTGATCGGTTCTTCCTGTATCGGTGCCTCAGTGGTAGGCGGCGTGTGTAATAACTCCGGCGGTGCCCTGATAAAACGCGGGCCGGCATGGACCGAAATGGCGCTCTATGCCCGTATTGACGAACAGGGAACGCTGCAGCTGGTTAATCATCTCGGCATCGCGCTGGGTGAAACCCCGGAACAAATTCTCACGCGCCTTGATGATGAAACCTGGCGTCCACAGGACGTTCAACACGACCAGCGTCACGCCTCTGATAACGAATACGCCAGCCGGGTCCGCGATGTTGATGCCGACACCCCTTCACGCTTCAATGCTGACGCCCGCCGTCTGTATGAAGCTTCTGGCTGTGCTGGCAAACTAGCAGTTTTTGCCGTCCGGCTGGATACGTTTATTGCCGAACCAGAACAGCAGGTTTTTTATATTGGTACCAATAATACGGCAATGCTGACCCGCCTGCGGCGTGAAATTTTGACACATTTCACGCATCTGCCGGTTGCCGGCGAATATCTGCATCGCGATATGTTTGATATTGCAGAAAAATATGGCAAAGATACCTTTCTGATGATTGATAAACTTGGCACCGATCGCATGCCACTGTTTTTCACTCTGAAAGGCCGTGTCGATGCCCTGCTGAACCGGCTGCCTTTTATTGCTCCTCACTTTACTGACCGACTGTTGCAACGGGTAAGTAGCTGGTTTCCTTCCCATTTACCGCCGCGTATTGTCCAGTACCGCCAGCGCTTTGCCCATCATCTTATGCTGAAAATGTCCGGTGATGGCGTAGAAGAAGCCCGACGCTTCCTGTCGCATTTTTTTGCTGAAGGTGACGGTGAGTTTTTTTCCTGTACTGCAGAAGAAGGTCGCAAAGCCTTTCTGCATCGCTTTGCCGCCGCCGGCGCGGCGGTCCGTTATCAGGCGGTACATCATCAGGAAGTCAGTGAAATTCTGGCGCTGGATATCGCTCTGCGTCGTAATGATCATGACTGGTATGAACAGCTGCCGGCTGAATTTGACTCCATGCTGTTACACCGGCTCTACTATGGCCATTTCTTTTGCCACGTGTTTCACCAGGATTATATTCTGCCCAAAGGGGTCGATGTCCATGCGCTGAAAGAGAAGATGCTGGCATTGCTGCGTCAGCGCGGTGCGCAGTACCCTGCTGAACACAATGTTGGCCATTTATATGAAGCTCAGCCGCAGCTGGCTGCGTTTTATCAACAGCTCGATCCGACCAACAGCTTTAATCCGGGGATTGGAAAAACCAGTAAATGCCGCCACTGGCACTGAATACTGCTGGCAACAGCGTCATCGCACGCTGTTGCCAGCACTCTGCAATTAGCTTCCTTTCTCCGCTTCCTGCACCATCAGGCTACCATCGCGGCGTTCAATAATCATGGTCTGTGGCACGGATAACACAATGCCTTCTTTACGCAACCGGGTCAGAATATCAAACAGCAGATCGCTTTTTGCACCGCTGACCAGGCGCGGTGTTGACACATTACCCGTCACGCTGAGAGTAATACCGGACGGTGCCAGCTCCTTAAAGGAAACCGACGGTTCCGGCGTTTCCAGAATGCGCTCATTCTCGCTGTACACATCCAGCAGCAGCTGACGGACCTGTGCCGGGTCGATATCCAGCGGGAAGGTCAGCGTAATGGTAACCACGCCCTGGGCGTTTCCCATGGTGGCATTACGTACGTTCTGGGAAATAAGCTGCGAATTTGGCACAATCACCGTCGATTTATCGGTCAGCTGAATCTCGGTGGCGCGCACGTTAATCCGCCGGATATCGCCCTCAATTCCGCTGATACTCACCAGATCACCCACTTTTACCGGCCGTTCTGTCAGCAGGATCAGACCGGAAATAAAGTTTTTTACGATTTCCTGTAAACCAAAACCAATACCAACCGACAGCGCACTGACAATCCATGCCAGCTTGTTCCACTGTAATCCCATAATTGACAGCGTCAGTAAAATAACCAGTACGTAACCGATATTAGACAGCAAGGTAATTAACGACACCCGCATGCCAACATCCAGCGAGGTTTTAGGCAGGAAATCATATTCCAGCCAGCGGCGCAGTGAACGCAGCGCGTAAATCCCGACCACCAGACAAATCAGGGCATTCACCACATGAGCCGGCACGATATCCAGCGATTCCAGCCCCTTGCCTCCCCAGAACTCAATGGCTTTTTGCACCAGCTCAATGGGCGTCGAACTGCTGAAGGTGCCATTAAGCACCGCCATTGCCGCCATAAGAACCAGCAGGGTTTTACCCACGCCGGAGAGCAGCGACGCCGCCTGACCAAGATAGCGTTCATCAATATTCAACGACGCCTGAATACGTTTACCACTGGGGTTATGCGTAGAAAACAGGCTTTCACAGCCATCCACCAGCAGCTGGCTAAGAATGTAAAACGAACCAAATACAATACCAAACCACACCAGTTCATAACTGAGAAAGCGTGCCAGGGTGACATAGCCAATCACCAGCGTCACCAGAATCGCCACCCCCACCAGGGTAATTGCCATCTGGATCAGACCGACCAGGGTTGAGCACGCTTCCGGCGTCTCCCCCTGCTGCACCATCTGCCGGCGTACGCGGTTAGTCCGGAAACTGATAGCCAGCGCGGTCCAGCCAATCAGCAGTGCGGTCAGACCGTTGGCCAGCACCGTGGTATTAATGCTGGCGTTAGCGCTGATATTAAAACTTTCAACGGTCTGGAAGACAAAAACCAGTGCGGCGGTAAAGGGCGGAAACGGTTTTAATGCCAGTGCCACCGGATTCGAAATGGAAGGCAGGCGCCAGGAGGGACGACGGGTGGACAAAAATGCCCGTCCCAGTCCGGCAATCAGGCCGCAAAGAATACTAAGATGCACCAGCCGCTCGGCAAAATCCCGCACGCCATCGGCCACCTCATCACGTCGGATAAAGGCCATTTCAAAACAGCTGAAAGCAACAACCAGAGTTGCCAGGGTCGTCAGGGCGATAGCTGCCGCCAGGAAACTACGCCGCAGCCGCCCTTCCGGCAGCTTATGAATGCCAACCCAGGCGAGAAATTGCTCCGTATAACGGCGACCAAATGAGGCCACCAGCAGGCCAGCCACCAGCCACAGCAGGGTGCCCAGCCGCCAGCCCGGTTCCCAGGAAAGCGCGGCTGTTGCCTTAAGATCATCAACAAAATCGCTGATTTTACTGCTGTCTTCCTGCTGGGTATTAAACAAGGGCGCCCAGAATCTGGCGCCGAAGATACTGCCTGCATTCAGCGCCAGCTGAGTTTTTAACGCATTACGGCGCAGGTTAACAATTTGTGTCGACAGATTAATCGCCCCCACCCGGATAGCTTCGGCCTGTTTAATCTGATCGTCGAGTTGCTGCATCTGAGCGGCCAGCTTTTTACGTTTACTGGTAACCTCGGCGGTTTCTTTTACCCCGCTGTCGGGTTTCGGTGCCGGCCCCAGCACGCTAAGCTGGGTTTGCAGCTGGGCTTTTTGCGGCTGCAAAGCCTGGGCCAGGGTATCAGCATCGGTGGAGAGTTGCAGCGTCAGATCATTCAGGTCGCTGAGTTTACTTTCACTGTTTTCCTCAGCGTTTTCCGTTGACACTTGTTGCTTAATTTTATCCAGCACTTTTTGCATTTTAGGCAGCTCAACCGCGGGGTTGACCTTAACCGCCTGTTTGCTACTTTGCGCGACGCTGTCACCGTCATCAGCCAGCGTTATCAGCGGCGTCAGCGTCAGCAGCGCCAGCAAAGATACCCGAAGAAAACCTAACCACCAGGACATAGCGTTATTTTCCCATTGCTTAAATCAGCAGACTGACCAGGTCTGTATTAGCCTGAATTTTTCGCGCTAGTTTATGCCGCCGCGGCGGTCAGTGCTATAAGAATTGCTAATGAAATGCCGCGACGCGATCGCCATATTTCGCCGTGCCACATTAAATGAAAAGAGTCCGCTCCACCACCACCAACTGCACACCACGCCCGGCAATTCGCCGCCTGCTGCAGGCGAAACTGACCGGCGGATAATGGGGGTTACCCGCCCGCTATCTGGCGCGAAAATCACCCCGGAAATAATAAGCAGTGGACGTAATTCCCGCTCAGCGTAAGGCCGCTGACGTCAGGCAGGCGCAGCATTAATCTATTCCTGAGCCGGCGGCAGAGTTATCCTCTGTCGCCGGAGATAAAGCTTACTCAACCGCCAGCGCACCTGCACGTCGGTTACTGACCACCTCCGCGGCTTTTGCTTTGCGATAGTTCAGCGCCGCCGCCGGCACCGGTGCCGCTTTTCCGGTCTCCATCCAGTCACGAATGCGGTTAGCATCGGCAAAGTGGGTATACTTACCGAACGCATCCAGCACCACCAGCGCTACCGGTTTATGGTTCATCACCGTCCGCATTGCCAGGCAGTGACCGGCTTCATTGGTAAAGCCGGTTTTGGTCAGCTCAATTGTCCATTTTTGGTTATAAATTAAATGATTGGTATTGCGAAATGGCAGCTGATAAGCCGGATGCGTAAATAGCGCTGTCTCTTCATGAGTGGTACTGAGCTGACCGATTAACGGGTAATTTTTTGTCGCCAGCAGCAGCTTAATCAAATCACGCGCGGTGGACACATTGTCAAGCGACAACCCGGTAGGCTCAACATAATGGGTATGACGCATCCCCAGCGCCTGCGCTTTGGCATTCATCGCACGGATAAAAGCCTGATAACCACCAGGATAGTGCGCCGCAAGGCTGGCTGCAGCGCGGTTTTCCGATGACATCAGCGCCAGCAGCAGCATGGTTCGGCGACTGATCTGGCTGTTAAGTTTTACCCGGGAAAAAACCCCGCGCATTTCCGGTGTATTGCTGATATCAACCGTCAGCATCTGGTCCAGCGGCTGATGAGCATCCAGCACCACCATCGCCGTCATCAGTTTTGTCAGTGAGGCAATCGGACGAACGCGGTCGGGATGACTTTCAAACAAGACCTTGCCACTACGGGTATCAATCACCATCGCACTGCCGGAAGCAATTTGCGGTTGTGCCAGCGGGGCAATATCTTCAAGTTGAGTACGGGCAAGGGTGGAGCTGGAGAAAACAGGCGTTGCAAATAACAGCGCCAGAGCAAGCAGCGAAAAACGTTTTTTTGCAGGCATGACAGTAACCGGTTAGCATCAATTAGGATATCAGACAGGCTCAGCCTTTCCCTTCCAGGCAAAGGCTGGCAACGCATCATACTCCTTTCTGCTGCGGTTTTCCTACCACGTAATGATCCTGATAAGCCTGCAGGCAGGCCAGCGCCCGACGGTGACCTGCTGAATTACATCAGTAAATAGCCGTAACCCCAGATAACAACGGTCAGCGCCAGCAACACTTCCAGCACCAGCACGCCAATTGCCAGGGTCGAACCGGAAAAACGCAGGCTCTCCTCGCGATCAAGATTCAGAAACAGCGGGATGCCGACAAACAGCAAATAACCGGTATAAATCAGTGCCAGCGCGCCCACCAACACACACAGCCATACCAACGGGTAAAGGGCGACAATACCGCTGATAAACAATGGCGTCGCGGTATAGCCAGCAAACACCGTACAGCGATCGAGCGCTGGCCGCTGTGGGTAATCACGCGCCATCCAGTAAATCACCCGTCCCATCACCGCGACCCCGGCAAGAATCAGCAGATAAAACAGCACGGCCAGCGCCAGCGCATTCAGCACCTCCAGCCGCACTTTTGTCGGCGCGCCCAAATCCCATCCCAGCTGTGTCGTGCCGATAAATGCACAGATAACCGGCACCGCGGCCAGCAGCAGAACATGATGAATATAATGGTGTGAAACGCTTTCGTTTTCCTGCTGGATATTGCGCATCTCACGGCCTGGATGCGCCAGCAAACCCCAGACATGGTTCATAGCATCACTCCTTACAGGCTAAAAGCGGACTGCGTTTTGTGCCATCGGCAACACGATGGGAACGCTTTAAGTATAATGGTGTGAAGAGATTAGGTGTCTGTCTGGTTGTTTTTTGTGCTAAGTCATTAAAATAAAGGAATAAAAAACCGAACGGCCGCAACGACTTTCTGACAGCAGAACGAACGGAGGATGGATGCACTTCAATATCAGCCAGCTTATTGAACAATATGGTTATCTGGCGCTGTTTCTCGGCTGTATCGCCGAAGGTGAAACCTTCACACTGCTTGGTGGCGTAGCCGCACATGAAGGGTTATTAGATTACGGCTGGACGGTACTGGTGGCGATTACTGGCGGGATTATTGGTGATACCGCACTCTACTTTGTCGGACGTCATTACGGCGAGCGCATTCTGCGACGCTTTAAAAAACATCAGCCGCAAATACGTAAAGCGCAACGGCTGATCCATAAATACCCTACCTGGTTTGTCATTGGCGTACGCTTTATGTATGGCTTACGCATCGTTGGGCCAATCATTATTGGTGCCAGCCATCTTAAACTCAGGCGCTTCCTGCCCCTTAACGTACTTGGCGCCATTATCTGGGCGCTCCTGTTCGTCTCACTCGGTTATCTGGGTGGCGAAGTCATTGGCCCGTGGTTACATAAATTCGACCGGCAGCTGAAGTACCTTTTCTGGCTGGTTCTGGTGATTATTATCGCGCTAATTTTACGCTGGTTATGGCGCGACCACCGTAAAAATAATGCGCAGGACAGCGACTGATCGCATCTGGCATAGCCCTGCTACTGACGGCCAATACCCGACGTAAGCCGGACTGATGAACCTCCCCGAAGCTAAAAGCCACTTTTAGCCTGTCACCCGCATATCAGCTGGCTATAGTTAATGGAGAGATATCCGTTGTAATGCAGTAAGGGGCATGGAATGAATGAGGTTAAACGCCATATTGGCGATCACGGAGTGATTGGCGATTTACGGACCTGCGCGCTGGTTGCCAGCGATGGCACCATTGATTATCTTTGCTGGCCGGATCTGGACAGCCCGTCGGTTTTCAGCGCACTACTCGATAGCGACAACGCCGGGTTGTTCAGCATCAGCCCGACCTGGGAAAATGCACGGCAGCAGCAAATTTATCTGCCGGACAGCAATATTCTTCAGACCCGCTGGCTGGGGGAAAAAGGCGTGGCAGAACTCACCGATTATATGCCGCTCTGTCAGCAGGAAAATCACCTGCCCCGTATCATCCGGCGTATTAAAGCGGTTAAAGGCGAAGTGACTATTGCACTGCGTTGTGCGCCGGTTCATGATTATGCCCGTGCGCCAACAACCCTCAACCTGAAACCCGGTTTTGCCGATTTTTCCGCTCCGCAGCAGACAACCTTACGTCTGCGCTCGCCGGTTAAGCTCAGCCAGGATGGCCAGCTCGCCACCGCCCGTTTTACCCTGAAAGCCGGCGAAAGCGCCGAATTTATCTTTGGTGCCGCCGACGATCCGGCGCTGGCTCAGGACAACGGCGATCGCTGTTTTCATGACACGCTGCGGGCCTGGCAACGCTGGAGTCAGCAAAGCACCTATCAGGGTCGCTGGCGTGAAGCGGTCAATCGCTCGGCGCTGGTACTGAAACTGCTGACTTCGTGGCAGCATGGTTCTATCGCCGCCGCCGCCACCTTCGGGCTGCCGGAGGAGCCTGGCGGTGAACGTAACTGGGATTATCGTGCCTCCTGGATCCGTGATGCTTCTTTTAGCATGTATGCCCTGATGCGCCTCGGCTATGTCGATGAAGCCAGGCATTTCACTGGCTGGGTGGCCCGTTGCGTTGAAAACAGTCATCAGCAGATGGAAAAACTGCAGGTGATGTACCGGCTGGATAGCGGCACCGAACTTAAGGAAACGACCCTGGATAATCTCACCGGCTACGCCGGATCGCGGCCGGTACGTATTGGTAACGATGCCTGGCGCCAGTCTCAGCTGGATATTTACGGTGAGCTGATGGATGCCATCTATCTTGCGAATAAATACAGTGAAGCCATTTCTTACCGTGGCTGGAGTCATGTTTGCAGGATGATCGACTATCTGTGCGAAAACTGGCAGCAACCCGATGCCGGTATCTGGGAAATGCGCGGCGAACCGGAGCACTTCCTGCATTCACGATTAATGTGCTGGGTTGCGCTCGATCGGGCAATCCGTCTGGGGGAAAAACGTTCGTTGTCGATGCCCTACCAACGCTGGAACGATGCCCGTAACGCTATCCGCAGTGATATCTGGCAAAATTTCTGGCATGCCGAACGCGGCCATTTTACCTCCACCCGCCATGGTCAGTACCTTGATGCATCAATGCTGCTGATGCCGCTGGTTCGTTTTGTCAGTGCCACCGACCCGGACTGGCTGGCAACGCTGGATGCCATTAAAACGCATCTGGTCAGCGATGGTCTGGTGCGGCGCTACAATATCAAAGAGACGCCGGCAGACAAGCTGAATGGCGAAGAAGGGTCATTTGTCGCCTGCTCTTTCTGGTATGTTGAATGTCTGGCACGCGCCGGCCGCCTTAACGAAGCGCACTTTGAGTTTGAAAAACTATTGAAATACGCCAGTCCGCTGGGACTCTACGCAGAAGAGTTTAATTCACGGGGCTTTGCGCTGGGTAACTTTCCCCAGGCGCTCAGTCATCTGGCCCTGATCAGCGCCGCCTTTTTTCTTAATCGCAAACTTAACGGCACAGACCCGCTCTGGCAACCATGATCATCACCTGCACCGTTTTTTCACGCGGCGTCAGCCCGAAAACGGGGCCGCCGGGTGAAAATAATAGGTAAAGTTAAACGAAAGCAGAAAAATGCGGGTTTATTCGCAGCTCATAATGAACATATAATGTGCAGCCTCAGGAACAGTCCCGGCGTCCGACTGCCCATTAACCGCCTTAAACAGATTAACCAGAGAATTATGAAAAAAAGCATTCGCGCAATTGTCACCATGGCCCTGGTAGTGGCGGCCTGCAGTCAGACAGCTCAGGCTGTGGTATATCCTCTGCCACCGGCGAACAGTCGCCTTATTGGCGAGAATCTTGAAATCACCGTTCCACAGGATAATACCTTACCGCTGGAAGCCTTTGCTGCGCAGTATCAGATGGGCCTCAGCAATATGCTTGAGACCAATCCGCATACCGACGTCTACCTGCCGAAACCAGGGTCGAAACTGATCATTCCACAGCAGCTGATTCTGCCGGACGCACCACGCGAAGGCATTATTATTAACAGTGCTGAGATGCGTCTTTATTATTACCCGAAAGGCACCCACACCGTGGTCGTGCTGCCAATCGGTATCGGCGAACTGGGTAAAGATACGCCGATGAACTGGACCACAAAAGTGGAAAGTAAGCGGGCAAACCCGACCTGGACGCCAACGGCGAAAATGCATGCGGAATATATTGCTGCCGGTACGCCGCTTCCCAGGGTGGTGCCAGCCGGTCCGGATAATCCGATGGGGCTCTATGCGCTCTACATCGGTCGTCTGTATGCCGTTCACGGCACCAATGCCAATTTTGGTATTGGCCTGCGTGTCAGCCATGGCTGCGTACGTCTGCGCGCCGACGATATCAAATGGCTGTTTGATAACGTGCCGGTCGGCACCCGGCTGCAGTTTATCAACCAGCCGGTCAAAGCCACCGTTGAACCCGATGGCACACGCTGGATAGAAGTGCATAACCCACTTTCCGCCAACGAAGAAGAATTCAATTCGCGCGCGCCGGTACCCATTGCGATCCCGGCTGCGGTCAATAAAATCATTTCTGACAACAGCGTTACCAGCCAGGCGATTGACCAGGCGCTGCAGCGCCGTAGCGGCATGCCAACAAATCTTAATGGTGCCGATACTGCCGCCCAACCGGTGCCGGTGCCAGAAAACAGCAGCGCGCAGCCTAAAGAAGAACCGTTGACACCGCAGGGTATCAACCAACCACAGGCCACTGACGCCCCGGCAAACGACAGTGCCACACCACAGCCGGCCAGTGCTCAGCCGGAAACCAGCGACAGTAACGCCGTCACCCCGCAGGCAGGTTAAGTTACTCCGTAGCAGAAAGGCCGCTACGGCGGCCTTTCTGCTGTCTGCGGCCCGCCCTGTTCCTTCTTTTCTTCCACCACGCCCCCGTCATCATCCCCACAACGTTTGGCTTTCCGGCAGCAACCTTAGCCACAAAAAGACACCGCTGAATCGCGCTATCTGGCGGTAAACGACGCTACTGTCATGCCGTTGTCATCGCAGCGGCGTATCACCGTCATTCAACCGCTATAAACCTGATAACAGGCTTACTGTTTAACCTGACATCATCGGTAAAGAGGTTTTATGAGTGACACTCCCTATGAGAACCGTTCCCCCGCCGTCTCCTCCGTCGCCATGTTACAGCGTAAAAACAGCCGATTTTCAGTGCTGATATTCTGGCTGTTACTGCTGCTGGGCATTGCCTTTGCCGGCGTCAACCTGTTCAGAGATGTTGCCGGCTCTGGTACCCAGGTAACCAGCTATACGCCTTTTTTACTTCTGGGACTGGCATTACTCATCGCGCTAGGCTTTGAGTTTGTTAATGGTTTTCACGATACGGCCAATGCCGTGGCCACTGTGATTTACACCCATTCCCTGCCGCCAACGGTGGCCGTACTCTGGTCAGGCTTTTTTAATTTTCTTGGGGTTATGCTGTCGAGCGGTGCCGTCGCCTTCGGCATTATTTCATTGCTTCCGGTAGAACTGATTTTACAGGCCGGTACCCCGACGGGTTTTGCTATGGTTTACGCGCTGTTATTCTCAGCCATTATCTGGAACCTGGGCACCTGGTGGTTCGGCCTGCCCTCCTCTTCTTCACATACGCTGATTGGATCGATTATTGGCGTCGGGCTGGCCAATGCCCTGCTCAATGGCCGCAGCGGTGCCAGTGGTGTTGACTGGGATCAGGCGCTGAAGGTGGGGTATGCCTTGCTGTTGTCACCGCTGGTGGGATTTTTCTGCGCCGCACTGCTGATGATTGCCATGAAGATGATGGTTAAAAATCGTCAGCTGTATCGCGCACCTGAAGGCCATAAACCGCCCCCGGCCTGGATCCGTGCAGTACTGATCCTGACTTGCACCGGGGTTTCATTTGCCCACGGCTCGAACGATGGTCAGAAAGGAATGGGGCTAATCATGCTGATTCTGGTGGGTACCATGCCAATTGCCTATGCGCTGAACCGGTCGACACCACCCTCCGACAGCCCGCATGTGGCGGCACTTGCCACCGCCACCAGCCAGCAACTGTTACAGCAGTATGCACCAACGCAACCCGCCGCTGGCAGCAGCAACCGTCAGGTGCTTACCGCCTTTGTCGGTAGCGAAGTGCTTAATCCACAGGTCATTCCTGCCCTGGCACAGCTTACAGCAACCATTGGCCAGCAAATTCAACATTATGGTTCGGTTAATCGTATTCCAGCCGGGTCGGTGCAAAATACCCGTAATGATATGTATCTGGCATCTGAAACAATCAAAACGCTTAAAACCAGCCCCCAGGTCAGGCTGGATGACGCAACACAGCATAACCTCACCGCGCTGAAAAGTGAGCTCGACAAAGCCACCCGCTATATTCCATTCTGGGTCAAAGTGGTGGTCGCTATTGCCCTGGGACTGGGTACCATGGTGGGCTGGCGGCGCATTGTGATCACCGTCGGCGAAAAAATAGGGAAAACTCATCTGAGTTATGCGCAGGGTGCCAGCGCCGAGCTGGTGACGATGGCCACAATTGGTGCCGCCGATACCTTTGGACTGCCGGTTTCCACCACCCATGTCCTCTCTTCCGGGGTGGCCGGGGCCATGGCGGCCAATCATTCTGGTTTACAGGCCGCCACGTTGCGTAATCTGGCCATTGCCTGGTTACTGACACTGCCGGTATCAATTCTGCTGTCTGCCTGTCTCTACGGCTTATTTACCCATTTGTGAACCGACAAGGGAAATCGCATTAATGCCCGGCCACCGCCCGCCACAGGCGGGCGGTGAGCAGTGCGGCCAGCATCACTACCAGCGCGGCAGCCAGGTATATGGCATCTATCCCCCAGTGTCCAATCATCAGTCCGGCCAGCGGCCCGGTTATGCCGAGACCAAAATCAAGAAACGCCGAGTATAACCCCAGTGCCGCCCCCTGACTCTGCGGTGATACCTGACGAATAGCCTCAACACCCAGTGCGGGAAACACCAGCGAAAAACCAGCCCCGGTCAAAAACGCGCCCATATCCACCAGCCAGACGCTGCCGGCCTGCCAGATCATCAGCAAACCCAGTGCTTCAACAACAAACGAAACCAGCGCAACCCGTGCGCCACCAAAGCGCGGAATCGCGGCGCTAAACACCAGCCGCATCATAATAAAGCCAAGACTGAACAACGTCAGAGAAAACGCGGCACCCTGCCACTGGTGACTGGAAAAATAAAGCGTAATAAAAGTGGCAATAGTACCAAAGCCAACCGTTCCCAGGCCCAGGCAAAAACCAAAGAGCCAGATACGGGAAAAAACCCGGCTAAAGGGGATACGTTCACCGACGGTGACATTAACATCCTGCCGTTGTGAAGCCAGCCAGAACCCCACCATCGCCATTAGCATAATCAGTATTGCAAAGCCGGCAATATTGAATGCCTGATTCAGCAGCACGCCGAGCGGCGCACCAATTGCCATCGCCAGATAGGTTGCCACACCATTCCATGAAATAACGCGGGCGCTCTGCGTGGTCCCCACGCGGTTAATTCCCCACAGCATTGATGAAGTGGCGGTCAGGCTTTCGCCAAAACCGAGCAGTACCCGGCCCAGCGCCAGTAACAGCAGGCTGACCAGCGGCCGCGCGGCAAACAGCATTGCCAGCAGCGTAAGTAAGCCGCTGGCCCCGCACAATAACAGGCCAACGCACACCACTTTTTTCGGACCGAGTAAATCGGAATAACGCCCGGCCTGCGGACGACTTATCAGCGTAGAAAAATATTGTAAGCTGATAATCAGGCCGGCAATAAAAGAGCTGTATCCCAGGGTGTGATGAACGTATCCAGGCAGCACAGCCAGCGGCAGGCCAATCGACAAATAACAGAAGAAGGTAAAGATAACCACAGAAAAAATGCGCTTGTTAAGCTGTGCGCTGCTCAGCGCCGGGGTGACGGTCATAGTGAAACCAACAGGAAGGCTGTTATTTTTTCCCCATCTTACACCCCCGCCGCACAGAGATCTCGTGCACAATCACTAAAACTATTCTCAATTAGCTGTGCAGACGCTAACTCAGACAACCGGCTGACGACTAATCTGGCGGGCGTACTCTTTTTCAATGGCAACGGCAATGGCAGCGGAGTGAGTCATAACGCGAATCAGCATAAACAGATCGCTGGCTTCAGAATAAACCTTTCGCAGATAGCCCAGCCACTGTTTGATGCGGGCGACGTGGTACATACCGGTGTCGCCCTGCTTCTCCAGCTGAACGTAACGATGCAGCAGTTGTAAAACTTCCGGCCAGGGCATCGGTAGCGCATTTTGCTTAATCACATTGCTGAGGTTAGGCAGGTTGAGCGCGCCGCGACCCACCATAACATCATGGCATCCGCTGATTGCCATACAACGGTGGGCGCTTTGCCAGTCAACGATTTCACCGTTAGCAATGACCGGTATTGTCAGACGCCGACGGATTTCACCGATGGCAGCCCAGTTAATCCGCTCGGCTTTATAGCCGTCTTCTTTCGTCCGGCCATGCACCACCAGCTCGCTGGCACCCGCCTGCTGTACCGCATCAGCGATGTCAAAGCGTCTGTCGTCAGAATCCCATCCCAACCGTACCTTCACGGTAACCGGCAAATGCGACGGTACGGCGGCGCGTATCGCCTGTGTCGCACGATAAATCAGCTCAGGATCTTTCAGCAGGCTTGCCCCACCACCACTGCCATTAACCGTCTTTGATGGACAGCCGCAGTTGAGGTCCACTCCCCAGGAACCGAGTTCCACCGCTCTGGCAGCATTTTCCGCCAGCCACTGCGGATATTGTCCCAGGAGCTGGACACGTACCGGGGTACCTGAAGGCGTACGGCTAGCCCGGTATAATTCAGGACACAGGCGATAAAACAGTTTTACCGGTAGCCGCTGGTCAACCACGCGCAAAAACTCACTGATACAAAGATCATAGTCATTGACGCTGGTTAATAATTCACGTAACAGTGAATCCAGCACCCCTTCCATCGGCGCCAGCAAAACGCGCATCGTCAGCAGCTCGTATCAGGACTGACCGGCAGGTTTACGCCGCGGCGGACGTGAACGTCGTGGCTGGCCATTACCCGGTGCGGCCCTCTCAGTTTGTGGACGTCCCCCCTGACGATCCCCACGTGGCCGGTCGTTTCTGGCAGAATTACCGTCACGGCTGCCCCGGCGTTCACCGCCCTGACTAGCCCGACGTTCACCCCCCTGAGCCGCCCCTCGTCCGCCGCGCCCCTGGCGACCGTTAACAATAGGCTCGGCTTTAATGCTGGGATCGGGTTCAAACCCTGGCTCAGCAAGGCGCGGAATTTCACGTTTCAGCAGCCGTTCGATATCACGCAACAGCTTATGCTCATCAACACAAACCAGCGACAGCGCTTCACCGGTGGCCGCAGCACGACCGGTACGGCCAATACGGTGGACATAATCTTCCGGCACGTTTGGCAACTCATAGTTAACCACGTGCGGCAGTTCTTCAATATCAAGACCACGGGCGGCAATGTCGGTGGCAACCAGCACACGTATAGTATTGGCTTTAAAATCTGCCAGCGCCCGGGTACGGGCGCCCTGGCTCTTATTGCCATGAATGGCTGCCGCAGTGATACCATCCTTATTTAACTGTTCAGCCAGATGGTTAGCGCCATGTTTCGTGCGGGTAAAAACCAGCACCTGGCGCCAGTTATCACGACCAATCAGCAGCGAAAGCAACTCACGTTTGCGTTTTTTATCAACAAAATGCACGTGCTGCGTCACCTGCTCCGAAGCGGTGTTACGACGCGCAACTTCAACCTGTGCCGGGTTGTGCAGCAGTTTTTCAGCCAGCGCTTTGATGTCATCAGAGAAGGTTGCGGAAAACAGCAGGTTCTGGCGTTTAGCCGGCAGTTTTGCCAGCACCCGGCGGATGTCGTGAATAAAGCCCATATCCAGCATGCGGTCGGCTTCATCCAGTACCAGGACTTCAATCTGCGACAGGTCAACCGCGTTCTGGTGTTCCAGATCCAGCAACCGTCCGGGCGTGGCAATCAGAATATCGACCCCGCCCCGCAGCTTCATCATCTGCGGATTGATGCTGACGCCACCAAAAACCACCAGTGAGCGCAGCGATAAATATTTGCTGTACTCGCGCACATTTTCCCCCACCTGGGCCGCCAGTTCACGGGTGGGTGTCAGAATCAAGGCCCGTACCGGCCGACGGCCTTTTGCCATGTCGCCGCTGGCACGCAGTTTCTGCAACAACGGCAGGGTAAATCCGGCGGTCTTACCGGTACCGGTCTGGGCGCTGGCCATTAAATCACGGCCGGAAAGGACCACAGGAATAGCCTGACGCTGGATCGGCGTAGGTTCACGATAACCTTGCTCTTCCACCGCACGCAGAATATCGGCACTCAGGCCGAGAGAATCAAATGACATAAAGTTGACTGACTCCGGATCCGCCCTGTCTGCAAATGGCAGCGTAGTTTTCAGGGGGAACTGTGATCGCCAGGAAACCATATCCTGACGCTTGAATAGATGCACAAACCACAGTGCGCTCGTTGCGCAGTGTAACAGATTGCGCGTAATACGGGGGATTTATTTCTCCACCACCAGGCTCACCCGATGACGTTGATTAAATGCCATCGGGGCAACCTGTGCACTTTAGCGGTGACGCCGCGGCTGCCGCGAAGGGTCTTTGGCCAGCAGCGAAAGCAGCGCAGGTCCGGCCAGCACCACAAAGCCCAGGCAGGCTAACAGCAGGTTGTTGTGCACAATGTGCGAAACCAGATATAACGCCAGCATCGCCGCGCCAAAATAATAGGTAGTGGTGAAATCTTCAAAGAAATCGCCGGAACGACGTAAAGAGGCCACACGTTGCGTCAGTAACATCGCACAGAACATCAGCGCATACAGCCCTAACAACACGCTGCTGACCTGCACCAGCGTCTGATGCCGCCATCCCCATACCAGCGCAGCGATTAGCGCCAGATGTAGCACGATATGCAGGCAGGTTTGTCCAGTAACTATCTGAACCCGGTTAAACCATCTCATTAAACTCGATTCTCCTGGCAGCCCCAACAAAGAGCGCCCAAGTGGTTTACGACTGTGTCGCAATCAACATCCTCAGACTAACGTAATTTTCGGAAAAAGCCGCAAATAGCCAGAGACTACGGCGCGCTTTTGTGACTGAGACTACACTTTACTTTTCATGTGCGGAAAAGGAGTGCGCGTTCAGTATGCCACAAAACGATGCAAAGTTTTCATTTAAAGTCCTGACGATTAACACCCATAAAGGCTTCACCAGTTTCAACCGTCGTTTTATACTGCCCGAATTACGTGATGCCGTACGCGCCACCTCCGCCGATATTGTCTTTCTGCAGGAAGTAATGGGTAGCCATAGCCTTCATGCCCTGCGTATCGCCAACTGGCCAAGCCAGTCCCACTACGAATTTCTCGCCGATACCATGTGGCAGGATTTTGCTTATGGCCGTAATGCCGTTTACCCACAAGGCGACCACGGTAATGCAGTGCTCTCGCGCTTTCCGATTACCCACTGGCAAAATAACGACATCTCGCTAGCCGACAGTGAAAAAAGAGGCATTTTACACTGCACAATCCAGCTTCCTGAGCGTCAACCGCAGCTGCACGTGATTTGTGTCCATCTTGGTCTGCGCGACAGGCACCGCCGGGCGCAACTGAGCATAATGAGCGACTTCATTAACCGCTTGCCGCCACAGGCACCACTGGTGGTTGCCGGTGATTTTAATGACTGGCAGGGGCGGGCAAATAGCATTCTGAAAAAAAACGCGGGGCTTGATGAGGTATTCAGCCGTCGCCAGGGTCGTCCGGCGCGCACCTTTCCGGCACGATTTCCACTGCTGCGTCTCGATCGTATCTATGTACGCAATGCCGGCATCAGCCATCCCTACACGCTACCGGCTCACCCCTGGTCACACCTTTCCGATCATGCGCCGCTGGCTGTGGAGATTACCCTGTGAACATGCCATGGCGACAAGGGAATCAGATCCGGCTGCTGGAAAATGGCGAGCAGTTTTTCCCCCAGGTTTTTGCGGCCATCCGACGCGCACGCGAACGGGTGCTGATTGAAACCTTTATTTTGTTTAATGATAAAGTCGGCAAGGCGTTGCACAAGGTGTTACTGGCCGCCGCACAGCGGGGCGTCAGGGTTACCCTGATGGTGGATGGTTACGGTAGCGCCGGTTTGCCTGACGACTTCGTCAGCACGCTGACGGCCAGTGGCGTGCGTTTTCTTTACTATGATCCGCGGCCGCTTTTTATGGGAGTACGGACTAACCTTTTTCGCCGTCTGCACCGCAAAGTCGTGGTCTGTGATAACGATATTGCTTTTGTCGGCGGTATTAACTTCTCCTATGAACATTTAAGTGAGTTCGGCACCCAAGCCAAACAGGATTACGCCGTCAAAGTGAAAGGTCCGATTGTCGACGATATTGCCGGCTATACCGAAGCGGCCATGAATAATCCCCCACCCGCTGGCCGCCGCTGGGGCCGCCTCAGGATACCCAGCGACAAGCCGGCGATGCTCAGGCGCGTTTTGTCTGGCGTGATAATCATCAGCACCGGGATGATATTGAACAAGGCTATATGGAGATGCTGCGCAGTGCGCGCCGGGATGTCATTATTGCTAACGCCTACTTTTTCCCCGGCTATCACCTGCTACGGGAAATGCGCCAGGCGGCGCAACGCGGCGTCCGCGTACGACTGATTGTTCAGGGCAAGCCCGACATGGCGATTGTGAAGGTCGGGGCCGGGCTACTGTATAATTACCTGGTCAGCGCCGGCGTTGAAGTGTATGAATATCACCGCCGGCCTCTGCATGCCAAAATTGCCGTGCAGGATGAAAACTGGTCAACCGTGGGTTCAAGTAATCTCGACCCGTTAAGCCTGTCACTTAATCTGGAAGCCAATCTGTTTATTTACGATCGCGCATTTAATCAACTGCTACGCGAAAATCTCAACCGCCTGCTGCAAGCAGACTGCCAGCGGGTCGATGAACGTCAGCTGCCGGCACGCAGCGGCTGGCAACTGTGCAAAAACGTGGTGGTTTTCCATTTTCTACGCCATTTCCCTGCCATTGCCGGCTGGTTACCGGCACATACGCCCCGACTGGCTGAAGTTGCCCCCCCGGAACAATCACAGATAGAAACCCAGGATCGGGTTGACACCGATAATCCGGGAGTTAAATCCTGATGGGCCGGCTACGCTGGAAGCTGATAAAAAAAGGTCTCACCGCCCTGTTTTTTATTGCCGTTATCCTGCTGCTGGTGCTCTATGCCCGCAAGGTGAACTGGCCGGAAGTCTGTCAGGTCATCGTCGGTTATAACCGCTTTGCCATTCTCGGTTCGCTGGCGCTGGTGACCATCAGCTATCTGACCTACGGCCTGTATGATCTGATTGGTCAGGCATACTGCGGCCATAAGCTGCAAAAACGCCAGGTCATGCTGGTTTCCTTCATCTGCTACGCCTTTAATCTGACACTCAGTACCTGGGTGGGAGGCATTGCTATGCGTTACCGGCTGTATTCCCGCCTCGGACTGCAAACCAATACCATTACCCGCATTTTCAGCCTTAGCCTTACGACTAACTGGCTGGGCTATATACTGGTTGCCGGCATGGTGTACGCTTCCGGACTGACACCGGTGCCTGCCGGCTGGTTTATCGGCGAAAGAACCTTACAGACAACCGGTTTCGTACTGCTGATTTTTGCCATGATCTATCTGGCGTTGTGCGCCTGCTCTGGCCGACGCGAATGGACAATAAAAGGCCACAGCCTGATGTTGCCCTCACTAAAAATGGCGCTGATCCAGTTCGTCGTTTCCAGCGCAAACTGGATGGTGATGGGGACAATTATCTGGCTGCTGATGGCACAACAGATTGCCTGGCCGGCAGTATTTGGCATACTGCTCATCAGCAGTATTGCCGGGGTTATCATCCATATTCCGGCAGGTGTCGGGGTGCTTGAAACGGTATTTCTGGCGCTGTTGTCCGGGGAAAACATCAGTCACAGCAGCGTGCTGGCGGCGTTGATCGCTTACCGGGTACTCTATTTTATCCTGCCGTTATTGCTGGCGCTGGTGCTTTACCTGTGGCTGGAAGTCCGGGCGAAACGGTTACGGGCACGTAACCTGCAGCAACAGACCTGAACAACAGCACGCCCGCAATACCATAAAAAAAATCCCGGACTGCCACAACGGCAGAACGGGACTTTTTGAGGGTAACCTTGTGCTAGCGGCGATCGCCAAGAATACGCAGCAGCATTAAAAACAGATTGATAAAATCAAGATAGAGCGTCAGTGCGCCCATGATGGAATAGCGGCGCAAATTCTCACTGTCACGGCTGTCAATATTTTCACCGATATTTTTCAGACGCTGGGTGTCATAGGCCGTCAGACCAACAAACAGCAGAACGCCAATATAGGTGATTGCCATAGTCAGTCCGCTGCTTTTCAGCCAGATATTGACCACCGAAGCCAGAACAATACCAATAAGCCCCATGAACAGCATACTACCAAAGCGGCTTAAATCACGCCGGGTAAGGTAGCCCCACAGACTCATGGCGCCAAAAGTACCGGCAGTGACCACAAAGGTGCTGACGATGGACACACCGGTGTAGATGACAAATATGCTGGATATTGTCAGGCCGGTTAGCGCCGAATAGAGCATAAACAAAGTGGTAGCCAGCGCACCGCTCAGACGCTGTACCATGCCTGACAACACGAAAACCAGCGCCAGCTGGGCGATAATCAGGCCAAAAAAGGTAATCTGGCTGGAAAAAACCAGCGCCTGAACCTTACTGTTATGGGCGGCAAACCAGGCAACAGCCGCGGTCAGCAACAGGCCGCTACACATCCAGCCATAGACCTGCGCCATGTAAGTCTGTATTCCGCTGCCGGTCTGACGTAACAGCTCGTTGTCCGATCGAGAAAACCGATCCATGACAGTCCCCTTGTTGTAGTGAACGTAACAATGTTAACGCCGGGATGACCCCGTGATTTTTACTCAGTCTGGCACATTTTCTACCTGACTGACCAGAGGGAGTCGCATCTTTATCAGTAAAAATAAGATTAGTTTAACTATCACATAATTTCGCTGCGGCACTGGCGATAAAGTATTCAATTTTTCTGCCAGAGCAGGTAAAGCCAACCAGCGTCCGACGAATGGCTTTTCTGCGCAGATTAGCCAGCCTGCGGATGCTGTTCTCGCGGAGCCGGCGCTGATAACCTGGCGCAAAATCACCATCGGCAACCGTAACAAATCATGGTATCCCGGCGCTGTGGCACCAGTAAGCAGGGTAATAACCACCGCCACGCGGCAGCCTGATAATGTCCTGATGATGACGCTGAGCATGCTGTTGTTCAGCGCGGTGCCGGGTATCCTGTTCAGTCACCCGGTCTGGTGACCACTGGGGAGCGAACGTAGCGCCCTCATCCCCTGATTACCCGAAGCGTTTTCTGGTCTCCCTTTCCCCGGTAACACCGGACTCATGTTCACCAATTACCACTCTGCCACTGATTACTGTATGGACAGCGACATACCGTATCTTGTTGAAGAAAACATCTCCGGCATCCCCGCTACGATGGCCCGGATGATAGCGTTTGCGCTGCCCGCCGGCTACCAGCGTTGCACCGCCTGACGATCGCTGTCGCGTGCTTCCACCCAGCGTTCACCATTTTCAGTGTTTTCACGCTTCCAGAACGGCGCGCGGGTTTTCAGAACATCCATCAGAAATTCAGCGGCAGAAAATGCCGCGCTGCGGTGCGCGGCGCTGACGCCAACCAGCACAATGTCGTCGCCAGGGTAAAGCTGTCCCACGCGATGAATCAGCACTACCCGCTGCAGCGGCCAGCGCTGCCGCGCTTCCTCCACCAGTTCCACCAGCACGCGTTCGGTCATGCCTGGATAATGTTCCAGCATCAGTGCCGCCACGCGCTCACCAAGATTATGGTTACGCACTTTGCCGGTAAAGGTAACAATGGCGCCGTCTTGCGCCCCCTGATTCAGCCAGCTATATTCCTCAGCCAGCGAAAAGGACGCTTCACCAACGCGAATCCGGTTATCCATCTCAGCCCCCGGTGACCGGCGGAAAAAACGCCACTTCATCACCGGCATTCAGCGGATGGTCCGGCGCAACCAGCGTCTGGTTCACCGCCGCCAGCAGCTTACCCGGAGCCAGCGCCCGCGCCCAGCGTTCGTCACGAGCCGCCAGCGCGTCACGCAGCGCGGCAACGTCCTGATAATGCGTGTCCAGCGTCAGCGATGCCGTACCAAGCCGTTCGCGTACTTCGGCAAAAAACAGAACATTAATCATGACTGCTCACCTCAAAATCACCTGACTTACCGCCACTTTTACCCAGTAACCGTAGCCGTTCAATCACAATATCTTTCTGGACAGCTTTACACATATCATAAATCGTCAGGGCGGCCACCGAGGCCGCAGTCAGCGCTTCCATCTCAACGCCGGTTTTACCGCTAAGACGACAGCAGGACTCAATACGTACCCGCTGGTGTTCCGGCTGCGCTTGCAGGGTTACTTCGACTTTACTCAGCATCAGCGGGTGACAGAGTGGAATAAGTTCCCAGGTGCGTTTTGCCGCCTGAATGCCGGCAATACGCGCGGTAGCAAATACATCACCTTTGTGATGTTTGCCATCAATAATCATCTGCAGCGTCGTCGGATGCATCACCACCAGCGCTTCAGCGCGCGCTTCGCGCAGGCTCTCTGCTTTTGCCGAGACATCGACCATATGCGCTTCACCGTCCTGGTTGATGTGGGTTAATTGCGCCATGTTTATCCTTTCTTCAGATGTGAGACAAAATTGCACGGCGCGGTACGGCCATCAAGCTGTCCGGCAATAATCCGCTGCCATGCCGTGCGACAGGCGCTGGTGGAGCCGGGTAGCGCAAAAATAAGCGTCTGATTGGCCAGGCCTGCCAGCGCACGCGATTGCAGCGTCGCGCTGCCAATTTCTTCCCAGGAAATCATTCTGAACAGTTCGCCAAAGCCTTCCACCTGGCGATCGAACAAGGGCAATAACGCCTCCGGGGTACAGTTTCTGGCATTAAACCCGGTGCCACCGTTGACGATAACCACCTGCACGTCACGGCTGGCAATCCAGTTGGATACCAGCGCACGAATGCGATACAGGTTATCAGCCACCAGCGCATGATCGACCACCTGATGGCCGGCCTCCGTAATCGCCTCACGTAAATAATCACCAGAGGTATCATTACTGGCATCGCGTTTGTCCGAAACCGTCAGTACCGCCACGTTGAGCGCGCTAAATGCTTCACTGCCCTTACCCATTACCTTCTCCTGAAATTCAACCGCCGATAAAAGAGAGATTCTGCGTGATACCGCTGTTGCCCTGATGCAGAAAATGGCCCTGTTTTTTATGTTGCAGGCTGTGCGCAATGCGCTGCTGCAGCGCTTGCTGCTGCTCATCGCTGACCAGCAGGTCACGCAGTGCGATGCCGCCGTTACCAAACAGGCACAAATGCAGATGACCCGATGCCGACACACGCAGCCGGTTACAGCTGGCGCAAAAGTCCTGTTCATACGGCATGATAAGACCAATTTCCCCCTGATAATCAGGGTGAGAAAACACCTGTGCCGGCCCGTCGCTGCGCTGCCGGTGCTGACGAGCCCAGCCGGCATTCAGCAGCTGGTCGCGGATCACCGTGCCGGAAATATGGTGCTTACGAAACAGCGCGCCACCTTCGCCGGTTTCCATCAGCTCAATGAAACGTAGCTGAATTGGCCGCCGGCGAATCCAGTCAAGGAACTGCTGTAAACGCTGATGATTGATATCGCGCATCAGTACGGTATTAACCTTCACCCGGCTAAAACCCGCAGCAAAAGCAGCATCAATCCCCTCAAGCACCTGATGTAATTTATCCTGGCCGGTAATGGCATAGAACTGACGCGGATCAAGACTGTCGATGCTGACGTTAAGGGCATTAAGACCCGCGTGACGCCAGTCTGCGATATCACGCGCCAGCCGGTAGCCGTTGGTGGTCATTGCAATCTGTCGGATTTGCGGATTTTCGCGTATTGCCGCAACAATCGCGGTAAAATCACGACGCATAGAGGGTTCACCGCCGGTAATGCGTATCTTTTCGGTACCCGCCGCCGCAAAAGCGCGGGTTACCCGACGAATTTCATCCAGCGAGAGAAACGATTTGGGCGCACGTCCGTCCGGCTTGTAGCCGTCCGGCAGGCAGTATGTGCACCGAAAATTGCAAACATCGGTGACAGACAGACGCAGGTAATAAAACCGGCGGTCAAACGTATCGGTAAACTGTGGCAAAAGATTACACCTTTCCAGTAACGGGAGATGCAGTCATTTCTTTCTGCACCCTGGCAACCTGAGGTTGCGGCCAGGCTACCTTATCCACAGGACGTAGGTAACAAGGCTTAAGTGTCATCACACTGATGTGTAAAAGTCCGATCATTCTACTGCCAGTTTTGCGGTTTTACCACAACCTGATTTCGCTATATATTATGATATATAACGATTTTTCAGCGTATTTTCGTCACCAGATAAGCTAACATTAACTCCGGTTAACCTCAGCTTAACCGACTATTGTTACTGTCGTTTTAGCCAGCTTGCGGTTTTTTTCTCAACATTCACAGGAAATTTATGCGTAATCGCTCATTAGCCGATCTCGACAGAGTGGTAGCCCTGGGAGGCGGACACGGCCTTGGTCGCGTAATGTCCTCGCTTTCATCGCTGGGCTCAAGGCTCACCGGTATCGTCACCACTACCGATAACGGTGGCTCAACCGGACGCATCCGCCGCTCGGAAGGCGGCATTGCCTGGGGAGATTTGCGCAATTGCCTCAATCAGCTGATTACCGAACCCAGTGTCGCTTCTGCGATGTTTGAGTACCGTTTTGCCGGTAACGGCGAACTGGCTGGCCACAATCTGGGTAACCTGATGTTAAAGGCGCTCGATCATCTGAGCGTACGGCCGCTGGAAGCCATTAATCTGATTCGAAATCTGTTAAAAGTCGACGCCTGGCTGATGCCGATGTCAGAACAGCCAGTTGATTTGGTAGCGCTGGACCAGGAAGGCAATACGGTCTATGGCGAAACTGACATTGACCAGATGAAGCAGCCTCCTGCCGAGCTGATGCTGCTGCCAGCAGTCGCGGCAACGCGTGAAGCGGTAGAGGCAATTAATGACGCTGATCTTATCCTTCTTGGTCCAGGTAGTTTTTACACCAGCCTGATGCCAGTATTACTGGTCCCCGGTATTGCCCAGGCACTGCGCCGTACGCCGGCTACTATGGTGTTTATTGATAATCTGGGTAAAGAACTCAGTCCGGCCGCCGCCAGCCTGACGCTGGCGGACAAACTGGCAATGATGGAACACGCCATTGGCAAAAAAGTCATCGACACCCTGGTGGTTGGCCCGCATGCCAGCACCGCAGACGTCAGCGAACGCAGGATAATACAAACACCGTTGCAAGCCGGTGACGTTCATTATCGCCATGATCGTCACTTGCTGCATATCGCACTGGAACAGGCCATTCAGAGTTCAGACTGAGGGCTCGCCTATGAGGCGGCAATAAACAATGCGCGCAGCTCCTGCAGCCGATCGCGCAACTGTGCCGCCTCTTCAAACTCCAGGTTCTGGGCGTGTTTTTGCATCTGCCCTTCCAGCTGCTGAATGGTTTTTTGCAGCGCTTGCGGCGTCAGGGCCTGATAGCTGGCTTCGGTTTCTGCGGCAATGCGGGTTTTAGCCGCGCCTTTACGGTTACGGTTTTTGCTGGCACCCTGCCCCAGTTCAAGAATATCGGCAATCTTTTTATTCAGCCCTTTCGGCACGATGCCGTGTTCTTCGTTATAACGCTGCTGCTTTTCCCGACGCCGTCCGGTCTCTTCAATGGCCCGGGCCATTGAAGGGGTAATCTTATCGCCATAAAGAATTGCCTTACCGTTAATATTACGCGCCGCGCGGCCAATGGTCTGGATAAGGGAACGCTCAGAACGCAGGAAGCCTTCTTTATCTGCGTCAAGGATAGCCACCAGCGAGACCTCCGGCATATCCAGCCCCTCACGCAGCAGGTTGATCCCTACCAGCACGTCAAACTCGCCAAGGCGCAGATCGCGAATAATTTCCACCCGTTCAACGGTATCAATATCGGAATGCAGATAGCGTACCCGTTCGCCGTGCTCTTCGAGATATTCGGTCAAATCTTCCGCCATCCGTTTAGTCAGCGTGGTCACCAGCACCCGCTCGTTGATGGCCACCCGCTGACGAATCTCCGAAAGCAGGTCGTCCACCTGGGTGGCCACCGGACGCACTTCCACCAGCGGATCAAGCAGGCCAGTGGGGCGCACTACCTGTTCAATCACTTCACCACCGGATTTCTCCAGTTCGTAATGACCCGGGGTTGCTGAAACATAAATGGTCTGCGGCGCCAGCGACTCAAATTCTTCAAATTTAAGCGGGCGGTTATCCAGCGCCGAAGGCAGACGAAAACCGTATTCCACCAGCGTCTCTTTACGCGCCCGGTCACCGCGATACATACCGCCAATTTGCGGGATGGTAACGTGAGATTCATCAATAACCAGCAACCCGTCCGCCGGCAGGTAATCAAACAGGGTCGGCGGTGGCTCGCCCGGCCCGCGGCCGGAAAGGTAACGCGAATAGTTTTCAATGCCTGAGCAATAGCCAAGTTCGTTCATCATTTCCAGATCAAACTGGGTACGCTGCGACAGACGCTGTTCCTCAAGCAATTTATTGTTTTCCAGCAGCGTTTTTCGCCGCGCGGCCAGCTCAATCTTAATCTCTTCCATCGCCTGCAGCAGGCGCTCACGGGGCGTCACATAGTGGGTTTTGGGATAAACGGTAAAACGGGCAATGTTGGTTTCTATCTGACCAGTTAACGGATCAAACAACGATAACCGTTCAACTTCGTCATCAAACAGCTCCACCCGCAGGGCAATGTCGTCAGACTCAGCCGGAAAAATGTCAATGACTTCGCCACGCACGCGAAAAGTACCGCGCTGGAAAGCCTGATCGTTGCGGGTATATTGCAATTCCGCCAGCCGGCGCAGAATAGCACGCTGGTCAATCAGCATCCCGCGGGTCAGGTGCAGCATCATCTTCAGATACAGGTCAGGATCGCCCAGACCGTAAATAGCGGAAACCGATGCCACCACGATCACATCGCGCCGCTCTAGCAGTGCTTTGGTCGCAGAAAGGCGCATCTGTTCAATATGCTCGTTTACTGAGGCATCTTTTTCAATAAAGGTATCTGAACTGGGAACGTAGGCTTCCGGCTGATAGTAATCGTAGTAAGAGACAAAATACTCGACGGCGTTTTCCGGGAAAAACGCTTTCATTTCGCCATACAGCTGCGCTGCCAGGGTTTTGTTGGGTGCCAGTACCATGGTCGGGCGTTGTAAATCAGCAATCACATTAGCAACAGTAAAGGTTTTACCGGAACCGGTTACCCCCAGCAGGGTCTGATGTGCCAGGCCATCATCCAGCCCCTCTTTGAGCTGACGAATGGCTTCAGGCTGGTCACCTGCCGGTTTAAAAGCGGAATTCAGTTTAAAATCTTTACTCATTTGCGCGCCACCTGTTGAATGGAAAGCGTGATAAGGACGTTATTCTACTCCGCAAGCGGTTTTTTACCAGCGCAGATAACTGGATAAATATCCAGATTAGCTGTGCCATCATCTTATCTGATGACCTTTTGCACTTTTAGCGATCTTTGTGACAATGATAAGCCTGACTGAAATCAGGTTATCCCCAACAGTTCGACATCCTGTTGTAATGTCAAGTCTGATAAAAGCAGAAATGTTATCGGATATTATCGACGCCCCTGATGACTTGATTTTATTTAACATATTGATTTTAAATTTATTTTTAATAAAGGTGAGTTTCGCAACATCCCGCGTGAAAGCCGCGTCGGCTCTCGTCTGCCGCATGTTTTCAGTCGCTAATGCACACGGTTATCCACAGGAATGGTGGATAACTGGTGACAACGCCCGAAGCATCTGCTGTGCATAAATGGCCCGTCGCGAGAGCAAGGCCTGCCAAATAAATTTTTTTGTTTTTTTTTCGTGCTGGTAAAAGAGAAAAAATCGGTTTTGAAATGCAGGAAATTTAGCTTAACTACGGGTAAAGATAATTCGGCAACCGCCGTCTGCTGTGGCATTGCCCCGCAATCAGGCATCTGCACCAGCAACGTTTTACCTCGGCACTAAAAATGTGCGGCCATATAGTTCAGCCATTTTATTATCAATCTTTTCTGACCTTTTAACCGGTTTTCCTACTGCACTTTCCCGCTTTTAGCGCGTTTAAGCCAGACAGGTATAACCTGGCCTGGTAATTGCTTTATTTCCCGGGTGACTTTTCATTTACGCCATGGAACCCGCCAGTAATCGTTGCAGCTTACCGGCGACAATCATTACTGCCGTTTGCCAGACGACGCAGAGCGTATGCAATCAGGTTTAATCTTTCCGGAGGAGACATGATGCTCAGTTTACGTTCAATCAACCAGTTTTATGGCAAAACTCATATTCTGCAGGATATCAATCTTGATCTGCCGCCCGGCACCTGCACAGCGATCGTCGGGCGCAGCGGTATGGGAAAAACCACACTGGTGAACTGCATTATGGGACGTCTGCCGATTAACAGCGGTTCCATCACCTGGCAACAGGCTGGTGCACCGCCGGCAAACCTGCTGCTTGAACCCAGTGAAACCCGCGCCGCCATGGGGATTGGTTATTTACCCCAGGGGCGACAAATATTTACCCAGATGACGGTGGAAGAAAACCTGCTGATTGCCTTACTGGCTGGTGAGGATCGTCAGCGTATTATTCCACCGATGATCTACCAGCTCTTTCCGGTGCTGTTCACGCTGCGCCAGCAACGCAGCGGTGAACTTCCTGCCGATTTGCAGCAGCAGTTAGCGCTGGCGCGCGCGCTGGTGCTGCAGCCACAGCTGCTTATTCTTGATGAACCCAGCGAAGGCATGTCGCCCTGGCTGGAAGAAGAAATGGGCAATCTTATCCATCGCCTGAACCATGATTTTGGCCTGACTATCCTGCTATTAGAACAGCGAGTCAGTCTGATCCGCCGCGTCGCCGACTATTTTCTGCTGTTGCACTGCGGGCGTAACGTAGCTCAGGGAGATATGGCACAGCTCGATGAGCGGATGGTCAGTACCTGGCTTACGGTGTAACTGCTGGCAAGGTCAGCCAGTGGCCGATATCGTACTGATGATAGGGATCGGTGATATGGGGCAGTATCCCTAGCAGCGGCGCGGGCAGCCAGCGCTGCAACGCCTGCAAATAATCATGGTGACGTGGCCCTGGCGCGATGACCTCATTGGCAATCCAGCCCACCAGCGGTAGTCCCCTTGCAGTAACAGCCTCAGCCGTCAGCATAGCATGGTTAATACACCCCAGACGGACGCCGACCACCAGAATAACCGGTAATTGTTCTGCAACAACCCAGTCGGCAAAGGTTTCACCGTCGGATAAAGGCGTATACCAGCCGCCAGCGCCTTCCGTCAGCACCCAGTCTGCCTGTTGCTCAATGTGCTTCAGCCCGGCAGACAGTGCGGAAAAGGTAATTGGCTGTTGCTGCTCTGCACTGACAATATGCGGCGCAGTAGCCTCAGCGAAAGCCAGCGGATTGACCTGCTGATAGTCGAGCGCCACCACGCTGTGACGTTGCAAAGCCAGCGCATCCTGGTTACGCCACCCTTGTGCTGTCATTTCGCAGCCGGAAGCCACCGGCTTGTAACCTGCCGGACGGTACCCCGCCAGCCTGGCTGCCTGCAGTAAAGCACAGCTGGCCACGGTTTTGCCTGCTTCTGTATCGGTCCCGGTAACAAAAAAACGTTCAACTGCCATTCATCACTCCAAAAATAATTTCGTAGCTCAGCGTAAAACCGGCGGCCTCACGCGGCCAGTGGCGCTGCAGCAGATCCAGCCGGTTACGGGTCAGCGGCTGACGATCTGACTGACGGTGCAAATGAGTTGCGCCAATACCTTTCAGTGACTGTAATGCCGGGTAAATGCCAGAAAAATGCAGCGTCAGATATTCCCGACGCCAACGCACTGCCAGTCCTGATAGCTGATGCTGAATGTCAGCAAACGGCATCAGTGCGTTCACTGGCGCAGGCACGTCAAGGGCTTGCCAGGCCTGACGCATCTCGGCTAATGAGCCGTCCGCCAGCGTGGAAAAAAGGATCTGGCCACCGGGCCGGGTAACGCGCTGCAGCTCGCTCACCGCCTGGCGCAGACTGTTACACCACTGTATCGCCAGATTACTCCAGCAGAGATCAAAACTGGCCGTCTCAAAGGGTAATGCTTCAATATCACCGCAGGTATAACGCCATGCCGCCTGCTGACGTTGCGCTTGCGCCAGCATCGCCTCTGAGAGGTCCAGCGCGGTAACCTGCCAGCCACACGCGCTGAAATGGCGGCTAAAGCCCCCTGGCCCGCAACCGGCATCCAGCAAGCGGCCTGGGGTAGCGCGGCCGGCCAGCCTCAACAGACGCTCACCACACTGTCTTTGCAAGGTATCGTGCTGCTGGTAGCGGACGGCTGCACGACCAAACGCGCCGGCTATCGCCTGCTTGTCAACCGTATACATCGGCAAGCGCCTCCACCAGCTGTATGATTTGTGACTCCTCATGGCAGGCGCTGAGGGTAATGCGCAGCCGTGCGCTGCCCGCGGGCACCGTGGGTGGACGAATCGCACTGACCCAACAACCCCGTTCGCGTAGAGCGCTGGCCAGCGCCAGCGCTTGCTGGTCTTCGGCCACGACCCAGGGCTGAATTGCACTGTCAGAGGCCATCAGCCGGCCCGGCAAACCGGCAGCCTGACGGCGGAAAAAAGCAATATTGTGGCGCAGCCGCTGACGACGATCGTCAGCCTGCTGCACCAATGACAGCGCAGTCTGCAAGGCAAAAATCTGCGCGGGAGGCATCGCGGTGCTGTAAATCAGATGACGACAAAACTGCAGTAAATACCCGGCCATATCGACACCGCACAACACCGCCGCACCGCTGAGACCGAAGGCTTTGCCAAAGGTAACCACCAGCAAATCGGGCATTACCTGCTGTTGCCAGCAGCTACCGCGGCCCTGTGCGCCAGCCACACCAATACCATGAGCATCATCAATCAGCAGCAAGCCCTGATGCTGTTGGGTCAAACGCTGTAAGTCCGCCAGCGGCGCGCTGTCACCATCCATGCTGAAAATCCCTTCACTGACCACCAGCGTTTCCCCCTCACAGGCATTGTCCAGCAACCGTGCCAGCGCCGCTGGCTGGTTATGGGTAAAACGCCGCAGACTAGCCGGACTCTGTAACGCGGCTTCCAGCAGTGAGGCGTGCATCAGGCGATCGGCCAGAATGCGATCGCCGCGGGCGGCCAGGGCAGCAATCAGCGCCTGATTAGCAGCAAATCCGGAAATAAACAGCAGTGCACAGGGATAACCCAGCCAGTCTGCCAGCTGCTGTTCAAACCCGGCCTGCAGATGATGGTAGCCCGTTACATGGGTCGAAGCTCCCGCGCCGGCACCATAATCTGCGATGCCCTGCCGCCAGCCAGCCAGGAGCGCCGGGTGATGACTTAAGCCGAGATAATCGTTACTGGAGAAGTTAAGATAGTTTTTGCCGTCAACAGTAATCTGACTGGCGTCACGCTGGCTGACAAGATGCCGCTGTCGCCACAGGCCAGCAGCGCGCCGTTGTGCGCAGGCTTGCGTAATACGTTGTTGCCAGCCCATCACAGCGCCGCATTGTAAAATTGTTCCGTATCGGCATGAAGCAACTGGCCGATTAGCGCCTGTTGCTGAGCATTATCCCCCTGCTGAGTGGCGCTATGCTGTGGATTTAGTCCCAGCTTGCGGAATAAGAGCAGATCCTTATCTTCTTCCGGATTAGGGGTGGTCAGTAACTTACAGCCGTAGAAAATGGAATTAGCCCCGGCCATAAAACACATGGCCTGCGTCTGTTCGCTCATCTGTTCACGGCCAGCGGAGAGACGAACATGCGAGCCTGGCATCATAATACGGGCAACGGCAATCGTGCGGATAAAATCAAAAGGATCAACATCGTCGTTGTCCGCCAGCGGCGTCCCTTTTACTTTCACCAGCATATTCACCGGCACGCTTTCCGGTGGTACCGGCAGGTTAGCCAGCTGAACCAGTAATCCGGCGCGATCGCGTACCGTTTCCCCCAGACCGATAATGCCGCCGGAACATACTTTGATGCCGGCATCACGCACTTTTTCCAGGGTATCCAACCGTTCCTGATAGCTGCGGGTTGTAATGATGTTGCCGTAAAACTCCGGTGAGGTATCCAGATTATGGTTATAGAAATCAAGCCCGGCATTCCCCAGACGCTGCGCCTGTTCATCGCTCAGGGTTCCCAGCGTCATGCAGGTTTCCAGCCCCATCTCTTTTACGCCTTTAACCATCGCCTCAAGATAAGGCATATCGCGGTCCTGGGGATTTTTCCACGCAGCCCCCATACAAAACCGGCCGGAACCGGCAGCCCTGGCTTTACGCGCCGATTCCAGCACGGCTTCCACTTCCATTAGCCGTTCGGCTTCCAGTCCGGTTTTATAGCGCGCGCTTTGCGGGCAATACTTGCAATCTTCCGGGCAGGCGCCGGTTTTGATCGACAACAAGGTACTGACCTGAACCTGGCGCGGGTCAAAGTGCTGCCGGTGAACCTGCTGCGCTTCAAACATCAGTTCAAGAAACGGTTTTTCAAATAAAGCCTGAGCCTGCGACACTGTCCAACGGTTTGCCATGGGGCACTCCAAAAATCTGTGATTCATTTATGCAGTAGCGTTATACTTGTAAACTAAATCTTTTTAATTTTGTTTACAAGGCCATAATGACCCCGGATGACCTCCAGTTTGACCGCCAGCATATCTGGCACCCTTACACGTCGATGAGCAAGCCGCTGCCCTGCTACCCGGTTGTCAGCGCACGGGGCGTACAGCTTCAGCTGGCTGATGGCCGCCAGCTGGTGGATGGTATGTCTTCATGGTGGGCAGCCATTCATGGTTATAACCATCCGCGGCTTAATCAGGCTATGACGCAACAAATTGCGAGTATGTCCCACGTCATGTTTGGTGGCATAACCCATCCTGCTGCAGTCGCCTTGTGTCGCCAGCTGGTGGCCATGACCCCTGACGGACTGGAGTGCGTGTTTCTTGCCGATTCAGGATCGGTCGCCGTTGAAGTCGCAATGAAAATGGCCCTGCAATACTGGCAGGCCCGCGGGAAAAAACGCCGGCGTTTTATGACCCTAAAGCGCGGCTATCACGGTGATACTTTCTCCGCAATGTCGGTGTGCGATCCGCAAAATTCGATGCATAGCCTGTGGCAAGGCTATCTGCCGCAGCATCTGTTTGCCCCAGCCCCTGAGTGCCGCTTTGGCGATGACTGGCAGCCCGAAGATTTTCTGCCCTTTGCCCGGCTGCTGGCGCAGCATCATCAGGCGCTGGCTGCGGTAATCCTTGAGCCGGTGGTACAGGGCGCAGGCGGTATGCGCTTTTATCATCCGCAGTACCTCAGGCAGGTAAAAGCGCTCTGTGAAGATTACGGCATTTTATTGATCGCCGATGAAATCGCCAGCGGGTTTGGTCGCACCGGACAGCTTTTTGCCTGTCAGCATGCCAGTATTTCACCGGATATTCTCTGTCTCGGTAAAGCGCTGACTGGCGGCACCATGACGCTGTCGGCTACCCTGACGACCCGACCGGTCGCCGACACTATCAGTAACGGTGCCGCCGGCTGTTTTATGCATGGTCCAACATTTATGGCCAATCCTCTCGCCTGCGCAGTCGCCTGCGAAAGTCTGGCATTGCTGGCAGAAAATCACTGGCCATTGCAGGTTGCGACCATCAGTCAGCAGCTGCGCGCGGCGCTGCTGCCGCTGCGCGACATGCCACTGGTGGCCGATGTGCGGGTACTGGGTGCAATTGGCGTGGTGGAAACGCGCTATCCGGTGGACATGGCCGCAATCCAGCACTTTTTCGTCGAACAGGGCGTCTGGATCCGCCCGTTTGGTAAACTGATCTATCTGATGCCACCTTATATTATCTCTCCAGAAGCGCTGGAAAAGCTGACGCAGGCCATCGGCGCTGCCGTGCAGGCTCCCGCCCTGTTTCAGATTGCTGCCTGAGTGCTGGCCTGCACCGCCACATCCGCTACAGTTAATGGACGTCCCTGACTAAGGAAAGAATATGACACAACAATCCGATATCAATCGCCGCATCGTCCTTGCGGCCCGGCCACAGGGCGCGCCGGATAGCAGTCATTTTCGTCTTGAAACGCAGCCGGTTCCGCAGCCTGCTGAAGGCGAGATATTGTTACGTACCGTCTGGCTGTCACTCGATCCCTACATGCGCGGACGTATGAGCGATGCACCTTCATATGTGCCACCAACCGCCCTTGGCGCCGTGATGAGGGCGGGCACCATCGCCCGGGTGGAACAATCACGTCATGACGGCTTTAAACCCGGAGAATGGGTTGTCAGCCAGAGCGGCTGGCAGGACTATGCGTTATCTGATGGCCATGACCTTCAACGCCTGCCGCTAGCCGCGCGCCAGCATCCATCATGGGGACTCAGCCTGCTGGGTATGACCGGGTTCACAGCTTATATGGGTCTACTGGATATCGGTCAGCCGCAGGCAGGTGAAACGGTTGTGGTCGCTGCCGCCAGCGGCGCCGTAGGATCGGTGGTAGGACAGATTGCCCGGCTAAAAGGCTGTCATGTCGTGGGCATTGCAGGCGGTGCCAAAAAATGCCGCTTTGCTGAACAGACCCTGGGATTCGATCGCTGTCTTGATCATCGTGATGCTATGCTGGCCAGCCAGCTACGCCGCCACTGCCCGGATGGTATTGATGTCTATTTTGAAAACGTCGGAGGCCGCGTATTTGACGCGGTGCTGCCCCTGATGAACCCACGCGGTCGCATTCCGCTTTGTGGTCTGATTGCCGACTATAATGTCAGCACCCCTTCAGCATTAGCCGACCGCCTGCCACAGCTACAAAGCGCGATTTTACGTAAACGGCTGCGGGTACAGGGTTTTATTATTACTCAGGACTACCCGCATCGCTTTGGCGAGTTTATCCAGCAAATGAGCCAGTGGATTGCCGATCGGCGTATCCTGCTACGCGAAGATATATACCAGGGGCTGGAAAACGCACCACACATCTTTACCGGCATGCTGGCAGGCGATAACTTTGGTAAAGTTGTGGTGCGGGTAGCGCCGGACGAACCCTGAACCGGCCAGAGAATATTCACTTTCGAGCTGATTTATCCACAAAGGGAGACGCGATGAAGCTGTACAGCGACAATTTCAACGATGGCGATAAAATGCCGCAAAGCCAGGTGTTTAACGGTATGGGTTATCAGGGAGACAATCTTTCCCCGCATCTGGCCTGGCAGGAAGTCCCGGCCGGAACGAAAAGTTTCGTGATAACCTGTTTTGATCCTGATGCCCCCACCGGTTCCGGCTGGTGGCACTGGGGGGTAGCAAACCTGCCGGCAGATTGCCGCGAGCTGCCACAGGGTGCCGGCTCAGGCACAGCGCCTTTGCCCGCAGGCTGCGTGCAAACCCGTACCGACTTTGGCAGCAGCGGTTATGGCGGCGCGGCACCCCCGAAAGGCGAAAGCCATCGCTATATCTTTACCCTGTATGCCCTGGATGTGGAGCACATTGAGGTGAATGAACAGTCCAGTGGTGCCCTGCTTGGCTTTAACGTACATTTTCACACGCTGGCCAGCGCCTCCCTGACGGTAAAATACAACTGAGGCGTTGCATCATCGCTGCGTAAACCCGCACCGGCTGTAACCCTCTGCTGGTGCGGGTACATGTTATGGGCCGCCTTCCTGCTGCCAGCAGATTATTTCAGCGCGTGAATCACCACCCACATTGGCCCTTTGCCAACGCCGTAGCGTGCCAGCGGTTGCAGCAGACCGCGCACAGGTTCAATGCGGTACACTTCGATATGATCAGACTTCTGCCCGGCAGCAACGACAAATTGCCCGCTGTGGTCAATGTTAAAACCGCGCGGCTGTGTCTCGGTAGGCTGGTGACCTTCGAGGGTCAGAACACTGCCCTCTTCACTGACGCTGAAAATGGCAATCACGCTGGCAGTACGATCGCAGGCATAGAGAAAACGGCCGTCAGGTGTCAGATGGATGTCGGCCGCCCAGCGGGTATCACTAAAGCCCGCCGGCATCATATCGACGCTTTGTACCCGTTCAACCTTGCCGTGCGGGTTATGCAAATTCCAGACATTGACGCTGCTGTCCAGTTCATTAATACAATAGGCGTACTGCCGGTTGGGATGAAAAGCCATGTGCCGTGGGCCGGCGCCGCTGACTGTGTCAACCTGCTTTTGTGCTGCGGGGGTCAGTTCACCATTATCATTGAGCGTAAACAGGCAGATGCGATCCTGTTTGAGTGCCGGCACAAACAGCGTCTGGTTAGCCAGGTCGATATTGGCAGAATGGCAACCGGCTAAATCACCAATAACCTGTGAAGGAGCCTGCGGTAAGCCGCGGCTGTCCATCGGACTGACACTGACACAAGCATCATTATATGAACCACAAAACAGAAAACGCCCGTGCCGATCGGTGGAAATATGGGTCGGACTGCCGGGCAACGGTGCTTCGGCTTCATGGCTCAGTTTACCCTGTTCATCGATAGCATAGGTGACCACGCGAAAATCCGGCCGTACGCCAACATGCAGCCAGTTACCGTTGGGATTGACCACCATCGGCTGCACTTGTCCCGGTGCTTCAACTACCTGCAGAAGCGTCAGCGCGCCTGCATTATCCATCTGCCAGGCATGGATCTGGTGGCTTTCAGGACTGGCCGTATACACAACTTGTTTCATGAAGGCTCCTCTTTCAGTGATATCGGTAAAATATGGCAATCACCCATCATGACAGGATTTCTCAGCCAGCAGCTTACTTTTCTGACTCTGGCCTGTTGGTCAGACCGGTAACCACGTGTACACTCGGCTTTTCAACGCCTTTGGGAAATTTTTTATGCGCTATCGCGTTATTGCACTTGACCTTGACGGCACCTTGCTGACGCCGGAAAAAACCATTTTGCCAGAATCAATTGAGGCACTGGCAAAGGCCCAGGCCGCCGGGGCAAAGGTAGTGATTGTCACCGGACGCCATCACTGCGCTATCCATCCTTTTTACCAGGCTTTAGCGCTGGATACACCCGCTATTTGCTGTAACGGTGCCTATTTGTATGATTATCATGCAAAAAAGGTGCTGACCGCCGATCCGCTGCCTGTTGAACAAGCCAGACAAGTGATTGGTTTACTCGACGAACACCGGATTCACGGGCTGCTGTACGCTGATGACGCCATGATCTATCAGGAACCAACCGGTCACGTGATCCGCACGCAAAACTGGGCGCAGTCGCTGCCGGCACATCAGCGTCCACTGTTTATCCGGGTGCCTTCACTGCTTGAGGCGGCGGAAAAAGCGCAATCTATCTGGAAATTTGCCCTGTCACATCCGGATACCCATGCACTGCAACGCTTTGCCGGAGTGGTCGAACACGAAATGGGGCTGGCCTGTGAATGGTCCTGGCATGATCAGGTGGATATTGCCGGTGCCGGAAACAGCAAAGGCAAACGACTGGCGCAATGGGTCACCTCACTGGGTCTGACAATGGCCGATGTTATTGCCTTTGGCGATAACTACAACGACCTCAGTATGCTGGAATCCGCCGGGCTGGGTATTGCCATGGGCAATGCCGACGAGGCCATCCGTCAGCGGGTAGCGCGCTCAATTGGCAGCAACCAGCAACCGGGCATTGCCGAAACGCTGTATCAGGAGGTTTTGTAACGTGCTGCCCTGCGACAGGATTGCCCCACCGGGCGCCTGAGACGTCAGCCGACGTGCAACAGCGTTAGTGGCTAATCGACACCCCTTTAACCTGGGCAAAAAGCCACATTTGTGGCTTGATCCTTAATTCGTCCCTGGCCCAGGGCGTGATACGCGCCCAGAGGACGCTTTGCCCGATACGCAATTTCACTTCCACCTGATGGTCAACATCCAGCAGCGCCTCTACCTGGGCAGGAATCACGTTACGCACCGAGCTGTTTTGCGGCGGCTGCAGGCTGAGAGAAACATCAGTCGACTGAATACGGATACGCAACGGCGTGCGCAATGGCAGATCGATCCGGCTTACCCAGATATGCTGATCGCCCAGTGACAATGCCGTCATCGCATAATGAGGATGCTGCTCCAGCACCTGAACACGCAGTATGCTACTCTGTTCCGCCCGCGGCAGCCAGGGGCGCATTGCGCTGCTCTGCCAGACGGTTTCCAGCGGGCCAAACGCTTTGACCTCACCGTTATCCAGCACCAGCACGTTATCTGCCAGCTGCAAAATCTCATCCAGACTGTGGCTGACGTATAGCAGTGGAATATCCACCTGACGTACCAGCCGCTGTAACCAGGGTAACAGTTCGCGTTTACGCGGCAAATCCAGTGACGCCAGCGGTTCATCCATCAGCAGTATTTCCGGGGCAGACAGCAGCGCACGGCCAATGGCAACCCGCTGCTTTTCGCCGCCGGATAAAGAATACGGAAAGCGATCCAGCAACGGGGCAATCCCCAGTAAGCTGACCAGGCTATCGAACTGGTCACGCTGACGCTTATCACAGCCATACAGCAAATTGCCGCGCACCCGATAATGAGGAAACAGACGCGCATCCTGAAACACATAGCCCACCCGGCGTTTTTCCGGCGGCAGATAAAGCTTCTGCGTGCTGTCGCTGAGGGTGCGGCCGTTAAGTACAATCCGGCCTTCCTGTGGCGCCGTCAGACCGGCAATGGCGTTAATCAGCGAGGTTTTTCCTGCGCCTGAGACGCCAAACACCGCGGTAATTCCCTGCGCCGGCAGACTGAGATCCAGCGCCAGCGTATGGGCCCCCAGCCGCTGGCGAAACGCTAGTTCCAGCATCAGGCCGTGCCCCCCAGACGTTTACGCCCCCAGCGACTGAGCCATTCAGAAATCAGCAATGCGCTAAGCGCCAGCACAATGGCGATAACGCATAAACGTGCGGCAGCCCCTTCCGCCCCGGGGGTTTCAATCAGGGTATACATTGCCGAGGGTAAAGTGCGCGTTTCACCTGGAATATTGGAAACAAAAGTAATGGTTGCACCAAACTCTCCCAGTGAACGGGCAAAAGCCAGCACGGTCCCGACAATCACGCCGGGCAGCGTCAGCGGCAGAGTGATAGTGAAAAAAACCCGCCAGCGCCCGGCCCCCAGCGTTCGGGCAGCCTGCTCCAGCCGGGTGTCCACGCTTTCCAGCGCCAGACGAATGGCCCGCACCATCAGCGGAAAAGCAATCATCGCCGATGCCAGCGCCGCGCCGCGCCAGCTGAACGCAAAGGTAAAACCAAACCAGTCGTAAAGATACTGCCCTATCAGGCCACGGCGCCCAAAGCCAAGCAGCAGCAGATAACCCACCACCACTGGCGGAAGCACTAACGGCAGATGAATGACGCTGTCGAGCAGGGATTTACCGGGAAAGCGGCAACGTACCAGAATCCACGCCATCAGGATACCGAACGGCAGACTGCAGCTGACCGCCATCATGGACACTTTGATACTCAGGGTCAGCGCCTGCCATTCGGCTTCACTTAATATCATTATCGGGGTGTAAATCCATATTTTTTGAAGATAGCCGCTGCCTGTGGTCCTTTCAGATAACGATAAAAGGCCTGCACGCTGGTGTTGTCATGGTCTTTGACAATCGCCATAGGATATTCAACCGGCTTATGGCTGGATTCAGGAAAGTGACCGACTACCGTCACTTTATCGCTGGCAACCGCATCGGAGCCATAAACAATGCCATAAGGCGCTTCATTGCGCTCCACCAGCGCCAGCGCCGCACGCACGCTATTTCCTGGCGCCAGCATCGGCGATACCGTATCCCAGGCGCCCAGATTTTGCAGCGCTTCTTTAGCATAAAGTCCGGCCGGAACGTGCTGCGGATCGCCGACGGCCAGCCGCTGTCCCTTTAACAGACTTTTCCAGTCGGTCTGTTTAGTGATGGTCACTGCCGGTTTTTTTTCCGCCTTTGCAGCCACCAGCACCAGGTCATTCCCCAGCAAAGTATAACGACTGTTATTTTCTATTGTATTTTTCTCTGCAGCATAATCCATCCACTGCTGATCGGCCGAAATAAACAGGTCGGCAGGCGCGCCCTGCTCAATCTGACGGGCCAGCGTGGAAGATGAAGCGAAAGAAGAGACAATACGCACCGGCTTGCCCTGCTGATACTGCCCGGCAATCTCCTGCAAGGCATTGGTTAAAGAAGCGGCAGCAAAAACGGTGATGTTGTCTGCCGCCGCCGCCTGTCCTGCCAGGGTGATACTTAACGCTGCCACGGCAGCAGCCCAGCGACCTGATGTGACTTTCATTTCATTCTCCTGTTTTTACGTTATGTAATGAATCATATAACGCAGCAACAAATCCTGTCATGACGTTTATCGGTCACAGAAGAAGAAAATTGAGGAAGGTGAGAATCTTAATAAACCTGAGCATACGTCAGGTTTATTGTCAGAGGAAATCAGTGGCGATCGCTGAGCGCACGGTCTTTTGACTGGCCAACTTTTGAAATGATATTAAAAAGTTCGCCGAGGCCATAAATCAGGCCGAGAATAACGGCCATGACCACCGGGACCATCAGAATGGCAACGAGCAGGCTTTTAATTAGTTCCAGCATTTAATCCCCACCGAATTGTATCGAAAGAAATATTGTATCCATTCAGTTAAAAAGTGCACGTGCGATTTGTGCGCTTTTCCCTTACTGACAAACGACACCTGTGCGGCATACACTAACTTTTTCTCCGGAGGCGACATGCAAAGCGAACTCTCCCTGATCATAAAAATGCAACAACGGCTGTTCGCCGATGCGCGACGCATTGAATTACTGCGCCAGATTAAAGCAACGGGTTCCATCAGTCAGGGCGCTAAGCTGGCGGCCATCAGTTATAAAAGTGCCTGGGATGCGGTTAATGAAATGAACCAGCTGGCTGACCAGCCATTAGTTGATCGGGCTACCGGCGGCAAAGGTGGCGGTGGCGCAGCACTGACCGCCTGGGGTGAACGCCTGATTGAGCTGTTTGACCTGCTGGAGCAAATTCAGCAAAAAGCGTTCGATGTGTTACAAGACGACCAGGTACCGCTGGATAGCCTGCTGGGCGCCATTGCCCGTTTTTCATTGCAAACCAGCGCGCGTAATCAGCTATCCGGCACGGTCATCGGACGCGATCAGCAGCATGTCCGCCAACATATTCAGGTATTACTGGCCGACGGAGTCACCCGGCTGACTATCGCCGTTACCGAAACCAGTGCCAGACGGCTACAGCTGGAAAACGGTAAGCAAGTCTTAGTACTGATTAAAGCCCCGTGGATCGCACTGGACGCTGAAACCATCCCGGCAGAAAACCGTCTGGAGGGGCGGATACACAGCATTGAGCACAGCCCGGAATACAGCGAGATCCTGATTGATTTACCAGACGGTCAGCAACTGTGTGCCAGCCTTAATCGTCAGACGCTGCGGCAAAAGAACCTGCAAACCGGTGATAGAGTCACGGCACATTTTAACGCTGACCAGGCGATTATTGCCACGCTGCTATGAAACGCTGACACAGTGTTGACTTTATCCGCTATCCGGCATAGTTATGGCAGTACGAATGCAAAAAATGGAATGAACTATGTCATCGTTGCAAATTTCGCAAGGCACATTTCGTCTTAGCGATACCCGCGTACTCACACTGGATCATCTGGATATCCACGCCGGCGACAGCTGGGCCTTCGTCGGTGCTAACGGCAGCGGAAAATCGTCTCTGGCAAGAGCGCTATCCGGTGAATTGCCGCCACTAACAGGAACAGTTATTAATCACTTTTGCCGGCCTGCCCGCCTCTCTTTTGAACAGTTACAGCAGCTGGTAAGTGAAGAATGGCAACGCAATAACACCGATCTGCTCAGTGCCGGCGAAGAGGATACCGGCCGTAGCGCTGGCGAAATTATTCAGGAAGATGTGCAGGATACGGAACGTTGCGCCCGGCTGGCAACAGAGTTTGGCATCAGCCATCTGCTGACGCGCCGGTTTAAATACCTTTCTACCGGGGAAACGCGTAAGACACTCTTGTGCCGGGCGCTGATGTCACAGCCTGATTTGCTGATCCTTGATGAACCTTTTGACGGGCTGGACACCGCTTCCCGCGCCAGTCTGGCCACGCTGCTGGGAGCACTGAATCAGCAGGGCTATACGCTGGTGATGGTGGTTAACCGCTTTGATGACATTCCCGATTTCACCCGCAGCGTTGGCGTGCTGGCGGAATGCACCCTGACGCACACCGGTGAACGTCAGGCCATTATGTCACAAGCACTGGTGGCCCAGCTGGCACACAGCGAACGGCTGGCTGGCATGACGCTACCTGAAGCCGACCAGCCGGATGCAGTGCCACGGCTGGCCCCAGGAATGTCACCGGTTATTCTGAAACAGGGGGTGGTGTCATGGAACGATAAACCGGTTTTGCATAACATTGACTGGGAAGTTAAACCCGGCGAACACTGGCAAATTATCGGGCCTAATGGCGCCGGCAAATCAACCTTGCTGAGCCTGATAACCGGCGACCATCCTCAGGGATACAGCAATGACCTGACGCTGTTTGGCCGGCGACGTGGCAGTGGTGAAACCATCTGGGAAATTAAACAACATATTGGTTATGTCAGCAGCAGTTTACATCTCGATTATCGCGTCAGTACCAGCGTCCGCAACGTGATTATCTCTGGTTTTTTTGACTCAATTGGCATTTACCAGGCCGTTTCAGACCGGCAAAAAATGCTGGCACAACGCTGGCTGTCTTTACTGGGATTTGACGCCAGCAGTGCCGATGCGCCATTCCAGAACCTGTCCTGGGGCCAGCAACGACTGGTGTTGATTGCACGCGCGTTGGTTAAACATCCTACCCTGCTGATTCTTGACGAGCCGCTACAAGGTCTGGACCCGCTCAATCGCCAGCTGGTACGCCGTTTTGTTGACATTCTGATTGGTGAAGGAGGTACCCAGCTGTTATTTGTATCACATCATGCTGAAGACGCCCCGGACTGCATTACCCATCGCCTCAGCTTCGTACCTGACGGTGAAATTTATCGTTATGACCTTCAGACCCTCCGCCAGTGAATCCGGGCGATGCGATAACCTCGCGCCGCTCACAAATTATGTGTAACCGCTTACAGTTTTACTGCTAAATTATTTCTTGATAGTGATTAGTCTGCTATAGTCAGCCAATCGGTACAATTTACTCCCTTATTGTAACCGCTTTCACTATACGATCGTCGGTTCGCTGTTTCAGGGTCTGGCCGTGTTAACCGATTGAAAACCGCTGAACAGGTTATCAGGACTTAATTTATGCCAAACTTTAATCCGGTTGATCATCCGCATCGCCGTTATAACCCGCTGTCCGATCAGTGGGTACTGGTTTCACCCCATCGTGCTAAGCGCCCGTGGCAGGGTGCAGAGGAAACGCCCGCATCAGCCACTTTGCCACACCACGATGCCGATTGCTTTCTCTGCCCGGGAAATACCCGCGTCACCGGCGATAAAAATCCTGACTACGCCGGCACCTATGTTTTTACTAATGACTTTGCCGCACTGATGGCAGATACACCTGATGCTCCCGACAATGACGATATGCTGATGCGCTGTGAAAGCGCACGCGGCACCAGCCGGGTAATCTGTTTTTCTCCCGATCACAGTAAAACTCTGCCGGAGCTGAGTATTGACGCCCTGCGTCAGGTTATCCGCACCTGGCAGCAGCAGACTGCCGAACTGGGCCTGCACTATCCCTGGGTGCAGGTTTTTGAAAATAAAGGGGCAGCAATGGGTTGCTCTAACCCGCATCCCCACGGCCAGGTATGGGCCAACAGCTTTTTACCCAATGAAGCAAAGCGGGAAGACGATTTACAGCGGCGCTATTTTGCCCGGCAGCAGTCAGCGATGCTGGTGGATTACTGTCAGCGTGAACAGCAGGATGGGGCGCGCAGCGTGGTTGACACGCAACACTGGCTGGCAGTCGTACCCTGGTGGGCCGCCTGGCCCTTTGAAACGCTGCTGCTGCCAAAAGCACCGGTGAAACGCCTGGTCGACCTTAACGATGCTCAGCGGGATGATCTGGCGCTGGCGCTGAAAAAGCTAACCAGCCGCTATGACAATCTTTTTCGATGCGCTTTTCCTTATTCAATGGGCTGGCACGGCGCCCCTTTTAATGGTGAAGAAAACGCCCACTGGCAGCTGCATGCCCACTTTTACCCTCCACTATTACGCTCAGCCAGCGTGCGTAAATTCATGGTGGGTTACGAAATGCTGGCAGAAACGCAGCGTGACCTCACTGCTGAACAGGCGGCGGCACGGCTACGTGCTGTCAGCGATGTGCATTTCCGCGAATCCGGAGCAAAATGATGAGCTTAAAACACACCACAACCACGCTTTTCACCGACCTCTTCGGCTATGCACCGACCCACAGTATTCAGGCTCCGGGCCGGGTTAATCTGATTGGTGAACATACTGACTATAACGACGGCTTTGTTCTGCCCTGTGCCATTGACTACAAAACGGTAATTAGCTGTGCCAGACGTGACGACCGCATCGTACGCGTCGTGGCGGCTGATTATGACAATCAGCAGGACAGTTTTTCCCTTGATCAACCGATTCTCAACCATCCGGATCAGATGTGGTCTAACTATGTGCGCGGCGTGGTCAAACATCTGCAAAAACGACAGCCAGCGTTTAATGGTGTCGATATGGTCATCAGCGGCGATGTACCACAGGGGGCCGGGCTCAGCTCTTCTGCGTCACTGGAAGTGGCAGTCGGTAGCGTGTTTCAGCAACTTTACCATCTGCCGCTGGACGGCGCGGAAATCGCCCGAAACGGTCAGGAAGCTGAAAATCAGTTTGTCGGCTGTAACTGCGGCATCATGGATCAGCTGATTTCAGCACTGGGTAAAAAAGATCATGCGATGTTGCTTGACTGCCGCACCCTCAGTACCCGCGCAGTGCCTATGCCGGAAAACATTGCGGTGGTGATTATCAACTCCAATTTCCGCCGCAATCTGGTTGGCAGTGAGTACAACACCCGCCGTCAGCAGTGTGAAACCGGCGCCCGCTTTTTTACTCAGCACTCATTGCGTGATGTCGATATTGATCAATTTCGTGCGGTGGAAAACCAAATGGATCCCCTGGTAGCCAGACGGGTGCGCCATGTCCTGACGGAAAATATTCGCACGCTGGAAGCCGCTGACGCTCTCGCCAGCGGCAATCTGGCTCGCATGGGGGTATTAATGGCGGCGTCTCATGCTTCCATGCGCGACGATTTTGAAATCACCGTGCCCGCCATTGATACGCTGGTGGACATTGTCAAACAGGCGATCGGCGAAAAAGGGGGAGTACGCATGACCGGCGGCGGCTTCGGCGGCTGTATTGTCGCCCTGATGCCGCTGGAACTGGTCGACACGGTCAAAGAAGCCGTTGCCAGCCAGTATCAGGCACAAACCGGCCTTAAAGAGACGTTTTATGTCTGCAAGGCGTCACCGGGAGCCGGACAATGTTAACGACTACCGACGCACTGGCCCCGGATGGACAGCCGTGGAACCTGGTGCGGCTACATAATGCTCGCGGCATGACGGTGACGCTGATGGACTGGGGGGCAAGCTGGCTCTCCGCCCGAATCCCCATGACAGAAGGTAGCGTACGTGAAGCCCTGCTCGGCTGCGCAAAGCCCGCCGACTATTTACGCCAGGATGCCTACCTGGGTGCAACGGTGGGCCGTTATGCCAATCGTATTGCCGGCGCCATGCTAACAGCCACCGGCAGCCAGCTGGCGGCTAATCAACCGCCGCATCAGCTCCACGGCGGACCTGAAGGCTTCAGCCATCGTCGCTGGCAGACGGTGGCCAGGACAGGGCAGACAGTCACCTACCAGCTTCACTCCGCCGATGGCGATCAGGGCTTTCCCGGTAATCTGCTGGCAACAGTAGAATACCGGCTGGAAGAGGATAATACGCTGGCCATTTGCTGGCAGGCGACGGTTGATAAACCCTGTCCGGTGAACTTCACTAATCATGCCTATTTTAATCTCGATGCGGTGCACGGCGATGCGCGCCAGCATCGGCTACAACTTATGGCTCAGTGTTATTTGCCGGTTGACAGCAGCGGGATCCCACAGCGTGGTTTAACCCCGGTCGCCGGCAGCAGCTTCGATTTTCGCCAGCCCAAAACCCTGGCACAGGATTTCCTTGCCGATGCCGATCAGCAAGCGGTAAAAGGCTATGATCATGCCTTTCTACTGGATGCTGGCGGAGATGCTGACCAGACTGCCGCCTGGCTGACCTCCGCCGACGGAAAATTACAGCTCAGAGTACAAACATCAGCCCCGGCACTTCAGCTTTACAGCGGTAATTATCTGGCAGGGATCCCGGCACGTGTGGGGGTTTATCAGGCATTCAGCGGCATCGCGCTGGAAAGTGGGTTCCTGCCTGATTCCCCTAATCACCCGGAATGGCCGCAACCTGACTGCTGGTTACAGCCCGGTGAACAGTACAAATGTGTCACCCGCTACCGCTTTACCCCGGCTTGACTGGGGTCATAAAAGCATTGAATTAAGCCAGCACGCCTTAAGCTGATGCTTACGCACCGGACCAAATTCCGCTAAGGTAATGCACTATCAAATTGCCCCTCGTCGGTAATATAATATTTATATCGTTACAGAAACCAAAAATCAGGAAGGAGTTAATCTATGGCTGTATCTAAGCTGGTTCTGGTGCGCCACGGCGAAAGTCAGTGGAACAACGAAAACCGCTTTACCGGATGGTATGATGTTGACCTGTCCGATAAAGGCCGCACCGAAGCAAAAGCAGCAGGACAGCTGCTGAAAAAAGAGGGTTATTCCTTCGATTTTGCTTACACATCGGTGCTGAAACGCGCTATCCATACCCTGTGGAGTATTCTCGACGAACTGGATCAGGTCTGGCTGCCGGTTGAAAAAAGCTGGCGTCTTAATGAACGTCACTACGGCGCCTTACAGGGACTGAACAAAGCGGAAACGGCTGAAAAATACGGTGACGAGCAGGTCAAACAATGGCGTCGCGGTTTTGCCGTCACGCCGCCGGAACTGGATCGTGCTGATGAGCGCTTCCCTGGCCATGACCCACGTTACGCCAGCCTGACAGCCGCCCAGCTGCCTACCACCGAAAGCCTTAAGCTGACCATCGACCGCGTGCTGCCTTTCTGGAATGAAAATATTCTGCCGCGAATGAAGAAAGGTGAAAAAGTCATTATTGCCGCGCACGGCAACTCTCTGCGCGCGCTGGTGAAATATCTTGATAACATGAGCGAAGAAGAAATCCTCGAATTCAATATTCCTACCGGTGTACCGCTGGTGTACGAATTTGATGAAAACTTTAAGCCAGTGAAGCGCTATTACCTCGGTGACGCGGCCGAAATTGCTGCCAAAGCGGCAGCAGTCGCCAATCAGGGCAAAGCAAAATAAGTCATGCTGTGATGTCAACGGCCCAGTCTACGGGCCGTTATTTCCCCGCTTCATCCTGTAGGTTAATTTCTCTCTGAGGGTTTTCTCACCCCCGGTCATCCGCTAAGGTTAAGCCTTAACGGGCAGTTTCACTGCCGGCAGTCACAGCCTCATGACATAAGGAATCCCACGTGTCTTCACCTCTCCGCGCTTTACTGATCGCGTTGTTACTTGCACCACTGACAGCCAGTACGGCGTCACAATATGGCGCACACTTACAAGGATTCCACTTTCCCTGGCCTGTGCAACATTACCGGTTGCATTCACAAGGACAGTCGCTGAGCATGGGATATCTGGATGTAGGTCCGAAGGGCAAAGCCAATGGCCATACCGCCGTATTGCTGCATGGGAAGAATTTCTGTGGCGCTACCTGGCAAAGCACCATTAACGCCCTGAGCGCTGCCGGTTACCGGGTGATTGCGCCCGATCAGCTGGGGTTCTGTACTGCCAGTAAACCGGCGTCTTATCAGTACAGCTTTCAGCAACTGGCACTGAATACCCACCTTCTGTTACAAAGCCTGCACCTGGATAAAATTGCCCTGGTGGGCCATTCCACCGGCGGGATGCTGGCTACCCGCTATGCGCTAATGTACCCGCAGCAGGTAGAAAAGCTGGTGCTGGTTAACCCCATTGGTCTTGAGGACTGGAAAGCTAAAGGGGTGCCCTGGCGCAGCGTTGACGACTGGTATCAGCGGGAGCTGAAAACCAACGCGGCCAGTATCAAAAAATATGAGCTGACCACCTATTATGTCGGGAAATGGAAACCGGAATACGACCGCTGGGTGGATATGCTGGCCGGGCTGAATAACGGACCGGGAAAACAGGCCGTTGCCTGGAATTCTGCCCTGTTGTACGACATGATCTTCACCCAGCCGGTGTATTACGAATTTAAAAATCTGCGCGTGGCCACCACGCTGATCATTGGAACAGCCGACACCACGGCAATTGGTAGCGATATCGCCCCGCCGGCGGTAAAAGCGACAATCGGTCACTATGACCGACTGGGCAAAGAGGCCGCCCGGCTGATACCCGGTGCGACGCTGATTGAGTTTGCCGGTATGGGCCATGCCCCGCAAATGGAAGATCCTGCCCGCTTTAACCAGACACTGCTCGATACCCTGAACGCAACAATCAGACGGTAAACAAAGCACCCGCACGCGGGTGCACTGTGCGCGGGCGAACCAGGCGATGCCTGCCGTTAACCACGGCGGGCTTTTACCGCAGCGGCCAGCTGGCGCAGCACTTTTTCAGTATCCTGCCAGCCGATGCAGGCGTCAGTAACACTTTTGCCATAAACCAGCGGTTCGCCGCTTTCCAGGCTTTGATTGCCCTCAACCAGATGGCTTTCAATCATCACCCCGATAATGGCTTTTTCACCGGCAGCAATCTGTGCGGCAACATCGTCAGCCACCGTCAGCTGTCGTTGATATTGTTTACTGCTGTTGGCATGGCTGAAGTCGATCATTACCTGTGCCGGCAAGCCCACTTTTTCCAGACCGGCTTTCACCGCGCTAACATGATGCGCACTGTAGTTAGGCTCTTTGCCGCCGCGTAAAATAATATGGCAATCGGCATTGCCACTGGTTTCAACGATTGCAGAATGGCCATACTTGGTGACGGAAAGGAAACAGTGTGGAGCACTGGCGGCATTAATGGCATCAATGGCAACTTTAATGGTGCCATCAGTGCCGTTTTTAAAGCCTACCGGGCAGGAGAGTCCGGAAGCCAGCTCGCGGTGAACCTGAGATTCAGTGGTACGCGCGCCAATAGCCCCCCAGCTCATTAAATCAGCCAGATATTGTGGGGTAATCATATCAAGGAACTCACCGGCGGCAGGCAGGCCACTGTTGTTAATTTCCAACAGAAGCTTGCGCGCAAGCCGCAGACCGTCATTAATCCGGAAGCTGCCATCCATATTGGGATCGTTAATCAGCCCTTTCCAACCCACGGTAGTACGCGGTTTTTCAAAATAGACCCGCATCACTACTTCCAGTTCACCTTTCAGCGCTTCACGCAGGGCCAGCAGGCGTTCACCATATTCTTTTGCCGCCTGCGGGTCGTGGATGGAACAGGGTCCGATGACAACCAGCAAGCGGTCATCTTTATTTTTAAGAATATGATGAATTGCCTGGCGCGCGCGCGCGACCGTTTGCGCCGCCTTTTCGCTCGCCGGGTATTTTTCCAGCAACGCTACCGGTGGCAATAATTCTTTTATCTCTTTGATTCTTAGGTCGTCGTTCTGATAATTCATTTCTGTTCCAGCATGGTTGGCACCTGGCTGTACGCCCGGTATAGCCGCTTAAATTTAACCGTCCCTACCCGGCGTGTAAATCATTCAGCGTTTTTTTTACCTGAGTTAAATTTGATATTTCGCTGAGTCTGACTACACTTTTATTGGTAAATACTTAAAAAAAAGATTTTACCTAAATTAAATAGCACCATAATAAACATTTCCAGCATTTTATTTCGCAAAAATCGACTCAAATTCAGACAATAACCCGGCAAAGTGTATACCTGACACTAAACGACTTCATTAATTAACGGGAGCATAATGATGAATAAGTTTGCAATAGCAATTCTGACGGCAGCCATGACACTGACCAGCGGGGCAGTGCTGGCTGAAGACGGCGGCAACAACGGTACCGCTAACCAGGCCGCCGATGCCGGTGCCGCTTCCGGTGGTTCTGAACAAACCCTGGCACCAAAACATGTTGATAACAGTAAAATCAATCAGGGCAGTACTTCGCACAAATCGGTGAAACATCACAGTAAGAAAATGAGTGCCAGGCAGATTGATAAAAATTCGCAGTGTAAAGACGGAAAATGCCCGGACGTGAACAAAAAAGTGGGCCCCGGCGCTGACACTAAAACTGACGGCACCACGCAATAATCTGCCCTAAACAGATAATTGCCCATAAGGAGAGCTCCGGCTCTCCTTTTTGTTTTGTTTGCGCCGGCAAACCCAGCATGGGTTCTGCACTACCGCCACCTCATATGCTGGCAGAATATCCCGGCAGCCAGCCAGTGCTTTTTTGTCCGTCGGGTAAAAGCCGGCCAGCAACAACAGGGCAACCGTCTGGCTCAATTACTGTTATGATTAGCAGATAGCAGGTATCCTGACGGGCAAACAATGGCGCATAATCACTCTCATACACCGCACCAATCTCATGGCGCTAACCGCTCGCCGCTGCTGGCAGCCTTTGCCATTACCGCCCTGTTTATGCTGGCCGAGATTATCGGTGGCGTGCTGTCAGGGTCGCTGGCCTTGCTGGCAGATGCCGGTCATATGCTCACCGATACCGCTGCGCTGCTGATGGCGTTACTGGCGCTACAGTTTGCCCGGCGTAAACCCAACAGTCGCCATACCTTTGGCCTGCTGCGCCTGACCACGCTGGCGGCGTTCACCAATGCCATCGCCCTGCTGGTGATTACCGTACTGATAGTCTGGCAGGCAATAGTGCGTTTTTATCATCCGGAACCCATCGCAGGCGGCTTAATGATGGCAATTGCCGTTGGCGGACTGCTGGCAAATTTACTGTCGTTCTGGCTACTGCATCGCGGTGAGGAAGAAAAAAATCTCAATGTTCGTGCCGCCATGCTGCATGTACTCGGTGATTTGCTCGGCTCCGTCGGGGCAATTATCGCTGCCCTTATCATCATTTTTACCGGCTGGACGCCAGCCGACCCAATCCTGTCTATTCTGGTGTCATTGCTGGTATTGCGCAGCGCCTGGAAGCTGCTGCGGGAAAGCCTGCATGAACTGCTTGAAGGCTCGCCGCAGACGCTGGATGCCGATAAGCTGGCCCGCACGCTGACCCGCTCCATTGCTGAAATCCGCAATGTTCACCACGTTCATTTATGGCAGGTTGGCGAAAAACCGGTTATTACACTGCATGTGCAGGTGATTCCCCCTCACGATCATGACGCCTTGTTACAACGCATTCATCTGTTTTTGCATCAGCATTATCAGATAGAACATGCAACGGTGCAGATGGAGTATCAGCGCTGTGACACGACGGATTGCCGGTTGCCACAGAGTGCCACTGAACAGACTCACGCGCATCCTCACTAAGAAAGCGCCTGAGATCCCTGCTGACGGGCGTTTTTCATCCACAACCAGCTGCCATTTAACGCAATCAGCGTGAGAAGAATATATTCCAGCGCCATGGCGTAAACGCCCTGACGGGTAAAAATCATCACGCTTATCACGTTGATAACTACCCACAGCAGCCAGTTTTCAACATATTTACGCGTCATCAAAATCATTGCCGCCACCGAAAGCACCATCATGCAGGCATCCCAGAATGGGGAAGCATCAGGTTGCAGCTGTGGCATGGCCACCGTTAAGCCCAGCGCATTCATTATCATCACCGCCACCCGGGTGAGAAACGCAAATACCGGATTAATAAATACTGTCATCAGCGTAATAGCAATGGCACAACCTGCCAGCCACATCACCGCTTTAGAGAATGGCAGCCAGCGTATTTTCAGCACGGCCTGACTGTCGCTGGTTTGCCGACTCCAGGCGTACCAGCCATAAATATTGGCGACAAAAAAGAACAGTTGCAGCAACAGGCTGGCATATAGCTGAATCTGAAAAAAAATAACGGCAAATAAGCTAACGTTTATCAGGCCAAACAAATAGTTGATAATTTTTTCCAGACTGGCCAGCCAGATACATAACAGTCCGGCCAGAGTACCTATTGCTTCGATCCAGGAGAGATTGTATCCCCCTGCCCCCAGCGGAATATGCACCAGAATATTTTGTGTGCTAAAAAAATCCATCGGTTATGATCCTTATTATGGCAAACGGGTTATCGTTTCAGGCTTGCAGCAAAGGTTAGCATACGCTCAAGCGGGCGCAGTGCAGCCAGCCTTAAGCCGGCTTCGACTTCAATTTCATGCGCTTTCCCCCCTTGCTCCAGCGCGCTGGCAAGGGCAGCCAGACCGTTCATTGCCATCCACGGACAGTGGGCACAACTGCGGCAGGTGGCGCCTTCACCTGCGGTGGGTGCCACCATTAAACTTTTTTCCGGTACCGCCTGCTGCATTTTATAAAAGATGCCGCGGTCGGTCGCTACGATCAGCTGACGATGCGGCAACCGTTTTGCCGCCGCAATAAGCTGGCTGGTCGATCCCACCGCATCGGCCAGTTCAATAATCGCCTGGGGTGACTCCGGATGGACCAGCACCGCCGCCTGCGGAAACAGCGCTTTCATCTTGTGCAGCCCCTGGATTTTAAACTCATCGTGGACAATGCATGCTCCCTGCCAGCAGAGGATATCAGCACCGGTCTGCTGCATCACGTAGCGACCAAGATGGCGATCGGGTGCCCAGATAATTTTTTCCCCGAGGCTATCGAGGTGTTCAATCAGCTCAACGGCAATACTGGAGGTCACGACCCAGTCGGCACGGGCTTTGACCGCCGCCGAGGTGTTTGCATAGACCACCACCGTTCGCTGCGGATGGCTATCGCAAAATTCACTGAAAGCCGCAGGCGGGCACCCCAAATCCAGTGAACACTCTGCCTGTAATGTCGGCATCAGAATCCGCTTTTGCGGACTGAGAATTTTGGCCGTTTCGCCCATAAAACGCACCCCGGCAACCAGCAGTGTGGAAGCCGGATGCTGGCTGCCAAAACGCGCCATCTCCAGCGAATCCGCCACGCAACCGCCGCTCTCTTCTGCCAGTGACTGAATGTCGGGATCGGTGTAATAATGCGCAACCAGCACGGCATCCTGCGCCCGTAACAAACGCTTTATTCTGGCACGCAAATCACTTTTTTCAGCATCACTCAGCTGAGCCGGCTTAACCGGGAAAGGATATACCGTACTGGCAGGATCAAATAGCAGACTCATAGGGCCATCTCGTTTTATGTTTTGAACACATTCGCGCTGCATTGCGCCGCTGACGGCGATAAACCGACAACATTGTTTTACATACTAAACAAGATAACCACATCTGACCAGCAAACTTATGCCTGATAGCGCTATTGGACGTAAAAAGTACAGCACCAACAATTGGCATGGCTAAGCGCTCTTCCATGCTCTGCGGCCACTTTGCGCCGGCAAACTATGCGCTTAACCATCGGCTTAACCTAAAACGGGCGTTTCCAGATTGAGTAAATAAGCTTTGGTTGTCAGACCACCGGCAAAACCGGTCAGCCGACCATTACTGCCAATGACCCGATGACAGGGCACCACAATACTGAGAGGATTTTTACCGTTGGCCGCCCCAACGGCCCTTACCGCTGCGGGACGACCAACCTGGCCTGCAATCTCGGCATAACTCCGTGTTTCACCATAGGGAATGGTCAGCAGAGCCGCCCACACCTTTTTCTGGAAATCAGTGCCGCTAACATCCAGCGGTAATTCGAAAAGCTGACGTTCACCAGCAAAGTATTCATTGAGCTGGCGGGCTGTCTGCAGCAAAAGCGGATGTTCTGGCCTGTCCACCACCGGCTGACGCTGGATACGTAATCGGTCTTCGTTTTCCCATAAAATCGCGGAAAGACCGTTATCACTGGCAAGCAGTTCCAGCTGGCCAACCGGGCTGGCGACAGTTTTACGATAGTAACCCATGTTCACGTCTCCTGAAGTTGCTGAGTCCATTTTATTATTACCCGCCGGCAGCAGAATACTGGCCGTTTTCGGACACCAGTATAAAATGGCCTGTGATGTCCTGAAATAGCCAGTCATGACACTTTTGCTCCTCTACACTGTTATTTTACCGCCGCTCCGGAGCCACCATGATTGAACGTCATATTGCCTATCAGGCGCTGACATCACGTGATACGCGTTTTGATGGCGTGTTCTTTGTTGGCGTCACTTCTACCGGCATTTACTGCCGGCCGGTTTGCCCGGTCAAACCACCACGGGAAGAAAATTGCCTGTTTTTTGCCAGCGCCAGCGCAGCAGAAAAAGCGTCATTTCGTCCCTGTTTGCGCTGCCGGCCAGAACTGGCACCTGGCAATGCGCCGCTGGATCATGCACACCGGGTTGCCGGTCGGGTCATTCAGTGTATTGATGAAAGCCTGAGCAACGGCCATACCAGCCTGGAAAGCGTCGCCCGTCATTTTGCTATCAGCCTGCGCCAGCTGCGTCGTATCGTGCAGTCTGAACTGGGCGTTTCGCCGCTGGAATTAAAACAGACCCGGCGCCTGCTGCTGGCCAAACAACTGCTGACAGAAACTCGTCTTCCGGTCACAGAAATCGCCTTTGCCAGTGGCTTCGCCAGCCTGCGACTCTTTAATGATGTTTTCCGTACGCGTTATCGCATGCCGCCCAGCCATTTACGCCGCCTCGCCGCACAGGACAAGACAAGCCCGCTCAACAACGAAACCTCCACCCTGCTGCTAAGCTATCGCCCGCCTTATGACTGGCAGGCGATGCTGGAATTTCTTCGGGCGCGTATGATTCAGGGGGTGGAATATGTCGACAGCGACAGCTATGCCCGAACGGTACAAATCGGCAGCCATCACGGCTGGCTGCACGTCAGTCACAATCAGGCTAAAAATGCCCTAAATGTCCGGTTTTCGCACAGTCTCAGCCCGGTCCTGCCGGCAATGTTGCAGCGCCTGCGTAATCTGTTTGATCTCAGTGCCCAGCCACAGGCAATCTATGCGCACCTGGTTCAGGATCCTTTGCTGCAGGCCAGTCTGGAAAAAAATCCCGGTTTACGTGTTCCCGGTGCATTTGATGGTTTTGAAATGGTGGTTCGCGCTATTCTTGGCCAGCAGGTCACGGTGAAAGCTGCAACCACGCTGGGATGTCGCTTTGCTGACGCCTTTGGCAATCCCTGCCAGACTCCGCTGCCGCAGCTGAATCGCTTGTCACCTCAGGCAGAAAGGCTCTGTACAGCAAGCGTCGACGATATTGCCCGGCTGGGAATTGTCAGCGCGCGGACAAAATCTATTCTGGCACTGGCTGCGGCCTGTCAACACGGCGGACTGCGTCTGGAAGCCGGTGCACCACCCGACCAGCTGATGGCACAGCTGCGTGCCTTGCCGGGTATTGGCCCGTGGACTGCCAGTTATATCGCGATGCGTGCCCTGCGCTGGCCAGATGCCTTTCCCGCCGAAGATATTGCCATCAGAAATAATCTTGGCAATGTCAGCAGTAAACAGGCCGGAGAGTTATCCCAGCGCTGGCGTCCCTGGCGAAGCTATGCGGTGCTGCATATCTGGAAAAACCTGTCTCAGGTGCCAAAGAAGCGCACAAAATAGCCCGATTCGGCTGCGCCTCACCCTGCGGGCCGTTGCTGTCGCAACGTTGTCTCACTGCGTTCGGCCCGAACCTGCCCGTTCTGTCACGCAAAAAGGCGCCTTTAGGGCGCCTTAATACACTGGTGGGTCGTGCAGGATTCGAACCTGCGACCAATTGATTAAAAGTCAACTGCTCTACCGACTGAGCTAACGACCCGCGTTTTTGGTCATAACATGACGCGGATAACCAGGCGTTTAATAAAATGGTGGGTCGTGCAGGATTCGAACCTGCGACCAATTGATTAAAAGTCAACTGCTCTACCGACTGAGCTAACGACCCACTCTAACGCCCTGCCGGAACGACTGGCTAAATGTCCCGGCAACGGCGGCATATATTACTGATTTGAGGTTTGAGCGCAACCCTTATTTTTCAATAAGTCTGTCAACTGCTTAGCTTTCATGCGGCAAGACCAGAAATGCAACAAAATCTGGTCAAAGCCTGGCAGTTATAATGAAGAAAGGCGCTTTTGTGACTGTCTGGCAGCCTCGGTATTCGGATACTGCTTAACCACCTGCTGGTAAACGGCTTTCGCTTTTGCACTGTCACCTTTTTCCTGCATAATCACCCCAACCTTGTATAGCGCATCGGCACTTTTGGGTGACTTTGGATAATTTTTCACCACAGTGGCGAAATAGTAAGCCGCATCATCCTTTTTGCCTTTGTTGTAACTGAGCTGTCCCAGCCAGTAATTCGCATTCGGAATATAGGTTGAATCAGGGTATTTCTTAACAAAAGCCTGAAAAGCTCTGATGGCTTTATCGTACTGCTTTTGTTCCAGCACCAAGGCCACCGCGGCATTATAATCGGTATTGGCATCACCACTTTGCACCGGTGCCGCACCATCGCTGTGGCTGCTGGCATCGGGCACGTTGCTGGCTGCGCCGTTCACCGCCCCTGCCGTACTCGCGCTATCAGCGCCGGTTGGTTGTGCCGTGCCACCACCTGTACTGTTTAGTTTATCCAGCTGCTGATAAAGATCTTTCTGGCGTTCAGCCAACTGACTGAGCTGATACTGACTCTCCTGAAGCTGGCCCCGCAGCGCATCGATATCGCTTTGCGTTGAGGAAAGCCTTTGCTGCTGCTGTTGCAGGAGCTGAGCCTGAGCATTAGTAATACGCTCAAGGGTTGTGACGCGGTCTTCCACCGAGCCTGAGCCAACGCTACTGATTGACGCGTGGGCATTAGCGGCCGTGATGGCCGCTACGCCAATCAGTAACGACAGACTCAACAGATGAGGTCTGAAGTTACTAATCATGTTGCTCTCTTAATAAACCAGTACGGCACGACGGTTTTTAGCATAGGCAGCTTCGTCGTGGCCCAGTACGGCTGGTTTTTCTTTTCCGTAAGAAACGATAGACATCTGATCGGCAGAAACGCCTTTGCCCTGCAGATACATTTTAACTGCATTCGCACGACGCTCACCCAATGCGATGTTGTATTCCGGCGTACCGCGTTCATCCGCGTGGCCTTCAATGGTCACTTTGTAAGACGGGTTGCTGCGCAGGAATGCCGCATGCTGATCCAGCATCTGCATGTAATCTGAGTTTACATCGTATTTATCCAGTCCGAAGTAAACGATGTTATTACGCTGCAGCTGCTGCATCTGCAGACGCGCCTGCTCAGATGATGACATGTCACCGTTAGTCATGCCCGAACCGTTGGCACCATCAGCACCCATACCGGATTGGTCATTATTGTTGTTTTTGTGTGAGCTACATGCAGCGACAGCGATAACTGGCAGTGCCAGCATAAAGCCTTTCAGCACTTTGTTCAGTTGCATTTGTTTCATTCCTATTATTGTTTGTTCGCTATTCATAATGAATAGCCATCACAGATACGGAGACCAGGCAGGCGATTTTACCTGACCATCAGTCGCCGGAAGACGCGCTTTAAAACGCCCATCGGTCGACACCAGATTCAGCACCGATCCCATACCCTGAGTAGAGCTGTAGATAACCATTGTGCTGTTAGGCGCCTGACTTGGCGTTTCATCCAGGAACGTGTCCGTTAATGTCTGAACGGCCCCCGTTTCCAGATCCTGTCTGGTGACGTGTTGTGCACCACTGACTGTGCTAATCATCACCATTGATTTACCGTCGGTACTTACATCCGCATCCTGATTCTGGGGACTGTTCCAGGTCAGACGCTGCGGCGCACCGCCGTTGATATTAATCTTATAAATCTGCGGCCGGCCGGCCTGATCGGAGGTATAGGCCAGATTCTGGTTATCCGGGAACCAGGAAGGCTCGGTGCTGTTATACGATGCATCGGTAAGCTGGCGTATTTGTCCTGAAGCCAAATCCATAACGTAGAGATTCAGGCTGCCGGTTTTAGACAAGGCGAAAGCTAGCTTACTGCCGTCTGGTGAGAATGCCGGCGCACCATTATGTCCTGGATAAGAAGCCACTTTCTGAATTGCGCCGGTCGCCAGAGTCTGAATCACCAGTGCCGAACGGCCGCTTTCGAAGGTGACGTAAGCCAGTTTTTTGCCATCAGGTGACCAGGCCGGTGACATCAGCGGCTGAGAGGCTTTATGCACCACAAACTGATTGTAACCGTCATAGTCAGAAACCCGCAGTTCGTAGGGATACTGGCCGCCGTTGGTCTGTACCACGTAAGCGATACGCGTTCTGAAAGCACCTTTAATACCCGTCAGTTTCTGAAAAATTTCATCGCTGCCGGTGTGTGCAGCATAACGTAACCACTGACTGGTCACCTTATACTGATTTTGTGCCAGGACGGTGCCCGGTGAACCGGAGGTATCAACCAGCTGGTAAGAGATCAGATAGCTGCCGTCTGCCCCCGGTTGAATTTGCCCCACCACCACCGCGTCGATTCCCAGTGCGGTCCAGGCAGCAGGCTGTACCTCAGCGGCGCTCGTTGGCTGCTGGGGTAAACGTGACTGATCGAGGGGATTAAATTTGCCGCTATTGCGTAGGTCCGCCGCAATGATGCCACTAATATCCTGCGGAGGTGCGCCGGTTCCCTGCCATTTAAACGGCACCACGCCGATGGGTCGGGCTGTATTGACCCCCTGGGTGATTTCGATCCGGACTTCTGCATGCAACGCCGCTGCAAACAGCAGCAAAAAACTTAACGCGATACGAAATACCTGCTTCATCTTTTCTCCCTTATCTGAACCTGACGTCCACGATAAATAGCAGTTTTTAGCAACGATGATGACAAACCCGCTTTAACAGTATGGCATGGACAAGGCGATTCCAACTGCCATCCGTAAGTAATTATTATGGCTTAAAGTAAACCGGTGCGTTCTTAAGCGCCTCATACACCGCCTGGCTGGGTGGTTTCGGAATAATCGCCTGACGCGCCGCCGACAATGCCGCCTGACACAACGCCGGATCGCCCCCCTCAGCCTGAACATCAATCAGCGAGCCACCGTTAGGTGCCAGACGGACCTTTAACGTGCACTCCCGTCCCTTAAAGGAGTCAGCATCATAAAACTTACTCTGAATGGCTGACTGAATCTGGCTGGCATAATTGCTGACATCTGCACCATTAGCACCGGCTTTACTCTGGTTTCCCTGACCTGCCGCCGCGCCACCCTTGCCTTGTTTAGGGGCATTTTTGCCTGAAGTCAGGCCGCCCAGCAGTTCGTCAACTTCACCGGATTCTTTTTTTGCATCCGCCGCGGCTTTCGCTTTGGCCGCTGCCTCTGCCTTCGCTTTGGCCGCTGCCTCTGCCTTCGCTTTGGCCGCCGCCGCTTTTTTCTCAGCGTCAGCTTTGGCTTTCGCGTCGGCTTTTTCTTTCGCTTCAGCAGCCGCTTTCGCTTCCTGAGCCGCTTTCTGTTTCGCCGCCTGTTCTGCCGCCTCTCTGGCCTTTTCATCCGCCTGCTTTTTCGCGGCCGCTGCGGCCTTTTTCGCTTCAGCATCTGCTTTAGCTTTCGCGGCGGCGGCGGCTTTCGCCTGTGCATCAGCCTGAGCTTTCGCCTCTGCTTTGGCTTGCGCCGCTGCCGCTTCAGCGGCTTGTTGCTGCGCTTCAGCCTGTTTGGCTGCCTGTTCAGCCTGCCGCTGCTGCTCGGCCTGTTTTTCCGCTTGCTCCCGGGCTTGTTCCTGCGCCTGCAAACGCTCTTTTTCCACCTGTTTCAGACGCTGCTGTTCTGCCGCCTGCTTTTGCTGTAATTCTTCTGCCTGCTGCTGCGCCTGCTTTTTTCGTTGTTGCTCTGCGCGCTGGCTATCTGCCTGCTGATCCTGCTGGCGATTGTACTGATCGACCACCGCCCCCGGATCCACCATCACCGCATCAATATCGCCACCACCGCCGCCGGCGCTGGCATCAATATTTTCATCAAACGAGCTCCAGATCAGCAGGGCAATCAGCAAAATATGCAGCACCAGCGAAATGATTATCGCCCGTTTTAACTTATCATTCTGTTCGGTTGCCTTCGACACTCTTGCTTTCCCAAAAACGGTTCGCTGAATTAAATCGGGCGCGTCATCAGGCCCACGGATTTGACACCCGCCTGATGCAATAGATTCAACGCCTTGATAATTTCATCGTAAGGCACGTCCTTTGCTCCCCCAATCAGAAAAACTGTTTTTGGATTCGCTTCCATACGATGCTGGGCTTCGGCAATCACTTGCTCAGGCGGTAGCTGTGTCATGCGGTCACGATCGACCACCAGGCTGTACTGTCCGACGCCAGAAACTTCAAGGATCACCGGTGGATTATCATCGCTGGCGACCGTTTTCGAATCCGTTGCATCCGGCAAATCTACTTCCACACTTTGGGTAATGATGGGCGCAGTTGCCATAAAAATAAGCAGCAATACCAGCAGCACATCAAGCAGCGGAACGATGTTGATTTCCGACTTAAGCGCGCGATTGTTACGACCCCGGGTTCTGGCCATAGCTTACCTCCTGCTTATTTATTGTTCTCGCTGGAGAATGCCTGGCGGTGCAGGATCGCGGTGAACTCTTCCATGAAATTGTCATAGCTTTGTTCCAGCTTATTTACCCGCTGGTTCAGCCGGTTGTAAGCCATTACCGCAGGAATAGCGGCAAACAGCCCGATTGCGGTAGCAATCAGTGCCTCAGCAATACCCGGAGCCACCATTTGTAACGTGGCCTGCTTGACAGCGCCAAGCGCAATAAAGGCATGCATGATCCCCCAGACGGTACCGAACAGGCCAATGTAGGGACTGATGGAACCGACGGTGCCAAGAAAAGGGATATGCGTTTCCAGGGCTTCCAGTTCACGGTTCATGGAAATACGCATCGCGCGTGATGCGCCCTCCACCACCGCTTCGGGTGCGTGGCTATTGGCCCGGTGCAATCGCGCAAACTCTTTGAAGCCGGCATAAAAAATCTGTTCAGAACCGGAAAGTTCATCACGACGTGCCTGGCTTTCCTGATACAAACGCGAGAGTTCAATTCCCGACCAGAACTTATCTTCAAACGCATCAGCTTCACGCCCTGCTGAATTGAGAATACGCGTTCTTTGAATGATGACCGCCCAGGAAGCAATTGAGAAGCCGATCAAAATCAACATGATGAGTTTCACCAGAAGGCTTGCCTTCAGGAACAAATCAATAATGTTCATGTCAGTCACTGCTTGAACTCCGCGACAATAGACTCAGGAAGCGCGATAGGCTTCATTCGATGTGGATTTATGCAGGCAATCAGTACCTCTGCTTCATTCAGCAGCCGGCCTTCTGCATTGATAATTCGTTGGGCAAACGTCATGGTAGCACGTGACATAGCAGTGACGTCACACTGCACTTCCAGCAGATCATCAAGCCGGGCAGCAGCATGATACTCCACGGTCATCCGACGCACCACAAACGCTATTTTTTGCGCGAGCAGTGCCTGCTGGTTAAAGTGATGCTGACGCAGCATTTCTGTTCTGGCCCGTTCATAGAAAGCAATGTAGCTGGCATGGTATACCACGCCACCGGCGTCAGTGTCTTCGTAATAAACCCTTACCGGCCATCGAAACAACGCTGTACTCACTTCAAATCCTGGTCATGCACATGACGTTAAAACCAAAACCGTTGCTACTATACGCAAGAGCTGACGCCTTTGGAATGGATTCACAGAAGGTAAATAAAATAAATATCGGTTGCTAACAATCAGAAAGGTTTTCGAGATAATTCTTAAACAAAAGCTGACAAAAACGGACAGAACTATTGCAGGCGAATAAGGCGCGCTGACCGCGCCTCAGAGGAGGCTCAGGAATAAAAGAAAACCAGTCCGCAGACGACTACCAGCAGCGCGGGTAACGGCAAAAAAAGCGCTCTCCAGCGCAGCTTTTGCGGCTGAAAACCAACGCCAAAGACCACGCTGGCACAGACTCCCCACATAATAATCCATCCCTGCCAGAGAGACAGCGAGCTGGTATGTGAGGCAAAACGGGCCGGTGCCCAGAACAGGCAGCCGGCCAGCCAGAGCGCCAGCAGCAGGGACAGAAGGCGTAACGACCGCCGGTCCATCCACTGCCAGATTTGCGCAATCAGTCTTTTCATTCTTTTGTTTTGAGCGTTTCAACGTGCTCCAGCGCCAGCGCCGTAATAATACCGAAGGCGCAGGCCAGCAAGGTGCCAAGAATCCAGGCGAAATACCACATTTTGCGTCTCCTTAACTCAGTAAAGCGAGTGCGTATTGCTTTCAATATGTTCTTTAGTAATGCGTCCGAACATTTTGTAATAGCACCAGCTGGTGTATGCCAGAATAATCGGTACGAAAATGATCGCCACATACAGCATGACCTGAAGCGTCAACTGGCTGGAAGTCGCGTCCCAAATCGTCAGGCTACTTGATAATGAGGTGCTTGACGGCATGATAAACGGAAACAGCGCAATGCCGACGGTCATGATGACGCAGGCAATCGTCAGAGACGAGAACAGGAAGGCCCAGGCACCCTTGCCGAGTCTGGAGCAGAGCACGGTCAGTAAAGGCAGCACCACACCCAGCAGTGGGAATAGCCACAGTACCGGTGCATGATGGAAATTCACCAGCCATGCGCCAGCCTGACGAGCCACTTCTTTGTTAAGTGGATTAGAAACGCCATCCGTGCCAATAGCCGAGGTAATCGCGTAGCCCTCGATACCATACACGATCCAGATACCCGCCAGAATAAAGCACACCATCATCACCAGGGCGCCAATCTGCCCATAGCTGCGGGCGCGCAGATTAAGCTCACCGGTGGTGCGCATCTGCAAATACGTTGCCCCTTGCACCAGAAACATCATCAGGCTGACGATACCGGTCAGCAAACCAAACGGATTCAGTAGCTGGAAGAAATTACCGGTATAAAAAAGGCGCAGTTCATTATCAAAATGGAAAGGGACACCTTCGAGCAGGTTACCAAAAGCGACACCAATCACCAGTGGCGGTACCAGACTGCCAATGAAAATGCCGATATCCCACATGCCACGCCAGCGCTTGTCTTCAATCTTTGAGCGGTAATCAAAACCCACCGGACGGAAAAACAGTGAAGCCAGCACCAGAATCATCGCCACATAAAAACCTGAAAAAGCAGCGGCGTATACCATCGGCCAGGCGGCAAACAGCGCGCCACCTGCGGTAATAAGCCAGACCTGGTTGCCGTCCCAGTGTGGTGCGACGCTGTTAATCATAATACGGCGTTCGGTATCAGTACGCCCCATCAGACGTGACAGCATACCAACACCCATATCAAACCCGTCGGTGACGGCGAAGCCAATAAATAGCACCCCGACCAGCAGCCACCAGATAAAACGCAATACTTGATAATCTAACATCTTGTGGACTCCTGTCTTAACGAACCGGCTGTGAGGCTACATTTGACTGTTCATAATGATAACGCCCGGTCTTCAGGCTGCTTGGCCCAAGACGTGCAAATTTGAACATCAGATACAGTTCAGCCACCAAAAACAGCGTGTAAAGGCCGCAGATCAGGAACATAGAAAACAGGACATCCCCGGTGGTCAACGATGAATTTGCCACCGCAGTCGGCAGCACTTCACCGATTGCCCAGGGCTGACGGCCATATTCAGCAACAAACCAACCAGATTCCACCGCAATCCACGGCAGCGGAATACCGTACAGCGCACAGCGCAGCAGAAAAGTATTTTTACCAATCCGGTTACGCAGTACCGACCAGAAGGAGAAGCCGATAATCAGCAGTATCAGCATGCCGCACAGCACCATAATACGGAACGAGAAGTAGACCGGTGCCACCGCTGGAATAGAATCTTTAGTGGCTTTCGCTATCTGTTCTTCGCTGGCATTAGCAACATCTGGCGTATAACGCTTCAGCAGCAGGCCATAGCCGAGATCCTGCTTGGATTTTTCAAACGCGGCGCGAACGCCAGGATCGGTATTACCGCTACGCAGTTCCTGAAGCAGCTGATAAGCCTTCATGCCGTTACGAATACGGATTTCATGCTGCGCCATCAGTTCTTTCAGACCCAGCACCGGCTTGTCGAAAGAGCGGGTAGTAATCAGGCCCATAACATACGGGATTTGAATGGCAAAACTGTTTTTCTGGGTTTCCTGATTCGGGATACCGAACAGCGTAAAGGCCGCCGGCGCCGGCTGGGTCTCCCATTCAGCTTCAATAGCCGCCAGTTTAGTTTTTTGCACGTCACCAATTTCGTAGCCTGATTCATCCCCCAGTACAATCACTGACAGGATGGCGGCGATGCCGAAGCTGGCCGCAATGGCAAATGAACGTTTGGCGAAAGCAAAATCACGGCCACGCAGCATGTAATATGCGCTGACACCAAGAATAAACATCGCCCCGGTGGTATAGCCGGCAGCAACGGTATGAACAAATTTAACCTGTGCAACCGGATTCAGTACCAGGTCAACGAAACTGACCATCTCCATACGCATGGTTTCATAATTGAATTCGGAGGCGACCGGATTCTGCATCCAGCCATTAGCCACCAGAATCCAGAGTGCAGACAGGTTTGACCCAAGGGCCACCAGCCAGGTCACCGCCATATGCTGGACCTTACCCAGCCGGTCCCAGCCAAAAAAGAACAGACCGACAAAGGTAGACTCAAGGAAGAAAGCCATCAGGCCTTCAATTGCCAGCGGTGCTCCGAAGATATCACCGACATAGTGTGAGTAATATGACCAGTTGGTCCCGAACTGAAATTCCATAGTCAGACCGGTCGCCACGCCCAGAGCAAAGTTAATACCAAATAACTTTCCCCAGAACTTGGTCATGTCTTTATAGATTTTTTTGCCTGACAGCACATAAACCGTTTCCATGATCGCCAGCAAAAACGCCATACCCAGCGTTAGCGGGACGAAAAGGAAATGATAGAGTGCCGTCAAAGCAAACTGTAAGCGCGACAGCTCGACGATATCAAACATCTTGACTCCTTGCTCCTGGCCTTCAGCAACCGGCAATACTGATTACGTCAGCGCATCCGGATATACCTGGGCCTGCTCAAATAACACTGCGGAGATAAACACCGGGGAGGTGCTATCTCCAATCTTGATTAAATCGTTATGATTGACATATTAACCGACCGGAATAGCCATTTCCGGAACATTCGTCAGAAAACCGGAGAATCCACTGTCCGGATTAAAACAGTATATCGCGCAATTTTTTAATTTAATCGGCGTGATGTTCAGATTGATACAGCACAATTTAATCGAAAAAAGCCTGTGTTTTCCACAACTACCGCCGCTTATATACGCAAATATTTTGATTTAAATCAATGTGTGACTGAGATCCTCATAAAGAATGAATTTAGTGTTAAATATATGTTTATTTAAAGCTACATAATTCACTTTAAACTTAACCTGATGTTATTTTGCATTAACAAAATAATTTACATCGATTTAACCCGCATGTTCACCTTTAGTAAGTTTTTCCCACTGACAAATGTCCTGAGCAGAGACAACGATGGCAGGGTGCCCGCCGTCAGTTCATCAGCAGACGCGTCACCCTGCTGCTAAGCATAGGCGTTATGCGTCAATCTGCCAGCAAGAAAAGCGAAAAATGGCATTTTTTCTGCGTTGAAAAAAAGGCCGCTCTCAGGGCGGCCAATATGTCGAGTATATTTTAATTATTATTTGGCCGGCAACACCGCTTTAACGGCATCGCCAATGTCAGCCAGGCTACGGACCGTTTTAACCCCTGCGGCTTCCAGCGCGGCAAATTTTTCATCTGCCGTTCCTTTACCACCGGCGATAATCGCCCCGGCATGCCCCATTCGCTTACCTTTCGGCGCAGTAACCCCGGCAATATAACCAACCACCGGTTTTGTGACATGCGCTTTAATAAAGGCGGCGGCTTCTTCTTCCGCACTGCCACCAATTTCGCCAATCATCACAATCGCTTCAGTCTGCGGATCATCCTGGAACATTTGCAGGATATCAATAAAGTTCGAGCCAGGAATAGGATCGCCGCCAATGCCCACACAGGTCGACTGACCATAGCTAATATCCGTCGTTTGCTTCACCGCCTCATAAGTCAGCGTACCAGAGCGGGAAACAATGCCGATGCGACCAGGTTTATGAATGTGACCAGGCATAATACCGATTTTGCAGGCACCGGGCGTAATGACACCTGGACAGTTTGGTCCAATCATACGCACGCCAGCTTCATCCAGCTTAACTTTCACTGTCAGCATATCCAGCGTCGGGATACCTTCGGTGATGGTAATAATAAGCTTAATCCCGGCATCAATAGCTTCGAGAATACCGTCTTTACAGAAAGGAGCCGGTACATAAATGACCGAGGCGGTGGCACCGGTGGCTTGCACAGCCTCACGAACGGTATTGAAAACTGGCAGGCCCAGATGCGTGGTGCCCCCTTTACCCGGGGTGACCCCGCCAACCAGCTGAGTACCATAAGCCAGTGCCTGTTCTGAATGGAAGGTGCCCTGTCCACCGGTGAATCCCTGGCAGATAACTTTGGTGTTTTTGTCGATCAAAATGGACATTATTTACCCTCCGCTGCGGCAACAACGCGCTGCGCTGCGTCAGTCAGGCTGGTTGCTGCAATAATATTTAAACCGCTTTCCGCCAGACGCTGGGCGCCCAACTCTGCATTGTTTCCTTCCAGACGTACTACTACCGGCACGTTAACGCCAACTTCAGCAACGGCACCGATAATGCCATCGGCAATCAGGTCACAGCGAACAATACCGCCAAAAATATTAACAAATACCGCCTTCACCGAGTCGTCAGAGAGAATAATTTTAAAGGCTTCAGTAACGCGTTCTTTCGTCGCGCCGCCGCCAACATCGAGGAAGTTAGCCGGCTGGCCACCATGGTGTTTTACGATGTCCATAGTGCCCATAGCCAGGCCTGCACCATTGACCATACAACCAATGTTTCCTTCAAGCGCCACATAGTTCAGTTCCCACTGCGCGGCATGCGCTTCACGCGGATCTTCCTGACTGGGATCGCGCATCTCACGCAGCTCCGGCTGGCGGAACATGGCGTTACTGTCAGCGCCCAGTTTGCCGTCCAGGCAAATCAGATCGCCTTCTTTGGTGATAACCAGCGGATTGATTTCCACCAACGCCAGGTCGCGCTCAAGAAACAGCGTTGCCAGACCCATAAAAATTTTCGTGAACTGGCCGATCTGCTTACCGGAAAGCCCCAGCTTAAACGCCAGCTCGCGTCCCTGCCACGGTTGAGGGCCTGTCAGCGGATCCAACGACATTTTATGAATCAGATGCGGGGTCTCTTCCGCCACTTTTTCAATTTCCACGCCGCCTTCGGTTGACGCCATAAACACCACCCGGCGCGAACTGCGATCCACTACCGCACCCAGGTAAAGCTCCTGGCCGATATCGGTTGCAGCTTCAACCAGAATCTGGTTTACCGGTTGCCCGTCAGCATCTGTCTGATAGGTCACCAGACGTTTACCCAGCCAGTTTTCAGCAAAAGCCCGAATATCTTCCTTGCTTTTGACTACTTTCACGCCGCCTGCTTTACCACGGCCGCCGGCGTGTACCTGACACTTCACCACCCAGGAGCCGGCGCCAATTTTGGAAGCCGCTTCTTCTGCTTCACGCGGCGTTGTGCAGGCATAACCTGTCGGCGCTGGCAGACCGTACCGGGCAAACAGTTGTTTGGCCTGATATTCGTGTAAGTTCATGATATTCTATCCATTCAGGTCGGAAATAAGTGATCGCTGCAGCACAGCGATCCCATAGAATCAGGGGCGCGTTATATGCCTGCGCCCGCTCAGGTTACACGTCCAGAAGCAGACGGGTAGGATCTTCCAGCAGCTCTTTGATCGCCACCAGATAGCCAACTGACTCCCGGCCATCAATCAGGCGGTGATCGTAGGAAAGCGCCAGATACATCATCGGCAGAATTTCTACCTGGCCGTTAACCGCCATAGGGCGATCTTTGATCGCGTGCATTCCCAGGATCGCACTCTGCGGCGGGTTAATAATCGGCGTTGACATCAGCGAACCAAAGACGCCGCCGTTGGTAATGGTAAAGTTGCCGCCCGTCAGCTCATCAACCGTAAGCTTACCGTCACGGCCTTTCACGGCCAGTTCTTTAATTTTCTTCTCAATATCCGCCATACCCAGCGCATCAACGTCACGCAGTACCGGCGTCACCAGTCCACGCGGCGTTGAAACGGCAATACTGACATCGAAGTAGTTGTGATACACCACATCTTCGCCATCGATGGAGGCATTTACTTCCGGATAACGTTTCAGCGCTTCAACAACCGCTTTAATGTAGAAAGACATAAAGCCGAGACGGATACCATGGCGTTTTTCAAACGCTTCGCCATACTGCTTACGCAGATCCATAATGGGCTTCATGTTGACTTCATTGAAGGTGGTCAGCATTGCAGTGCTGTTTTTCGCCTCCAGCAGACGCTCGGCCACGCGTTTACGCAGACGGGTCATTGGCACGCGTTTTTCGCTGCGGTTGCCCGGCGCAGGGGCAGCTGGCGCACTGGTGCTGGCGGCAGGGGCTGCTTTCGCTTCCGTAGGTTTTTTCGCCAGATGTTTTTCCACATCTTCGCGGGTAATCCGACCGCCGACACCGCTGCCCTGGATGGCGGCGGCATCAAGGTTATGTTCAGCAATCAGACGACGAATTGCCGGACTGAGCGTTTCGTTGCTTTCACTCTCTTCCAGAGAGGCGGTCTGACGTTCAGCCGGGGTGGACTCTTTTTTATCCACTTTTGCCGTGGTTTCTTTCCCCGCGCTGTTCCCTTCTTTCAGCCGGCCCAGCGCCTGACGCGAGGTCACGGTTGCGCCTTCATCCTCCAGAATAGTTTCCAGCACGCCATCGGCAACCGCTGGCACTTCCAGCACAACTTTGTCAGTTTCAATTTCAACCAGCACTTCATCCCGTTGTACGCTGTCACCAGGCTTTTTATGCCAGGTAGCAACGGTGGCATCGGCAACGGACTCAGGCAGGTCAGGAACAAGAATATCTACGCTACTCATTATTTATCCTTTAATTAATCAACGTTCAGCGCGTCATTAACCAGATCTTTTTGCTGCTGCTGGTGAACGGACATATAGCCTACGGCTGGCGAAGCCGACGCAGGGCGACCGGCATAACGTAATGAAGCCCCAAAGGGCACCGCTTCACGGAAATGGTGCTGACTGCAGTACCATGCACCCTGGTTAAGTGGCTCTTCCTGACACCACACAAAATCATTTACGTGCGCATAAGGTTGCAACACTTCCTGCAACGCCTTTTGCGGGAACGGGTAAAGCTGTTCAATACGGACAATAGCAACATTAGTCTGGTCGTTCTTACGGCGTTGTTCCAGTAAGTCATAATAAACTTTGCCGGAACAAAGAATGACCCGTTTAACACCCTGCGGATCAAGCGCATCAATTTCACCAATTGCCGGCTTAAATCCGCCGTTAGCCAGATCCTCAAGACTGGAAATGGCCTGCGGATGACGCAACAATGATTTTGGCGACATGACCACCAGCGGACGACGCATACCGCGCAGCGCCTGGCGTCGCAGCATGTGATAAACCTGAGCCGGGGTTGAGGGTACGCAAACCTGCATATTTTGCTCGGCACACAGCTGAAGATAGCGTTCCAGACGAGCTGATGAGTGCTCCGGCCCCTGACCTTCATAGCCATGCGGTAACAGCATAACCAGGCCACACATCCGACCCCATTTCTGCTCACCGGAGCTAATAAACTGGTCGATGACCACCTGCGCACCGTTGGCAAAGTCACCAAATTGCGCTTCCCAGATAGTCAGGGTACGCGGTTCCGCCGTGGCATAACCATATTCAAATGCCAGCACCGCCTCTTCCGAAAGTACCGAGTCCCAGACCTTAAATTCACCCTGACCGTTATGAATATGATGCAGCGGGGTATAAGTAGAACCGTTCTTCTGATTATGGATCACCGCATGACGATGGAAAAACGTACCCCGTCCGCTATCCTCACCGGAAAGCCGTACCGGAATACCTTCATCCACCAGCGTGGCATACGCCAGGTTTTCAGCGCCCCCCCAGTCGAAGGGTTTATTGCCTGCGGCCATTTCACCACGGTCATGGTAGATTTTTGCCACACGCGACTGCATCTCAACCGCCTCAGGCACCTGACTGATACGTTTTGCCAGCTCTTGCAGACGTTTAATGTCGACAGTTTCCGGATAGCTTTCATCCCATTCATGATTGAGATAGGGCGACCAGGTGAAAGAATGCAGGCTCATTGGACGCCATTCAGGCACCACACACTCGCCGGCATCCAGCGCGTCACGATAAAGATTAACCAGTTCGGTAGAGTCTTCCGTTTTCACAATGCCTGCAGCTTCCAGACGATCTGCGTAAATTTTACGCGGCGTCGGATGCTTTTTGATTTTCTGATACATCAAGGGCTGGGTAGCACTCGGTTCATCCGCTTCGTTATGGCCATGACGACGGTAACAAAACAGGTCGATAAACACATCGCGTTTGAAGGTATTACGGAAATCCAGTGCCAGCCGGGTCACAAACGCCACCGCTTCAGGGTCATCGGCATTCACATGGAAAATGGGCGCCTGTACCATTTTACCGATATCAGTACAGTATGGGGTTGAACGGGCATCACGCGGGTTGGAAGTAGTAAATCCGACCTGGTTGTTAATCACAATCCGCACGGTACCGCCAACTTCATATCCGCGCGCCAGCGACATATTCAGCGTTTCCTGCACCACCCCCTGGCCGGTCACCGCCGCATCACCATGAATCGTAATTGGCAGCACCTGATTACTGCCCGGCTTGTCCAGACGATCGAGCCGGGCACGCACAGAGCCCATCACCACCGGACTGACTATCTCCAGATGTGATGGGTTAAAGGCCAGCGCCAGATGCACCATGCCGCCGGCAGTTTCCACATCCGACGAGAAACCCATATGGTATTTTACGTCGCCGGTGCCAAGATGTTCTTTATGCTTACCGGAAAACTCGTCAAATAAGTCCTGAGGTTTTTTACCCAGTACGTTAATCAGCACATTAAGGCGCCCGCGGTGCGCCATCCCGAGAACCACTTCGCGGGTGCCGCTTTTGCCGGCGTGATGAATCATTTCATTGAGCATCGGCACCAGCGCATCACCGCCTTCCAGCGAGAAACGTTTGGCACCCGGAAACTTGGCCCCCAGATAACGTTCCAGGCCTTCTGCGGCGGTCAGCTGCTTTAAAAAAACCTTCTTTTCTTCGTCACTGAACCTGGCCTGACCGGCTACCGATTCGATACGCTGCTGAATCCAGCGCTTCTCTTCGGTGCTGGTGATATGCATATATTCCGCACCGATAGAACCGCAGTAGGTTTGCTTAAGCGCGGCCACCAGATCAGCCAGCTTCATGGTCTCTTTACCAATGGCAAAAGAGCCCACGTTAAACGACTCCTCGAAATCATCAGCGCTCAGGTCGTGAAATGCCGGATCAAGGTCGGCAACCGTTTCCTGTTGCCATAATCCAAGCGGGTCGAGATTAGCTTGCTGATGACCGCGAAAACGGTAAGCGTTGATCAACTGCAGGACTTTTACCTGTTTCGAATTGGTCGCGGGGTCGGTGACGGAAGTGGTGTAGCGGGTGCTGTCTTTAGCCAGTCGGCGGAAATAATCACGCGTCTGGGAATGGAACTGTTCAGGTTTGACCCCGGTGCCAGGTAACTGCTGGAAAAGCGTTTTCCAGACCGCATCCACAGAGTCAGGATCGGTGAGATAATCCTCATAGAGCTGCTCTATGTAGGACTGGTTTGCGCCAGCCAGCCAGGAAGAGTCCAGCCAGGGTTTCATCGCGCTGTTCTGCATGTTGATGCCCTTAAGCATTTTCTGCTTTTTTCGCCGTGGTGATAAACGGGGCTTTAAAAACCCCACGCCGCGTTAGCGGCTTGCCGTAGTAAAGATTCAACGATACGAGCACAGATAAAACAATTACCGGCCCGTAAGGGAACCCTGGTAAGATCAGTCTGCCGGCGTTGACAAACAAACCTTATAAGGGTTTCCGTTGGCAGACGGGCAATATTGCCCGTCTGAATCAACATCGTTATGCCCCGCGCTGCAATAGCATCGACTTAATATGGCCGATGGCGCGGGTCGGATTCAGCCCTTTCGGGCACACATTGACGCAGTTCATAATGCTATGGCAGCGGAATACGCTGAAAGCATCGTTAAGGTTATCCAGACGCTGATTGGTCTCGGTATCCCGGCTGTCAATCAGGAAACGATAGGCAGCCAGCAGCCCCGCCGGTCCGATAAACTTATCCGGATTCCACCAGAATGACGGGCAGGATGTTGAACAGCAGGCGCAGAGAATACATTCATACAGACCGTCAAGCTTTTCACGCTGTTCCGGAGATTGCAGATGTTCACGCGCCGGCAGGTTCTCTCCGTTATTAAGCAGAAACGGCTTAATTTTCTCATATTGCGCATAGAACTGGCCCATATCAACCACCAGGTCACGAATCACCGGCAGTCCGGGCAATGGACGAATAACAATTTTTTTCTTGCCATTGCCCAGTGCAGAAACCGGTGTAATGCAGGCCAGGCCGTTTTTACCATTCATATTCAAACCGTCTGAACCGCACACACCCTCCCGGCATGAGCGCCGGAATGCCAGCGTCGGATCTTTCTCTTTCAGCCGCATCAGCGCATCCAGCAGCATCATGTCACGCCCTTCGTCCGCCTCCAGCGAATAATCCTGCATACGCGGCGCGTCATCGACATCCGGGTTGTAACGATAAATGGAAAATTCAAGTCTCATCGTTCTTTCTCCGCAACTAGTAAGTACGCGCTTTTGGCGGGAACGCGGCGCGCAATTTCGGCTGCATGTTTACCTCACGGCGGGTCATGCTTTCCGATTGCGGCACGTAAAGGCTATGGCACAGCCAGTTGGCATCATCACGCTCCGGATAATCGAAGCGACTGTGCGCGCCACGACTTTCAGTTCGGAAGTTGGCCGCTACGGCAGTGGCATAAGCTGTTTCCATCAGATTATCCAGTTCCAGACACTCCACCCGCTGGGTGTTAAAATCGCTGGAACGGTCATCAAGACGGGCGTTTTTCAGTCTTTCACGCAGTACTTTCAGTTCCTGCAAACCTTTTGCCATAGCATCCCCTTCCCGGAAGACCGAAAAGTTATGCTGCATACAGGTCTGCAAGGCTTTGCGCAACTCTGCCGGATCTTCTCCAGAGGTGTTGTTATCCCAGCGATGATAACGGGCCATCGCGGCATCAATTTCCTCATCACTGGCATCTTTCAGTTCGCCCTGCTCAGCAATAGACTCCTGCAGATGCAGACCAGCAGCGCGACCAAACACCACCAGGTCGAGCAATGAATTACCGCCAAGACGGTTAGCACCATGAACCGACACACAGGCGATTTCGCCGACGGCAAACAGTCCGGGAATAACCACGTCTTCTCCCTGTGCATTGACGCCCAGCGCCTGACCCGATACCTTCGTCGGAATACCGCCCATCATATAATGGCAGGTTGGGATAACCGGGATAGGCTCTTTCACCGGGTCGACGTGGGCAAAAGTGCGTGACAATTCAAGAATGCCGGGTAAACGCGCTTCCAGCACCTCTTTACCCAGATGGTCCAGCTTAAGTTTAATATGCGGACCCCATGGGCCATCACAGCCACGACCTTCACGAATTTCAATCATCATTGAGCGGGCGACCACGTCACGTCCGGCCAGATCTTTGGCGTTAGGTGCGTAACGTTCCATAAAGCGTTCGCCGTGTTTGTTCAGCAGATAACCACCTTCACCACGACATCCCTCCGTCACCAGCACGCCCGCGCCGGCAATGCCGGTCGGGTGAAACTGCCACATTTCCATATCCTGTACCGGCACGCCGGCACGCAGCGCCATGCCAACCCCGTCGCCGGTATTGATATGTGCATTGGTGGTCGACTGGAAAATACGCCCGGCACCGCCGGTAGCCAGCACCGTCGCTCTGGCTTTAAAGTAAACCACTTCGCCGGTTTCAATACACAGCGCGGTACAACCCACCACGGCACCATCGGCATTTTTTACCAGGTCCAGGGCATACCATTCAGAAAAAATCGTGGTTTTATTTTTCAGGTTTTGCTGATACAGCGTATGCAATAAAGCATGTCCTGTACGGTCAGCTGCCGCCGCAGTTCGCGCCGCCTGCTCACCGCCAAAATTTTTCGACTGCCCGCCAAAAGGTCGCTGATAAATCCGGCCATCGTCGAGACGCGAAAACGGCAGCCCCATGTGTTCCAGTTCCAGAATGGCTTCCGGCCCGGTTTTACACATATATTCAATGGCATCCTGGTCTCCGATGTAATCAGACCCTTTAACAGTGTCATACATATGCCATTCCCAGTTATCTTCATGGCTATTGCCAAGGGCAACGGTAATGCCGCCCTGGGCTGAAACCGTATGGGAACGGGTCGGGAAAACTTTTGATAACAGTGCACAGCTCTGACCGGACTGGGAGATTTGCAATGCTGCACGCATCCCTGCCCCGCCAGCGCCCACCACTACGGCATCAAACTCTCTGACAGGTAATTTCATCACACACCCCACACCACGACAGTTCCATAAATTGCATAAACAAACAGGACAACGACAATAACCAGCTGCAGCAACAAACGCAGCGCCACGGATTTCACGTAGTCCGTCAGCACTTGCCACATACCAATCCAGCCATGTACCAGAATGGAAAAGAGTGTCAGCAGGGTAAATACTTTAGTGAATTTAGATGAAAAGAATCCGTGCCAGATGTCATAAGTCAGCGAACCCGACATAATGACGAAAGCGAGGATATAGAGCACGTAAAGCGCGATTATCATGGCTGCGCCGCGCAGCAGCAACCAGTCATGAATACCGTTACGCCCCAGTGCAGAAGCATTGCTTACCATACGAGGACTCCAGCGAGAACAGACAGCACGACAGTGACAACAAAAGAGATTTGTGCGGAACGCGATCCGGCTTCCAGTGTTTCTCCCAGAATGCCGAAGTCCATCAGCATATGGCGAATTCCCCCTGCGATATGATAAGCCAGCGCAGTCAGAATACCCCAGGCGATGAATTTGACGATAAAGCTATTCATGATAGCTGAAGCCTGCATGAAACCCTCAGGCGATGAGAGCGACAGACCCAGTAACCAGAGCAGAATACCGACGGCAACAAAGGTGATGACGCCTGACACGCGGTGGAGAATGGATGCAATCGCGGTAACGGGGAACCGGATCGTAGTAAGATCCAAGTTGACAGGTCTTTGTTTTTTCACGGTTTAGCCCACACAGCTTTTTTTATTTTGCTTCCTCCGGTCCTGAAGGCCAGCCAGACAAAAATGCTTGTCTAAATTGAGCACCGTCACCAAAACAGCAACATCCAGTGTTATTGAGGCGGTAAAACGCTGGGTGGCTCCTGGTGTCAGGGAATTCCGGAGACCTGGCCGAAGTATAGGGGGTTCACAATCTTATTACAATTCCCCTACAAACACTTTGGTCACATTTAAATGAAACAGTGATCTCATTCACGGAATGCATATTTAATAGAATTTTAATTGCCTGATTTGACAAAAGTTCAACAATTTTGTTACAACCGAACGCATAAAAAATCTATGATGCACAAAAGTTATGGGGATACACTTTCCCCTAAGCACAAGTTATGTAACATTGGGCATCCTGTTAATCTATAACGCTTATCTGTTAGGTAACAAAAAACATTGATTTTCAGGTTCAGATTTACGCTAAATGAGTAAGTCGTGACCACACCGAATCTTTAACATCCATGAAACGCAAACTAATCGTGCCCTCATGCTGACATGCGCGTCTGGCTCTGTACCCGAAGGCGAAAATGCCCCAGACTAACCAGCGTGGCACCCGGCGAAAGCAGTACCGGACATGGTGCATTTCACAGGACGAAGATTCCCACTATGAGGCGCTAAGGAGACTGTAAATGGCTGATAAAAAAGCAACGCTTACCCTTGAAGGCGGAACACCTATTGAGCTGAAAGTGCTAAAAGGCACCCTCGGCCAGGACGTCGTTGACGTACGTACCCTGGGTTCAAACAATCTGTTTACCTTCGATCCGGGGTTCACATCCACGGCGTCCTGCGAGTCAAAAATCACCTTCATTGATGGTGAAGAAGGCATACTGTTACATCGCGGTTTCCCCATTGATCAGCTGGCAACCCATTCGAATTATCTTGAAGTTTGTTACATCCTGTTAAATGGCGAAGTCCCCAGCAAAAAAGAGTTCGAACAGTTTAAAACCACGGTAACCCGACACACGATGATTCATGAACAGATCACGCATCTGTTCCGCGGCTTCCGTCGTGATTCTCACCCAATGGCGGTCATGTGTGGTGTTACCGGGGCACTGGCAGCGTTTTATCACGATGCCATGGATGTCAATATTGAACGTCACCGTGATATTGCCGCCTTCCGTCTGCTCTCTAAAATGCCGACCGTCACCGCCATGTGTTACAAATATTCCATCGGTCAGCCTTTCGTTTATCCCCGTAACGATCTCTCCTACGCCGGCAACTTCCTCCACATGATGTTCTCAACACCTTGTGAAGAATATAAAGTTAACCCGATACTGGAAAAGGCCATGGATCGCATCCTGATCCTGCATGCCGACCACGAACAGAATGCCTCTACTTCGACGGTTCGTACTGCCGGTTCTTCCGGAGCCAACCCATTTGCCTGTATTGCTGCCGGAATAGCTTCATTGTGGGGGCCGGCGCACGGCGGTGCCAACGAAGCCTGTCTGCGTATGCTGGAAGAGATTGAAACCGTTGACCATATTCCGGAATTCCTGCGCCGGGCAAAAGACAAAAACGACTCTTTCCGCCTGATGGGATTCGGCCACCGGGTGTACAAAAACTACGATCCACGCGCCACTGTTATGCGTGAAACCTGTCACGAAGTGCTGCAGGAACTGGGCATGAAGGACGATCTGCTGGAAGTGGCCATGGAACTGGAACACATTGCGCTTAACGACCCCTATTTCATCGAACGCAAGCTCTATCCTAACGTCGACTTCTATTCCGGCCTGATTCTGAAAGCAATGGGCATTCCTATTTCAATGTTTACCGCTATTTTTGCGATGGCGCGCACCGTTGGCTGGATAGCCCACTGGAAAGAAATGCATGATGAAGGAATGAAAATTGCCCGTCCGCGTCAGCTGTATACTGGTTATGAAAAACGTACCTTCAAGTCTAATCTGAAATAACAGCCGTTTTTCGCCCTATCATCAGACAGGCGCAGCAGCGCCTGTTTTTATTTCTGACAGCCCGGACACCAGAAAAAGGGACGTGAAGCCAGATGGGTTTTCTCAATAATGCTCGCGCAGCGCCGGCACTTTTTCCCCTGACGCTGGAAAACTTCAAAACGAAACTGGCTGTCTGTTTCCATGGTACCGCGCGTCTGGTAGGACAGTCGCGGCACCGCAATTAACGCCCGTGATAGCGTCTCACACTGACGGGAGGTTAAATCAATGCCGCGATGCGTCGGCAGTAAAGCCGCATGCCACAGAATCTCCGCCCGCAGATAGTTCCCCAGCCCGGCCAGAAAAGCCTGATCCAGCAGCAGGCTGCTGAAACGTCGCCGGCAAAAACGCGCCGACAGCAACCGCGCGGCCACGGCGCTGACATCCAGTGTCGGGTCAAGCACATCCGGCCCTGCCCGCTGTAAAAAGGGATGCTGTGCCAGGCCACTGGCGTCGAGCAGTGCAATATCCGAGGCGCTGTAAAGTAAAGCCTGATTTTCCGCCGTGGCCAGCCGCACGCGCAGCACCCGGTGACTCACGGTCGTCTCTGCTGCGCCAGTAATATGCCAGAGACCATAAAGCTGATTGTGACTGTAAAGCGTCAGGCCATTACTGAAATGCGTCAGCATCGCCTTACCGCGGGTTTCAATCGCGCTTATCTGTTCACCTATCAGTGCCGGTTCATAGGTTTTCAATGCCGGCATAGCAAACCATACATCAGTCAACGGTTGGTGGCCCACCGCGTGTGCAATCTTATCAGCTACCCGCCTGATTTCCGGACCTTCTGGCATTGTCGCTCCCTGAATAATACCCTGTCGTTGCCTGTCAGACTGCGTCCCTTGTGAGGCGTTGTCTGACAGGCCATCAGTGCCGGGCGTCAGCTACGCTGGCGGCTATGCCGGATTATCAATATCGATAAAAGTGACATCCAGCGCATACTGCTGAGCCAGCCATTCTCCCAGTGCGCGGATACCCGCGCGTTCTGTGGCATGATGCCCTGCTGCATAAAAATGCAGCCCGCACTCACGTGCGGTATGTATGGTTTTTTCTGATACTTCACCACTAATGAAAGCATCAACACCAAAGGCCGCGGCGTCATCGATAAATCCCTGACCACCGCCGCTGCACCATGCCACCCGGCGAATTTGCGCCGGCGCATGGTCACCACAATGGAGCGGTGTGCGGTTCAGCACCTCAGCAATGCGCTGCGAAAATGCCGCACCATCCAGCGGTGCAGCCAGTTCGCCCCATGGCACCAGCGGGGTAATTTCACCCCGGGTGGTTATGCCAAGCATATTGCCCAGCAGGGCGTTATTGCCTAACGCAGGATGGGCATCAAGCGGCAAATGCCAGGCAAAAAGATTCATGTCATGCGCCAGCAGGGTCTTTAATCGCTGCCGTTTCATGCCACCAATTACCGCCGGTTCTGATTTCCAGAAATAGCCATGGTGAACCAGCACCGCATCGGCCTGTAGACGCACCGCTTCATCCAGCAATGCCTGACAGGCAGTGACACCGGTTATCACACGTTGGATCTCCCTGCGTCCTTCAACCTGTAAACCGTTAGGGGCATAGTCCTGGAAGGCATCGCTATTGAGCTTGTGATTAATAATCCGTTCGAGTTCGCTATTGTCCATCACTCTTCCTGTTGATTCTTTGCCGCCTCAAAAGCAGCCAGCGTAAGTTTTCTTACCGCTTTATGTTCCACAATTGGTGACGGATATGCGAGTTTTTGCTGATTTTTTTTTGCCCACTCGTGGGGCTGATGGATAGCGTTATCCGGCACATCCTTCAGTTCAGGCAGCCAGCGACGAATAAAATCGCCGCTGGGGTCAAAACGTTCACCCTGAGTTGTCGGATTAAAAATACGAAAATACGGAGCAGCGTCAGTACCGGTTGAGGCAGCCCATTGCCAGCCACCGTTATTGGCTGCTAAATCGCCGTCTATCAGATGGTGCATAAAGTGGCGCTCACCTTCACGCCAGTCCAGCAGCAGGTCTTTTACCAGAAAACTGGCGCTAATCATGCGCAGGCGGTTATGCATCCAGCCCAGCGTTTTAAGCTGACGCATGGCGGCGTCAACAATCGGATAACCGGTCTGCCCGTCACGCCAGGCCTGCAGATAATGCGCGTTTTCCTGCCAGCGGATATGACGCGTCCAGCCAATGAAAGGCTGGTGTTTACATAAGTCTGGCCAGGCCACCAGCAGATGGCGATAAAACTCACGCCAGATAATTTCATTAAGCCAGATAAAAGCCCGTTCCCCCTCCAGCGCCCGGGGGGACTCTGCCAGCACCCGGTGCAGACACTGACGGGGAGAAAGCACGCCCAGTGTCAGATAGACCGACAGGCGGCTGGTCCCATCCTGCGCCGGTATATCACGCTGATCGGGATAGGCCGCCAGTGCCGTCTGGCAAAACTGACGCAGCCGCCGCAGAGCAGCTTGTTCACCGGCAGGAAACATGTTTTCATCATACGCCTGATCGGCATAGTCGAACGGCTGCAACCGCGGGATCTGTTGCAGGGGAGCGCCTGGCCGCGCGGCCGGCGCTTTCACGCAAGCAGGCAATTCCTGCTGTAATTTACTGACAACCGCCGTGGAAAATGGGGTAAACACTTTATACATTGACTGGCTGCTCGTCAGTATTGTCCCTGGCGCAAACAATACGCTGTCATCAAATCCCTGAACGTCAATACCAGCCTGATACAGCAGGCGCTCCGCCTGCACGTCCCGATCGCGTTCATTGATTTCGTACTGGTAATTGTAAAACAGTCGGTCAACGCAATGGGCCTGACAAAAAGCAGCGAGGGTAGTAACCGACGCAGTATAATCGACCGCATTTTCCTGATAAAGCGCAATGCCCTTTTCCGCCAGGCTGGCCTGCACATCCTGCAGACTATGCCAGAGAAACCGGGCTTGCATCGGCGCCATCCCATGTCGTCGCCACTGCCCCGGCGTCGCGATAAATAATGCAATAACCTTCGCCCCTTCGTCACGGCAAGCGGCGTGAAGTGCATAATTGTCATGTATTCTCAGATCGTTACGCAGCCACACCAGATGGGTTTTCATAAAGCTCCTTAGCGATAGTCAGTGACCATAACGCAGCCGTAAGGCTTCCGGATAAGGTTCAAAATAGCGCTGCTGCGCCAGCCAGCTATGGGGGTATTGCGCCATGTAGTGCCTGAGCAGTGCGATAGGCACTAACAGTGGCTGCCAGCCACGCCGGTAATGTTCGATCAGTGCCGCCAGTTCCTGGCGCTGCGCTGAATTCAGCTGGGGGCGAAAGTAGCCCTGAACATGCATCAGCACATTGGTATGATTACGACGGGTAGCCGGTTTTGCCAGTAAATCCATCAGGCGCTGACGATATTCCCCGGCAAAGTCTGCTAACGTACTCCAGCGATCGATTGCGGCAACGAAACGCCCCAGCTCGCGATAGGCCTGCTGATTATGTGCCAGTAGCGATAGCTTGTAGCGGCTATGAAATGCCATCAGCTTTCCGCGGCTCAGACCGCTGCGCCATAAACAATGAAATTCATGCAGGGTGTAGACGCGCTCGACAAAATTTTCCCGGATTGTCGCATCATTAAGCCGCCCTTCTTCCTCCACCGGTAGCCACGGCATAGCTCGCATCAGTTGGTCGGTAAACAGGCCACGACCGGCTTTACGATTATTATTACTATCAGGCTGATATACCCTGACCCGTTCCATGCCACAGCTGGGGGATTTTGCGCAGACGATATAGCCACAAAGATGGCCAAGGCTGGCAACTTTCTGTCGGGAAAATTGCTGCATCTGATGGCTCAATGACGCTCCGTCGCCGTTACTGAATCTCAGCGCCAGCTCGCCGTCAGGCTGTTCTACCAACCGCAGTGCCGGACGCGGTGTATCCAGGCCAATCGCCACTTCCGGGCAGACCGGCTCGAAGCGCACATAGGGGGCCAGTCGCTCTGTAGCAAATTCACAGCGCTTATGACCGCCATCAAACCTGACGTTTTTGCCGATCAGACAGGCGCTTATGCCGACAGGGATTTTTTCCGCCATAGTTGTACAACCCCAATAACTTTGTATAAGTTAGAGTGTAGCGCAAAACGGTGTACTGGCGGTAAAAATCTCTCTGAAAGGCGGCAAAAAAATCCCGCTATAAGCGGGATAGTAAGGAAACAGAAAGCGTGAGCACTGCTCAGTAATAATAGGCACCGGTTGATTCAGCCTGCGACAGCCAGACCGGTTTTTCGCTGGTTTTCGACCAGTAACGGTGCAGGTAACTGTAGCAACGTGTGCGCTGGCGACGGCGAAGCATCAGAGGAAATAGCAACACGCCAAGAGTCAGCGCCAGCAGGCGACGGAAAAAAATGTGAAGAGGTGAATAGGGATGATAAAGCGCCATATGTCCTCCTGTGATACATGGCTAAAACATGCAGCAAACCATACCATTTTTTGTATAAAAAAAATACTCATCCGACCAGTTCACCTAAGCAAATTGTGCGTTTTACCGTTTGCCGGCAAGCACGCGGCTTTCAGCCTAAGCGCAACATGCGCATAAACGTATCACAGGTCGCCTGCCGGCCTCGTCGACTGACGCCTTTATCAGCATAATCCGTTTTTTTTTGTTAAATTACTTCTCAGATACACTTTACGCTGACGCGGACCCGGCATGAACCAGAACCAGACCAGCATTCTGATTGTTGAAGATGAAAAAGAGATTCGGCGCTTTCTGCGCATCACACTTGAATCAGAATCACTGCGCGTCTTCGAAGCACAAACGCTGCAGCGCGGACTGATTGAAGCTGCCACCCGCAAACCCGATTTGGTGATCTTAGACCTTGGCCTGCCGGACGGTGACGGTAACCTGTTTATCAAAGATCTTCGCCAGTGGTCAGCGGTGCCGATCATCGTTTTGTCAGCCCGTGACGAAGAACAGGATAAAATTAACGCGCTGGATGGCGGAGCCAATGACTTTCTTAGCAAGCCTTTCGGTACCGGTGAACTGATGGCCAGAGTGCGGGTAGCACTGCGTCACAGAAATGGTGCCCAACCCGCTAACAGCAGTATCCTGCGCTTTGGTGATATCACGCTAAACATTGCTGAACGTCAGGTTATGCGGGGCGAAGAATTTCTTCATCTGACGCCAATTGAATTCCGCCTGCTGACCGCGTTAATGACACATCCGGGTAAGGTACTGACTCAGCGTCAGCTGCTCAATGAAGTCTGGGGACCCAATGCGGTTGAGCATACCCATTACCTGCGTATTTATATGGGGCATCTGCGGCAAAAGCTGGAAATCACCCCGGCGCAGCCACGTTATCTGCTCACCGAAACCGGGGTAGGTTACCGCTTTATGCCATAAAAAACCCCCTGTCAGCCTCAGGCTGACAGGGGGTCGCGTTACCAACAATGCCGCCATGCACTTGCGGCGATTTCTGAGCAAATATTATTCTGAAATCAGGCGTTTTTCAGCACTTCGCTGACAATTTCAACCGCTTCTTTTTCAATCAGCAAACGGTGCGCCTCGCCGAGAAAACTTTCACAATAGATTTTGTAAGCATCTTCCGTGCCGGAAGGACGGGCGGCGAACCATCCGTTTTTGGTCATCACTTTCAGACCGCCAATCGACGCACCATTACCCGGCGCAGCCGTCAGACGATCGGTAATGGCATCACCAGCCAGGGTGTCAGCGCTGACCATTTCTGGTGAAAGCTTTGACAGTGCCGCTTTTTGCGCAGACGTTGCAGCCGCCTGCAGACGGTTATAGCTCGGCGCACCAAAACGGGCAGCCAGTTCGTCATAATGTTGCTGGGGGTTTTTGCCGGTTACGGCCGTTATTTCTGCGGCCAGCAGGCAAAGAATAATGCCGTCTTTATCCGTCGACCAGGGAGTACCATCAAAACGCAGGAACGACGCGCCGGCACTCTCTTCGCCACCAAAACCAAAGCTACCGTCAAACAACCCATCAACAAACCATTTAAAGCCAACCGGGACTTCCACCAGTTTGCGGCCGATATCGTTCACTACCCGATCGATCATCGCACTGGATACCAGGGTCTTGCCGACAGCCACTTCTTTGCCCCACTGCGGTCGGTGCTGGAAAAGATAATTAATCGCCACCGCCAGGTAGTGATTAGGATTCATCAGGCCCGCCGGAGTAACAATACCATGGCGGTCATAATCGGGATCGTTACCGAAGGCAAGATCAAACTTATCCTTCAGCGCCAGCAGACCCGCCATGGCGCATTCCGATGAACAGTCCATGCGCACCGCGCCATCTTTGTCCAGATGCATAAAGCGGAAAGTCTGGTCAATGGCGTCGTTAACGATAGTCAGATTCAACTGGTAGTGTTCAGCAATACGCTGCCAGTAGGCCATGCCAGATCCCCCAAGGGGATCAACGCCAATGTTAAGTCCGGCTTTCTGAATAGCGGCAAAATCAATAACCTGAGCTAATCCCTCAACATAAGGCTGAATCAGATCCTGCTCAATAATATGACCGCTGGCCCAGGCTTCAGCGATGGACAGACGCTTAACTTCCCGTAAATTTCCGGCAATCAGCTGATTAGCGCGCTCTTCCACCACTTTAGTTACGTTGGTATCTGCCGGACCGCCATTAGGCGGATTGTATTTAATGCCCCCGTCATCGGGAGGATTATGAGACGGCGTGATCACAATGCCGTCAGCCTGGGCAGCTGTACGCTTATTGTGCTCAATAATGGCATTTGAAATCGCCGGCGTCGGGGTGTAGCCATTATCCTGCTGCACGATGACGTCAACACCATTGGCAGCCAGCACTTCCAGCACCGAAATAATCGCCGGTTCAGAAAGGGCATGGGTATCTTTTCCCACATAACACGGGCCGCTGATGCCGTTCTTTTTACGCTCTTCGGCAATCGCCTGGGCAATAGCCAGAATATGCATTTCATTGAAACTGTGGCGCGCTGCGCTGCCGCGATGGCCGGAGGTGCCAAATTTTACCGCATGCTCCGCATTGCCTGTTTCCGGCTTTAGCACGTAATACTGTGAGGTTAACTGTGCAACATTAATCAAATCGCTCTGCCGGGTCGGTTGACCGGCACGTGGGTGGTTAGCCATTGACACGACTCCCTGAGACGCTTTATTAAATGGTGCCGCAAACGCGCCCGGCCAGTTCTGCCGGTAGCTGCATCGTCAGCATAATATGTTCGACCATGCTGCGTTTACGACCTGTGTTGGTATTGGTAATAACCCAGTACGGCGTGCCGGGAACGGGTTTCGGCTTGGTATGGGTTCCATTCTGAAGCAACGTTTGCTCATCGCTGGCAAAATAGGTGCGAGTACGACCATGCAGCGATTCAGTAGCCGCTTTAAACGCACCAGGATCGAGCGCATAGAGTGTCGAGAGAATCAGCATAAAGCGGTTAACCGCTTTTTTCTGCTCAGCATAATCATCAGAAAGCAGCAGCTCACGCACGGCACGCACCCGATCCTGTGGACGATGAGCAACCTTGCCGGCCTGTTTGTTTGCCTGCTCCGGCGTGATTACGGGCGCACTGACGCCCTCCGCCGTGAATTTCAGCATGCGTCGTAAAATATCCGAGGCGCTTTCACCAATATGCTGAGTATGACTGGCAATATAGCGGTATAGATCTTCGTCGACTTCTATGGTTTTCATCTTTATCCAGTACGATTATTGCTTCGTTGAACAGCCGCCAGCGCTGGGGGACATAGTCTGTTCCAGCACAAGGCGATGCTAACGCGAGGATTATAAAGTTAAATCCGGTCAGGGTGTAGCGTCACAACGCTTTGCAGGCAAAAGTCAGATTATGCCGCAAAAATCGCTCAATAACCCGCCGCCCCGCCGCCGGTTCAGATGAAAAGCATGATAACCTATGCGCACACGTTAACTGTAAGAACTTTGCCATGAATTTGAATGTCCGCCTGCTAACTAACCAATCTGACGCGGCCCCGCGTCCGCTGCTGCTGATACACGGTTTATTTGGCAATCTTGATAATCTGGGTGTCCTGGCACGCGATTTACAACACCAACGTCAGATAGTGCTGGTTGATGTGCGCAATCATGGCCATTCTGCGTGCGCCGATGAGATGAGTTATCGCGCGATGGCCGGCGATCTCATCGATACCCTCGACCAGCTGCACATCGCAGAGGTTGACGTTATCGGCCATTCAATGGGCGGAAAAATAGCCATGGCGTTAACCGCCCTCGCCCCGCAACGCGTCGGCCAGCTGGCGGTACTGGACATTGCACCAGTGGCTTATCAGCAGCGCCATCATGATGCCATTTTTGCTGCACTACGCGCAGTGACTGAAGCAGGCATCACCAGCCGCAGCGACGCCAGTACACTGATGCGCGGCTTTGTTGAAGAAGAAGGCGTTATCCAGTTTCTGCTCAAATCGTTTGATCGCGGTCAGTGGCGTTTTAACGTCGATGCCTTATGGCGTAATTACCCGACCCTCATCGGCTGGCAGCCAGTGCCAGCCTGGCATGGCCCTGCCCTCTTTATTCGCGGCGATCGGTCGGCGTATCTGAGCGATGACTATCGTGACACGCTGCTATCGCAGTTTCCCGCAGCCCGGGCGCATGTCATAGCCGGTGCGGGTCACTGGCTGCATGCCGAAAAACCACAGGCGGTATTACGTGCGCTGCGGCGTTTTTTTGCGCTTTAAAAAACAACGATTTCCCGATTGTTCTCTCTCTGTAGCCTGGGGTATGATGGCGCGCTAATTTTTCTGCCTCAGGCGGCCAGTGCCGCTCTGGGGGATGACTTTCAGCCCTGAACAACGCAATGGCAAAAGAAAACACCGATCGCACAACAATCGATCTGTTTGCAGATGAGCGCCGTCCAGGACGGCCGAAAACCAACCCGCTGTCACGGGACGAACAGTTACGCATTAATAAGCGTAACCAGCTCAGACGCGACAAGGTGCGCGGTTTACGGCGCGTCGAACTGAAAATGACGGCGGACGCAGTTGACGCGCTTAATCAGCTGGCCGAAGCGCGACAAATCAGCCGTAGTGAGCTAATTGAAGAAATGCTCATTACCCAACTGACTGACAACCGTAAATAATCGCTCACAGAAGGCACAAAGCGACAAAACGGATGGCATTACAGATTTATCCCCCTGGCCTGCTCTGCTATTATTGGCGTTAACTAACGTATCCCGGCAGTCACCGTATCATTGAGTATCAAGAGGTTATCTGACACATGGCAATCGTAGGCATTTTCTTTGGCAGCGATACAGGCAATACTGAAAACATTGCAAAAATGATCCAAAAGCAACTGGGCAAAGAGGTAGCTGAGGTTCACGATATCGCTAAAAGCAGCAAAGAAGACCTGGAAGCCTTTGATATTCTGCTGCTGGGTATTCCCACCTGGTACTACGGTGAAGCGCAGTGTGACTGGGATGATTTCTTCCCGACGCTGGAAGAAATCGATTTTACCGGTAAACTGGTGGCGCTGTTTGGCTGCGGCGATCAGGAAGATTACGCAGAATATTTTTGCGATGCGATGGGAACCATTCGTGACATTATCGAGCCTAATGGGGCGGTAATTGTTGGTCACTGGCCTGTTGCCGGTTACCATTTTGAAGCCTCCAAAGGGCTGGCGGATGACGATCATTTCCTTGGTCTGGCTATTGATGAAGACCGCCAGCCAGAATTAACCAACCAGCGTGTTGATAAGTGGGTTAAACAGCTGTACGAAGAGTTACAGCTACAGGCGATCATTGAGGCCTGATCGGCCCTGGCGACGGATGTGAGATCGCTCTCACATCACGTCATTGAATTTTCCTATAGAAGTAATAGCTACATATTTGTAACTTTCATCTGCATAACTGTAAAATACCCGTACTGGAAAAAAGTGTTCTCAGCGCCCGTTATTATCCCGGTCACGCATGATGAGGCAGCGAAATGTCAAACCAGCATGATCCGAGGCAGCGTAAAAGCACAGCGAAAAAACCTTACACTCCTTAGAGGAATCGCCCCCGGTCATTTTCATTTCAACGCATCAGTTCTATAATGAGACGCAATTTCGTTCGGCAGGACACATGATACAATTTACAGCCCTAAAATGAACTGAAAAGTAACAGGACAATATCCGCATGACTGACAACAACATCGCATTAAAAAAGGCCGGCCTGAAGGTCACGCTTCCCCGTCTGAAAATTCTGGAAGTGCTTCAGGAACCTGAGTCCCATCACGTCAGTGCGGAAGACCTGTATAAGCGTCTGATTGACATGGGTGAAGAGATTGGCCTGGCAACGGTTTACCGCGTTCTCAATCAGTTTGATGATGCAGGCATCGTCACCCGTCATAACTTTGAGGGTGGAAAATCTGTTTTTGAGTTGACGCAACAGCACCACCACGATCACCTCATCTGCCTTGACTGCGGTAAAGTGATCGAGTTCAGCGATGAGTCCATTGAAGCCCGTCAGCGCGAAATTGCCACGCGCCACGGCATCAAACTGACCAATCACAGCCTTTATCTGTATGGACATTGTGCAGAAGGCGATTGCCGTGAAGATGAGACCCTGCACGATCAATAATCCTGGCATCGCCCGATAAAAAAACCGGCAGCCGCCGGTTTTTTTATTACAAGCCAGTCGGGTGAGATTATTCGCCGGATTTTCCCCAGGTATCACGCAGCCCGACCGTACGGTTAAACACCAGATTTCCGGCACTTGAGTAAACGCTATCGGCACAAAAATAGCCTTCGCGCTCAAACTGCCAGGGTGATAAGGCTGCAGCATGCCTGAGACTCGCTTCCACATAGCCGTGACGAATAACCAGTGATTCCGGATTAATGGTGGTAAGGAAATCCTCGGCGGCATTTGGGTTCGCCACGCTGAACAAACGGTCGTAAAGACGGAATTGCGCCGGGATACCGTGATCAACCGACACCCAGTGGATCACGCCTTTAACCTTGCGGCCATCGGCTGGATCTTTGCCCATAGTATCGAGATCGGCGGTACAGAACAGGCAGGTAATATTACCGGCATCATCTTTAGCCACCCGCTCGGCTCGAATAACATAAGCATTGCGCAAGCGCACCTCTTTGCCCAGCACCAGCCGTTTATATTGCTTATTGGCTTCTTCACGAAAATCTGCCCTGTCAATCCAGATTTCGCGACTGAAAGGAACATCACGATGTCCCATTTCCGGACGGTTCGGATGATTAGCCATGATGACGTTTTCGTCATGCCCCGCCGGCAGATTTTCAATCACCACTTTAACCGGATCAAGCACCGCCATTGCACGCGGTGCATTTTCGTTCAGGTCTTCGCGAATGCAGGCTTCCAGTGAAGCCATTTCCACAATATTGTCCTGTCTGGTTACGCCAATACGACGGCAAAACTCACGGATAGCGGCGGCAGTATAACCGCGACGACGCAAGCCAGAAACGGTCAGCATACGCGGATCGTCCCAGCCTTCGACAATCTTACTGGTCACCAGCTGAGTCAGCTTACGTTTGGACATCACTGTGTATTCCAGATTAAGACGGGAAAACTCGTACTGGCGTGGGTGAACCGGAATAGTAATATTATCCAGCACCCAGTCATACAGCCGGCGGTTATCCTGAAATTCCAGCGTACACAGAGAATGCGTAATGCCTTCCAGCGCATCGGAAATGCAGTGGGTAAAATCGTACATCGGGTAAATGCACCATTTATTCCCGGTCTGATGATGCTCAGCAAACTTAATGCGATACAAAACCGGGTCGCGCAGGACAATGAAATTTGACGCCATATCAATTTTGGCACGCAGACACGCTTGCCCTTCGGCAAAACCCCCGGCGCGCATTTTTTCAAACAGCGCCAGATTTTCTTCCACGCTGCGATCGCGATACGGGCTGTTTTTTCCTGGCGTTTTCAGCGTTCCGCGATACTCGCGGATTTCATCCGCTGTCAGTTCATCAACGTACGCCAGACCTTTATTTATCAGTTCTAAGGCATAGTGATACAGCTGGTCGAAATAGTCTGAGGAGTAGTGCACTTCACCACTCCACGTAAAGCCCAGCCACTGGACATCGCGCTTGATGGACTCGACAAACTCCATGTCTTCTTTAATCGGGTTGGTATCATCAAAACGCAAATTACACTGGCCCTGGTAATCCTGTGCAATACCAAAGTTCAGGCAAATAGATTTAGCATGGCCAATATGCAGGTAACCATTTGGCTCCGGAGGAAAACGGGTATGAACGCTGGTGTGTTTTCCGCTGGCCAGATCTTCGTCAATAATCTGGCGAATAAAATTGGTTGGCCGGGCTTCAGCCTCACTCATTACAATGTCCTCAATACGTACTCATTTATATGATACTTGTTGTCATCGCCTATGATCCACGAAGCGCCAGCGGGAAACAACCGTTTGTTAAATCACAGACAAAAAAACAGGGGTGAGAAAACTCTCACCCCTGCGACTAACGGAACAGGCAACCTGCTGGCGTCAACGACCTTAGCGGTTAACCTGATACAGGCGGGTTTCACCCGCAACGACGCTACCCTCGGCCAAATGGCTCAGACCGGCATAATCATCACTGTTGCTGATCACCACCGGACTGATCATTGAACGCGCATTGGCATTAAGGAATTCCAGGTCTAATTGCAGAACCGGTTGCCCGGCCGTCACCCTGGCGCCTTCTTCAACCAGACGGCTGAATCCTTTACCCTCCAGCCCGACAGTATCCAGACCGATGTGCACCACCACTTCAACACCTTTGTCAGTCTCCAGACAGAACGCGTGATTAGTATTAAAGATTTTCACAATGGTACCCGCTGCCGGCGCAACCACCGTATTGCCGGTAGGTTTAATCGCCAGGCCATCACCAACCGCTTTACTGGCAAAAGCCTCATCAGGCACCTGTTCCAGCGCAACGATCTCACCGCTCACCGGGGCAACCAGCGTTGCGATAATATCCTGGCTGGCTTTCGGTACCGCCTGAGGCTGAACAGTCGCGGTAGCCGGGGCGGCTGCACTGGCCGCGCTCGCAGCAATCGGCCCTTTGGCTATCAGCGTTTTCATTTCTTCAGCAATCGATTCTGCACGCGCGCCAACAATCACCTGTACGGTTTTCTTGTTAAGTTTAACCACGCCGGACGCGCCAAGACGTTTACATTCCGCGTCATTCACCTGTGCCGAATCACTCACGGCCAGGCGCAAACGGGTAATGCAGGCATCAATACCGGTGATATTACTGCTACCACCAACCGCCGAGATATACTGACGGGACAGAACAGACAAGCCCTCTTCTGTATTGCTGTTAGCATCCGCTGCCGGTTCCGGCGCCGCTTCTTCACGACCCGGTGTTTTCAGATTCATAGCGCGAATAACTACGCTGAACACAACGAAGTAAATCACAAAGGCCACGGCACCCATCACCAGCAGCAGCCAGACGTTTTTACTGGCAGCCGGCAGATGGTACATCAGCGCATAGTCGATTGCGCCAGCAGAAAAAGAGAAACCGGCATGAATGCCCAGCGAGGTTGCAATGTACAGACTGATGCCGGTCAGAATGGCATGCAGTAAGTAGAGTACAGGGGCGAGGAACATGAACAGAAATTCCAGCGGCTCGGTCACCCCGGTAAGAAACGCGGTCAGCGCAACGGAAAACAGCAGACCACCAACCATGGGACGGCGTGCTTTTGGCGAAGCAAAATACATCGCCAGCGCTGCGCCCGGCAAACCGAACATCATAATCGGGAAGAAACCGGACATGAACATACCGGCCGTGGTATCCCCGGCATAGAAACGGTTGATATCACCGTGGAACAGGCTACCGGCTGCGTTGGTGTAATCGCCAATCTGGAACCAGGCAATTGTATTGAGCACCTGATGCAAACCCGTCGGTATTAACAGACGGTTAACAAAACCAAAAATACCGGCACCAAGCGCACCTTCAGAGACAATCCATTCACCGCCTGCATGAATCGCATTCTGCACCGGTGGCCAGACATAGCCGAAAATAGCCGCCAGAATCAGACAGAAAAAGCCCGTGGCGATCGGCACAAAACGTTTACCACCGAAGAAGCTAAGAAAATCCGGTAAGCGAATATTATACCAGCGGTTATAAGTTGCTCCGGCTACCAATCCGGTCAGAATACCGGCCAGTACGCCCATATTCACCGCAGGGTTGATGGTAACCATTGCTTTGGTCATGATGAAATAGCCGACAGCACCGGCCAGGGCTGCCGGACCAGCATTATCTTTTGACCAGGTTGAAGCGACACCAATAGCAAAGATCAGCGCCAGGTTATCGAATATTGCCCCACCAGCCTGGGCAATAAACGCCATATTGAGTAAGTCCGGTTGTCCGAATCGCAGCAACAGTGCCGCAACAGGCAGCACGGCGATCGGCAACTGCAACGACCGCCCCAGCCTTTGAAAGAAGCCTAATATATTCACCTTTTTCCCCTTTTTAACCTGTGAAGGTGCCCAGCACCGCATGCTTTTTTCCTGTCCTTTTTAACAGGCAGGTTTATGTCATTCCACACCACTGAACGGAGTGTAAGAAAAAATTAATTCGCCCCGCAAATTAAAACCCTTCTAATGTGACAAAAATCACCATAAATCGCATTTCAGACACGTAGGTGTTGGCTTGCATAGCAAACTTATTTTATTATTAAAAATATCATGACGGATTTTTCCCTCGTATTGCTGCATTATCACAGGTTACGCTTAGCAGATAATCCGTCTGCCCTTAATCATAATCGCTACTTTTGAGGTGTACCATGCGACTCATTCCTTTATCTACTACCAGCCAGGTCGGTAAGTGGGCGGCACGTCATATTGTCAACCGTATTAACGCGTTTCAACCCAGCGCCGAACGCCCTTTTGTACTTGGCTTACCGACTGGCGGCACACCGCTGGAAGCCTATAAACACCTTATAGAGATGCATAAAGCAGGCCAGGTTAGCTTCAGGCATGTGGTTACCTTCAATATGGATGAATACGTTGGCCTGCCGAAAGAGCATCCGGAAAGCTATCACAGCTTCATGTACCGCAATTTTTTCGATCATGTCGATATTCAGCCGCAAAATATTAACCTGTTAAACGGTAACGCGGATGACATTGACGCGGAATGCCGCCAGTATGAAGAAAAAATTCGTTCATATGGCAAAATTCACCTGTTTATGGGGGGCGTGGGTAACGATGGCCACATTGCATTCAACGAACCGGCATCCTCACTCTCTTCACGTACCCGTATCAAAACCCTGACGCATGACACCCGGGTGGCCAATTCGCGTTTTTTTAATGGTGACGTTGAACAGGTGCCTAAATATGCCTTAACCGTCGGCGTTGGCACGCTGCTGGATGCCGAAGAAGTGATGATCCTGGTTACCGGACACCTTAAAGCGCAGGCCCTTCAGGCTGCGGTAGAAGGCAACGTCAACCACATGTGGACCATCAGCTGTCTGCAGCTTCACGCCAAAGCGGTAGTAGTCTGTGACGAAGCCGCCACCATGGAACTGAAGATGAAAACCGTCAAATATTTCCGCGAAATGGAAGCGGAAAATATGAAAGGACTGTAACAACTTAACGGGTCAATACGGCAAGTCACGCTACTGACTTGCACCCAACAGGGAGATGACTGATGTACGCACTGATTAACGGCCGTATTTATACCGGTCACGAAGTTCTCGACAACCATGCCATCGTAATTGCCGATGGTCGGATTGAACGCCTATGCCCGGTTGAAGCACTGCCGAAAAATATCGCCACAACAGATGTGCACGGTGCGCACATTGCTCCCGGTTTTATTGACCTGCAGCTCAATGGTTGCGGTGGCGTACAGTTTAATGATGATATTGACGCACTCAGCGTTGCCACCCTGAAAACCATGCAGCAGGCTAACCAGCGTTCCGGCTGTACCAGCTTTCTGCCTACACTGATCACCAGCAGCGACGCGCTAATGAAACGTGCTGTAGAAGCCCAGCGGGCATTTCTGGCGCAAAATAAGTTTCAGGCGCTGGGGCTCCACCTGGAAGGCCCGTGGCTTAATCCGCTAAAAAAAGGTACGCATAATCCGCAGCTGATCCGCCAGCCCAGCGCGGAACTGGTTGATTTTCTTTGTCAGAATGCCGATGTCATCAGCAAAATCACCCTTGCCCCGGAGCAAGTGACACCGGATGTAACCCATCGTCTTCGCGAAGCGGGCATTATTATCTCTGCCGGTCACTCACATGCCTCTTACGATGAGGCCCGCCGCGGCTTTGATGCTGGCATCTCTTTTGCCACCCACCTGTATAATGCCATGCCCACCATTACCGGCCGCGAGCCGGGCCTGATCGGTGCCTTGTTTGATACACCCGATGTTTACTGCGGCATTATCGCCGACGGCCTGCATGTTCATTACGCCAACATCCGCAATGCCAAACGCATTAAGGGTGACCGGCTGGTTCTGGTGACCGATGCCACGGCTCCGGCGGGAATGCGGGCCGATGCTGCAATTGACCAGTTCATTTTTGCTGGCAAAACAATATACTATCGTGACGGGCTATGCGTTGATGAAAATGGTACCCTCAGTGGTTCTTCACTGACGATGATCGAAGCGATACGAAATGTCGTCGAACATGCGGGTATTGCGCTGGATGAAGCAATCAGAATGGCAACGTTATACCCGGCAAAAGCAATCGGTGTGGATCGCCTGCTGGGCAGTATCGCAACAGGAAAGGTTGCCAACCTCACGGTATTCACAGGTGATTATCAGATTATCCAGACCTACGTTAATGGCGACGAGGTTTTAAGCGAGTAAATACGCAATGACCAACGGCGGGCAGGCTCAGATAGGAAATGTCGATCTCGTTAAACAACTTAACAGTGCGGCCGTATACCGGATTATCGACCAGCAGGGACCGATTTCCCGCATTCAGATCGCCGAACAAAGCCAGCTGGCCCCCGCCAGCGTCACCAAAATCACCCGCCAGCTGATTGAGCGCGGCCTGATCCGGGAAGTGGATCAACAAGCCTCTACCGGCGGACGCCGTGCCATCTCAATTATTACTGAAACCCGTCCGTTTCATACCATTGCCGTCCGTCTTGGCCGGGAAGATGCCACTCTGTCACTGTTTGAGCTGAGCGGAAAACTGATCGCCGAACAGCATTATAATTTGCCTGAGCGCACGCAGGAGACGCTGGAACACGCCTTATTTAATACCCTTGACGATTTTATGCATCAGCAACAGCGTAAGCTGCGTGAACTGATTGCCATTGCCGTCATTCTGCCAGGGCTGGTGGATCCGGCGAACGGCGTGATCCGCTATATGCCGCACATTCAGGTCAACCAATGGCCGCTGGTGGCAAATCTGGAAAAACGTTTTAACGTGACCAGTTTCGTCGGTCATGACATCCGCAGCCTGGCGCTGGCCGAGCACTACTTTGGTGCATCCCGCGACTGTGCAGACTCCATTCTGGTGCGTGTACACCGCGGAACCGGCGCCGGTATCATCACTAACGGACAAATATTTCTTGGCAGTAACGGCAACGTAGGTGAAATTGGCCATATACAGGTTGATCCCTTAGGAGAACGCTGTCATTGCGGTAACTTCGGCTGCCTTGAAACCATTGCCGCCAACAGCGCAATTGAACAGCGGGTCCGCACCCTGATTCAACGCGGGCATTCCACATCGCTGAGTCTGGACAATTGCGATATCTCCGCCATCTGTAAAGCCGCTAATCGGGGTGACATGCTGGCAATGGAGGTGATTGAACACGTTGGCCGCCATCTGGGCAAAGCCATTGCGATTGCCATTAACCTGTTTAATCCCCAGAAGGTCATCATTGCCGGTGAAATCACCGACGCTAACCGGGTGCTGTTACCGGCCATTGAAGGTTGTATTAACACTCAGGTGTTAAAAGCATTCCGTAAAAATCTGCCGGTGGTGCGTTCAGAAATCAATCACAATTCTGCCATCGGCGCGTTCGCCCTGGCAAAACGTGCAATGCTGAATGGCATTCTGTTACAGCGCTTGCTGGAAGAGGCAAATGCATAAATATGACGATTAAAAACGTAATTTGTGACATTGACGGCGTGCTGATGCATGACAATAGTGCCGTTCCCGGTGCGGCAGAGTTTCTGCACGCAGTCAGGGCGAAGAACATGCCGCTGGTCGTGCTGACCAATTACCCGTCACAAACAGCCGGAGACCTGGCCAATCGTTTTGCTTCTGCCGGCATTGAACTGCCAGAGAGCGCCTTTTTCACTTCGGCCATGGCTACGGCCGACTTTTTGCGTCGTCAGGAAGGAAAAAAAGCCTATGTGGTAGGCGAAGGCGCGCTGATCCATGAACTGTATAAAGCCGGCTTTACTATTACCGACATTAATCCCGACTTTGTCATCGTCGGTGAAACACGCTCATATAACTGGGATATGATGCATAAAGCGGCCTTTTTTGTTGCCAACGGCGCACGTTTTATTGCCACTAATCCTGATACCCACGCCCGCGGTTTTGTCCCCGGTTGTGGTGCACTTTGCGCCGGTATCGAGAAAATATCCGGCAAACAACCTTTTTACGTCGGCAAACCCAGCCCGTGGATTATTCGCGCCGCGTTAAATAAAATGCAGGCCCACTCCGAAGAGACAGTGATTATTGGTGATAACCTGCGTACCGACATTCTGGCAGGTTTTCAGGCCGGATTGCATACCGTGCTGGTGTTGTCCGGTGTCTCCACCCTGAATGATATCGATGCCATGCCTTTTCGCCCGGACTGGATTTATCCTTCGGTGGCCGATATCGATATTTTCTGACTCTGCCCAGCGTTGCAACGGCGATATTTTGTTCGATTTTACCCCAACATTATAGAATCTCTAATTTTCACCCTTAATTATTGCAGAATCATCAAACATTAAGGCCAGTCAACTGACTATTTCACAGCAGAATGTGAAATCGCTTGCATACCCTTCCCCATTATCGCATTTTCTTATCTATGTACTGGCCACCAACCGGGTGGCAAAAGCGATTCAGCGATATCCTCAGGAGTGAAGTTATGTGTTCAATTTTTGGCGTACTGGATCTGAAAACCGATCCTGTTGAATTACGTAAGAAGGCGTTAGAGCTATCGCGTCTGATGCGCCATCGCGGTCCGGACTGGTCGGGTGTTTATGCCGACGATAACGCTATTCTTGCCCATGAACGTCTGTCTATCGTCGACGTCAACAACGGTGCTCAACCGCTGTATAACGCTGACCACACTCACGTGCTGGCGGTTAACGGTGAAATTTATAATCATCAGGCACTGCGGGCGGCGCTGAGCGATCGCTATGCCTTCCAGACCGGTTCTGACTGCGAAGTGATCCTTGCTCTGTATCAGGAAAAAGGCTGTGATTTCCTCGACGAACTTCAGGGCATGTTTGCTTTTATCCTGTGGGACAGCGTCAAACAGCAATATCTGATTGGCCGCGATCACATTGGCATCATCCCTCTTTATATGGGCAACGATGAACACGGTAACTTTTTCGTTGCCTCTGAAATGAAAGCGCTGGTGCCGGTCTGTCGCACCATCAGCGAGTTTCCTCCAGGAAGTTATCTCGCCAGCAGCGACGGTGAAATCCGCCGTTACTGGCAACGTGACTGGATGGACTATGCCAGCGTTGAACATAATGTCACCGATAAAACGGCGCTGAAAAATGCGCTGGAAGAGTCGGTGAAAAGTCACCTGATGTCGGACGTGCCTTATGGGGTATTGCTCTCCGGCGGCCTGGACTCCTCAATAATCTCGGCTATCACTAAAAAATATGCTGCCAGACGAATTGAAGACCAGGACAAAAGCGATGCCTGGTGGCCACAACTGCACTCTTTCGCCGTCGGTCTGGAAGGGTCACCGGACCTGAAAGCCGCGCAGACCGTGGCCAGCCATCTTGGTACGGTGCATCACGAAATCCACTTCACCGTTCAGGAAGGCCTTGATGCAGTTCGCGATGTGATTTATCACATTGAAACCTATGACGTGACCACCATCCGCGCCTCAACGCCGATGTATCTGATGTCGCGCAAGATCAAAGCAATGGGCATCAAAATGGTCCTGTCCGGTGAAGGTGCAGACGAAGTATTCGGCGGTTACCTGTACTTCCACAAAGCGCCAAATGCCAAAGAATTTCACGAGGAAAACGTGCGTAAGCTACTGGCGCTGCATATGTTTGACTGTGCCCGCGCCAATAAAGCGATGTCGGCCTGGGGGGTGGAAGCACGGGTACCATTCCTCGATAAAAAATTCCTTGATGTCGCCATGAGCATTAATCCGGCAGATAAAATGTGCGGCAGCAACGGCAAAATGGAAAAACACATTCTGCGTGAATGTTTTGCTTCTTATCTGCCGGAAAGCGTTGCCTGGCGCCAGAAAGAGCAATTCTCCGATGGCGTGGGTTACAGCTGGATAGACTCATTAAAAGAGATGGCCGCCCGGCAGATCAGCGACCAACAGCTGGCAACCGCGTACTACCGCTTCCCTTACAATACGCCAACCTCTAAGGAAGCTTACCTCTATCGTGAGATTTTTTCTGAGCTGTTCCCCGTAGCCAGCGCGGCAGAATGCGTACCGGGAGGACCTTCAGTCGCCTGCTCTTCAGCAAAAGCGATTGAGTGGGATGAAGCCTTCAAAAATATGAACGACCCCTCAGGCCGCGCGGTCGGCGTTCATCAGTCAGCCTATCAGGCGTAACAACCCCGTCTGGCGGACCCCTTTTGCGGGGTCCGTTATTTTTTTACGTCACCGACAAGGTTAAATCGTTGCTTTTATCGCCAGGCTGTTCATTACCCATGCAAACAGCCGTTAACCGGCTAAAATCGGCAAAAAATGTGTTGACGCTAAAAGGCTCAATACGCATAATGCGCCCCGCAACGCCGATCAAGAAAGTATATCGATGGCTACGTAGCTCAGCTGGTTAGAGCACAGCACTCATAATGCTGGGGTCACAGGTTCGATTCCCGTCGTAGCCACCATTTTGCGGGAGTGGCGAAATTGGTAGACGCACCAGATTTAGGTTCTGGCGCCGCAAGGTGTGCGAGTTCAAGTCTCGCCTCCCGCACCATTTCCGTAACGGTTTGCAGCAATAAAAGAAGATGGGGTATCGCCAAGCGGTAAGGCACCGGTTTTTGATACCGGCATTCCCTGGTTCGAATCCAGGTACCCCAGCCATCTTTTATTCGCAGTTGCGGCAATACGCAATGACAGAGTACAGGCAGTTCTGGCTACGTAGCTCAGCTGGTTAGAGCACAGCACTCATAATGCTGGGGTCACAGGTTCGATTCCCGTCGTAGCCACCATATTCTTGGGGTATCGCCAAGCGGTAAGGCAGCGGATTCTGATTCCGCCATCCGGGGTTCGAATCCCTGTACCCCAGCCATATTTAAGACAGATAAAACATTATTGGGGTATCGCCAAGCGGTAAGGCAGCGGATTCTGATTCCGCCATCCGGGGTTCGAATCCCTGTACCCCAGCCAACGTTCCACAATAAAGCCTGCTAAGAGCAGGCTTTATTGTTTGTGAAGCAAAAATTACAGAGCAACACAGCCTCTGGCACACTGATTACAGCCCCAGCGCATATTTCAGCGCCTGACGCTTCAGCATCCCGCTGTGACCGGCGGCAAGCAAGCCCAGATTACGGGCAACCCGTAGCGGAGCAGAACGGTTACTGAATGCCAGATAAAACAGATCCATGCTGGTTTGCATCAACAAATTGTCATAGCGCCGGCGGCGCTCATAACGTTTCAGTACGCTTTCACTGTCCCAGTGTTCTGCACAATCACGGGCATCGCATAACACCTCAATTAAAGCATTAACGTCACGATAGCCAAGGTTCACACCCTGACCGGCCAGCGGATTAATGGTATGCGCGGCATCACCTACCAGCGCCAGCCCAGGCAACACGTAACGGCGGGCGTGACGGCGCACCAGCGGAAAAGATCCGGCTGCCTGTGGCGTCACCTTACCAAGGCGTGCCGGAAATGCCTGCTGAATCTCTTTTGCCAGCTGAGGCATGGTCATTGCCTGCAGCTGACGAAGCCGGGCTGGCGCGTCATACCACACCAGCGACGCCCAGTTATCCGATAACGGCAGTAACGCCCGCGGTCCCTCGGGCGTAAACTGTTGCCAGGTCGCCATACCTGGAGATTGTTCGCACTTCACGTTTATCAGCATGCAGGACTGGGCATATTGCCACCCCTGAATACCGATACCGGCCAGCTGGCGCACGCGGGAATTTGCTCCGTCTGCGGCAATCACCAGCCGGGCCTGTAGCTGGCTGCCGTCGGCCAGCGTCAGCAGCCAGCCCGGTTCGTGGCGAGACAGCTGCGCCACGCTTGCCGGTGCCAGGACTTTGACCCTGAGTTGGTCCAGTCGCTGCCATAAAGCACGCTGTAATACATTGTTTTCCACCATATAGCCCAGAACAGGCAGCCCGAGACTGTCCGCATCAAACGTCAGCCGTGCAGATTCCCATTCCCAGGTTTCCAGCCGGTTATAGGGATATGCGCGCATGGAGGCCACCAACGGCCAGACAGCAAGCGTTCGCAGCAAATCAACCGATGCCACACCAATTGCTGAAATGCGTAGATCCGGCGGCTGACCGGCATCAAACTCAGGCGGCATCCGACTATCAATCACCGTGACATCAAATCCCTGTTGCGCCAGGCCACAGGCCAGCGCTGCCCCTACCATCCCCCCACCGGCCACCGCCACTTCCGTGATGACCCGTTGATGTTCTGTCATGACTACTCCTGTCTGCAAAGCGTGCTGGCTGCTTTAGTGAAAAGCAGGCAGCCTGATGGACTGAAGTTTACCGGATTTTCAACTCAGCGCAGAGAAAAGCACGCTGGTCTGGTCACAACAGCAGCAAAGCATTACAATACGCGCCCAGCATTCCGTTCTGCATTGAGTAATGGCAAGTCGATGAATAAAAAACTGCATATCAAAACCTGGGGCTGTCAGATGAATGAGTATGATTCATCAAAAATGGCCGATCTGCTGGAGAGCACACACGGTTTCACGCTGACTGACGTCGCTGAAGAGGCCGATGTCCTGCTGCTGAATACCTGCTCTATTCGTGAGAAGGCCCAGGAAAAAGTTTTCCATCAGCTTGGTCGCTGGCGCACGCTGAAGGAGCAAAATCCCGAGCTGATTATCGGCGTCGGTGGCTGCGTTGCCTCGCAGGAAGGAGACCATATTCGTCAACGTGCCAGCTACGTCGATATTGTGTTCGGCCCGCAGACCCTGCATCGCCTGCCAGAAATGATCAATACGGTGCGTGGTTCAAAAAGCCCGGTGGTCGATATCAGTTTCCCGGAAATTGAAAAATTCGATCGCCTGCCGGAGCCCCGTGCCGAGGGACCCAGCGCGTTTGTTTCCATTATGGAAGGCTGTAACAAATACTGTACTTTCTGCGTGGTGCCTTATACCCGCGGCGAAGAAGTCAGCCGTCCTTGCGATGATGTGCTGTTTGAAATCGCACAGCTGGCCGCACAGGGGGTACGTGAGGTCAACCTGCTGGGACAAAACGTTAACGCCTACCGTGGCGCTACCTTTGATGGCAAAATCTGCAGCTTCGCTGAGCTACTGCGGCTGGTTGCGGCCATCGATGGTATTGACCGTATTCGTTTTACCACCAGCCATCCCATTGAATTCACTGATGATATCATTGAAGTTTATCGCGACACGCCTGAGCTGGTAAGTTTCCTGCACCTGCCGGTTCAAAGCGGTGCCGATCGTATTCTGACCCTGATGAAGCGCGCCCACACCGCGCTGGAATATAAATCAATTATCCGTAAACTGCGCAACGCGCGGCCGGATATTCAGGTCAGTTCAGATTTCATCATCGGTTTTCCCGGCGAAACCCAGGCCGACTTTGAACAGACTATGAAGCTGATCGCCGATGTTAATTTTGATATGAGCTTCAGCTTTATCTACTCTGCTCGTCCGGGTACCCCGGCCGCAGATTTACCGGACGATGTGACAGAAGAAGAAAAGAAACAGCGCCTGTATATTTTACAGGAGCGCATCAGCCAGCAAGCCATGACCTGGAGCCGCCGTATGCTCGGCAGCATTCAGCGCATTCTGGTTGAAGGCACATCGCGTAAAAACGTCATGGAATTATCAGGACGCACAGAAAATAATCGGGTGGTCAATTTTGAAGGCTCGCCGGATATGATCGGCAAATTTGTTGATGTTGAAATTGTTGATGTTTATCCCAACTCGTTGCGTGGCATTGTGGTGCGCACCGAAGATCAGATGGGCCTGCGCGTATCTGAAACCCCGGCGTCGGTCATTGCCCGCACCCGCAAAGAAAATGAGCTGGGCGTCGGCAGCTATCAGCCGTAAAAAAACCGGTGGCGGAAAACACCCCGCCACCGGATAGGTCTGCCCCCTTGTAAACGTCTTTTTCAGCCCAAATAATTATTTTGTCACTTGCACAGTGCGCCAGGGACATAAATAATTTGTCATATCTGTCACCTGACAACGCCAGCAAGCGCTGTTAAAACGCAACGGGCCCTGAGCGACCAAAAGGATAAGTTTGATAACCGAAACACGTGAAATAACCCTGGAACCTGCCGATAATCACCGCCTGCTTAGCCTGTGCGGCCCTTTTGATGACAACATCAAACAGCTTGAACGCCGTCTGGGCATCGAAATCAATCGTCGGGACAATATATTTAAACTCACCGGCCGGCCGCTGTGTGTGGATGCGGCAATCAGCATACTCCGTTCGCTGTATGTGGATACTGCGCCGGTACGCGGCACCATCCCTGATATCGATCCGGAACAAATTCATCTGGCGTTAAAAGAGAGCCGGGTACTGGAACAAACCGCAGAAAGCGTGCCGGATTACGGCAAGGCGATCAATATCAAGACCCGCCGGGGCGTCATCAAACCGCGTACCCCCAATCAGGCACAATACATTGCCAATATTCTCGATCATGATATTAGCTTTGGTGTCGGCCCGGCGGGTACCGGCAAAACATATCTGGCGGTTGCGGCAGCGGTCGATGCCCTGGAACGCCAGGAAATTCGTCGTATCCTGCTAACGCGTCCGGCGGTGGAAGCCGGCGAAAAACTCGGCTTTTTACCGGGCGATCTCAGTCAGAAGGTCGACCCCTATCTGCGCCCGCTTTATGATGCATTGTTTGAGATGCTGGGCTTTGAACGGGTTGAAAAACTGATTGAACGTAACGTCATTGAAGTGGCACCGCTGGCTTATATGCGCGGCCGCACGCTGAATGACGCCTTTATTATTCTTGATGAGAGTCAGAATACCACCATCGAACAGATGAAAATGTTTCTGACCCGTATCGGCTTTAATTCCAAAGCGGTGATCACCGGTGACATCACTCAGATCGATCTGCCTCGCCATGTACGGTCTGGTCTGCGTCATGCAATTGAGGTGCTGGACGACGTTGAGGAAATCAGCTTTAACTTTTTTCATAGCGAAGATGTGGTGCGCCATCCGGTGGTGGCACGTATCGTCACCGCTTATGAAAAATGGGAAGAAGCCGATCAGAAACGGCGCGAGGCCGTCAGCGCCGAACGCAAACGGGAAGCGCTGCAAACCAACGGCGATCCACTGCCAGCCCAGGATAACAGATGACCCCGGTGATTCTCGACTTACAGATTGCCTGTGCGCAGCACAGCGGTTTACCGACAGAAGCCGATTTTCAGCGCTGGCTTGATGCGGTATTACCGCGCTTCCAGAGCGAAAGTGAAGTGACCATCCGGCTGGTAGATGTTGCCGAAAGCCACGATCTGAACCTGACCTGGCGTGGCAAAGACAAACCTACCAACGTGCTTTCATTTCCTTTTGAAGCACCGCCGGGCATTGAGCTGCCTTTACTGGGCGATCTGGTAATTTGCCGTCAGGTGGTTGAAATGGAAGCCCGTGACCAGCAAAAACCTGTGCAGGCGCACTGGGCCCACATGGTGATCCACGGCAGCCTGCATCTGCTCGGCTATGACCATATTGATGATGACGAAGCCGAAGAAATGGAGTCGCTGGAAACCGAGATAATGCTTGCTCTCGGCTATACTGACCCGTACATTTCGGAAAAAGAATAATATTTACGCACGCCTGGTCACACCGGAAAAATGTGTTCAGGTTACAACGTGGAGCCCTAACCGGTTGTTGTCATACTGACCATCCGCCGGCACACAGCGTACCCAGGCAACGGATAACGCCGGCCAATAAACAGGTAATTTTCATCTGTCCTGCCACTGGACAGCCCTAACCCTTACATGAGTGAAAGACAAAAAAACGCCATGAGCGATGACCATTCTCAGAGTAGCGACGGCCCCAATAGTAAAAAGGGCTTTTTTGCCCTTATTCTTAATCAGCTGTTTCACGGCGAACCTAAAAACCGTGATGAGCTACTGGAACTGATCCGAGACTCCGAGCAAAAAGAACTGATCGACCCGGACACGCGCGATATGCTGGAAGGCGTAATGGATGTCGCGAAACAACGCGTTCGCGACATTATGATCCCCCGCTCGCAGATGATTACCCTCAAACATAACCAGACGCTGGATGAATGTCTGAATGTTATCGTTGAATCAGCCCACTCGCGCTTTCCGGTGATCAGTGAAGATCGCGACCACGTGGAAGGCATTCTGATGGCAAAAGACCTGCTGCCTTTTATGAGCAGTGAATCAGAATCGTTCAGTATTGAAAAAGTGCTGCGTAACGCCGTGGTCGTGCCGGAAAGTAAGCGCGTCGACCGCATGCTGAAAGAGTTCCGCTCTCAGCGTTATCATATGGCCATCGTGATTGATGAATTTGGCGGCGTCTCTGGTCTGGTCACCATTGAGGATATTCTTGAACTGATCGTCGGTGAAATCGAAGACGAATATGACGATGAAGAAGATCGCGACATCCGTCAGCTCAGTCGCCATACTTTTACCGTGCGGGCGCTGACCTCAATTGAAGATTTTAATAAAATCTTCCGGACGGGTTTCAGCGATGAAGAAGTGGATACTATCGGCGGGCTGGTGATGCAGGCCTTTGGCCACCTGCCATCCCGCGGAGAAAGTATTACCATTGATGATTACCAGTTTAAAGTTGCAATGGCTGACAGCCGCCGTATTATTCAGGTTCACGTCCGCATTCCGGAAAATGCCCCATTACCTACGCTGGATGAATAAAACATTCCCATGAACATGGCAACACTGCTTCAGTGCCAGCGGACTCGTCTGCTGCTGGCGTTGTTAACCGGCGCCTGCGGCACCCTTTCTTTTTCCCCCTATGACTTCTGGCCAGCAGCCCTGGTTTCACTGATGGGCCTGCTGGGACTGATGTTATCACGTCGGCCGGCGCAGGCGGCGGCTATCGGTTTTAGCTGGGGGCTTGGCCTGTTTGGTAGCGGTATTCATTGGGTCTATGTCAGCATTGCCACTTTCGGTGGTATGCCCGGTCCGGTCAATATCGCCCTGGTCGTCCTGCTTGCCGCCTATCTGTCGCTCTATCCGCTGTTATTTTCAGCGGTACTCAGCCGGTTATTTCCACACACAACGCCATTACGTCTTGCGCTGGCGGCACCGGTACTCTGGCAGATCAGCGAATTTTTACGCGGCTGGGTACTAACCGGCTTTCCCTGGCTGCAATTTGGCTACAGCCAGATTAACGGGCCACTAAAGGGCATTGCTCCCCTGCTCGGCGTGGAGGGCATCACCTTCCTGCTGGTCATTATTAGTGGTGTTGCGGTTTACGCTTTGCGCCAGCACAGCTGGCGCGCGGCCGTCATCGCGCTGGGACTGCTGGTATTGCCCTGGCCATTGCGCCTGATAAGCTGGTACCAGGCCCAGCCGGATCGGACGCTGCAGGTTGCGCTGGTACAGGGAAACATTCCCCAGTCACTGAAATGGAACCCTGACCAACTGCGTAACACTCTGGAAATCTACAGCAGCCTGACACGCCCGCTGATGGGAAAAGATTCGGTGATTATCTGGCCCGAATCGGCCATCCCCGATTTGGAAAGCAATCAGCAACCTTTTTTAATCGCTGCCGACAAAGCGTTGCGCGCCGCCGGAAGTTCACTGGTTACCGGTATTGTTGACTCAAGACTGGAAAACAATCGTTACCATGATTACAACTCAATTATTGTGCTGGGCAATAAAACACCATACAACTATCTGAGCACCGACCGTTATCAGAAAAACCATCTGGTCCCCTTTGGCGAATTCGTTCCGCTGGCCTCGCTGCTGCGCCCACTGGCACCCTTTTTTAACTTACCGATGTCAGGCTTCAGCCGCGGTCCGTATCAGCAGCCGCAGCTCAAAGTGGCCGGTTATAATCTGACGGCGGCTATCTGCTATGAAATCGTGCTTGGTCAGCAGGTACGTGACAACTTCCGTCCGGACACCAACTTCCTGCTCACCATCTCTAACGATGCATGGTTTGGCCATTCAATTGGTCCATGGCAACATTTTCAGATGGCGCGCATGCGTGCACTGGAGCTGGGCCGACCGCTGCTGCGCAGTACCAATAACGGCGTCACCGGCATTATCAACGCCGATGGCAGTCTTGCCAGCACCCTGCCCCAGTTCACCCGCGAAGTATTGCAGGCCCAGGTGACGCCAGCCAGCGGCCTGACGCCGTATGCGCGGACCGGTAATCTGTCCATCTGGCTGATTACGCTGGTCAGCGCCCTGATACTGGCGGTAAATCGCTGGCGCCGACCTTAACCGGGACAGCGGCAGCGCCATAGCAATATAGCTACAGATTGCCACTGGCGCTGCCGCCTGCTCAGTAAGCCCCCCTCGCTTGCCGGTCGTCTCTCAGCGGCGAAGCCCGCCGCCGTTTTCGTCCTTTCTTCACCCGCGTGCCCCTGGAATAAAACCGCCAGCGCCCGGCTACCTGGCATGACTATTGCTAATTATTTCCGGGAAATAGCAGGGTTGCACGGTCATCGGATAACCGATCGCTGGTTTGCACCATTTGGCAGCGGCGGATGCGCCTTAATAGCGCAATGCCGCGAGGGGTGCCTCAATTTGGTGCGGCATGCTTCGCAAAAAAGAAACTTTTCTGTTTCCCGCAGTTAACATTCAGCTATTTTAGTGGAGGGCTTACCTCCTCAGGCAGCACTCTTTCGGACAAAAACACAACATCTCTGACGCATTTAATTTTATTAACTGCGCCAAACCTTATTAAGGAGCTGGAAATGCAGATGCGTAAACTGACGCTCTCTCTGATGCTGCTCACAGCGGCAGCGACGACGGTCCAGGCTGAAGACCTGGCGGGTACGCTGAAGAAAATTAATGACAGCGGCGTTATTGTCGTGGGTCATCGCGAATCTTCCGTGCCCTTTTCTTATTATGATAACCAGCGAAAAGTCGTCGGCTATTCCCAGGAATACACGAATGCCATCGTCGATGCGGTGAAGGCCAAACTGAACAAGCCCGGGCTGCAGGTTAAAATGTTGCCTATCACCTCACAAAACCGTATTCCGCTGCTGCAAAACGGAACTTATGACATTGAGTGTGGCTCCACCACCAATAACCTGGAACGCCAGAAACAAGCCGCATTCTCTGACACCATTTTTGTCATTGGTACGCGGTTACTGACCAAAAAAGGTGGGCCAGTAAAAGACTTTGCCGACCTGAAAGGCAAAACCGTAGTGGTGACATCCGGTACCACCTCAGAAGTGCTGCTTAACAAGCTCAACGATGAGAAGAAAATGGGCATGCGCATTATCAGCACCAAAGATCACGGCGACTCTTTCCGCACCCTGGAAAGCGGACGTGCGGTGGCCTTTATGATGGATGACGCGCTGCTGGCCGGTGAACGTGCCAAAGCCAAACAACCCGATCAATGGGAAATCGTCGGTACTCCCCAGTCTAAAGAAGCCTATGGTTGTATGCTGCGTAAAGACGATCCGGCGTTTAAAACCCTGGTTGACGATACCATTGCTAAAGCACAGACCTCCGGTCAGGCTGAGAAGTGGTTTGATACCTGGTTCAAGCAGCCAATTCCGCCCAAAAATCTCAATATGAACTTTGAACTGTCAGAAGATATGAAGGCGACCTTTAAAACACCCAATGATAAAGCACTCAACTAATAATGACGATAAGGGCAGCACGCTGCCCTGTGATTGTTGACAACAGGCTCGGACAGACACCGCCAGAGCCGTTCCCTCTGGCTGTAACACACAGAAGCCTCGCATCAATCTTAGGGTAGCACCGCTACCCTTTTTTCAACGGAGTATGTATGTCCATAGACTGGAACTGGGGAATCTTTTTGCAACAGGCCCCGTTCGGCAATACCACCTATCTCGGCTGGCTGTGGGCAGGATTCCAGACCACCGTGGAAGTGTCACTGTGCGCATGGATAATTGCTTTTCTGGTGGGTTCTCTCTTCGGTATTTTACGTACCGTTCCCCATCGCTGGCTGTCCGCAATTGGCACCTGCTATGTTGAGTTGTTCCGCAACATTCCGCTGATTGTCCAGTTTTTTATCTGGTATCTGGTTGTGCCTGAACTGCTGCCGGAATCCCTCGGCACCTGGTTTAAACAGGATCTTGATCCGACTATTCAGTTTTTTGTTTCCTCGGTATTTTGTCTTGGCCTGTTCACCGCAGCCCGCGTCTGCGAACAGGTCCGCGCCGCGATTCAATCGCTACCACGTGGACAGCAAAATGCCGGTCTGGCAATGGGATTGACGCTGCCGCAGACTTACCGTTATGTGCTGCTCCCTAACGCATACCGCGTGATTGTGCCTCCAATGACCTCAGAAATGCTGAATCTGGTAAAAAACTCGTCGGTGGCCTCAACGATTGGTCTGGTAGATATGGCGGCACAGGCAGGCAAACTGCTTGATTATTCTGCACATGCCTATGAGTCCTTTACTGCTATCACCCTCGCCTACATCGCCATTAATCTGGTGATCATGCTGCTGATGATGCTCGTTGAACGTAAAGTCCGTCTGCCCGGCAATATGGGAGGTAAATAATGTACCAGTTTGACTGGAGTACCATTGTTCCCAATCTGCCGTGGCTACTGGCTGGCATGGTAGTCACCCTGAAAATCACTGTCACTGCGGTGGTGTTTGGCATTATCTGGGGCACCCTGCTGGCGGTGATGCGCCTGTCGGGCTTCCGGCCAATCAGCTGGTTTGCCCGACTCTACGTTAACCTGTTTCGTTCGGTGCCGTTAGTGATGGTACTGCTGTGGTTCTATCTGGTGGTTCCCGGCTTCCTGCAGCAGGTCATGGGGTTATCCCCCAAAAGCGATATCCGACTGATTTCTGCCATGGTGGCCTTTTCCCTGTTTGAAGCAGCTTATTATTCGGAAATTATTCGTGCCGGCATCCAGAGTATCGCCCGCGGTCAATCAAATGCGGCGCTGGCGCTGGGCATGACCTATAGCCAGTCAATGCGGCTGATTATTTTACCCCAGGCATTTCGCGCCATGGTGCCGCTATTACTGACTCAGGGCATCGTGCTGTTTCAGGATACCTCACTGGTTTATGTATTAAGCCTCGCCGATTTCTTCCGCACCGCCGATACCATTGGCGTTAACAGTGGCACTGAAATCGAAATGGTGCTGTTTGCCGGTGCGGTTTACTTTGTATTTAGTCTCAGCGCTTCACTGCTGGTCAGCTACTTAAAGAAAAAAAGGACAGTTTAAATGATTACCCTGAAAAATATTTCAAAGTGGTATGGTCACTTTCAGGTGCTGACCGATTGCTCAACAGAAGTCAATAAAGGGGAAGTTGTGGTTGTTTGTGGTCCCTCTGGTTCCGGCAAATCCACCCTGATAAAAACGGTAAACGGCCTCGAACCGGTGCAACAGGGCAGTATCATGGTTAACGGCACTGAAGTCACCAACAGAAAAACCAATCTGGCAAAACTGCGCTCACACGTGGGTATGGTTTTCCAGCATTTTGAACTGTTCCCGCATCTGACCATCATTGATAACCTGGCGCTGGCGCAGATTAAAGTTCTCAAACGCGATAAAACCGCTGCCCGGCAGAAGGGATTAAAACTGCTTGAACGCGTTGGGCTGACGGCACATGCCAACAAGCATCCAGGCCAGCTTTCCGGGGGGCAGCAACAGCGCGTAGCCATCGCACGCGCGCTCTGTATGGACCCGGTGGCAATGTTATTTGACGAGCCGACCTCCGCCCTGGATCCGGAGATGATTAACGAGGTGCTCGACGTGATGGTTGAGCTGGCCAACGAAGGGATGACGATGATGGTGGTCACACACGAAATGGGGTTTGCCCGCAAAGTCGCCAATCGCGTCATCTTTATGGATGAGGGTAAAATCATCGAAGATGCCAACAAAGATGACTTCTTTTCCAACCCCAGGTCCGAGCGAGCACGCGATTTTCTCGCTAAAATTCTGCACTGATCGCGTCAAGGCCGCCACGCGGCCTTGATCTTTTTTCGCCCGCAAACAGCCTGTAATCTGCCACTTTTTTGCGTCTGTCTCAGCCTGACATTAACAACACCCCGCTGTGAGGGTCACGCCCACAAATCAATCGGCCGGCTTTTCACTGGCGTCTGTTGTCATGCCTGCAACGTTTTTTATTACCGGCACAGACAGAAAACCGGGCCTTGTAACAAAGCCCGCTAAGCTGTCAGGGAGTAAACGGCTGACGATAGAAGCTGTCATGACCACACTGCGGGCAATGTGCCAGGGTTTCCGGTGTATAAATTTCGCGGGTAAACTGACAGCGCTCACAAACCAGTTTCCCCAGCCCAACCACTTCACCACTGTGGTAAACGCCGTGATGATTAAGATCTTCAAACACATCATGCCATTCAAGCTGGCTGCGGTCAGTGATATCAGCCAGTTCCTTCCATAAACTCTGGCGAATAACCCGCATAAATACGCTGTCACTGAATTCTTCGGCCTGGTTTTCCTGATAACTGCGGGCAAATTCACTCAGATCGCGGCGTAACGCCTGTAAAATCTGCTCAGGTTGATGTGGCTGAAGCCCGGGCCAGTCCGCCAGTTCATGCTGCGCATGTTGCATCAGTTTATCGATACTGCGTTCACCCTGACGCAAGCGCTCCGTTAACCTGGCCAGTAATTCACGATATGCATAGGTAACGTTGCTCATTGCACTCTCCTTATTTTCGGGGTCCTCCGGTTAAGTTTAGAGAATCTCAGCATTTTTGTCGGGCTGGCGGGCAGAAAAAAGTCCCCATAACAAGGAAACATGATTAATGCCGGTTCATCCGCGCTTTGCTGTTGTTGCGCTGGATGCTTATCGGCTATGCTATGCGGATTTCCAAACATTCGCGCGTTGTGGCAGTTTTGGCTAACTGCACGCACCACAAAGGAACAAAGCCCGTCATGCAAGAGCAATTCCGACCGGAAGAGATTGAATCCCAGGTCCAGCGACACTGGGAACAACAGCAAACGTTCAAAGTCACGGAAGACGCAGGTAAAGAGAAGTATTACTGCCTGTCAATGCTCCCTTATCCCTCCGGCCGGCTGCATATAGGGCATGTGCGTAATTACACCATTGGTGATGTCATTTCACGCTATCAGCGCCTACAGGGTAAAAACGTTCTGCAACCTATCGGCTGGGACGCTTTTGGCCTGCCGGCAGAAGGTGCCGCCGTCAAAAACAATACCGCCCCGGCGCCCTGGACGTATGACAACATTGAATATATGAAAAACCAGCTTAAACAGCTGGGATTTGCTTATGACTGGAGCCGCGAGCTGGCAACCTGTCAGCCGGAATACTACCGCTGGGAACAGTGGTTTTTTGCCCGGTTATACGAAAAGGGACTGGTTTACAAAAAAACCGCTGCCGTCAACTGGTGCCCGAACGATCAGACGGTGCTGGCGAACGAACAGGTAATTGATGGCTGCTGCTGGCGCTGCGATAGCAAAGTCGAACGCAAAGAGATCCCGCAGTGGTTTGTTAAAATTACCGATTATGCGGATGAACTGTTAAACGATCTTGATAAGCTGGATGACTGGCCGGAAACGGTAAAAACCATGCAGCGTAACTGGATTGGCCGCTCTGAAGGGGTCGAAATTACCTTCGATGTTGCCGACAGCGCAGAAAAAATTACGGTGTACACTACCCGGCCTGATACGTTTATTGGTGCGACCTACCTCGCGGTAGCGGCGGGCCACCCGCTGGCGATCCAGGCCAGCGCCAGCCATCCGGCACTGGCTGATTTTATTGCAGAATGCCGTAATACCAAAGTTGCCGAAGCCGAAATGGCAACCATGGAGAAAAAAGGCATGGCAACCGGACTGTTTGCCCTGCATCCGCTGACCGGTGAAAAAATCCCGGTGTGGGTAGCCAACTTTGTGCTGATGGAATATGGCACCGGCGCGGTAATGGCTGTTCCTGCCCATGACCAGCGTGACTGGGAATTTGCCAACAAATACCACTTACCGATTAAACCGGTGATCCTCAATCAGGATGGCAGTGAGCCGGATGTCAGCCTGGCGGCGATGACCGAAAAAGGCGTGTTGTTTAATTCCGGCGAATTCAGCGGGCTGGATCACCAGGCAGGTTTTAACGCCATTGCCGATAAACTGGCAGCGATGGGCGCTGGGGCACGGAAAGTTAATTACCGGTTGCGCGACTGGGGCGTATCCCGTCAGCGTTACTGGGGCGCTCCCATTCCAATGGTCACCCTGGAAGATGGCAGTGTAATGCCTGCACCAGACGATCAGCTGCCAGTGCTGCTGCCAGAAGACGTGGTAATGGATGGTATCACCAGCCCGATTAAGGCCGACCCGGAATGGGCAAAAACCACGGTTAACGGCCAGCCAGCGCTGCGTGAAACCGATACCTTTGATACTTTTATGGAATCATCCTGGTATTACGCGCGCTATACCTGCCCTGATTACGATAAAGGCATGCTCGATCCGGCTGCGGCGAATTACTGGCTGCCAGTTGACCAGTACGTAGGAGGCATTGAACATGCCATCATGCATCTGATGTACTTCCGCTTCTACCATAAACTGTTGCGCGATGCCGGGCTGGTGAACTCAGACGAGCCGGCAAAACGCCTGCTGTGTCAGGGAATGGTGCTGGCAGATGCGTTTTATTACACTGGCGCCAACGGCGAACGTAACTGGGTATCGCCAGTGGATGTCAGCATTGAGCGTGACGAAAAAGGCCGCATTACCCGGGCGCAAGACAAACAGGGCCATGAACTGGTTTATGCCGGCATGAGCAAAATGTCGAAGTCAAAAAACAATGGTATTGACCCGCAGGTGATGGTCGAGCGCTATGGTGCAGATACCGTTCGCCTGTTTATGATGTTTGCTTCACCGGCAGAAATGACGCTGGAATGGCAGGAGTCCGGGGTCGAGGGGGCGAATCGCTTCCTGAAACGCGTCTGGAAACTGGCCTTCGAACACAAGGAGAAAGGTCCCACCGTTGCGCTGGATCTTAACGCCCTGAATGACGAACAAAAAGCACTGCGGCGTGATCTGCATAAAACTATCGCCAAAGTGACGGACGATATCGGCCGCCGCCAGACATTTAACACCGCGATTGCTGCCATTATGGAACTGATGAACAAGCTGATCCGTGCCCCGCAGGACAGCCCGCAGGATCGTGCATTACTTCATGAAGCGCTGCTGGCGGTGGTGCCAATGCTCTACCCGTTTACGCCTCACACCAGCTTTGTGTTGTGGCAGGCACTGTCTGACAGCCGCGATGATATTGATCATGCTCGCTGGCCACAGGCAGATGAACAAGCGATGGTGGACGATTCCCTGCTGGTTGTCGTGCAGGTGAACGGAAAAGTGCGCGGAAAAATTACCGTTGCCGTCGATGCAACCCAGGAGCAGGTTCAGGCTCGCGCCGCGCAGGAACATCTGGTGGCGAAATATCTCGATGGCGTCACCATTCGTAAAGTGATTTACGTACCAGGTAAACTGCTTAATCTGGTCGTGGGTTGATGTCAGGAGGAACTGTGCGACACCCAATCGTAACGCTTATGCTCAGCCTGGCGGTGATGCTCACCGCCGGCTGCGGCTTTCATCTGCACGGCACCACTGCGGTACCACATGAACTGAAAACACTGATTGTTAACAGCAGCGATCCTTACGGTCCGCTGGCACGCGCGGTTCGTACCCAGCTGCGCCTGAACGACGTCACCATTGTTGAAGACAACGCCAGCACCCGTAAAGACTTGCCGTCATTGCGCCTTGGAGATGAAACCTTCGGCCGCGACACCGCCTCGGTCTTCCGGGATGGTAAAGCCGCCGAATATCAGATGGTCATGCGTGTGACCGCCCAGGTGCTGGTGCCCAATAAAGGTATATATCCCCTTTCGGTCACCGTGTTCCGCTCCTTCTTCGACAACCCGCTGGCTGCTCTGGCAAAAGATTCAGAGCAGACCATCATTATCGATGAAATGCGTACTCAGGCCGCCGAACAGCTGGTACGTAAGCTGCTGACCGTCCACGCCGCCGAAGATGACAGCGCGGCGGCAAAAAACACTTCACCGGTGGTAGCCAGCCCGCGGGCTGCTATTGCGCCGGGCTCGCTGGGTAAATGATCAGGATTTATCCTGAACAGCTCAGAGCGCAGCTCCAGGAGGGGCTGCGCCCCTGTTATATCCTCAGCGGCAATGAACCACTGTTGCTCCAGGAAAGTCAGGATGCCATCCGTCACCAGGCTCAGCAGCACCAGTTTACCGAACACCACAGTGACAATATTGATGCCCATACCGACTGGGATGCACTGTTCGCCAGCTGTCGCGAGCTAAGCCTGTTTGCCAGCCGGCAGACCCTGACGCTGCAGCTGGCGGAAAACGGTCCGAACGCAGCAATTGCCGAGCGGCTCGTCACCCTGAGCAGCCTGCTGCACGATGATTTATTGCTGATTTTACGCTGTCCGAAACTCACCAAAGCACAGGAAAACAGCGCCTGGTATAAAGCGCTGAGCGCGCATGCGGTGGTAGTCCCCTGCCAGGCGCCGGAACAGGCCCATCTGCCACGCTGGGTACATGGGCGGGCAAAACAGCTAAATCTGCAGCTGGATGATGCCTCAGTACAGCTACTGTGTTACTGCTATGAAGGTAACCTGCTGGCCCTGTCACAGGCCCTTGAACGACTGGGATTATTATGGCCGGAGGGTAAGCTAACTCTGCCCCGGGTGGAGGCCGCAGTAAATGATGCCTCTCACTTTACCCCCTTTCACTGGGTGGACGCCCTGCTGGCGGGAAAAAACAAACGTGCACTGCACATTCTCCACCAGCTACAGCAGCAGGAAAGTGAGCCGGTGATTATGTTACGCACGTTACAACGCGACCTGATGACCTTGCTGACCCTGCAGCGTCAGATGAAAACGGTCGCCTTGCGCAGCCTGTTTGACCAGTATCGCGTCTGGCAAAACCGTCGCCCGCTGTTTAGCGAGGCATTACAGCGCCTTAGTGCAGACCGACTCAGGCTGTCAGTCAGTCAGCTGACGCGCATTGAACTGATACTAAAACAGGACTATGGACAATCGGTCTGGAGCGAACTGGAAACGCTGACGCTGATGCTATGCCACCCTGGTTTTCCCGAGGATCTCGTTCATGACGGCTAATCTGGCGCTTTACGCCCTGCTTGGCGGGACGTTTGACCCGATACATTACGGCCACCTGAAACCCGCTGAGGCCCTGGCCCGCCAGGTCGGTTTAGGTAAAGTGACCCTGATGCCAAACAATGTGCCGCCCCACCGCCCGCAGCCGGAAGCCAGTGCTGCACAGCGTCTGACTATGCTCAGACTGGCGATCCGCGGCCGGCCCCTGTTCGATATTGATGAACGGGAACTGCAGCACCATGCCCCCTCGTACACCCTTGATACTCTGCAAACCCTGCGTGCCGAGCGGGGTGACCGGCAGCCGCTGGCATTTATTATCGGCCAGGATTCGTTGCTTACCCTGCCCAGCTGGCACGGAGGCTACAGCCTGTTAAATTATTGCCATCTGCTGGTATGTCAGCGGCCAGGCTATAATCAGCAGATGAAAACGGAAGATGATCAGCGCTGGCTGCAACAACATCAGGTAAACGATCCACGCCGGCTGCATCAGCAACCGGCCGGCTGCATTTTTCTGGCGCAAACCCCGCTGATTAATATTTCCGCGACAGAAATTCGCCAGCGTCGCCATCTGGGACAAGCCTGTGACGATTTGCTGCCGGCGGCGGTGTCACAATTTATGGATCGTGAAGGGTTGTATCGCGATCTTCGCCCGGCGTGATATACTGCGCCGCTCATTTTTTGTCGCTTCAGTAATATGCTGGCTGCTGGCGTATTCCATTCTGCTAAAATTTCAAGGGGGAACCTTTTGCAAGGTCAGGCACTCCAAGAGTTTGTTATTGATAAAATTGATGACCTTAAAGGTCAGGATATTGTATCCGTAGATGTACAGGGCAAATCCAGTATTACTGATTGCATGATTATATGTACCGGCACCTCTACCCGCCACGTTGCGTCTATTGCCGACCATGTGGTACAGGCTTCCCGCCAGGCGGGGCTGATGCCGCTGGGGGTGGAAGGCCAGAATGTCGCCGACTGGATAGTGGTCGATCTTGGCGATGTGATAGTCCATGTCATGCAGGAAGAAAGCCGTCAAATGTATCAACTGGAAAAGCTCTGGAGCTGACAGGTGAAGTTGCAGTTGGTCGCAGTAGGCACCCGAATGCCGGACTGGGTACAAAACGGTTTTATGGAATACCTGCGCCGTTTTCCCAAAGATATGCCGCTTGAACTGCTGGAAGTTCCGGCAGGAAAGCGTGGGAAAAACGCGGATATTAAACGCATTCTGGAAAAGGAAGGCGAGCAGATGCTGGCGGCAGCAGGAAAAGGCAACCGGATTATCAGTCTGGATATTCCCGGTCAGCCCTGGGATACCGCGCAGCTGGCGGTACAACTGGAGCGCTGGAAACAAGACGGTCGCGATGTCAGTTTACTGATCGGTGGGCCGGAAGGACTGGCTCCCACCTGTAAAGAGGCGGCAGAACAAAGCTGGTCGCTTTCCGCCCTGACACTCCCCCATCCCTTGGTGCGTGTGCTGGTTGCCGAAAGCCTCTATCGGGCATGGAGCATAACGGCAAACCATCCTTATCATCGCGAATAATCGGGCAGACCACACTGCGGATGAAATTACAACGCAACTCCTTTCGTGACTATACCGCTGAACAAGCCCTGTTTGTGCGGCGCGCGCTTATTGCGCTGTTTATTATTATGCTGCTGTCCGGCGTGCTGGTGGTTAACCTGTATCACTTACAGATTCAGAGCTACACAACTTACAGCACCCGATCAAATGAAAACCGGATAAAGCTGGTGCCAATAGCGCCCAGCCGCGGCATTATCTATGACCGTAACGGGATACCGCTGGCGCTTAACCGCACTATCTATCAACTGGAACTGATCCCGGATAAAGTCGACAATCTGCAGGAAACCATCAATGCCCTGCGTCCCATTGTCGATTTAACCGATGAGGATATCGATAACTTCCAGAAAGAGCGCAAACGTTCACGACGTTTTAGCTCCATTCCGCTGAAAACCAGCCTCAATGAAGTGCAGGTCGCGCGTTTTGCTGTCAATCAGTACCGTTTTCCAGGGGTGGAGGTTAAAGGCTATCAGCGCCGTTATTATCCCTACGGTTCTGCTTTAACCCACGTAATTGGTTATGTGTCAAAAATCAACGATCGTGACGTCAAAGCGCTTGATGAACAGGGAAAACTGGCTAATTACGCGGCAACACGTGATATCGGTAAACTGGGCATCGAGCGCTATTATGAAGAAACCCTGCACGGCAAAACCGGCTATGAAGAAGTCGAAGTGAATAACCGTGGACGGGTGATACGTCAGTTGCATGAGCAATCTCCGCAGGCCGGGCGCGATATCTATCTGACGATTGATCTTAAATTACAGCAGTATATTGAAACTCTGCTGGCAGGCAGCCGTGCCGCCGTGGTGGTAACCGACCCGCGTAGTGGTGGGGTGCTGGCGATGGTCTCGACCCCCAGTTATGACCCGAATCTGTTTGTTGATGGCATTTCCAGTAAAGAATACAGCCAGTTACTGAACAATGAAAATCACCCGCTGATCAATCGCGCCACCCAGGGCGTTTATCCGCCGGCATCCACCGTTAAACCCTATGTTGCGGTCTCAGCGATGAGTGCGGGCGTCATTAATCGGAATACCTCACTGTTTGATCCCGGCTGGTGGCAACTTCCCGGTTCTGAAAAACGCTACCGCGACTGGAAAAAATGGGGGCATGGCCGGCTGAACGTGACAAAAGCGCTGGAGGAGTCCGCCGACACCTTCTTTTACCAGGTCGCTTACGATATGGGTATCGATCGCCTTGGCGAATGGCTGGGTAAATTTGGCTATGGCCATCTGAGTGGGATTGACCTGGCAGAAGAGCGTGCCGGCAATATGCCGACCCGCGAATGGAAAATGAAGCGGTTTAAGAAACCCTGGTATCAGGGTGATACTATTCCCGTGGGTATCGGTCAGGGCTACTGGACGGCGACACCGGTGCAGATGAACAAAGCACTGATGATCCTGATTAATGATGGCGTGATTAAGGTGCCGCATCTGATGATGTACACCAGCCTCAATGGCCAGAAAGAGACCTTTACCCAACCGCCTTCCACACCCATTGGCAACGTCCATTCCGGCTACTGGGAAATTGCTAAAGATGGTATGTATGGTGTAGCAAACCGTCCCAATGGAACCGCTCATAAAAGCTTTGCGGATGCGCCTTACAAAATCGCGGCTAAATCAGGTACCGCACAGGTATTTGGCCTGAAAGAGAATGAAACTTACAATGCGCATAAAATTGCTGAGCGTCTGCGCGATCACAAGCTGATGACCGCGTTTGCCCCTTACGACAGTCCGCGTGTTGCCGTGACCATTATTCTGGAAAACGGCGGTGCCAGCCCGGCTGTCGGTACCGTTATGCGTCAAATCCTCGATCACATTATGCTTGGGGATAACAATACTAACCTGCCAGACGCGACACCCACGCCGCCTGGCTACGAAGGCGAGTAAAGGCAATGAATGACAGCACCCAGAAAAAATCGTTGTGGATGCGTATTCACCTCGATCCTATCTTTCTGATTATCGTCACCGCGCTGCTGGTTTACAGCGCCTTTGTTATCTGGAGTGCCAGCGGCCAGGATCCTGGCATGATGGAACGAAAAATCGGCCAGATTGGTATTGGACTGGCAATGATGGTGGTACTGGCTCAGGTTCCTCCGCGGATTTACGAAGGCTGGGCGCCTTATCTCTATATTTTTTGTATGATTTTGCTGATTGCCGTTGACGCATTTGGCCATATCAGTAAAGGCGCACAGCGCTGGCTGGACCTCGGTTTTGTTCGCTTTCAGCCTTCGGAAATCGCAAAAATTGCCGTTCCCCTGATGGTGGCGCGTTTCATCAATCGCGACGTCTGCCCACCGACGCTGAAAAATACCGCGCTGGCGCTGGCGCTGACCTTCTTACCTACCTTACTGGTTGCTGCCCAGCCAGACCTCGGCACCGCCATTCTGATTGCCGCGTCCGGTCTGTTTGTGCTGTTTTTATCGGGAATGAGCTGGAAATTAATTGCGGTCGCCCTGTTACTGATCGCCGCATTTATTCCGATACTCTGGTTCTTTCTGATGCATGACTACCAGCGCGCCAGGGTGATGATGCTGCTGAATCCGGAAAGCGATCCCCTCGGTGCCGGCTATCATATTATTCAGTCGAAGATCGCCATTGGTTCCGGTGGCCTGCGTGGTAAAGGCTGGATGCACGGTACACAGTCACAACTGGAATTTTTACCCGAACGGCATACTGACTTTATCTTTGCGGTGCTGGCAGAAGAGCTGGGACTGGTGGGTGTACTGCTGTTACTGGGGCTTTATCTGCTACTGATTATACGAGGGCTGATGATTGCCGCCCGGGCGCAAACCACCTTTGGCCGGGTAATGGCCGGCGGATTAATGCTGATTCTTTTTGTCTATGTGTTCGTTAATATTGGCATGGTGAGCGGAATTTTACCGGTGGTTGGTGTTCCCCTGCCGCTGGTAAGCTATGGCGGTTCTGCGCTAATTGTATTAATGGCTGGCTTTGGTATTGTGATGTCAATTCATACACACCGAAAGCTATTGTCGAAAAACGTATAACATACAAGAGGACGCGGGCATGCGTAAGGATTGGCTTGGGGTTGGCCTGGCAGCATTACTGCTGGCGGCCTGCAGTAGCGAAGATCAGCAACAGACCGCCGCTCCGGCACAACAGGTCTATAACGGCCCGGTGATTGATATCCCCGGGGCGGAGCCCAAATATGAACCGCTAAATCCGTCGACCAGTCAGGACTATTCGGTTAACGGTAAAACCTATCATATTATTCGTCATCCCGATAACTACAGCGAAACCGGACTGGCCACCTGGTATGGTGATGAAGCCAGCGGTAACCGTACCGCTACTGGCGAAACCTTCGATCCCGACGCCTTCACTGCCGCCCATCCGACGCTACCGCTGCCATCTTACGTCCGTGTCACCAATCTGGCTAACGATCGGCAGGTCGTCGTGCGGGTCAACGATCGTGGTCCATACACCGCAGGACGGGTCATTGATTTGTCAGAAGGGGCGGCCAGGCGTCTGAATATCTCCGGAAACTCCCGCGTACGGCTCGACTATATAAAAGTAGCGCCTGACGGCACACTTTCCGGGCCGGGAACCCTCGGTACCCGGGTGATAAAACAGAGTTTTGCCCTGCCACCACGTCCGGAAATCGGTGCCAGTAGCGCGACACCCGCTGACGCCACGCCAGCTAGCGACGCCGCCATCAGCCATCCACCAGCCGCGCAATCCCTCTCCAGCCAGACAGAACAAGGCAATGATAACGGACAATCCCTTGCCCATAGTGGGGGCCTGCTGGGCGCACCGCAACCGCTCCCTCCGGGGGTACTGGAAGGCAGCGAAAATCAGAGCATTGCTACAGCCCGCCATTCACTGCCCCCGGCCTCCAGGTCAACAACGATGCCTGCCAGCAATGGTCACTATGTGGTTCAGGTGGGGGCACTGAGCGATCCAGCGCGCGCGCAGCAGTGGTTACAAAGCCTGAGCAAGCGCTTTGGCGTACCGGGAAAAGTTAACCACCAGGGGGCGGTTTATCGGGTGCAACTGGGTGATTTTCGCTCACGTCAGCAGGCCAGCGCGTTGCAACAGCGTTTACTGCAGGAAGCAAACCAGTCGTCATTTATTACCCAGGCTTCCGCCGGTTAACTGACCGCCCGTGACAGACTGTTTTTTATCTTATTTTGACACAACTGTTCAGTAAATACGGGTGCCTGGCGGGGGCGCTTTTGTTATAGTGAATCACTTTTTTAACCTTCTGCCATGGATGTTGTGCGCCTTAACATGAACATGCTGACCTCTTCCCGCTTTTTCAAACGCCTGACCATCAGTGCCCTCGTTACTCTCAGCCTCACTGCCGTCGCACAGGCTGATGAAGTAAATATTAAAACCATGATTCCCGGCGTACCGGATATTGACGCAGAAGCTTATGTCCTGATTGATTACAACTCCGGTAAAGTACTGGCAGAAAAAAATGCGGATGCCCGCCGCGATCCGGCCAGCCTGACAAAAATGATGACCAGCTATGTGATTGGTCAGGCGGTGAAAGCCGGTAAAATTCATCAGGATGACATTGTCACCGTCGGCAAAGATGCCTGGGCAACCGGCAACCCGGTGTTTAAAGGCTCCTCGCTGATGTTTCTGAAACCGGGCGATCGGGTACCTGTATCACAACTGACGCGCGGAATTGTTTTGCAATCAGGGAATGATGCCTGCGTTGCCATGGCCGATTACGTTGCCGGCAGCCAGGACGCATTTGTCGGTCTGATGAACAACTATGTCAAAGCCCTCGGTCTGCAAAATACTCATTTTCAGACTGTTCATGGTCTTGATGCCGAAGGACAGTACAGCACGGCGCGTGATATGGCGCTGATTGGCCAGGCGCTCATCCGCGACGTGCCGGATGAATATGCCGTTTATAAAGAAAAAGAATTTACCTTCAATAATATCCGTCAGCTCAACCGCAACGGCCTGCTGTGGGACTCCAGCCTGAACGTCGACGGCATTAAAACCGGTCATACTGCCGCCGCGGGCTATAATCTGGTCGCCTCGGCAACGGAAGGCCAGATGCGGCTGATTTCCGCCGTACTTGGCGGCCATACCTATAAAGGCCGCGAAACGGAAAGTAAAAAGCTGCTCACCTGGGGCTTCCGCTTTTTTGAAACCGTGGCACCGCTGAAAGCGGGCAAAGAGTTTGCTTCTGAGCCAGTCTGGTTTGGTCGCAGCGACCGTGCTCAGCTGGGTGTGGATAAAGACGTTTATCTGACCATTCCCCGTGGCCGCATGAAAGATCTCAAAGCCAGCTACACGCTGAGCAACAGCGAACTGCATGCGCCGCTGGCTAAAAATCAGGTGGTTGGCACTATTAATTTCCAGCTGGATGGTAAAACCGTCGAGCAGCGGCCGCTGGTCGTGCTGACAGAAGTGCAGGAAGGTGGTTTCTTTGGTCGCATCATCGACTATATTAAACTGATGTTCCATCACTGGTTCGGCTAACAGCAGCCAGGGTAAGCGTGCCGGCTTGATATGCGTGTACGCATCCCCATATTAAAACTATCAGTACACTCCCGCCCTCGCGGGAGTGTTTGTTTTTTGCGTCGCCGGAGTGATTATGAAAACCAAACTCAATGAACTGCTTGAATTTCCTTGCCCTTTTACCTACAAAGTGATGGGCGTGGCGCACCCTGAACTGGTTAACCGGGTGGTCGAAGTTGTTCAACGCCATGCGCCGGGTGATTACAGTCCGCAAGTGAAACCCAGCAGTAAAGGAAATTATCATTCCGTGTCCATTACCATTACCGCCACCCATATTGATCAGGTGGAAACCCTGTACGAAGAGCTGGGCAATATCGAAATTGTCCGTATGGTGCTCTGAACCACAGGAATGCCGGTAGCCGCGCTGGTTCCTCAGCCCTGCCGGCGTTATACTGCCGCTTTATGACTTCCTGACGGATATCCGCTTTGCAGGACAACTCTCTGATCGTTCGCCCGCTGGGGCTACAACCCTGGGCGCCTGTTTCCGATGCCATGCATCGCTTCACCGATCGACGCCATGCACATAGCGCCGATGAAATCTGGCTGGTGGAGCATCCCCCTGTGTTTACCCAGGGTCAGGCAGGAAAAGCAGAACACTTGTTGACCCCTGGCGACATCCCGGTAATGCAGAGTGACCGCGGTGGTCAGGTGACTTACCACGGTCCGGGCCAGCAGGTCATGTATGTGCTTATCAATCTGAAACGCCGGAAACTGGGTGTGCGCCAACTGGTCAGCGCGCTGGAAGAGACGGTTATCCATCTCCTGATGCACTGGCAGATACCCGCCGCCGCCCGGGCCGATGCGCCAGGGGTATATGTTAACCATCGCAAGATTTGTTCGCTGGGGCTGCGTATTCGCAACAGCTGTTCGTTTCACGGCCTGGCACTTAACGTCAACATGGACCTTTCCCCTTTTCTGAGAATAAATCCGTGCGGTTATTCTGGTCTGGAAATGACTCAAATCAGCGATTTTGTTCCCGGCATTACGCTGTCGGATGTGCAGCCATTGCTGGTGACTACCTTCGCGAAACAGCTGAACGTTAGTTCACTGCGCTGGCAGCACGATGGCCTGCCGTTTTAAGGCACGCTGGCCGCCAGGCTTTACAATTATGCAACATTAAATACCCCATTCAGGCTGAAAGTGCCTGGCGACAATGATATAATTTTTGCGCTTTTATAAAAAAAGTTGAAACCTGCTTAGCGACCAGTTTTTCGCCCTGTGGAAACAGCGCATGCCAAATCGGGACTTGTAATACTATGAGTAAACCAATTCAGATGGAACGCGGGGTAAAATACCGCGATGCGGATAAAATGGCGTTAATCCCGGTAAAAACCGTGGTAAGTGAACGCCAGGAACTGCTACGCAAACCCGAATGGATGAAAATTAAACTGCCTGCTGATTCCAGCCGCATCCAGGGCATTAAAGCTGCAATGCGTAAAAACGGCCTGCACTCAGTTTGTGAAGAAGCCTCATGCCCTAACCTGGCAGAATGTTTTAACCATGGTACCGCCACCTTTATGATACTCGGTGCCATCTGCACCCGCCGCTGCCCGTTCTGCGATGTCGCCCATGGCCGGCCGGTGGCCCCCGATGCCAACGAACCGCTTAAACTGGCCCAGACTATTGCCGATATGGGGCTGCGCTACGTGGTTATCACCTCGGTTGACCGTGATGATTTACGTGACGGCGGTGCCCAACATTTCGCCGACTGCATCAGCGCAATCCGCGAGAAAAATCCAGCCATCAAAATTGAAACCCTGGTACCGGACTTCCGCGGACGGATGGATCGCGCGCTGGAAATTCTTAATGCCTCACCGCCGGATGTCTTTAACCACAATCTGGAAAACGTGCCGCGCGTTTACCGGCAGGTTCGCCCCGGCGCGGATTATAACTGGTCCCTGAAGCTGCTGGAGCGTTTTAAACAGGCGCACCCGACGCTGCCAACCAAATCCGGTTTAATGGTCGGCCTGGGTGAAACCAACAGCGAGATTATTGAGGTCATGCGTGATTTACGTCGCCATGGCGTTACCATGCTGACGCTGGGACAATACTTACAGCCCAGCCGTCATCACCTGCCGGTTCAGCGTTACGTCAGCCCGGCTGAGTTTGATGAGATGAAGCAGGAAGCGCTGGCCATGGGCTTTACCCATGCCGCCTGCGGGCCTTTTGTCCGTTCGTCTTATCACGCGGATATGCAGGCTAAAGGAATGGAAGTGAAGTAAAGCCGTGGACTTTACGCTATCGCATTGCAGATAAACCTTGCCGCTGCATCAGGGTAGCGTTCACCGCATGCAACGCCGCCGCAGCGGATACGGCAAAACAACTACAGTTGACAAGCCACGTGGTCAATAACAGACATAAAAAAACCCGCCGGAAGCGGGTTTTCGGAATCTGACTGATAACTTACAGAGCGGTAACGTTAGCAGCAGAAGGGCCTTTGGCGCCGTTAGTGATTTCAAACTCAACACGCTGACCTTCAGCCAGAGTTTTGAAACCGTTGCTCTGGATGGCAGAGAAGTGAACGAACACGTCTTTGCTACCATCTTCCGGAGTAATGAAACCAAATCCTTTGGACTCATTAAACCACTTAACGCTACCTTTAATCTTGGACATCAATATTACCTTTACTTGAAAAATGGACACTCGTTTGTGTCACTTACTAGTACAGCAAGTTGGCTGGCTTTTGTCCAGTAATGAATCGCAAAAAAGTGATAAATACTGTTTTTTTCGCCTGAGGCACCCACTTATCTGCCGTCAGACAGTTCAAAACTGCCAGCGTAACCAGGCAAAATATACATTACCATTATTATAAGTGCCAGGAATATAGGTCATCTGAAAGGTGGCTGGCCCATAACCCACTGAAAACAATGGCAACAACACCGGAACCGGGATGTATTTCCAGTTATCACGCATTGTGGCGCCTACCGTATAACCGGCGCCAAGCCTGAAATTATCATCCTCAAGCGGACGCCAGATCTTTTCCCAGCCATAGCCTCCAATCGGTTCCCATTTATTGAAGGAATCTTTAAACGCCATCAGGTAAAGACCGTGCCAGTTGCCATTATCATCAAAACGAGAAACACCGCCACCGGCACCCCAGGGGCGCTCGTTGTAGCGGTCGGTATGCTCCCGATCGTAGGTCAGACGATTATGCCAGGTAATGGCTGGAATATAGAGATCGACATGCTGAGGTTGCTGCCAGGTCTGACTGATACCCCCGGTAAAATCAGACCAGAGACCTTTGATTGTTCCCGACGCGTTATGGCTGGCGTCGTTGGCCGCCTGCACGCCGGGTACAATAACCAGAAAAGTAGCAATAATATAACGTTTCACGATAGCAAGTTTTATACCGGTTAAAATGGAATCAGCGCCATGAGGGTTAATCAGTCAGCTCCCCGGGCACGACAGAATTAACCAATTTTTAAGCCGGTTCAACTTATTCCCATCGCCATTCAGACCTTTTACCTTATTTTACACGTTAAAAATGACCAAACCGCCTTGCCATCCTGTTTCCATCACGGTTAATTAGTCAGAATCATGAATACCAAAAAATATATAACTCATTGAATAATATAAAAACATAAAAATAAACATCGCGTTACTATTAAATAATGTTTAAGTATTTAGGCGCTATCTGATAGGATAGTTCTTATTTTTTCAATCCGGGGGCCGTTTCAGTATGAAATTATCATGCCGCCGCTGCGGAAGCAGCCGATTAGTGTTTCTCAGAGATCAGCAACGTGGCTATATCCATAGCGCTGTCTGTGCCTGCTGTCAAAAACCGTTAACCGCCGGGGATTGGAATCTTTTGCCGCAGATGGCAAGCGAAAACCTGCAGATAAGCAGCCCGGAACAGGATGACAATGTGTACAGGGCCGCTTTGAGCGAAATTAAATCAGAACAGTAGCTTAAACACGCCAGTAATGGTCAGCAGCCCCACGATAAAAATGATGGCGATAATCCAGAGTATAATTTTCATTGTCTCCCTCATCTATCCTTTCCAGTCAGTATTGATAGCCAGTGTGCGCTTTTCTGCATCACCGGCTGCATAAGTATAGGAAAAGATATTTATTCTGCCGCACGCGCTTTTTGACCAGCCGTTCCGGCAGCGATGCAGCGCACTTTCCAATAACGTAATCCATCAGCAAGCGACAAAAATTCAATACGCGATAGTGCCGTATTTACCCTGATGACCAAAGATGGGCTGGTTGGCAGACACACCCTGCCAGTCGGACTACACTTTTATCTTCAGACTTGGAAAAGTAAACGACCAACGACAGTCAGAGTGAATATCATCTGACGAACAGGAGGAGATATGAGCACTATCGATACCCGGATGGGCCGTTACAGCCTGAAAGCACAGGAAACAGAAAGCGGTCATATTCATGGCTTCATCGCGATTAATGATGAAGGTGGCCGGCCACTGACCCGTCAGGACTTTGCTGAACATTATCTTGATGATGTGATTAATAATGTCATCTTCCCGGTTACCGGCGGCAACCGGCATATTGCCGGTGCTCTGCGTGACCAGATGGTCAAAGCAGGATTTGAGCAGCCCCACTGATCTTTATAAGGCCAGCGGCACAACGCCCTGGCCTGTCTGAGTTACCTCTTTATGTCCAGCGGCACTCATCCTTCAGCCGTACCGGATGACGGGGCTTTGCTCAGGTCCTCACTGGGGTATGGTGTCACCGCCTCCCGGCGCATACGCCTGCTGACAACCAGAATCGGTGTCATCAGAAACAGTAAAATACTGGCGGACGCACCGGCCGTAATCAGACTGACTTTACCCGCCATACCGTTGCCCATGGTCATTCCCACCAGCAGCAATGACAGCATAAAAATAAACAGCGTTGTCAGACTAATTGGCCAGATATTCGCAACCGGCATATCGGTCAGCGCCATACTTACCGGTTGCGCCGCCAGCCGCGCCTCTTCCTGCTTTCGTACTATTTTTTCGCCAATGGCATTGAGATCCAAACAAGGAGCCAGAAAGTTTTCAAGCTGCTGTGGCGCGTACAGCTCATCAAAGATGTGCCTGACCGCTGGAAAATGCGCTGGCCAGTGGTGACTATGTACCCCATAAGTGGCCAGTGCCGGCAGCGTGATACGTGGCCACTGCAACAGCTGTAAATAGCGGTCATGTAACACTACCCAGCTTTGCCGGGTATTACCGCGCATCACATGGTAAATACGCATCCGATCAGCGGGTGGATAGTCCAGCTTACTCACCCTGGCCATAATATTGGGGATCTGTTTTTCCCGGCAGTAGCTGACCCGATTCTGCCCTTCAACGGCCAGCACCACCGCCAGCTGAGGAATAAAAAAATACGATGTACTATCCGCGGCATGCTGGCTGCTAAGATGCGCAGCCAGCCGGGCTTCGCTGTTGGCATTAAGATGCTCCGGCCACCAGCGCCAGCTACGGCCAATCACCCGCCCGGTAGGCACCTGAAAAACCCCCATGCTTTCGCTGTTGACAGGCTGCGGGGCAAATGGAAATATTTTGCTAAAAAAGGTCAGAGCATCATCCGGGCCATCCCATTCACCACTGGTTTCCAGCCCGTGCAGATTGGCCGTCAGACATCCCCAGCCGCTTTTTCCCAACAAATCTATCTGATATTTGGTGTCCGCAAGCCGGCTGCCCAGCGCCAGTATTTCCTGCGGAATGCCTTTCATCGCCAGCATGGGAATGCTGCTTTCACTTTCCGGCTCGCTCAGCTCCTTACTCTTCTGCTCAGTTTCCATGTTGCACGCCATCCCAAAATTGTCGTCAAACCTGAAACAGGACACGAAATAATGATGAAATACTTTTCTTCCTATCAATTGCCGTTATCGGCAGAGCGCGCCTTTTTTTTACAGGGCAGACAACAAAGTTTTTCATCAGCAGGTGAAACAACGCCGCACAGATTTGATAAGAAGCAACCGGAGGGGAACAGCGTGCGGACAATGCCGCACGCCTGGCGGTCAGACAACGTATTGCAGTAGCAGGGTGCCAATCAGACCACAAACGGCAATCACCGTCTCCAGTCCGGACCAGGAACGCATCGTTTCACCAATACTCAGGTTAAAATACTCTTTGAACAGCCAGAAGCCCGGGTCGTTAACATGTGAGAAAATCACGCTACCAGACCCCACCGCAATCACCATCAGCTCCGGGCTGGCGCCACTGGTGGCAATCAGCGGGGCAACAATACCACCCGCAGTAATTGCTGCCACCGTAGCCGAACCCAGCGCGATTCTCAAAGCGGCTGCAATCGACCAGGCCATCAGCAGAGGAGAAACATTACTGCCCTCCATCAGACCAGCAATGTATTTATCCAGCCCGCTATCAACCAGCACCTGTTTAAATGCTCCGCCACCACCAATAATTAGCAGCATCATGGCGATGATTTTAATGGAATCCACCAGGGTATCGGTGATCTGATCCATGGTGCGGCCGCGATTCAGGCCAAAGGTAAAAATTGCGATCAGCACCGCGATTAAGGTCGCCATAATCGGGTCACCGAAAAATTCCGCCCAGGCAAGAAACGGATGCCCCTTCGGCAGCATCATTTCCGCAATCGCCCGCAATGCCATCAGAATAACCGGAACCAGTGCCGTCCAGACGCTGACACCAAAGCCAGGCATCTCTTCTTCACTAAACTTTTTCGGGTTGTACAACCCTTCAGGGATCGGTTTATCGATACTTTTAAGGAAGCGGGTATAAACCGGACCGGCGAGAATAACCGTTGGTATCCCCAGCAGCGTGCCATACAACAATGTTTTACCCATATCGGCATGGAACAATGTGGCAATGGCCGTCGGGCCGGGATGCGGGGGCAAAAAACCATGGGTGACAGACAATGCGGCGGCCATCGGTACGCCAACATACAGTAACGGAACCCGGGCTGTAGCGGCAATAGTCAGCACCAGCGGAAGCATCAGCACAAAACCCACTTCATAAAACAGCGCAAAGCCGACGGTAAAACCGGTTAGTACAATTGCCCACTGTATCCGACGCTGACCAAACTTATCGATAAGCGTGGTGGCAATACGTTGCGCCCCGCCGCAATCGGCCAGTAATTTACCCAGCATCGCGCCGAATCCCATAATCAGGGCCAGACTGCCCAGCGTTCCACCGACACCATTTTTAATTGAACCAATCACTTTATTTACTGGCATTCCCTGCAGTATGCCCACTGCAAGCGCCACCAGTATCAGCGCAATAAAACCATTCAGCTTGAATCTGATCATCAGGACCAGCAGTAATGCAACGCCAATCGCAACAATGACTAATGGCATAATTTCCTCTCCGCAATGGGCCGTGGCGCGTTGCCCCTGTTTTATATGTTCCCGGCTTTTGCTACCGGAGACCCCTGTCAGGTGGTTGAAGTGTAGACAGCTTTAACACCGTTACGCGTAATATGTTAACGGTAACATGTTCAGACTAACATCCGGACATAACAGCTAATTTACATTCTGCGAACAAGATCAAACTTCTGCAACCCAACAGGCAGAGAAATTCCGCAGTTAAATAACGTTATCTGCTGATGCTCATCATCCCTGGCGGGTTGACTGCGCGCGGTAACTACCATGAGATAACAGGGAAGGTAAAAGAAAAAACGCTTCGGACAGGAGAAGATAGCGTCCTCAGCATCGGCGCCCGGTTCCACCGGGCGCCGATGGATAATCAGTGATGCAGCGCGCTGCTGAGAATAATCGAGGTAATGATGCCGGTCGCGGCAGCAATCAGCACATAGTTACCGTCAATATATGCCCAGTGTTCACCTTCCGGCGGCTGGCGTAACCCGCGTTCGCGCCAGTCATCCACCCGGTAACCATCCCGATAGTCTGGCGGCACAGGATGGCCACGCCGAAAATCATGGCCCTGCCAGGCAAAATGGTCACGCTCCTGATAATGACCACGCGGCGGCTGATGGTGCTCCCTGGCATCAACTGGCTGCGCATGAACCGCCGGACGGTTGTCGTGCCCCGCCCCCGGTTGTGAACCACGGTGATTATCCTGACCGTGTGAAGGCTGCCAGCGCGGGTCCTGGTCATGCTGTGGCCCGTCAGCCCGGCTGCTGGTGGCAAACAGCGCGTTAGCGGTAAACAGTGAAATCACGAATGCCAGCGTTGTCTTTTTCATCTTTTTATCCTCGTTGCGACGACGATTAAGGTCGTTACGGGATAGTGTGCACCCCGCGACTAAAAAACCTAGTTCTGACAATCCTAAAGCCGGCGTTTTACGGGTATCCATACCCGATATTTTGAAGAGCATCTCGAAACCTTTTAAAAAAAAGAGGTACGATTTTTTTGTAAAAAATTTAGTAAAATATGCACCTACCTTTGCATTTAAACTTTACAAAATAATATTTATTTACGAGACTCAATAACCCTTTCTAAAATCCACTGTTCGATCTCGGTCTCAATAAAAACCACAGCTCTTGAACCTAATTTGATAGGTTTAGAGAATCTATTTTCAGAAATCAATCGGTAAATCCATGCTTTCTTGTAACCAGTTTTATGTAGCACTTCAGGTAAGCGGATGAGTCGTGTGGTGCTTGGAGTTGCTGTATTCATGATTGTATCTCCTCGTCTGGTCGATGAGTTGATACTAATACCCAGCAGATAGGCTAATGAAGGGAGTTTTGGTATATAGAATTCTATGCGTTAATCGCTTGGAAAAAAGGGGGAGGAAAAAAATTAATTTTATCTCCCCCTTGCAAATTTAATTTAAACATGAAATCACTTACAGTAAACTTCTGAGTCCACTAAGAGGAATTCCCTCCATATGATTGTTTTTATTTATAAAATTCTCAATGCTTTTGCATGTCTCTCCAGACAATGCTTTCTCAGCTAAAGGACGATCAGTTTCCTTTAGTTGTTCTTCTCCTCGAATCTCATCTGTTAATCTTGGGTAAAGAATCCTTGATAGAACGGTATTCGTTAAGGCTATTTTTTTAAACTTGGCCCACAGAAGTAAGTCCATCATGGGTAGTATTCGATAATCTATAAGCTTGATGATTTTAGCCAATCCAAATTTTTCAATTTTGCTTTCTTTAATCTGATAATCGTCCCTCCAAACAGGAAGCATAACCTTTAGTGCATTTATAATTTCTTCATCGGAGGAGTTTTTAATGTCGAATGATATGAACAGCCTATTATCACTATCCTTTCTTATTACATCTTTCATAATAGAAGTTATAGGCTGAGACTTGATTTCGTTTTTAAGTTCTCCCGTTCCTTTTACAAAAGAATCAGGAGCAAAAAACTCAAGATTTCTCTTTAAACTTTCAATTTGTCTAAAACTTACCTGATGAATATGGCTGTTATTGTGGTTAGATAACCCTCCCATATTCATTGTTTGACTGATTAAGGGTTTTCCATCTAAGATCATTTCGAATGTAGTATCATCTCCTTCAAAGAAGTCCATTCCTTCAAATATATTCCTCCTGACTTGAAATTCTTTATAAAACTCCCTCAAAGATAATTTTTCTACATCCTGATAATTTTCAATATTGAACCATGACTGAAGCTCTCTGTTGATCTCGTTCACCTTCATTGCTTCACCTTTCCGAGCTTAGATTCAATTTTTAATTTATTGAGATAGTCGGCATACCATTGCATCATTTCACGACGACCTTCCAGATATTGAGCATGGTTGTAGGTGCCACGAATAGTATTTCTGTCGGCATGAGCAAGCTGTGTCTCTATCCATGCACTTTCAAAACCTTGCTCATGCAAAATCGTGCTTAAAGTATGTCGAAAGCCATGTCCTGTAGCCCTTCCTGCATAGCCGATCTTTTTGATTACCTGATTGATACTGGCTTCACTCATGCTTTTTCGTGAGTCATTTCTGCCGGGAAAAATAAATCTGAATCCGCCAGTATAACTTTTTAACTCTTCCAAAAGACCAATTGATTGCTGGGATAGAGGAACAATATGAGGTCTTTTCATCTTCATACGAGCCACTGGTATCTGCCACAGTCGTTTTTCGAAATCAATTTCTGTCCATTCTGCTGAACGAAGCTCAATCGTCCTGAGTCCAGTAAGCATAAGAAGTTGAGTAGCGATTTGAGTGATTTTACTTCCCGAATAGTTCTCCAGGTGCCTTTGGAACTCACCCAGTTCATTTACTGAAAGATGTGGAAAATGTTTTTGTTTTGGTGCTTTCAGCACACCTACCAGATCTGAGACTGGATTATGCTCTGCTCTGCCAGAAATGACTGCATATGTGAAGATTTGACGACATGCCTGGCGAGTTTTCTTCAGCTTATCAAGAACACCACGATTTTCCATTTTACGAAGAACATCGAGCATTTCCTTAGCATTGATCTCAGCAACAGGTCTTCTACCTATGTAGGGAAAGACATCCTTCCTCAGGTATTCAAGAATGTCATCAGCATAGCCCTCAGACCAGGAAGGTTTCTTATGTTCATGCCATTCAATGGCAATTAGTTCAAAGCTGTTGCTTACAGCCATAATCTTCGCTGCTTTGATATCCTGTTTTTGCTGGCTTGGATCGCCACCTTCAGACAGGAGTTTCTTAGCTTCAGATCGTTTGATCCTTGCTTCAGCAAGGGTAAGTATTGGATAGGTGCCAAAGACTACACGTTTTTCTTTACCTAAAATCCGATACTTAAGTCTCCAACTTTTTGTTCCATTGGGAAAAATTTCCAGATACATACCACCACCATCGGCAAGCTTGTATGATTTTTCCTTAGGCTTCGCAGAGTCGATTTGTCGAGCTGTAAGCTTCATTTGGGGGCATCCAGTTGATTGAACCTAGCAATGCCCCCTATCCTGCCCCCAATTGAAATAAGAACGCAATAGGTGACCTTGGACCAAACTGGACCACATAGAAGTGTTATATTCTGATTTAAAAGGAAAAAGTAGACTAGAACGGATGTTAATAGAACAAAAGATGGCACGCCCTACAGGATTCGAACCTGTGACCTACGGCTTAGAAGGGCAATAACTTATTGTTTTAATTGATAACAAGTGGTTTCACTCAATTTCAACATTTTGTTTTATAAGCAATTTTAGATGTTGTCTGATTTCACCCCATAGCATAGTATTTCGTCATAACGACACCCGTAAGAGCACCCGTAATGGCAGGAATACTACTCACAGACAGCAAGATCAAAGGTATCAAGCCCAAAGAGCAAGCGTACTACGTGTGGCAGGCATCAGCCACCAGAGGTACAGGTCGCTTGGGCCTGAAAATCTACCCTTCCGGCAGAAAGGTTTTTGTTTACAAGTACCATAAGGATGGTGCTCGCAAATTCCTTTCGCTGGGAGATTATCCCGCCATAACTCTCGCTGAAGCAACAGCAAAATCCCTCACCGCAGCCGCAAATCTCACCGCGCCAGAAAAGTCTATTGCAGAGCATGCAACTATAAAACAACTGTTTGACGATTACATCATCGCCCAGAAAAAGCTAGGACATCGCTCTTATGACAAAACAAACAGCAGGCTCAACCAGGTGTTAGCCAGTAAGTACATTGACCCTGCTACGCCTGCGAAAGAAATCACACCAGTTCAGATTAAACATGTCCTTGCTGAGTTCATAGAGCGTGGAGCGAATGCCGGAGCAAATAAGGTCAGAGCTAACCTGCATGCTGTATTCAATTTTGGGCTGTTCGCTGATAACGATCCGGCGAACATCAATGGTAAAACCATTTACGGGCTTGACCGAAACCCGGTAAGCGTCATTCCACCACAAAAGGGCGCAGATAAGGCTCTGGATCGTTTTTTGTCATGGGACGAACTCAGTGAGCTATTGCAATTGCTCACAGTACCTGAATCAGCTTGTCCCATACATCCTGACTTCGCTCAACTGCTCTTGTTGTGTATCTTTAGCGCCGGTCAGCGTCCGTGGGAGATAATGACCAATACCAGCGACCAGTGGGATGAGAAAAACATGACTCTGACAGTACCACCCCACATATCAAAAAATAGTGATTTTCACGTTATTCCGCTGAACAAAACTGCCATGAAGATCCTGAAACGCCAAAGGGAAAAATACCCGGACGCGGCTTTTCTATTCCCCGGCAATACCAAAGAAGGTCATTTGCTGTCTGCTGAGTATAGTAAGCAGTTACGAAAATTCTGCAAACTAACCGGTTTTGAGAAGTTCACCCCCAGAGATATTCGTCGCACCTTCAAAACTTTGGCGGGGGATATGGGGATCAGTTCAGAAATGCGCGACAGATTACAAAATCACAAAAAACCAGGGGTATCGACCAAGCACTATGATCGTTACGATTATCTGAGAGAGAAACGTGAAATTATTGAGCAATGGGAATCGCGTCTGATTGATTTACATGGAGAGATTGACATCCTCCCCGCCCTGAAGGACGGGGTTTTACGGCGCATCTGATAAATATCACATATGCTCGGTATTATCTCGGCCCTGATACCATGTGCCGCACTGCCTTTCTCTGTTCTGTACTTAAGGATTATATTCTGCAGATGGCCTAAGTGCTTATTAACAAATGGAATTAGCCTTTTTTGCGCCAAGAAATGAGGGATTTCTGCAGGAACTGTTTCTGACTCAACAGGGGCATTTTTGGCGATCCACCCGCTGTAGTACATCCCCATTGACTCCATGAAGTCAGACTGGTTGACATCCTCCCCGCCCTAAAGGACGGGGAGGATGTCAATACCCCTCGACCAAGCCCCACCCAACACCCATCAAAAAATCTTAACTGTTTAGTGAAAAGTTGGGGCGGGTGTGGGATGATTGGGGGAGGTAAACACGCTGATCCGACAGAGTATTTCGACAAAAATATTGCCACTGATGGTTCTTAATGAAAAATAAGCTTGAATCTATTCAAATTTTACGCGGATTAGCGGCATTATCAGTTGTTATATTTCATTATCGCTTCTTCCTGCCACCTGGTAGTGCCGCTCGTAGCATACTTGACAAATCATTCTGGTGGGGTGGGGTTGGAGTTGACCTATTCTTTGTGATAAGCGGTTTTATAATGGTTTATGTTACTGAAAATAAACCAAGTGGTGCTAAAACCAGTATGAGTTTCTTGTCTAACAGACTAACCAGGATACTTCCTACTTATTATGTCGTTTTATTATTTGTTTTTTTAACCAGTGGGGCGATGAGTATATTTCATCACCCCGAAAAAAGCTCTAATTTAGTCAGCGCAATGACTTTCCAACCTTACGTAGCCACACCCGCGCCGTTGTATATCCCTGATAGCGGAATGTATAATGTAAGATGGACACTGAATTATGAACTTTATTTTTATTTTATTTTTTCATTATGCTTACTAATAAAGCATCGATTCACAGCTATTTGTGTTTTATTTTCGCTACCAACTATTTACGCATATTTTTCAACAGGCAGTGTCACCCTATCAACAGCGGGTTATAGTTTTGACTCAGCATCACTTCGATTTTTAACCAACCCTATTATCTTTGAGTTCGGCATAGGAATACTATCGGGAGTTTTATACTTCCGCTTTAAGAACAAATCCATACTTAAAAACCCATATATTTTATTATCTTGCGTAATAGTTACAATAGGTGGGATTTCCTCAGGATTTCTTATACAATACAATTTAATTACATCTATCATGTTCTCCTTTCTTGTCTTATTATTTTCCTTGCAAAACGATTCTATTTTAAAGTTCACGCCAAAAATATTCATAACGTTAGGTAACATATCATTCTCTTTATATCTTATTCACAACCCCCTTGGTGGATATATACTTGGCTTAGCTGAAAAGGTACAACATGGAGCATTAAAGTCACTTATTGGAATAGCAGTCATATTATTCATTACCTTAATCACATCATGGCTATCGCATAAATACATTGAAATAAAACTAACTAAAAAAGTGCGTGATTTATTGAAAAGTATCGCATTCAACAAATAAAAAGACCTCGAAATAAAATAAAAACTAAGGCGATAAGCGGTGCCTTAGTTTTAACTTGTTACGCGTCTCGATACCACCCCATCAGTTTAATAAATGAGTTAGCTACAGAGAATTCAGATCCAGAACCTACGTTATCTGTGGTTCCCGAAAAAGTGTGGGAGTGAGGGCCAATATGTACATTATGTACATGTTCGCCTGCATCGTTTGTTGAAAGCGTAGCCTTGGCCCCTTGATAATAGACCCCGCTATGCCCTTCATTACCAACACCACCTACATCTGTAGTATGGTTGTGATTACCCTGAGCATCAGTTGATTTCGTACCGTAATCAAACGTGCTGGTATTAGCCGAGAATGTATGCGCATGTGCGGGTAGATTGCCAGTAGTTAAAGTAACCGAATCTGAGCCGCCCGTAGTCATCACATCGCTGCCGTTGGCGCTGGCCAGACGCACCGTGCGGTTCTCACCGATATATTTCCATGTAGTACCGGGAAATAATTTATTCGGGTCTTTATTCTGAGCGAACCACGTCACAATTCCGACAGGATAAATGCTATTAATATTAACAGCATTCGCCAGCGCATCTTTCACCGCTTTAGGCGTTGCGGCCACGTTTTCTGCGTCGCTATTAGTTGCGCTGCTCAGTTGCGTAATGCCCGCCTGAGTGAGTGATGCAACCGGGAGATTGGTTATCCCATCGATAAGGTACCTGATAGTGCCGGCAGTCAGCATATTAGCGACCAGATCGTTAGCCGACCACGCACGCGCTACCGTTCCTTCCTGCCCGCGCAGAATGGTAAACACATCGCCATTGCGGGCGGTAACGTGCACGATCTCATTAAGCTGGCCCGTCGCGGCATCAATGATAGTAAGCTTAAAAAAGCTTTGCCCCGCTACCGCCGCCGGGAATAAACCCCCTGCACCGGTGTTTACAGATAGCGTGGTTGATGTAGCGTTAATTGATGCCGCAAGAACGCTATTCGCGTTATTTGATACTAATAATGTAAGTGCCATTAATTTTTCCTGTAAAAAAACCCGCTCGATGGCGGGTTGGGATGTTGATTACCTGATAGGTGCGCCCACGGTCGTCTTGGTAATCGGCTGAATTCTCAGCCGATTGAAGATTGAGCGCTTCGAACATTGAGCGGGTATCTGTTCAGCCAACAACAGTCACCGAAACAGGCTGATAAAACGGCATATGCAATATGCCACCTTCAAACGCCTGTTTAAAAAGTGTCGCATAGCCGTAGCTGTTAGCTTTATAGAGGGTACTTTTCGCTTCGTTGAAAGACCGCGAGTTATATTCTGAAGTATTGAGCATCGCGGTTTCAGTCAATTCGCGATAACCATTGATAATTGACACTGCCGCGCCCGCATCAGAGAACAGCACTGAAACACTCCAGCGCTGATCGTTCACCACGTCCGCACCATTAACGCCAGTCAGGAATCGCAGTACGCGCCGTTTAAGCCACGGTATCGTGAAGTGAAAGCCGTCACCTTTATAAAAATTCCACGTCATTACGCGCTTAAACAAATCGTCTGACGTTTCGACTTCGGCATCTGACGTCACAACGTCCCACGCATTAATCGCCAGTTGATTAAACGCCAGCGCGTTGTATGCGCCATAGCTGCGCTGGCGGCGGTTCATCAGTATCGGTGCGTCTGCTCCGTACAGTCCCTTCAACAGCCAGCGTAATTCCTGCCCTGCATGCCCGTTACCCGCATAAACAGCGAGATTCGCATTTTTCAGCCAGCCGTATAAACCCTGCGCCAGCGAATTATACGTATCAATGAATGCCTGTAGATTTTCGTCATCGCTGTACTGCTGATAAAGATACGCCGGGATAATTTTATCGCTCACTGTTTACCCCTCCGTTACCGTGACCCCGTCCGCCGCGATGTACCAGTAGCTGTACGGGTCACCGGTAATAATATCCATCCCTGCCTGCGGCGCGGTTATAACGCCGTTGACGGTTACGGTGACATCGAGCGCGCTGATTAAGTCCTGGTTAAGAATTGAAGAAATGGCACTGAGAAAAATATCTTTAACTGTGTTCAGATTCAGCGGTTTTCCCGCGTAAAGCTGATTGATGTAAGCGATAACCGGCGCGGACACGACAGAATTAACACTTTGGGCGGTGAGGTAGTTCACGCCGTCCGGCCGCCATTTGAAGAATATTTTAACGCTCTGCTGGAGCGGGATAACGAAAGGTATGAGATAGGTATCAGGCCAGTCAGTCACCGTTACGCGCTGATTACGCAGATTCGGTGTGACTTCACCGCCTCCCGTCCAGGTTCCGGCACCGCTGGTGTCGGAATTAAGGGAAAAGCTGTGCGGACTCAGTACGCTGATTTTAAACGGTATACCGTTGATCCCTGTCATCCCCTCTACGCTCTTGAGAATGACAGTCTGGCCGTCGCTGAAACCGTGCGTGATATTAGTTGTTACCACGCCGGGGCTGGCTGAGGTGATGCCAGTAACCTCAAGTACGCATCCCCTCAACCGGCTAATGTCGCCCGCCGACTGATAAATCGCCGCTGCCATTGCGTAGGTATTACCACCCCCGCACATAATGACCCATCGATCGCCGTCGGCAATAACCGCTGTCAGACGAAGATTGATATTAGCCACATTTGCCAGCGCGGTACGTATAAAGCCGGGGTAGCCCTGTACGGTCGGGATACCGGCGTCCCACACGCGGGCGCGATACTGTGCGATCGTCTCTGCGCCACTGCCGGGTATCCCCGGGGTTTTATTCGTGCAGCTTAGCGTAATCCCAGCGGGAACCCCTGTTACAATACGCGTAACTGTTCCTTCGGGCACCGCGAAGGCACCGCCCACGGTAGCAATACAGGTAACCGGATCGGATTCGCCATCCGCATTAATAACGATGGCGTAGGGTAATGCGAAAGTGTGACTCCCGTCCGAAACCTGGAAGCCTTCGGGGATAATAAACGCCGCAGGCCCCGTAAAAGTAACGTCTACTGCGGTAAATCCGGCGATTTTCTGTCCCTGCACGCCGTATTGCTGAGCAAGCAAATTTAAGACAAAAAGATTGGCTGTCAGCGGGCTGACCGAGTTGATAGCATCTACTCTGGCCTGGTCGCAGATCAACAGTGCGCCAGTGCTCGTGCTTGCGATATCTTCGATTAAAGAGCCAGGGAGTTCTGTTGTAATTCCGGGCGCGAGTTGTGTTGCTATGCTGACTATTTTTTCACGTAGCGCGGCGGCGGTTTGCACCTGCGGCCCCGAGCTGTTCCACTCAACAGGTAAGTCACTCACGTTACTATCTCCGCTACTATTTTTGATCCGGATTGTGTTATCGCTGAAATGTTGTAAACGGGGGGACCGCTCTGAGTCAGGGCAATGCTTAATGACGCAAATTTGCCGCTAAACTGCCGCCGGATACGGTCTACATAGTACGTTGGCAGTATCTGCTGTATAACTGACCCATTCGCGGGGATACCGTGCGTGGCATAAAAAGGGGATTCCTGGGGCGACAGTTTCAGCGTCTGAATTAAAGTCGTTAACCATACGCTGTCATCGAATCCGTTAGCGTCAGTCTCAACCCTCCGCCATTTTCCTGACTTGTCCCGGCCATATGTTCTCAATGTGTTATCCCCCCGGAAAATTTACTTACGGGCGCGCCCGTGTCCGCTCCCTCATTACCATTGCTGTGCTGGTGCGTATTCAGCCACTGAACCAGCGCACTAAAACCCTCCTGCATAATTGCCGGGCTGGTCATGGCGGCTCCGTCGGCCAGGGTTCCGTTACTACCCGTCAGTGACCATCCCTGTGCATTTAGCGTAAGCGTGGAGCTGGCGGCACTGACTTTGAACGTATCCGGGGTAACAATAGCAATGCTGTCGGGACGCAGAATAAACGTGGTTTTAGCGCTGGAATCACGCAGTGTCACACCCTCCGGGCCATAAGCGGTTAGCATATCGGGGTCAACGCTCTGCCATTCAGTATTAGAAACCGGAAGGAACACCAGCGCGCCGAGATTCGGGGGCGGAGTCATATCCGCCACGCCACCCCCCTGCCCGCTCACACCCCCGAGATAAGTATCCGCCGGAATAACGATCCCCCGGTCCCCGGTTTGCATCGGATAACGAACGTACTGTGGGCCGAATAAGGGGATCGTGACCTGTGGTAACGTCCAGGGAATATCGCGCAGAAGGAATTTAACGGTGATCATGTTGCCATTTCGGGTTACGACTTCCGCAGGTAAAATTTTGCCCTTCATCTGCATGGCCTGAGTTATCCGGTCACTGACAAAGCCGTGCATGTTCCTGCTGAAATTAATCTTACTGTCAATACTCATGCAGTTTTCTCCAGCAGGGGGTAAGCTTCAATAATCGTCATCCAGCTGGCTCCGTCCGCCTGCCTGCTGTTGCCGAGTATCCGCACTGAGGACACGCGGAACACCCCGGTAAAAGCTACCGAATTTTTATACTGTGAATATGATGAATCTGTCAGCGTCGCGCGCGACTGCGCCGGCAAACGGATTGCATCGCCGACCATTACGTCGCCACGTAGCACACACTGCACGCTGACCGTGCCAAAGCCTACCCATGTCGGCTGGCCAACAAGATCAACCGGGTTAATTTGTATGATCCTGTCACCTTTCGCTTGCGTAACAGGCGCACTACCCGGCGTTGACGGGAGTTGTAACTGATTTGCGTTATCGAATACTCTGATTTTATCGGCGCTGACCATCACGATATCCACACCCTTATAACCGGGCATCGTGATAATACTTTTGCTTATCGCGTTAAGTGATATCGCCATTTCGCTGAGGCTGCCGCAAAACATCGGATAATCGTAATTGTTGACCAGCCGGTCACTGATATTGATATCAAAAGCAAACTTATTCAGCGTCTGAAAACATTGTGTCAGCGCGACGGAAAGTTCAGTACCCTTATTCCACGGTAACGTGAGATTAATAGCGGGCAATGCCGCTCCGTTTTGGCCCACGGAAGGCCCCGGCATCACGACGAAATCAAGGCGTATTTCTGTCCCTATCCAGTTGCCGTATACTTGCCAGATGTAGCCGTCAAGAATAATGCTTTGCTGGGCGGGGTTCGCCAGTGGAAGCCCCGCTGACATGCCGGCACGCAGGCGCATACGCTTGTTAAATAAATCTTGGGTAGCCTGCTGCATTTCTTTCTGACTGATTCCCCACAGGGTGACGTGACTGCCTCCCTGCGGCGTCGATTCTCCAAAGCGCTGAATATCAAATTCGATCATTAGGGCACCGGGGTCGTAAACGCCATTCGCCAGGCTGCCGTAATGACGGATCGCTTTTCCGCTTTCATCCAGTATCGTCAAATCGTAATAGCGCATCAGCCGGTTACCTCTATTACTCCCGTGTCGGCGAGCCACGACAGGGACGCACCGGGAAAGATATCTTTAACTAAATTGATTTCACGCCCCCGCACAGACTCCGACAGCGCGACGGTGCGCAATAGTGTTCCCGAACCGTCAGTAACTACCAGGTACCAGCGCTGCGCCGACATATTCCAGCGGATCTGGCAGTTAACCGCTTCGCCGTTAATTGTCGGGCTGAAATGCTGGCTTTCGTTCTCGTTTCCGGTAAACGGAAAGGTTTCCGTAGTCACAGTCCCAGCCTCCCGATTAATCCCGTAATCTTCCCGGCTACGTTTGAGAGGTCACCCGCAACGCCTGATATCCCACTCCCTAACGCGGTATTACCCAGCGCTGAAAACGTATTAGTCCAGGCGCTTGAGTTAACTTTGTCCCCGCTGTCAAGTTTGCCCAGGAAACTATTTACGGCGTTTGCCGCTTCTTTTTGCGTTATCAGCGGTTTTTCAAAATCCCAAAGCCACTGGCTTTGTGGCAATGGCTCACTACCGCTGGTTACGTCTGAAACGGTTTTTAGCACGCAACCGCTGTAAAAAGCGGCGGGGGTAGCCACGACATAGGTTCCCCCGAGATTACTGTGGGCCTCGATAACTGACTGGAGCGCACTCAACGTAACGAGTTTTGTTATTGCGCCAGTATTTTCATTAACCGGCGCGGACATCATCATTGGAATGCGTAGTGGCTGTGCCAGTAGCGCATTGGCCGCTACGGACTGATTAAAAAAAGGATATCGTGCGATGTCATAGTCGATCAGCGTTCCGCCCTGCGCCGGTCGCCAGTGGCAGAAATACTTATCAAGTGAAGTAAGGTTAAATGCTCCGCTCAACAGGCCGCTGACAAAGCTGGCGCTTTGCGTAATCGCGACGACAGGTAACATACCGCCGGGAATACCTGCAGCGATACCATCACAGAAAATAACCGGCGAAATCTGGAAGCCCAGCCGGTAGATCTCGCGGGAGATAGCCATCAGTGCGCCCCCCTCAGTTGGGTGCTCGACACCAGGGCGCTGCCTCCGGTGTTATTTTCGATCATGAGTTTCACCTGGGATGGGGTGTAATTTGATTTGTTGTTTTCAACTTTTGACATAGCGGAGATCAACTTTGAAAGTACGTCAAGGTTACTCAGGTCCAGATGCTCATCCGCTTTATAGCCGGTATTTTTAACGACACTATTTATATAAGACCGTGTGTCGTTACCATCTGATTCGGGCGCCCAGCGCTTAATAATCCCGTTAATTGTATCCACCCTTGCACCGAATGTAGCCCCGCTCCCGTACCGCGCCAGTTGCATCGCCGCGGCATGAAAACCCTGATTCATATTTTTGAAAACTGCGAAACCATCCCGTTTTACCGCACCGGGAGCACGGCGCAAATTAAGCGGATTATTATTACGTTCGGAAACAGGGGCGGTCTTACTATAATTCAGCACTAAACCGTGGCTGTTCAAAAATGCTTTCCTGTCAGGACCAAGCAAACTGGGAGCAAGCCTGATCTCTGCTTTACTGTCTGTTTCTTTCTTCAGACCAAATAAATGCAGTAAGAGTGACGTTCCTCTGGCCAGGCTCGCTACGCCGCGCATAAAGTCTCTTACATCCCGGGGGAATTCAGGCGATGAAAGATAGCTACTGAAGCGCTTTATGGCATTGCCAAGCCAGTCTATCCCCGCGCCTATCGCGGGTGATTTCATTACAGCACTGACGGCATCAGAGAACGCCGATGATAACCGCGTAAGCTGCGGTGCCAGCGGCAACAGACCCCGGACAAAGGTACTCCGGATATTCAGCCGGCTGCGGTCAAGCTGTACGTTAAAGTCCTGCCACTGCCTGAGTTGATTATCCGTCAGTTGCAGGCGCTGCGCGTCCGCCGTCGCCTGTTTTGCCATCGCATCGATTTGGGCGTCACTGTATTTACTCAGGCGCGTCAAATCTTCCATCGACATAAAGCTTGTCAGCCCGTATGCCTCAGCCCCCTGTTGCGTGCGTCCCGTTTGGTTAAAAATATCACGAGCGTTGCGCAATAGTTCCGGCAGTATTTTTGAAGGGTCCGCATCTGGATTTTTTATGCCCAGCGCCTGAAACTTCCAGCGCTGCCCGAGATCAAGCTGGGCGTTTCTGATAGCGCCGAGTGTTGCCGTTGCGTTTCCTAAAATCCGGTTGAAATTGATGTTACTGGCATCGAGTCCGCCGGATGTAGTGTTAAGGCCTTGCGCATTGAATCGCTGCAACGACGCCACAGAAGCTAATTTATTTATGCCGAAGAGTCCGCCCGCACCCAGCACGCCTGAAAAAATGCCGAGGATTTTCCCCCAGGACAACAAGCTTCCTGTAGCACTTTTAATATGCCCCGCCAGGCTTTTTGCGTGCTGATTTGCTTTGCGCAAAAAAGTTGCCGAATCCCGGGATTTTTTACCAAAATCGCCCTGGCGTTTAGTTGACTGAGTGAGTGAGCCGTTAAGTTCACCAACACTGGCGTTAAGCGCCGTTAGCGCAGCTATTCCGGCATTGAAAGCCGCCGAGACAGACTCGGCTCCTTTTTGCGCGCCGCCCACTTCTTTTGCAGTAATTCCGATACCCTGCGCGATACTTCTCCACTGCTCCGGCATCTGCTCAAGCGATTTTTGATAATCGTTATATTTAGCCAGAAAATCCTGAAACTGGCTGTCATCCAGATTGACCTCAATAATACTCTTAGCCGACATTGAAGTAGCCTCCGTGTTTCAGAGCGTCGAGAATAAAGCGCTGGCGAAAATGAAGTGGGCTTTTGAACCGTTCGCAGTCGAGTTCCCGGCACAGGGCGCTGAAACCTTCGTTAGAGGCCCAGTCTAGGACGGTATAAATGATGTTTCCTGCGGGACACTCGGGGTCGGGGTATCGGTATCCGTTTTCAACGTCGGTAAAGAAGCGTTGTACTCCGTAGCGCTCAACGATGTAAGTTGCCCACTGTACACACCCAGGACCGCCCCGATCGTCCCGGGTATTAAGCTGCTTTTCTGTATCGCAGAGCTGACAATAAAAAAAACAATCTCGCCCTCAACTTCGCGGTATTCATCCGGCGTTATCACCCCCTGGCTTACTGCGGTGTCCAGCGGTATGTTTTGCCAGTCGCCGGATATTTTACATACGACGGTGCTCATGCGTGCGATATCATCAAGAAGCGTCGGGCGCTTTTCTGTACCCCTCGCGTTATCCCCTTCCCCCAACTGAATGGCCTTGCGCAGCATCATAGCCGCGACACGAGTAGATCCCAGCGCGCCAACCGTTGAGAAGAAATTGTTAAAAAGACTACCAAGAAGAACGCAGTTTTCTTCCACGACTTCGTGAGGTAACGGAATAACATGCACGTATACTATTTCTCCGTCGTCACGATTAACTGAGGTGACAAAGTTCAGCTTTTTATCAATTCGCATCGCTATTAATCCCACATTTTATTATTGGTTATCAGATACCCGGTTATCGTGACTACGTAACCCGCGTCCGCGCCGCTGAAAGTCAGTTCGTTGAAATTGACCAGATAACAGTTATGCAACGTAATAGCGTTAAAGGGTGTCGCGTCGGGCGTTACTACCACTTCTCCCAGCGCTGTATCATTAATAAACTGATTCTGATAGCTCACCGCGAGCGCCTGCGTTTTAAGCAGATGAACGGTCACTGTTGCCTGCTGATACGGTGCCTGACTGCCGATCGTGCCCGTCATCGTAGCGATGATATCGGTAGCCGCGCCGTCGGGTCGTAAGCTGATCCCGTCTTTACCGAGATACGACGCAGTTACATTCAACACCGGGATATCAGTAACAGTCATGCTGCCCCGGACTCTGTTAAGAAAGCCCTGAGGAATTAATGGATTGGACATGCCTTATGCTCCCGCGAAATTAGTGACATTCACATTGAATGTAATCGACTCAAAGCCCCTCGACGGCGTAAGCACAGTACTGAGGCCGCCATATTTACCCTGGGCATAATCCGAGGGGTTAAGGCTTGTGTAGCTCGCAAAAGGCACCGCGTTGATCACAGCACTGCCTGCAAACTGCCCTTTATTGTATGCGTCGTTAAAATCACTCTGGATCATGCTTTCACCCAGGGCCTGCCCAAGTATCAGGCCGTAACTTATCCCTGAGCGTAACGTTTTCAGCGCGCGGCGCTGTAGCCTGTCTATCCCCTGCTGATTGTAATAAAGCGGGTTGACGCTGGTGTTAGATCCGTTGATGATTTCGTTTGCGATATCAAGTTCAAGATTGATCGCGCACCACGCGACGGCATACCAGTAATTAAAAGGGTTTCCGTCCAGCATATGCCCCGCTACCAGCATTTTATTGCTAAGTCCCCCTTCCGCAGCGGTGCCGATGTAATTAATGCTGTTAGCCTGCAACGTCTTTAGCAAAGCGCCATTGCCCGCCGCCGGATAAGCGGTCACGCCGTACATAAAGCGCCACGCCATCGGAGGCGTCATATTTGATGAACCCGGATCGTTGGATAAAGCAGACTGGAAAGGGGCAGCCATCGAAAATTCAGTGGCGCTTATGCCTGGGGCTTCGACGCCTGCAAATACATTTGGATATTTTTCCGAGGCCCAGGCCTCCCAGGTCGCGGTTGTCGTAGTAACAAAGAATTTAACCAGCGATCCGGCTGACGTGTAATTGTTCACCAGTGCGCGGAATGTTGATTCCGTGTCCCATTCCCGCGGCGTCAGATATGAAAAAAACTTCTGGTAGGTATTGCCGAGTGAGGTATCTTCACTGATGAATGTACCGAGCGCTTTCACTGCGGCCGGTACGCTTAGCTCACCGAGTTCCAGAACATAAACCGCACGCCCGGAACCCTGCGCCCAGTATGTTGCGCTCATCTGCTGTATTTCACCCGCGGCGACTGAGGAGACGGTGCCCGTTGTGGTTGCGGTTCCCGGATCAGCACTCAGAGCATAAGTAAGGGTTTTATCCCCGGTCACGGTCGACGTAAACGCCCCGTTATAGCCAGCGGGGATACTTCCCGCAACGATGATCGGGACGTTATCGCCCTCCCGCCAGCCGTGCGCCTCTGCCAGCGTGACGGTCACTATTCCTGTTGCCCATGCGAGAGAAGATATAGCTTTAGCCGGGGCGAGAATCGCATTGATGTCCTCTGCTGAGGTCAAAAGCTGATAGCTGCCAGGCGCGAGGGTCGTACCGCCTGTAGAAACCATCGCACCGGATTTAAGCAGAGCCGAAGGCCTGGGGGGATCGGTTACCGACACATTAATATTAACAATAGACATTGCGTTATTTCTCCGGGAATAAAGACGGAATTGCAGATGTGATCAGTCCACGGGATAGGTTTCTCATCCGCTGCTGATAGTAATTAATTCTGAATTTGATAGTTTTCCGCTGCGCGAGAATATTCAGCTCGTTCTGCGTAACGCGCTCATCCTGCACGACGGGGGTATTCATTACTCCCATTTCCGCTGTGTCGCTCAGCGTGTAGTCCTGGATATAGCTTAAAAAATCCTGCACGAGCGCGTTACGCAGGCCGGTAATGGCGAGCGTTACATCTTCGGAAACCAGCTGATATTGGTTCTGATTCTCGTCAAGAAAGAAGGCCCCCGCGATTGGCGCGGTATTACTGCATTTAATTGTCGCGTAGGGCGGCGACAGGTTTTGTAGTGCCAGCATTGCCGGATACATTGGCATAAACTTATTAAGTGCCAACCAGACCGGCAACGAGTTAGATACCACTACATCATTGAGATCGATATCTGCGGCAGAATTGATAATCTGCGATCGCATGTGAGGATAAATCGCTTCGCCGGTGTAGTGATAAAGGTTCGCGGGTTCATTCAGTCCCGTACGGCGCGAAAAAGAGAACTGAATGCCGAAAAACTCGCCGATGTAAATCGCATCTGAACCAATATCGTTAAACGGATCGATATCCGCCTGCGCTGTGAATGTCACCACGTTACGATCGTATAACTGCTCATCATCCTGTATAGATTCAGTCGTCAGATGCAGATAACCCTTAACGCTGATTGTGTCCGGCTCACTACACCTACTTTCGTCAAGCAGAGAGGCTTTAATCCAGAACACGAAACCATCAAGCGGTAAAACTTTGCGGATATACCTGGTAAAAGTCACGCTCTGAAACTGACTCAGGTCATCAAGACCCGTCGTCAGTGTGGCGTTTAACTCTGTTTTTGCGGTACTAAACTCACTCAGGGAAGGCATTGAGCACCCCGCTTACCCAGGCGCGCATAGAAGCCTGATAGGTTCCGGTATCGATAAATGAAGGACGCGGGTTGCCTTTCTTGTGTTTGAAGCGTTTGGAAATTCCGAGCAACGCGCGGCGCGTGGGTACGCCCGGCAAGCCGTTCATTTCTTCGTTATCAAGAAAAGCGACAAACAGGTTGTGAATATGCGACATTGATTCCGCAAGCGGATCGCGGTTCGCGGATGCCCCCGCCAGCAAATTTTCAAGTCCGGCTGCCATGTCTTTCGTTATCAGATCAGCGATATCGTTTTTGTGACGATCGAAGAACGTCTGCATGATGCGGTACTTAGACTCAAGATATCCCGCGACGTCGCCGGTAGTCGTGTTCTCATCTTCGTAGGGAATATCAATAACGCCGAGATGAAAAGTAATCATGACAACCCCCACAGGCTTCCGAATTGTTGAGCGATCATCAGGTAGCGGCGGCCCCACGGATCTTGCAGCATTTGTAAATCCGATAGCGATAAATCTTTAAAAAAATCCGGGGCAAGTCGCTGGGCACTGGTTGCGTTATCCGACGCCCCGGTTATCACCCCGGATTTAAAATCATTCAGTCCTTTAGCGCTCCTCAACTTCGCCAGCACGGGTTCAGTTCCGTAGTTGACGAGAAAAGACGCCGCGAGGTTGTAGACGGCGCTGGCATACAGGATTGGCATAACCGTTTCAATTTCACGATTAACCCACTCCACCGCGCCGCTGTACGCTGCCGTAAGAGACCCGGACGCGTCCGGGATATCGTCTGCCGTAATGCCCATTTCAGTGCGAACGAATCCGATAAAACCGGCCACGCTGATCGTCATTTTTTCCGGCTCCCGGATTTGGGCGTCACTATCGTTTCGTTAATATCTGATACGTCGTCTCCGTCATCCCTGCCCTTAGTTCGCTCTGCGCTAAACTCCATCTCCCCGGAATATCCGGTGCCACTTTCGCGTAACGTGCTGTCCAGTGCGGCAACAGAAGCCTGCCGGCGGTTGTGAGCCTCACGCGTAAGATGATGATCGTTATCACGTAGCGTTTTTTCGATGACTGCCGACGAAACGGGCTTATTAATGCTGTAGCACAAGCCAATAAACGCTTTACTCTGATCTATTCTGCTGGAGTCTACTAACCCGTATGCCTGATGATGTTGAATAACTGCGTCAATTTCATCTGAGGAGCCTTCAAGTACCTGCATCTGGCCCCCGTGCGGTATGGGGATCTGGCGCAGGCGACCCGTTTCCAGCATGCGGAAAGTAAAAACGTGGCGTTGCTTAGTCGTATTAGCGATGTAAAGTTTCATTGTTTACCCCACAAAAAAAAAGCTCCGCGGAGTTTCCCCGGCGGAGGCTTGTTTAATTCTCAATAGATCAGGCGCTGTATTTCATCGAAAGGACGGTTATGGCTTCCGGGCGCACAGCCCAGCCCGATGTTGAGCGCATTTCTGACAGCACATCAACCGCGCCGCCGGGGATAGGGGTCGGAATTTCACGCGGTGCCGCCATGTCGCAGAACATCAGCGCGTTAGCCGCGAGAGACGGGGACAACCTGGCAAATTCGTTAGTATTCACCGTTGAATTGGTCATCGGCACCTCAACTTCGGGAACCGTAATAATCACGGCATCGGTATTCCCCGCACCGGCGCCGATAAGCGTATCGTCATATACCCAGTCAACCCGAACGTTAGCACCTTTAAGCACCTCTTCTACCATGTTGCCAACGGTATCAGTACCGCCGCCGGGACGCTGATAAGATGTCAGTTGTACAACCTGCTGAATCTCCATCGCGCCCAGCACCCTTTGCGGACCAAGTATTACTACACGCTGCTGGCGTCCAAGCTGCATCGTCCGGGTTAGCGCTGCCTGCACGTGCCCGAGCAGATAGACCGCCATTTGTCCGTGATCGTAAGATAATACTGTTGCGTTGCCGCTGGTGTCAGCGGGTAGGGTTTCTGTAGTCGCGCCCGCGGTATTCAGCAGACCTTCGCCCTCTGCTGGGTTCATGCCGTTCAGCAACGCGGATCGTAGCTGTTGAAAAATACCCTGACGCATACCTAAACGCTGTGCTTCCGGTAATGCGATATTCCAGTTCCCGGCCGCCGCCATATCGTGATGATCATAAATTCCGCGACAACGAAAAAGGTATGTCGGTGTAGATATCATTCGTGTTTCAAGTGCCACGCTGGGAAGCTGATTGCCATTTCCCGACTGGCTTGATGTGACCTGCGTGCGGATATCAAGACGACGCAGATAAGCGTATTGATCGCCAACGCCAAGGCGTATTTGAGGATTGCCGCTAGCGATAGCTTCAAACGCGCCGGACGCCTGTTGATAGCCAATTATCATCTCAGGCGCGATATACGACGGATTGACAATAGTGTAACTGGGAGTGATTGCAGCCATTTAATTTTGCTCCGGATTATAATAAGACAAGCGCGCAGCTGTCTTCGTTTTTCCACGTCAGAAAGCCCTTCACGCTGTCATAACTGACGGTATTTGAGTTACCCGATTCAATAGCGATCAGTTTCACGGGCAATGCAATATCAGTAAGCGCTACGGCACCCATATTTCCTTGCGTAGTCGCAGGGCCGGACGGGACCGCCGCGGGGGTATAAGTGAACGAGGTAGTAGTGGGCGCTGACAAAACGATCACAGTACCGTTGTACGCTTCAGGGGCCACACCGCTTATTTTTACGTACTGGCCTGCTACCAGTCCGTGAGCGGATGCCGTAGTCGCTTTAGCAACGCCATCTTCATAGCTAATCGCCGTTGTAGCGATATCAGCGCCCGAAAATCCGGCAGATGCTGCGGTTGTCAGCTGACTGTTAACAAAATCCCACGCCAGCGGCGTTTTTACCGATGCCCCGGATGTACCCAGCGCGACCACTTCCGGAGAAGCTTTTAGCGGTACGCGCATATTCGAGCCAAGACGATAGTAAGAAACGCTCATGCCTGACGCATACAGCGGCACTGGAGACTGAGGCGTGGTAAGCCCGTTATGTGCCTGGTTGAATACCGTGAAACCTTCAATTCCCGACAGAGATACCGCTCTGCGAATTGTTGATCCGCGTGGGCTGGAATTCGTTCCGGGCAAATTCTCGGCAACGGGTAGACCGCCCCACAGCGGCTGTGTCTCGTTTTCCGCTACCGTTCCCGCTGCAAGATTGAAGCGGTTTGCGGGGTCGTCCAGCGCCACGCCCTGGATGTACCCATCTGACTGAACACCGAATGAACCGAGGGCGTTAGTCGTCGCCATCGGATTAAGAGATAAACTTGCCATTAATTACTCCTTTTAAGCCTGGTTATTAAATCCGGTGACCTGACGCTTACCCGCTTTGAAGGGTGCCCATGCTGCTGACGGATCGCCCTCAAACGTACTAATCTGACGTCCTGTTGCATCTGCGCGTTTTATTTCGCGCAGGGTTCCGGGCGAGACCGACAAACTCGCTGATTTCTGCGCATCGGCGTAGATCTGCTTCTCAGCAAATCCCAGCAGCGCGGAATCGGCGATTGACGATAAATCCACGGCTTTAAAATCAGGGGAATGCTCCTGTAGTTGCACCATCAGCCGCCTGCGGTAAGCCAGCGGTTTTTCCCCGGATAGCGGGATCGGTGCGCGCTTCCCGAAACCTGAAAACACGCTATCGGCTTTTACCTGTGCGTCAGCCACTTCGTTACGCTCGGAGTCGCTTAGCTCAGTCGGAATGCGTGCGCGTAACTCCGCGATCTCATTGCGAAGCTGAGAATCTGCTTTTTCTTTTGCCAGGCGTTCAGCCTCTTCAGCATCTGCCTTTTCTTTGGCCTCCGCGTCGGCTTTTTCCTTGGCGCCCTTCTCTTCTGCGTCGGCCTTGGCTTCTTCTGCTTCTTTCGCCTCAGAATCAGCTTTTTCCGCTTTCTCTTCCTTTTCTTTCGCTTCTGCATCGGCTTTGGCTTTTTCGGCCTCCGCATCGGCTTTCGCTTCGCGTGCGTCCATGCACTTATTAAACATCTCTACAAACTTTTCCTCGTCCATTTTTTCAGCCTCATTTGGAATGGAATCAGATTTAACACCAGTAGGGGCCAGGAGTTTGTCCCACACCCCCTGTTCACAAATTGCAACGTGGTCGAGCAGCTCAGGGGATGGCTCCACCAGTAGAGGCTGACCGTCGATCTCAATGATTGAATCGGGCACCTCAACAAATTTGACGGTTGGGGAGGTGCTTAATTGCCGGGTCGCCATAATTTCGGCAGCCTCGGCGTCGTATACGCGCGCAATGGCCCACACCTCGCCATTATCAGCAACCCAGCTGTTGGTCAGGGTGCCGATAACGCGTTTTGCGAACTCATCACTATCGAGCGTATTTTTCTCGGGGTGCAGCCAGATTAGAGGTAACCCGGCCACACGCTGGAGAAATTCGGGGGTGAGATAGTCATCCGGATTGCGGAAGGTCATCTGTTGGTCTGCGGAGCGCCAGGTAACCCCTGTTCCTGTCACCCGGATGGCGAACATCCACATGTTGATAAAATACTGCGGGCTGCTTAATGTTCCGTCAGCGATAAGCGCGGCCACTTCGGTTTCGTTGAGCGATTGCTCTGACAAAACCTCTGCAAAGGGCTGATGCAACGGCTTCGGCAAATCGTCAATATGAAACCATCCAGCGCCAAGCGACTCGTCGTTAATTACTGCGTCAAACTGATCGGGCACGGTGGCGCGCAGCGTGAGATAATCACCGGAAACACTTTCCGGTGTCAGCGGGCCGTCGTACTGATAGCCCACTTTCTCCTGTACTTCTCGCCGTGCTGCGTCTACAGCAAGCTCACCCGGCGCAACGTCGCCGCCGGGTATGCACCACATTCCATCGTCTGAGCGCTGGATCAGGAAGACGAACTCACCTTGACGAAACATTATCCCGCTACCAGAAATAGCCACGGATTAATGCTCCTATGCTGCTTTTAAGGACTCCAGAAATTGCTTACCTTTTTTAGTCAGCATTTCTTGAGGGATACTGCGAAGGTTGTAGATGTAGGTAACGTAACAGCGGCAAAAAACCTCTTCACCTGGCTGGGTAATTTCATCCAGATAGCCCGCATTGCCGGGTTTGATATAGCCTTTTTTCTGCGCCCAGTTGCCGCGGATAAGATATGTGAGCTGGTCCCGCTCTTTGTGGTCCCGCCGGTAGTCATATCCGGGTTGTCGCCAGTGGCTGTGCCAGACCGCGGCAATTGCGTTATTATCTGTTGCGATGACGTTATCGATATTAGCTATCAGCTTGTGATTTTGATCAATCATCACCCGACGCGCTTCAAAATCGACCTGCTCTGCACTCTTTTGGATGTGCTCTGCCGTTTTTAACATCGCGCCTTGTACGCCGCGTAACGCTATCGAATCCGCGCTGGGGATGCTGCTGGCCCATCCGCTGAACCGCGAGAGCGTCGTAGCAATCGCTTTTTGTCGGTTAAGCTTTATCAAATCAACGCTTGCCAAAATTCGTCTGTCCAGCTCTGTCCGAAGTTTCGGCTCGATATAGTTGAGAGTGAAACGGGAAACACCTGGATGGCGTCTCAGCGCTTTAGCGCGGCTGATTTGCATTTCATAGGTATGCCGCAGGTGACGTGAAACCCTGTCGAGGAAATCACCCGATGTTTCACCCTCTGCCGCGCCCCTGATAATGCTTTGCCAGCGCTCCAGCTCTTCCCGCGACGAATAGCCGTTTCGCAGGAAGTATCTGACGGCATCCCTGACTTTTCGGGTAAAAGCTCTCATAGCATCATCCCGCCCCCTGGCTCATTTTGTACGGATTGCGCGGGTGGATTGTCCCGTAGCGCATCAAAATCCAGATCAAGGCGTTGCGGGAAAAGATGCTCGTTGGCGTTCGCGTTTTCGCACGCCCACTCTACCAGCGCCGCGCGGTTACCATCGTCCTGATTAAGCTGCGGTAAAAGCACTTCGAGCATGCTCACGATAGCTTTGAAGCGTATTTCATCTACCTTCACTTTTTCGCTTTCAGGCTCTTTAAGAGACGACGGCCAGCGGTATTCAAAGTTGTTGATCCATTTTGAAAAATAGACGCTGTATGTGTCCTCAATCTCTGTAAAATCCGCACGCAGGGAACGGAAAAATTCTATGCTCCAAGCGCGATATTGGCACACCCTGACGAAAAAATCGTAAAGCGGCTCCAGCCAGCCCCGGATATTATCAATGTATACCGCGACAGATCGCGCGTCCTCCGTACCCTCTCCGTAGCCCTGCGCAAATGTCTCTGAGTTCAGAATGATGGCTGGCATATCTGCTGAAGCGGCGATATTTTCAAGTATATGATTGCGTGCGGAGTCCAGCGGTTTTTCAAGATTGCTCAAATCAATGGATTCAATACTGTCCTGCATCCCAATTTGCAGTACTTCGCCGGTTTTTCCCCGCTTAAGCATATGACGCTTAATGCCGTTTAGCTTTTGCATCACACTGTTTGCTATAGAACTTTGATTCTGAATTTTTGTCACCAGCAGCCCACCTTTTGCGGCTACCATGTCGTCTGTGCGCATTGTCTGTATAAAAGACTTGAGCGCGTATAATGCGCGCTGATAGACGCTGCGACCGCTGAAACCGAAAGCCGCAGCGTTGTACGCTAAATAAATTGGATCTTCGTTCTGCACAACCACACAGCGCGATTTATGATACGGTTTCCCCGCGACTCTGATGCCCTCGACACGCTGAAAGTCCAGCGCATTGGGGTCCTGATTCAGCACGATGCTGCCCGCGGTGTTAAGCGGATCAAGAACGTTAAAACTCACGTTATGCTTGTACAGCGTGCGATAGTCCAGCGACTCGTCCGGCGACTGATTATCCACAAGCATCGCCACGGCTGAAACGCCGTAAATTCGGGCGATACGCGCAGCATTAGCGATGTGCCGGTTGGCATTAAGGGCTTTCCATTCTCTTTCAAACGCATCACGCAGACGCTGCTCAAGTCCAAACGCTTGCGCGATATGCACGGCCCTGGGTTCGTTCATAGCCATTTTGACCGGACGGTCCACCATTTTCCCGCCCAGGGGGTGATAGAGATAGATAGTCTTACACGTCTGATAACCAGCAGTTATTCCGGGCTGAATATCGTCGCTTTCCAGAAGCTTAATCAGCTCCGTCGAGTCGCTGCCGAACGCGAAATCATCTTCGTACATAAGTAGGTCCCGTCAGAAGCCCTCGCCGTTACCGAGGCCGAGTGTTACACCGTAGTTGAAACAGTCGAACAGATCATCGTCCTGATTAGCTTCACCAATGATGAACTGCAAGACCTGCGTTAACAGATGATTTTTCTTCGACTGCTTATATTCTGATATTTTTTCGTAAGCGTATTTAGATACGCGTACTTTTCCCGATGCCACGTAGCCAGATATGTTTATTGCGCGTGACTCTTTAGACAGTGCAGTTAAACCGCTGTCAATCGGATGGACGTTCCAGCCTTCGTTAGCGCCCTGCTGAAGCAAAGTAATACCCGTGGCTTTATCTTCGATAAACAAACCCGTACAACCCATTCGCGCCAGGCATATCTCAGCGAGATGTTTTGTTTTATTCACCCACTGCGGAACAACGTCTTTCAGAAAATAGCCGTCTATCTGAATGATGTCCCAGTCTAAAATTATCAGATGTGGGGTCGGATAATTGATAATCGCAAACCAGATACACGCCGAGCCGTCGTTATTAATATCGCCTTTTTGAGCGCAATCCACGACGCCATACACGGTATCGCAGTGCGCCGGATAATCCACCGGTTCACCATTTTCAAGCAGCCAGTCAAGCTTAAAGAAATTTTGGCCGCGCCAGTCGACAAACTCGGCTAAATATTCCTGCTGAACGACAAGCGGGGGCTTGCCTGCGACAATTTGCGCGTACGCAGACGGTTTAATTTGGGGATTAGCAGTAGTAGGTACGTGATGCTCTTCCCACCCCAGTGCTTTATCGTTACACGCCTGATAAAAGAAATTTTCATCGTCTACGCCTTTCGGCGTACCGGCCATGACTGCATCGCCGTCGTAATCAAGCAGGGTCGGTTCAATGGCTTGCTCCCAAATGTCCCGCATTCCTTTTTTAACCAGCGATGCTTCATCAATGATTATTTTATGATATTTGCGGGAGCGTCCGGCGTCCGGGTTGTCCAGCGTCCAGAACTCTACCTGCCCGCCGCCGATCAGCTCGATAATCATATCGGTTTTGCTCGCGCTGACTGTCACCGGCTTTAAAAGGTTGCGTATCGTCTTGTAAGAGGGAAGCAGGATTTTATAAGAGGGCGCGAACCAACCCACCCGCATGCGGTGCGCTGACCAGTTTCCTGCGCACTGTTCGAGCATTGTTGTTTTACCGAAGCGACGCCCCGCGCGGATCACTTTACGTTTTGCCGGAGTACGGTAAATACTTTTCTGTCTGCTGTGAAATGGCAGAAATTCTATAGTATGTTCAGTCGCCATCTGGGGAGTTAACCAGTTTGATGATTACGCCATTCGAGCCGTCCGCGCCTGTAATCTCATTTTTAACGCTATCTTTAAATGCCTGAACGGTCACATGCTTGCCCAGCAGCTCAAGGTTTTTAACTTTGTCAGGCCACTTTATCTTTTTGAGGACGCCGACCATTTCGCGATCTTCCCCACGACCTTCAAATATTTCAGCCAAATCAAACCCACTTAAATATCGACGCCAGACTAAGGGCCATTCACTAATCGGTTTTATAGTCATATCTTCATTTAAAATATCCAGAGCATCCATCTGGTCGATTTCAAACAAGCGCATTAATACATAGTTGGCATCTATACCTAATTGTTCAATCCGTTTTTGTTTAAGCTGTTTAATACACTCAATTACTGCGGCTTCCGTTAGTAAACGCGCACCTATGCTATAGGCAGTCCTCGCACTGTAACCCGCGCGAATAGCCGCTTGTGTTGCATTCAGATCAAGAATGTACTCACGGCAGAACAGCTTTTTTTTGCCGTTTAGTCCTGCCATAAAATAGTTTTCCTCTAATCTTTCGGGGCAAGACATACCGTTCGGATATAATCCTGCAACCCCGCTATTTGGCTTCGGGCAATTTCGATTCTCTTTCTGAGAGTGAAATAATCCCGTTGAGCGGTGTCATTAAGTCCGGCGCGGCTTGCATCATCCAGGCCGCTGGCGGTGGTGAGACTGGGCACGGATTTGCAACTGGCGTTGACGCGCAGCCGCTGGTTACCAGCGATAACACTACGCTCAAGCTGATCGATAGTAGCCTTGGCATCTGTTAGCTCTCTTGTGTATTTAGCATCAATATCCGCCACAACGCGCTGTTTGGCCTGCATATCAACGATGGTTTTTTGTCTGGTCTCTGCCAGTTGTGCGAACTCACGCTGCTTGTCGAGGGCGTGGTGGTAGCTGTCGCGATAGTAGAATGCCAACCGGCCCGCAACGACGATCCCAACGACCAGTATTCCGACAGCCATAGTTCGCCAACTGAATGCGATATTCATCGCAG
>NZ_MOMB01000055.1 GCF_002752165.1 Erwinia sp. OLFS4
TAAGCGTAAGTGAGTTGAAACACGCGGTGGCAGTCACGGCAGCGAAATCTGTCATAGCCTTTAGGGTTCTGACCATGGCGGTAAACCTGAACAGACTGACAACGGGGACAATGAACGTTAACGCTGGCCATAAGAGAACCTCAAAAGCCCGCATTATACATCAGATTCAACCAATTAGAGGCATCACCAAAAAAGTCAGCTGTGTGCTGCTGGTACCGCAGTATCATAATCACACCAATAGCCTGATGGCGCAGCTGAATGAGATGTTTGGTCAGCAGCTGAGTATCCGCGCTATTGTCACCTCATGGCAGGAATTTACCTCACTACCGCAGCCCGATTTTCTGATATCGACGCTGCAAATTCCCAAAAGCATGGTGGAGTGGGTGTTAATCAATCCGTTTCTCACCGACCGCGATGTGTCCGCCTTGCAGTACAAAATTGAGCGGGTAAAGCAAAAGAAAAAGCGCGTCCGTTTACAGGAAAACCTGCAAAAAATCTCTGATGAGACGCTGTTCTTTCATAACCCTGCGTTCAGCAATGAAAACGAAGCCATCGAGTTTATGGCCCAGGCACTTAATCGTCAGGGCTACGTTGACGACCATTTCATTCAGGACGTCTTTCAGCGTGAACACAGCTACCCGACCACCTTTGGCAGTATTGCAGTGCCCCATTCAATGAAAATGGATGCGATCAAAACCGGACTCTGTGTGGCGATCAGTGAAAAGCCATTTCCCTGGGGAGACAATATGGTCAATATGGCGCTGATATTTTCGATTAATAAAGCCGAAAGAGCCATTTTTTACGACATTTTTGACAATATTATCGTGTTGTTACTGGAGCCGGCTAATCTTAAGAAAGCGCTTGAATGTCGTTCATGGAAAGAACTGATTGTCACTATTACCAGTAGCTTTTAGCCCCGCAACTGCGCAGGCGTGCTGCCGGTGACGTTAAGCGGCTATTTGTGTTACCGTTTTGCTGATGACAATTTTCATGAGGAAGGGGCTATGTCAGCGCTGGAAAGACTGCTTAACATAATGAAAACGCTGCGCGACCCACAACATGGCTGTCCATGGGATCGTCAGCAGACCTTTACGTCCATTGCGCCTTATACCCTCGAAGAGACTTACGAAGTGCTGGATGCGATTGCGCGTTCAGACTATGACGCGCTCTGTGATGAGCTGGGCGATCTGCTGTATCAGGTCGTGTTTTATGCCCGGATGGCAGAAGAAGAAGGGCGTTTTAACTTTGACGATATCTGCCAGCGCATCAGTAACAAACTGGAACGCCGTCATCCGCATATTTTTGCGGAGAGCCACGCCGCAAATGCCAGTCAGGTTATGCACAACTGGGAGCAGATCAAAGCCAGTGAACGGGCAGAAAAAGCTCAGCATTCAGCGCTGGATGATATCCCGCAGGCATTGCCGGCTCTGATGCGTGCGCAGAAAATTCAGCAGCGTTGCAGTCACGTCGGCTTTGACTGGAAAACGCTGGGGCCGGTACTGGACAAAGTGTATGAAGAGATTGACGAAGTGATGTTTGAAGCGAAACAGGCGCTGGTTGATCGTCAGAAACTGGAAGAAGAGATGGGGGATATGCTGTTTGCCAGCGTTAATCTTTCCCGTCATCTGGGAATCAAAGCTGAGGTGGCGCTGCAAAACGCCAGCAAAAAGTTTGAAGCGCGCTTTCGTCAGGTGGAAACCCTGATTGCGGCCGAGGGAAAAACCCTGCCTGATGCCAGCCTTGAAGAGATGGAAGCCGCCTGGCAACAGGTGAAAAAGGCAGAAAAACGTGCACAAAGCTGATACGATTCAGCTTGAGATCTGACGCAAATCAATTCTTCCGGCGCCCGCTTGTTCTACGCTTAAGGGAACAAACTGGCATCAGGCGCTGTGGCAGAGAAGGATGCATTGTGACGGTTGGCGGATTCGGGTATACTGTTTTCCCGTCCTGGTTATTCCACCGTCTTTAAACCTAAACGTTCAGGTTCAGCATGACAACGAATTATATTTTTGTGACCGGCGGGGTCGTTTCCTCTCTGGGTAAAGGCATTGCCGCAGCCTCCCTCGCCGCGATTCTGGAAGCGCGTGGTCTCAACGTGACCATTATGAAACTGGACCCTTACATCAATGTCGATCCCGGCACGATGAGTCCGACCCAGCATGGTGAAGTCTTCGTCACTGACGATGGTGCGGAAACAGATCTGGATCTTGGCCACTATGAGCGTTTTATTCGTACCAGAATGAGTCGCCGTAATAATTTTACTACCGGACGTATCTATTCTGATGTGTTACGCAAAGAGCGTCGTGGTGACTATCTTGGCGCAACCATTCAGGTAATCCCGCATATCACTAATGCAATTAAAGAGCGCATTATTGAAGGGGGAGAGGGCCACGATGTGGTGCTGGTGGAAATTGGCGGTACTGTGGGTGATATTGAATCCCTGCCGTTTCTGGAAGCAATCCGTCAGATGGCCGTGGACGTCGGGCGTGAACATACCCTTTATATGCATCTGACGCTGGTGCCTTATATGGCTGCCGCGGGAGAAGTAAAAACCAAGCCGACGCAGCATTCGGTTAAAGAACTGCTGTCAATCGGTATTCAGCCTGATGTCCTGATTTGCCGTTCCGATCGCTCAGTGCCGGCCAACGAACGGGCGAAAATTGCGCTTTTCTGTAACGTGCCGGAAAAAGCCGTCATCTCGCTGAAAGATGTTGACTCTATATATAAGATTCCTGGCCTGTTGAAATCGCAGGGGCTGGACGACTATATTTGTAAACGGTTTGGACTCAAGGTGCCCGAAGCCAACCTGGCTGAATGGGAACAGGTGATTTATGAAGAAGCCAACCCGGGTGGCGAAGTCACTATCGGGATGGTGGGGAAATATGTTGAGTTGCCGGATGCTTACAAATCGGTTATCGAAGCGCTTAAGCATGGTGGTCTGAAAAACCGCACTACGGTTAACATTAAGCTGATTGATTCGCAGGATGTTGAAACCCGTGGTGATGAGGTGTTAAAAGGCCTCGATGCCATTCTGGTACCGGGTGGTTTTGGTTATCGCGGCGTTGAAGGGATGGTGATGACCGCCCGCTATGCACGTGAAAACCACGTCCCGTATCTGGGTATATGCCTCGGGATGCAGGTGGCGCTGATTGAATACGCTCGTCATTGTGCCGGTATGGAACAGGCTAACTCCACCGAATTTGTACCGGACTGCAAATATCCGGTAGTGGCGCTGATTACCGAATGGCGTGACGAAAACGGTAATCTGGAAGTGCGTAGCGAGCAGAGCGATCTGGGTGGGACGATGCGACTGGGAAGCCAGCAGTGCCAGCTCAGCGATGACAGTACCGTGCGTCAGCTGTACGGTGAAGACGTCATTACTGAACGCCATCGCCACCGCTATGAAGTCAATAACCTGTTGCTGAAGCCGATTCAGGCCGCAGGCTTACGTATTGCCGGCCGTTCCGGAGACGATCAGCTGGTGGAAATTATCGAAAATCCGGATCACCCGTGGTTTGTCGCCTGCCAGTTCCATCCGGAATTTACCTCGACACCTCGTGATGGCCATCCGCTTTTTGCCGGTTTTGTGAAGGCGGCAGGTGACTATCAGAAGCGTCAGGTAAAGTAAGTCAGATTTCATCAACGCGCGAATTTTCGCGCGTTGTTTGTCTTAAAGCTGGTTTCCCGTGAAAGGCCGCATTGTTGCGGGAAATAGCAGGGTTTTGCTTAACTTGTACTGAGGAAAAACTAATGTCCAAAATCGTAAAAGTCATCGGTCGCGAAATTATCGACTCCCGTGGTAATCCGACAGTTGAAGCTGAAGTGCATCTGGAAGGCGGGTTTGTCGGTCTGGCCGCCGCGCCATCAGGCGCATCAACCGGTTCGCGCGAAGCACTGGAACTGCGTGACGGTGACAAATCTCGTTTCCTGGGCAAAGGCGTAACGAAAGCCGTTGCAGCGGTTAATGGTCCGATTGCAGAAGCAGTGACCGGCAAAGATGCGAAAGATCAGGCCAGCATCGATAAAATCATGATCGATCTGGACGCAACCGAAAACAAATCGAAATTTGGTGCCAATGCTATCCTCGCCGTATCACTGGCGGCAGCAAAAGCGGCTGCAGCATCTAAAGGCATGCCGTTGTATGAGCACATTGCTGAGCTGAACGGCACACCGGGTAAATTCTCAATGCCACTGCCGATGATGAATATTATCAACGGTGGTGAACATGCCGATAACAACGTCGATATCCAGGAATTCATGATCCAACCGGTCGGCGCAAAAAGCGTAAAAGAAGCCATCCGTATGGGGTCAGAAGTGTTCCATCACCTGGCGAAAGTGCTGAAAGCTAAAGGCATGAACACGGCGGTGGGTGATGAAGGTGGCTATGCCCCGAACCTGGGTTCTAACGCTGAAGCGCTGGCGGTTATTGCTGAAGCGGTGAAAGCAGCCGGCTATGAGCTGGGTAAAGATATTACTCTGGCAATGGACTGTGCGGCCTCTGAGTTTTATAAAGATGGCAAATATGTGCTGGCCGGGGAAGGTAATAAAGCCTTCACTTCTGAAGAGTTCACCCACTTTTTGGAAGATCTGACCAAACAGTATCCGATCGTTTCTATTGAAGACGGTCTGGATGAGTCAGACTGGAACGGTTTTGCCTACCAGACCAAAGTGCTGGGCGATAAAATTCAGTTGGTGGGTGACGACCTGTTCGTGACTAACACTAAAATTCTTAAAGAAGGCATTGAGAAAGGCATTGCTAACTCAATCCTGATTAAGTTCAACCAGATCGGTTCACTGACTGAAACACTGGCGGCAATTAAAATGGCCAAAGATGCTGGCTACACCGCAGTGATTTCACACCGTTCAGGTGAAACTGAAGATGCGACTATCGCAGATCTGGCCGTGGGTACCGCTGCAGGTCAGATCAAAACCGGTTCGATGAGTCGTTCAGATCGCGTTGCAAAATACAACCAGCTGATCCGTATTGAAGAAGCGCTGGGTAGCAAAGCGCCGTTCAACGGGCTGAAAGAAGTAAAAGGTCAGGCATAAGCCTGGTTGCGCCGCGCGGTATAACGCGCGGCGCAGCGTTACGCGTGAACCCTTCGGGTTGCGCCTGAAAAAATAGAATCCGTAACGCAGTATTGGGTTACGGATTTTTTTGCCGTGCTCAAATGAAATCATTTCGTTGTGGTTCCGGCTTTGTGACATATCTGACATAATTTGCCCCCTGAATAATTTGCCTGAGAGCAGCATGTACTACCCGATAAATGAAATGTTCCAGACGTTGCAAGGTGAAGGTTATTACACTGGGGTACCCGCCATTTTTATTCGCCTGCAGGGTTGTCCGGTCGGCTGCAGCTGGTGTGATACTAAACACACCTGGGATAAGCTGGCTGAGCGGGAAACTTCACTGCAGCAGATTATTACTAAAACCGCAGAGAGTGATGCCTGGGGCAACGCCGATGAAAGCACCTTGTTACAGGTGATTGCTGACAAAGGCTGGACCGCACGTCATGTGGTGATCACCGGTGGCGAACCCTGCATTCATGATTTACGCGCGCTGACTCAGGCACTTGAGCAGGCTGGATTTAGCTGCCAGATTGAAACCAGCGGCACCCATGAGGTGAAGTGCAGCGCCCGGTGCTGGGTAACCGTTTCGCCGAAAGTGAATATGCGTGGGGGCTATGATGTCATCAGCCAGGCACTGATCCGGGCCGACGAGATTAAACATCCGGTTGCCCGTCAGCGAGATATTGCTGCCCTTGATCTGCTGTTATTAACGCTGAAGGATGATAAAGCGCGGGTGGTGGCGTTACAGCCTGTCAGTCAGAAAGCGGACGCCACGGCTCTGTGTATCTCCACCTGTATTGCCCGTAACTGGCGGCTATCGATGCAGACCCATAAATATCTTAACATTGCCTGATTGCCGCAAACGCCGGGCTGGCCGGCGTCCGGGCAGATAAGTATCACTGGCCGTTTGCGCCTGCGGTGGCGATTTTGGTTTTGTAGGCCTCAAAGGCTTGTTTGATTTCTGCTCTCGCTGCATCAGCCGGCTTATAGCCATTCAGCTCCACCTTTTTACGGCCATCTGGCAGCTGTTTATAGACGCGAAAGAAGGCTTCCAGTCGCTGCTGCTCAATGCCAGGAAGATCACTGACCTGGTGGATATCATCATAGGTTGAATCAATTTTGCTGGCCGGTACCGCGACAATTTTGTCATCCACTTCACCGCCATCGATCATCTTTAGCACTCCAATCGGCCGCAGCTTAATCAGTGTGCCCGGTGCCATTGGGGCGCGGGTATAAAAGATGACGTCAAGGGGATCGCCGTCGCCACCCAGTGATTGCGTTAGTGAGCCATAATTTGCCGGATAAGCCACCGGCATGGCCTGAAAGCGGTCCGCTACGATAAAGCCGGTTTTACTGTCGGTTTCGTATTTAATCATCCCGCCGGCCGGAATTTCAGTAACGGCGTAAAATTCGTCGGGTACGTTGTCCGGCTGGGGAAAGTCGAGAATATTGAGCATGGTAGCCTGGCATGCGGCGCTGGTAAACAGAACGACTAACGCGATTTTTTTCAGCATATTCATTATGATTCTCACGATCTTTAATGAAGGAGCCGTCAGGGTAGTCAGGTTTTATTACCGTCAAATGACAGGTCAGCCACGGGCTGGCCGGACAGCGCCGGTGGGGCCGTGGCAAAAAAGGTCAGCAGGGCGGGAAAGTCCTGGCGACAATGCTGTTGCTGGCAGAGCAGCATCACCGGTTGTCCGTCAGCGACCGACTTACTCACCGCGCCAGACGCAGCCGGCGGTACAGGTTTCTTTGACCATCACGGCGCTTAGCTGTGGCAATCCGGGCTTTACCTGTTGCCAAATCCACTGTGCCAGTACTTCGCTGGTGGGGTTTTCCAGTCCAGGAATGTCGTTAAGATAAAAGTGATCAAGCTGATCATAGATTGGCTTAAAGGCGGTTTTCAGTTCGGCGTAATCCATCAGCCAGCCGGTGTAAGGGTCGACTTCGCCAGTGACTTCAAGTCTGACCATAAAAGAGTGTCCGTGCAGGCGACCGCACTTGTGGCCTTCCGGCACGTGGGGCAGACGATGTGCCGCCTCAAACTGAAAGTCTTTGAATAGGGTAATGCTCATAACCTTAAATCTCTGAAAACAAAAACGCCGGAGTCTACCTGATAATTATTTTTTTCGCAGCCAAATGCGCTGACTTTTTCGTCTCTGGTATGGACGAACTGTCGGCCGGAACGCTAGCTATTTGTATTTAAATGAATTAGTTAATCTGATTTAGCACTAACCCTTATCTGAAAAATTGTTTAGTTATTTTGGTTATTTATTATTTCCAACCTTTCTTTAGGGCTTATTATAGCTGCCGTTACCCTACTGTTTAATATACGTATAGATTATGGAAAACGCCGTATGACGTCTCAATCCCCTTCGGACCCGATCCTACCGCTTAATCCTGAGCAAATGGCCAGGTTGCAGGCAGCTACCAGCGATCTCAGTGCCACTCAGCTGGCCTGGATATCTGGTTATTTCTGGGGACGGGTAAATCAGGCGCCGGGCACCAGTGTGACCGCCGTTGAGTCGTCGCTGTCTGTGACGGCGCAACGCCCGGTGATTACGCTGCTTTCTGCCTCGCAGACTGGCAATGCCCGTCGGCTGGCAGAACAACTGCGTGACGATTTACAGGCCGCCAGTCTCGATGTCAATCTGGTGAATGCTGGTGACTATAAGTTCAAGCAGATTGCGCAGGAGAAGTGGCTGGTTATCGTCACTTCGACGCAGGGCGAAGGAGAACCACCGGAAGAGGCGGTGGCGTTGCATAAGTTTCTGATGTCAAAAAAAGCGCCGAAGCTGAATGACACCGCCTTTGCGGTGTTTGGCCTGGGTGATACGTCTTACCAGTTTTTTAGCAAAGCCGGTAAAGATTTTGACCAGCGTCTGGCAGAGCTGGGGGGACAGCGCCTGACTGAGCGCGTTGATGCCGACGTTGAGTATGCACAACAAGCCGCCGACTGGCGTAAGCAGATGGTTGACATTCTGCGTACGCGTTTGCCGCAAAACAGCCCGGTGACAGCGGCAGCCGCCGCCGTCGGGAGCGTTAATCAGCTGGACAGTACCCCCTATAGCAAAGAAGCCCCGCTGGTGGCCAGTCTGGCGGTCAATCAGAAAATTACCGGTCGTCATTCAGATAAAGACGTTCGTCATATTGAGATTGATCTGGGTGATTCCGGTTTGCGTTATCAGCCGGGTGACGCGCTTGGGGTCTGGTATGAAAACGACCCGGCGTTGGTAGAAGAGTTACTGGCATTGCTGTGGCTCAAAGGCGACGAACCGGTTGAGCTGGCCGGCACGACGCTGAGTCTTCGTGACGCGCTGCAAAAGCATTTTGAACTGACGGTCAACACGCCGCAGATAGTGGCGCAATACGCCACGCTTTCCCGCAATGCCGCACTGCTTGAACGGGTAGCAGACAAGGCCAGCCTGCAACAGTATGCCCAGCGTATGCCGATTGTTGACATGGTGCGTGAAGCGCCAACGGAACTCAATGCCGGGCAGCTGACCGCCTTGCTACGTCCGCTGACGCCCCGCCTGTACTCGATTGCATCTTCACAGGCAGAGTGTGAAAGTGAGGTACATATTACGGTAGGTGCGGTACGTTATGAAATTGCGGGGCGTGCCAGAGCCGGCGGCGCTTCCAGTTTCCTCGCTGACCGCGTTGCAGAAGAGGGTGAAGTGCGGATTTTCATTGAACACAATGACAATTTCCGTTTACCGGCGAATCCCGACACTCCGGTGATTATGATTGGGCCAGGAACCGGCATTGCGCCCTTTCGCGCATTTATGCAACAGCGTGATAATGAAGGTGCCAGCGGTAAAAACTGGCTGTTTTTTGGCAATCCGCACTTTACTGAGGATTTTCTTTATCAGGTCGAATGGCAGCGCTATGTGAAAGATGGCTTACTGACCCGCATCGATCTGGCCTGGTCACGCGATCAGGCGCATAAAGTCTATGTCCAGGATTTGATTCGTAAAAATGGTGCTGAACTCTGGCGCTGGATAGAACAGGGAGCGCACATTTATGTCTGTGGTGATGCTAACCGCATGGCGAAAGATGTGGAGCAGGCCCTGCTGGACGTCGTGGCCGCTGAAGGGAACATGGATAGCGACACGGCCGATGAGTTTTTAAGTGAGCTACGCATTGAACGCCGTTATCAGCGTGACGTGTATTGAGAGATGAATACGATGAGTGAAAAACATCCAGGCCCTCTGGTGGTTGAAGGTAAACTGGTCGACGCCGAACGCCTGAAAAAAGAGAGCAACTATCTGCGCGGCACCATTTCCGACGATCTGAACGATGGTCTGACCGGGGGATTTAACGGCGACAATTTCCTGCTGATTCGTTTTCACGGTATGTACCAGCAAGACGATCGCGATATTCGTGCTGAACGGGCTGAGCAGAAACTGGAGCCGCGTCATGCCATGATGTTGCGCTGCCGGCTGCCTGGCGGGATCATCACCCCCGATCAGTGGCTGGCCATCGATAAGTTTGCCAGTGACAACACGCTGTATGGCAGTATTCGCCTCACTAACCGCCAGACCTTTCAGTTTCATGGCATTCTGAAAAAAAATGTTAAGCCGGCGCACCAGATGCTGCATGAAGTGGGTCTGGACGCCCTGGCAACCGCCAATGATGTCAACCGTAATGTTCTGTGTACTTCGAATCCGGTTGAGTCTGCGCTTCATCAGGAAGCGTATGAGTGGGCGAAAAAACTTTCGGAACATTTATTGCCCCGTACGCGCGCGTATGCCGAAATCTGGTGGGATCAGGAGAAAGTCGCCACCACCGATGAAGAACCGATTCTGGGTGAAACTTATTTGCCGCGTAAGTTTAAAACCACCGTGGTTGTCCCGCCGCATAACGATGTCGATTTACATGCAAATGATATGAATTTTATCGCCATTGCAGAAAATGGCCGGCTGGTGGGATTTAACCTGTTACTGGGGGGCGGTTTGTCGATTGATCATGGCAACAAAGCCACCTATGCACGCACTGCCAGTGAAATTGGTTATCTGCCGCTGGAGAAGACGCAGGATGTTGCGGCTGCGGTGGTGAGTACGCAGCGTGACTGGGGTAACCGCACCGATCGTAAAAATGCGAAAACCAAATACACCCTTGAAAGGGTCGGTGTTGAAACCTTCAAGGCCGAGGTGGAAAATCGGGCGGGTCTGACCTTTGAACCTATCCGCCCTTATGCGTTTACCAGCCGTGGCGATCGCTTTGGCTGGGTGAAAGGCATTGATAAAAAATGGCATCTGACGCTGTTTATTGAAAATGGCCGGCTGCTGGATTATCCCGACCGTCCGTTAAAATCCGGTATTGCCGAAATTGCCCGGGTTCATCAGGGGGATTTTCGTCTTACGGCCAATCAGAACCTGATTGTGGCCGGCGTGCCGGCGGCGGAGAAAGATAAAATTGAAGCAATTGCGCGAAAACATGCCCTGCTGGACAGCGTAACGCCTCAGCGTGAAAATTCAATGGCCTGCGTGGCATTCCCCACCTGTCCACTGGCTATGGCCGAGGCGGAACGCTTTCTGCCCGCATTTGTCTCGCGGGTGGAAGCTCTGATGCACCGGCACAATCTGGCGGATGAGCACATTGTCTTGCGGGTGACCGGTTGTCCGAATGGTTGTGGTCGTGCGCTGCTGGCAGAAATTGGCCTGGTGGGTAAAGCCCCTGGCCGCTATAACCTGCACATTGGTGGCAACCGGATTGGCACCCGCATCCCGCGGATGTATCGGGAAAATATCGACGCCGAAGAGATTCTGACGATTATTGATGAACTGGTGGGCCGCTGGGCAAAAGAGCGCCAGGATGAGGAAGGTTTTGGCGATTTTACTATTCGCGCCGGCATTATCAGGGCGGTGGAAGATCCGGCACGCGACTTCTGGGAATAATGGAGGGTTGAGATGTCTGTACTCGATCTCGCACAGTTAAATGCATTACCAAAAGTTGAGCGCGTGATGGCGCTGGCGCAGATCAATAACGATCTGGAAAGTATGACAGCGGAAGCCCGTATCGCCTGGGCGCTGGCGCATTTGCCGGGGGCGTTTGTGCTTTCTTCCAGCTTTGGTATCCAGGCCGCCGTCAGCCTGCATCTGGTGACCCGACTGAAACCCGATATTCCGGTGATACTTATCGATACCGGCTATCTGTTCGCCGAAACTTACCAGTTTATTGATGCCCTGACGGAAAAGCTCAATCTGAACCTGCAGATATTCCGGGCGCCGCAATCACCGGCCTGGCAGGAAGCCCGCTACGGTAAGCTGTGGGAACAGGGTGCTGAAGGCATAGAGCGCTACAACCAAATCAATAAGGTTGAACCGATGAACCGGGCGCTGGAAACCTTACAGGTGAGTAGCTGGTTTGCCGGACTACGTCGTGACCAGTCCGACAGCCGGGCCAATTTGCCGGTTCTGGCGGTGAAACACGGCAGATTTAAGGTGTTACCGATCATCGACTGGGATAACCGGCAGGTGTATCAGTACCTTAAACAGCATGGTCTCAGTTATCACCCGCTGTGGGATCAGGGTTATGTTTCGGTGGGCGATACTCACACCACTCGCAAGCTTGAACCGGGGATGAGAGAAGAAGAGACGCGTTTTTTTGGTCTTAAGCGCGAATGCGGACTACACGAATAGCCTGACGCCGATGGGGATCGTTGCTATGCGCATCGGGAGGTGACGCCTGAGGAAGATGCGCGTTAGCTGTCGGTCCGGTTATCAGGGCGTTTGCCTCCCCGGCTTAACTGACGGCTGACAATGGCCACCATCGCGCCATCATCATTACGGGGAAGTGGCTGGAAAATCGGTGGTTAAAACGGATAAGCCAGCGTCACCCTGGGTGATAAAGTCATTGTTTTTGCTTTGTAATGCAGAAATTGATCTGAACATAATTGCCGCGTTATTCCATCTGGTACCTTCTCATTCCTATTCGTAATTTCAAAAGCATAAAGCTTGTGACCTATAGTCGCATTAACTTTATGTGTTTCTGACGGGAACATTGTGGATTATTTACCCCTGTTTGCAGACTTACGGCAAAAACCGGTCCTGGTGGTGGGTGGCGGTGAGGTTGCCGCGCGTAAGATAGAACTGTTACGTCGTGCCGGCGCCCGGGTGCGGGTAGTGGCACAGCATCTCACAGAGGAACTGGCTGAACTGGCACAACAGCAGGCGATAGTCTGGCTGGATCGCCAGTTTGAAATCGCCCAGCTCAATGAAGTGGTGCTGGTGATTGCCGCAACCGATGACAACGCCCTGAATAGTCAGGTCAGTGCCAGCGCAACCGCCCGTCATCTGCTGGTTAATGTGGTCGATGACCAGGCAAAATGCAGCTTCATTTTTCCTTCGATCATTGACCGTTCTCCGCTGATGGTGGCGATTTCTTCAGCCGGCTGTGCGCCGGTATTAGCGCGTTTATTACGCGAGAAGCTGGAAGCGCTGTTACCGGCAAGCCTTGGTCAGATGGCTACGCTGGCCGGCGAGTGGCGCGATAAGGTCAAACAACGCTTTACGGTAATCTCTGAGCGCCGCCGTTACTGGGAGCGAGCGTTTAACGGTTTATTTGCCAGTCAGGTGGCTACGGGAAATCTGGCCGCCGCGCGACAAACGCTGGACGCGCAGCTGGAGGAAGAGGGCACGCCACAGGGTGAAATTGTGCTGGTAGGGGCCGGGCCGGGCGATGCCGGTCTGCTTACCCTGCGGGCGTTGCAGGTTATGCAACAGGCTGATGTGGTGCTGTATGATCATCTGGTCAGTGACGGGGTACTTGATCTGGTGCGGCGCGATGCCGAGCGCATTTGTGTAGGCAAACGTGCCGGTGCGCACGATGTGATTCAGCAGGAAATCAATCAACTGCTGATAACGCTGGCGCGTCAGGGGAAACGCGTGGTGCGGCTGAAGGGGGGCGACCCGTTTATTTTTGGCCGCGGCGGTGAAGAACTGCAGGCAGCGGTACAGGCCGGTATCCCTTTTCAGGTTGTTCCCGGCGTCACGGCAGCGGCGGGTGCAACCGCCTATGCTGGCATTCCGCTGACGCATCGTGATTATGCACAAAGCGTTCTTTTTATTACCGGTCATGGCCGTGACGATCACGATGCCGTTGACTGGCCTTCGCTTGCGCGTTCACGTCAGACGCTGGCCATTTACATGGGAACCTTTAAGGCTGCAGATATCAGCGCGCAGCTGATTGCCCATGGACGTCAGGCCAGGACGCCGGTTGCGGTGATCAGCCGTGGCACCCGCCCGGACCAGCAGGTACTGACCGGTACCCTTGGCGAACTGGCTCAACTGGCACAGAGCGTGCCAACGCCAGCACTGCTGGTGATTGGTGAAGTGGTCAATCTGCATGCGCAGCTGGCCTGGTTTCAACATTCAGCACCACCGGCCGCGCCCGATGCGCCGGTGGTTACTTTGGCTTAAGGAACAGTTATGGATCAAAAACGGCTCACTCACCTGCGGCAACTTGAAGCGGAAAGTATCCATATCCTCCGTGAAGTGGCGGCAGAATTTAGCAATCCGGTGATGATGTACTCTATTGGTAAAGATTCATCGGTCATGCTTCACCTGGCGCGCAAAGCTTTTTATCCGGGAACGTTGCCGTTTCCGTTGCTGCATGTTGATACCGGCTGGAAATTCCGCGAAATGTACGCTTTTCGCGATCGTATGGTTAAGCAGCTGGGCGCCGAGCTTATTGTCCACCGCAATCCGGAAGGGGTGGCGATGGGAATCAATCCGTTCGTCCACGGCAGTGCCAAGCATACCGACATAATGAAAACCGAAGGGCTGAAGCAGGCACTGAATAAGTATGGGTTTGATGCGGCATTTGGCGGAGCCCGTCGCGACGAAGAAAAATCACGCGCCAAAGAACGTATCTACTCTTTTCGCGATCGTTTTCATCGCTGGGACCCGAAAAATCAGCGGCCTGAGCTATGGCACAACTACAACGGCCAGATTAATAAAGGGGAAAGTATCCGGGTTTTTCCCCTCTCTAACTGGACGGAACTGGATATCTGGCAATATATATTCCTGGAAAATATTGAAATCGTTCCGCTTTATCTGGCGGCTGAACGGCCGGTGCTGGAGCGCGATGGCATGCTGATGGTGGTGGATGACGATCGTATTAATTTGCAACCGGGTGAGATGATCAAAAAGCGGATGGTGCGCTTTCGTACCCTGGGCTGCTGGCCACTCACCGGCGCCGTGGAGTCACAGGCGTCGACCCTTGCGGAAATTATTGAAGAGATGTTGATATCCACCACCAGCGAACGTCAGGGGCGGGTAATAGACCGTGATCAGGCCGGCTCTATGGAGCTGAAGAAACGCCAGGGCTATTTCTGAGGAATCACCAATGAATACGGTAATTGCACAACAGATCGCGGAACAGGGTGGCGTAGAAGCCTGGCTGCATGCACAGCAACATAAAAGCTTGCTGCGTTTTTTAACCTGCGGCAGCGTTGATGACGGTAAAAGTACGCTAATCGGACGTTTGCTGCATGACACCCGGCAGATTTATGAAGATCAGCTTTCTTCACTGCATAACGACAGTAAACGCCATGGTACCCAGGGTGAACGGCTGGATCTGGCGCTGCTGGTGGATGGCTTACAAGCGGAACGTGAACAGGGAATCACCATTGACGTTGCTTACCGCTACTTCTCCACCGAAAAGCGTAAGTTTATCATCGCCGACACCCCCGGCCATGAGCAGTATACCCGTAACATGGCGACAGGTGCGTCAACCTGCGAACTGGCGATTTTACTGATTGATGCCCGCAAAGGCGAGCTGGATCAGACCCGTCGTCATAGCTTTATCACTACTCTGCTGGGGATTAAGCATTTGCTGGTGGCAGTGAATAAAATGGATCTTGTTGATTATAATCAGGCTCGTTTTGAGCAAATCAAACAAGATTATCTCGATTTTGCCGCTCAGCTGCCGGGGGATATTGATATCCGCTTTGTGCCGATTTCTGCGCTTGAAGGCGAAAATGTTGCCAGTGTGAGCCAGTCTATGCCGTGGTACAGCGGCCCGACGCTACTTGATGTACTGGAAACCGTCGAGGTCAACCGACGAGTCGATCATCAGCCAATGCGTTTTCCGGTGCAGTACGTTAGCCGGCCAAACCTGGATTTTCGCGGCTATGCCGGCACCCTGGCCTCCGGGCAGGTTACGGTAGGTCAGCGTGTTAAGGTACTGCCGTCCGGCATTGAATCATCCATTGCCCGCATTGTCACTTTTGATGGCGATCTGGACCAGGCTCAGGCGGGTGAAGCGATAACGCTGGTGCTGGACGATGAGATTGATATCAGCCGTGGTGACCTGCTGGTGGACGCCGGGGCGACCCTGAAGCCAGTGCAGGGGGCGTCAGTTGACGTGGTCTGGATGGCAGAACAGGCGCTGGTGCCGGGACAGCGTTATGACGTTAAAATTGCCGGCAAAAAAACCCGTGCCCGGGTGGAAAATATTCAGTATCAGGTCGAGATTAATAGTCTGACCCAGCGAAGCGTGGAACAGCTGCCGCTGAATGGTATTGGTCTGATTGAGGTGACGTTTGATGAGCCACTGGCACTGGATAGCTACCAGCAAAATCCGGTATGCGGCGGAATGATTTTTATCGACCGTCTGAGTAACGTCACGGTGGGGGCGGGGATGATCCGTGAACCCCAGGACACGGCTGGTCAGCACGATACCAAATACGAGGATTTTGAGCTGGAACTCAATGCGCTGGTGCGGCGTTATTTCCCCCACTGGGGCGCCCGCGATCTGCTCGGTGGTAAATAATGGCCGCGCATGACGAGAATGTTATCTGGCACGCCCACCCGGTGGGGCGTGCTGATCGCGAAACAAAGCATGGTCATAAAGGGGTGGTGTTGTGGTTTACGGGTCTGTCCGGGTCGGGTAAATCGACGCTGGCAGGCGCTCTGGAACAGGCGTTATTCCGTCTGGGGGTCAGTACCTATCTGCTGGATGGGGATAACGTACGTCACGGTTTGTGTCGCGACCTGGGGTTTAGCGAGAGTGAGCGTAAAGAAAACATCCGTCGGGTGGGGGAAGTGGCTAAGCTGATGGTGGATGCCGGGCTGGTTGTATTAACGGCCTTTATCTCCCCGCACCGTGCTGAACGGCAAATGGTGCGCAGTATGCTGGGGGACGATCGTTTTATTGAAATTTATGTTGATACCCCTCTGGCGACTTGTGAACGCCGCGATCCCAAGGGGTTATATAAAAAAGCCCGGGCCGGCGAACTGAAAAACTTTACGGGGATTGACAGCGAATACGAAGCACCAACCCAGCCAGCAATTCATCTTGATGGTGAACAATTGGTAACAATATTAACCGCACAATTATTAGATCTGTTACGTAAGCACGATATTATCAAATCCTGAGATAGCGCGGATAAACGCCCTGGAGCGGACTGAAACAAGCGTCAACAGGATATTTATGCAAAACGTTACCCCTATGCTGACCCACAAAAATGCAGGTGACCAGGACGAGCCGTCCTGGTCCTTTCCTGGCGGCGCCATTGGTTTCGCGTCGTACTGGTTTGCGCTGGCGCTGCCGTTCCTGCTGTATGGGGCTAACGTGCTGTTCTTTTTTCTGTATACCTGGCCTTTTTTTCTGGCTTTGCTGCCGGTTTCAGTGCTGATTGGCATGGTTATCAGTTTCCTGTTGCGTGGAAAAATATTCTGGATGGCGGTGATCACCGCCATCTCAGTTATCTGTCTGTTCTGGATGTTGTTTACTTTTCTTACCGGCTGGTAGCCGGTTCTCCCGGTTCTCCCGGTGTGTACGCTGTGGCTAATGCCGTCTGCCACACGAAAACAGCTCCTGTCCCTGGCGTGATTGTTCTGAAAAGTGAAAGCAACCGGCAAAATTACCGCCATTTTTGCTGGCAGTGTGGAGTCTGACAGCAAGTTGTGGGATGATTGGGCCGTTTTTCAGGGGATGGGCATGGGAAAACTGACACTTTTACTGCTGGTTTTGCTTGGTTGGCTGCAATATTCGCTCTGGCTTGGCAAAAACGGTATTCATGATTATTCGCGCGTTAAAGATGATGTTGCACAGCAGCAGGCGAGTAATGCCCAGCTGAAAACACGCAACGATCGTTTATTCGCGGAAATTGACGATCTTAATGGCGGTTCAGAGGCCATTGAAGAGCGTGCGCGCGATGAGCTGGGGATGATTAAACCGGGTGAAACCTTTTATCGCCTGGTACCGGATCAGAACCGACGCGCGGCCCGTTCCGGTTCAGTTAACCCGCAACCCTGAACGCCATGAACAGTGCGGATAACTCCCCGGATATTATTGCCGTTGTGCCGGCGGCCGGAATTGGCAGCCGTATGCACTGCTCCTCGCCAAAACAGTACTTGTCTATCGGACAGCAAACTATCATTGAACATACGCTGGCACCTTTGCTGGCGCACGCGCGTATTGGGCGCGTTATCGTCGCGCTAAGCCCCGATGACCTGCATTTTTCTACGCTGCCGGTGAGTCAGCATCCACGTATTATGACGGTAACCGGTGGTCAGCAGCGTGCCGATTCGGTGCTGGCTGGTCTGCAGGCGGCCAGCGGCGCACGCTGGGCACTGGTTCATGATGCAGCGCGTCCCTGTCTACATCCCGACGATCTGGCACGTTTACTGGCAATTACTGCCAGCAGTAACGTAGGCGGGATCCTTGCCGCGCCGGTACGCGATACCATGAAACGCGCGGAATCCGGCCGGCAAGCCATTGCCCACACGGTTGAACGTGAGGCGTTATGGCACGCTCTGACTCCGCAGCTATTCCCGCTGGCACTGCTGCGTCAGTGTCTGCAGCGCGCGTTACGCGAAGGGGCAACGATCACCGATGAAGCCTCGGCGCTGGAATATTGTGGCTATCATCCCGAACTGATTGCCGGGCGTAGCGATAATATTAAGGTGACCCGCCCGGAAGATCTGGCGCTGGCGTCTTTTTTTCTTAGTCAATTACATACTCAGGAGAACGCATAATGCGCATCGGTCACGGTTTTGATGTCCACGCTTTTGGTGGAGAAGGTCCGCTGGTGATTGGCGGTGTGCGTATTCCCTATGAACATGGTCTGCTGGCCCACTCTGATGGTGACGTTGCACTGCATGCGCTAACCGACGCACTGCTTGGCGCGGCGGCATTGGGTGATATTGGCAAGTTGTTTCCGGACACCGATGTCGCCTATAAAGGGGCTGATAGCCGCGAGTTATTACGTCAGGCCTGGCATAAGATTCAGCAGAAAGGCTGGCAGGTTGGTAACGTTGACGTCACGATTATTGCTCAGGCACCCAAAATGTTGCCACATATTGCCCAGATGCGTATTCACATTGCCGAAGATCTGGCTATTCATATGGACGCGGTGAACGTCAAGGCGACCACCACCGAAAAACTCGGTTTTACCGGACGGGGTGAAGGCATAGCCTGTGAGGCGGTGGCGTTGTTACTCAGGGCGCAGCAATAATGGAATCATTGCACTGGTTGCATGGTCAGCCTACGGCAAGCGGCGTGATCAAGGCAACACCGGACGATTTTGTTGTTAGCGAAGACCTGGGATACCAGCCGGACGGTGAAGGAGAACACCTGCTGGTACATATCCGTAAACGCGGTTGTAATACCCGTTTTGTCGCCGATGCGCTGGCAAAGTTTGCCAGTGTCCATGGGCGTGACGTCAGCTTTGCCGGTATGAAGGACCGGCAGGCGGTTACCGAGCAATGGTTTTGTCTGCGTATACCCGGTAAACACACCCCTGACCTGCGTGCGTTTAACCTTGCTGGCTGTGAGGTGCTGGCGTCTGCCCGTCATCAGCGTAAAGTGCGTACCGGCGGTCTGAAAGGAAATGCCTTTCGTCTGGTACTGCGGCAAATTTCCCACCGTCAGTCGGTTGATGATCGACTGCAGCGGGTGGCGACGGAAGGGGCACCGAATTATTTTGGCTCACAGCGTTTTGGTGTGGGGGGAAACAATCTGCTGCAGGCGTCACGCTGGGCTGCCGGTGAAATCACCGTGCGTGAACGCAGTAAACGTAGCTTTTATTTGTCGGCAGCACGTAGTGCGTTATTTAATCAGGTGGTCAGTGCCAGACTGGCTCAGCACCATAACCTGACAACGGTGATGCCCGGTGATGCGCTACAGCTCAGTGGTCGCGGCAGCTGGTTCGTTGCCGATGACCACGGGCTGGCGATGTTACAGCAGCGTGTTGTTGCCGGTGAGCTACGCCTGACTGCGCCCCTGGCGGGAGCGGGTGATTGGGGCAGCCAGCAGCAGGCGCTGGCGTTTGAACAGCATGCCCTGCAAGATCGGGCTTTGTTATTGCAACTGCTGGAAAAAGAACGGGTTGATGCGGCACGGCGCGCCATGCTGATGGTGCCGCAGGCGCTGCGCTGGAACTGGTTGGATGATGCTACCGTTGAATTGCAATTCTGGCTCGCGGCCGGCAGTTTTGCCACCAGCCTGCTGCGCGAAATTGTTCTTTCAGCAGATGATGCGGGTATTGATGAATAACTGCGCGCCGGGTGCCCTTGCGCCGCGCAGTTTTAGCCCTGTGATGTCAGAGAGTCATGCTGACCGCGCCAATGCGGACTGTCAGGGACAAGCCATTTTTCTTTCTGCGCGACGCTGATTTGCATCTGCTGCACTTTGCCGGATGTTTCTCTGTGCGGTTGTGCAGATTGCGGGTGGCATACGCTGACTCGCAGAGTTTTGTCTGGCAGCCGGCGGCGACGTTTTGTCACTACAATTACGCTATTCACCAGGCTAGAATAATGCGACCCAACCAGTATTCACTGCCTCTATTTTCGTCGGCAAGGTTGCACGGGGCAGAATTGGGTGAGTTTTTTAATGAATTTAATAAAAACAAAAGGTTGCGCCAATAATGCGGATATTACTGAGTAACGATGACGGCTATCACGCGCCGGGAATTCAGACCTTAGCTACCGCATTGCGTGAGTTTGCCGATGTGCAGATTGTTGCTCCCGATCGTAACCGCAGCGGCGCATCTAACTCGCTGACCCTTGAGATGCCGTTACGTACTTTCACTTACCCGGATGGCGGCATTGCTGTGCAAAGGGGTACGCCTACCGATTGCGTTTTTCTCGGCGTGAATGCCCTGATGAAACCGGCGCCAGATATAGTTATTTCCGGCATTAACGCCGGGCCAAATCTCGGCGATGACGTACTTTATTCCGGCACCGTTGCAGCGGCCATGGAAGGGCGCCATCTCGGCTTACCGGCGATAGCCGTTTCCCTTCATGGTCAGCGGCATTACGATACAGCCGCTGCGGTTACCTGCCAGTTGTTACGTGCCCTGATGAGGGAACCTTTGCGCACCGGGCGTATTCTTAATGTTAATGTGCCGGACCGCCCGCTGGCGGACATCCGGGGATTTCGTGTTACCCGTTGCGGAAGTCGGCATCCCAGCGATAAAGTTATTTTACAGCAGGACCCCAGAGGGCAACCTCTTTACTGGATTGGGCCTCCGGGAGAAAAACACGATGCCGGTCCCGATACCGATTTTGCTGCGGTGGATGAAGGGTTTGTCTCTGTTACCGCATTACATGTTGACCTGACTGCGCATGCTGCTCAGGATAAGCTCAGCGACTGGTTAGCAAAAGCCGGGGTGAATTACGGATGATCAGTAAGCGCGTCAATACGCTTCTTGGACAGCTGCGTCAGCAAGGGATCACTGATGAGCGTCTGTTGCACGCTATTGAAACGGTACCGCGTGAAAAGTTTGTTGATGAAGCTTTTGAACATAAAGCCTGGGATAATATGGCGCTGCCTATTGGTTCAGGACAAACCATCTCGCAGCCCTATATGGTTGCGCGAATGACGTCGTTGCTGGAATTAACCGCGCATTCGCGCGTGCTGGAAATTGGGACCGGTTCTGGCTACCAGACGGCGATTCTGGCGCATCTGGTTGATCGCGTCTTTTCGGTTGAACGTATTAAAGGGCTGCAGTGGCAGGCAAAACGCCGTCTTAAACAGCTGGACTTACATAACATCTCAACCCGTCACGGTGATGGCTGGGAAGGCTGGCCGTCGCGCGGACCTTTTGATGCGATTATCGTCACCGCCGCCCCGCCAGAGATACCCGGTGCACTGATGGCACAGCTTAGTGATAATGGCATTATGGTACTACCGGTAGGCGAAACTCAGCAGGTGCTTAAGCGTATACGTCGCTGTGGTGATGATTACACGATAGATACCATTGAGCCGGTACGTTTTGTGCCGTTGATTCAGGGTGATTTGGCCTGACCTGAAATAAAACCTCGCGAAATCATTTGGTCACAACTGATTTATAGCGCCTTTAGATTGATATTGTTACTATTCTGCTTATTTTGTGAAACGGGCCTGTATAACGCGCCGCAGTTTCATCATCACCATCTTATCACCATGGGGGAGTAATGCGCACTGGAAGCCCGGTTTTTACCTTAGGTCGTGTTGCGGTGATTTCGTTGTTAGGTCTGGGCCTGGTGGGCTGCAGCAGCGATAATACGCAGGCGCCAATCAGCTCAGTCAATGACAGCAGCAACAGCACTATGGCAGGCGGCACTGCCCCGGTCAGCAGCCCGCAAAATACCGGTAGTGCGGGCTCTCCGGGTGTCAGTGAAAGCGTACCGGCGCAGGGCGGCGGTATGCTGGTTCAGTCGCCGCCGGCGAACATGCAGCCGGTGCAGTCCGCGGCGGTGAGCGCCCCAGCCAGCCAGCCGGCTGCTGATGCCAATGTGCAGATGAAAGATGGACATATTGTTTATAATCGTTCTTATGGGAATATTCCGAAAGGTAGCTATAGCGGACAGACCTATACTGTGCAACATGGCGATACTTTATTCTATATTGCCTGGATAACCGGTAACGATTATCGCGATCTGGCACAGCGGAATAATATCGCCGCGCCTTACGGTCTCACGGTTGGACAGCAGTTGCAGGTTGGAAACGGTAAAGGCGGCACCATCACTGGTGGTAACGAAATTACCGCGGCTGATGCTTCTTCAGGGGGAATAACTCCCCCTGCGGCGGTTGCCCAAACCAAACCGACGACGGTTGCACGACAACCTGTAATTACGTATTCTGAAGATTCAGGTGAATCAACGGGTGGCAAAATGTTGCCATCTGCCGGCGCTAAAGTTGCAACGACAACTGCGCCGGTTACTGCACCCACTGCCAGTAGTTCAGCACCGGGGTCCGCACCGGTCAGTGCCTGGCGCTGGCCAACCGAAGGTAAAGTTATTGATAACTTCTCTGCTTCGGAAGGCGGCAATAAAGGTATTGATATTGCTGGTACGCGTGGTCAACCCGTTTATGCAACCGCCACAGGGCGCGTTGTGTATGCCGGTAACGCGCTGCGTGGATACGGTAATCTGATCATCATCAAACATAATGATGACTACCTGAGTGCCTACGCCCATAACGACACAATGCTGGTCCGGGAACAACAACAAGTTCAGGCGGGGCAAAAAATAGCTACTATGGGTAGCACCGGTACCAGTTCGGTAAGATTGCATTTTGAAATTCGTTACAAGGGGAAATCCGTTAACCCGTTGCGTTATTTGCCGCAGCGATAAACCGGCAGAACCTTGGTGTTCTGCCCCAGGTATCACGGGTAGGAGCCGCTTATGAGCCAGAATACGCTGAAAGTTAACGAGTTACATGAAGATGCGGAATTCGACGAAAACGGAGCTGAGGTTTTTGACGAGAAGGCGCTTGTTGAAAATGAGTCCGGTGATAATGATTTAGCTGAAGAAGAGTTGTTATCACAAGGGGCGACGCAACGCGTTTTAGATGCGACCCAGCTTTACCTCGGTGAAATAGGTTATTCACCGCTTTTAACGGCGGAAGAAGAAGTGTTCTTTGCCCGCCGTGCGCTACGCGGCGACGTTCCTTCACGACGGCGCATGATTGAAAGTAACCTGCGGCTGGTAGTGAAAATTGCCCGTCGTTACAGTAATCGTGGCCTGGCGCTGCTGGATCTGATTGAAGAAGGGAATCTCGGCTTGATCCGCGCGGTTGAAAAATTTGATCCGGAACGTGGATTCCGTTTTTCAACCTATGCGACCTGGTGGATTCGTCAGACCATTGAGCGGGCTATTATGAACCAGACCCGCACTATACGGCTGCCGATTCATATTGTGAAAGAGCTGAATGTTTATTTGCGAACCGCCCGTGAGCTGTCGCATAAGCTTGATCACGAACCCAGCGCTGAAGAGATTGCCGAGCAGCTGGATAAACCGGTTGATGATGTCAGCCGCATGCTGCGTCTCAATGAACGTATCACATCTGTAGATACCCCATTGGGTGGCGATTCAGAAAAAGCCTTGCTTGATATCCTGGCCGATGAGAAAGACAACGGTCCGGAAGACACCACGCAGGATGACGATATGAAACAGAGTATCGTCAAGTGGCTGTTCGAACTTAATGCCAAGCAACGAGAAGTGCTGGCCCGTCGTTTTGGCCTGTTAGGTTATGAAGCGGCAACGCTGGAAGACGTTGGGCGTGAGATCGGGCTGACCCGTGAACGCGTCCGTCAGATTCAGGTTGAAGGCCTGCGCCGTCTGCGGGAAATTCTGCAAACCCAGGGCCTCAATATTGAAGCGCTGTTTCGCGAATAATCACCATTGATGAAAAAAGGTGGCCGTTAAGGCCACCTTTTTTTCTGTCTGGCGCAGGCGGACTGCCTCACAGCAGCGATTTGAGGCGATATACCCACTCCAGTGCCTGACGCGGCGACAGCGCATCCGGATCCAGTGATTGCAGTGCCTCAAGAGCGGGTGACGTCTCTTCCACTAACAATGGCATCTGGCTGCCTTGTGTTGCTCCGGCAGCGCTGCTGCCGGAAAGCGTTTCAAGTTCACGCAGTTTCTGCCGTGCCCGTTTAATCACTTCTTTCGGTACCCCGGCCAGCGCTGCCACCGCCAGTCCATAGCTTTTACTGGCGGCCCCCTCCTGTACGCTGTGCATAAAGGCAATGTCATCGCCGTGTTCAACTGCATCAAGATGAACATTGACCACACCGCTGAGTTTTTCCGGCAGGGTAGTCAGTTCAAAATAGTGGGTGGCAAACAGCGTCATGGCTTTGATTCGGTTTGCCAGCTGCTCGGCACAGGACCAGGCCAGCGACAAGCCGTCATAAGTTGAGGTGCCGCGGCCGATTTCATCCATTAAGACCAGACTGCATTCGCTGGCATTATGCAGAATATTGGCCGTTTCGGTCATCTCTACCATGAAGGTTGAGCGGCCGGATGCCAGGTCGTCAGCCGCGCCAATACGGGTAAAGATGCGGTCAAGCGGTCCAATCGTCGCGGCAGCGGCAGGGACGTAGCTGCCGACATAGGCCAGCAGGGCAATTAATGCGGTCTGACGCATATAGGTACTTTTACCGCCCATATTCGGACCGGTAATAATCAGCATGCGTCGCTGTGGGGAAAGCTGAACCGGGTTGGCGATAAATGGTTCTTTGAGTACCTGCTCCACCACTGGATGACGGCCTTCAGTAATCATAATCCCTGGGGTGTCTGTCAGCGTTGGGCGCACATAATTCAATGTCCAGGCCCGTTCAGCAAGGTTGCTCAGCACATCCAGCTCGGCCAGCGCCGCTGCGCTAAGCTGCAACGCTTCCAGATGTGGCAGCAGCAGGTCAAAAAGTTCATCGTATAACCGTTTTTCCAATGCCAGCGCTTTGCTTTTTGAGGTCAGAACTTTGTCTTCATACTCTTTCAGCTCCGGGATGATATAGCGTTCGGCATTTTTTAGCGTCTGACGTCTGACGTAATGAATTGGCACCAGATGACTCTGACCACGGCTGACTTGCAGATAATAGCCGTGAATAGCGTTATAACCGACTTTGAGGGTTTCAATACCCAGTTTTTCACGTTCCCGGATTTCCAGCCGCTCAAGATAATCGGTCGCGCCGTCGGCCAGCGCCCGCCATTCATCCAGTTCAGCATGATAACCAGGCGCAATAACCCCGCCATCGCGCACCAGCACTGGTGGCGCTTCAATAATCGCCCGTTCCAGCAGCTCGCACAGGGCGGTAAATTCACCCATTTGTCGTTTTAGCGTCTGTAAATGGGTGGCCTGAGAGGCATCCAGCAGCTGGTTAAGCTGCGGCAGTTGCTGAAACGCATGACGCATGCGGGCAAGATCGCGCGGACGTGCGCTGCGCAGTGCCAACCGGGCAACAATGCGTTCGAGATCACCGACCTGGCGCAATAGCGGTTGCAGTGCACTATAGAGATTTTGCAGTTCACCAATGCTCTGCTGACGATTATTCAGCGTTGTGATATCACGTACCGGCTGATGTAACCAGCGCTTCAGCATCCGGCTACCCATAGCCGTTACCGTGCAATCGATCACGGCCGCCAGGGTATTTTCACTGTTGCCGGAAAGATTCTGGGTAATCTCCAGATTACGTCGGGTCGCTGCATCCATGATGACCGCGTCCTGTAATCTTTCCATCGTAAGGCTGCGGATATGGGGCAAAGAAGTGCGCTGGGTATCTTTGACGTACTGCAGCAGGCAGCCGGCTGCGCGCAGAGCCAGGCCGGCATTTTCCACGCCGAAACCCGTAAGGTCGCGGGTACCAAATTGCAGATTCAGCTGCTGGCGCGCCGTATCAATTTCAAACTCCCACAGCGGGCGTCGCCGTAGTCCGCGGCGGCTATCAATCAGCTCTCTGGCGGAAAAATCTTCCGGATAGAGTAATTCTGCCGGGTTAGTACGCTGCAACTCCGCCGCCATTGCTTCTTCATCAGCAGGTTCTGCCAGACGAAAACGCCCTGAACTGATATCCAGCGTGGCGTAACCGAAACCCTGATTACTCTGCCAGATAGCCCCCAGCAGGTTATCCTGCCGTTCCTGCAATAGCGCTTCATCACTGATGGTGCCTGGGGTGACAATACGCACCACTTTACGCTCAACCGGCCCTTTGCTCAGCGCCGGATCGCCAATTTGCTCACAGATTGCCACCGATTCACCCAGCTGAATCAGCCTTGCAAGATAGTTTTCAACGGCATGATATGGGACGCCAGCCATAGGAATCGGCTGACCTGCCGAGGCACCTCGTTTGGTCAGCGAAATATCCAGCAGCTGTGAAGCGCGGCGGGCATCATCATAAAACAGCTCGTAAAAGTCTCCCATGCGGTAAAACAGCAGAATATCAGGATGTTCAGCCTTCAGCCTGAGGTACTGCTGCATCATGGGGGTGTGCGAGTCTAAATTGTCGTGAGTACGCATCAGTTTATGCTGTCCATTTTCTTGTAGTGAGTGCTGTATGCCGCTCATGATATGTCATGTTATGTCGTCGCATGTCATCCACTCTGGTAAGTAACCGCAGGTTAAAACGCCCATTGTCGCGGGTAGGCGCCGGCAAGTGAGGCTGACCAGCAGCAAAAATGACATAGTATTTTTTCAACAGGTAACGCGCATGATAACGGAGTCTTTATTGCAGGAAAACAGCAGGCGGCGCCGAATTGTCTTGGATTGCTTTGATGGTTGTTAATGGTTGACTATTATGGCGAGTTACTGGCGGTAAAATGCTACTGAGGAGATAAGCCATACTGATTGCATGCTGCTGCGGGCGACCTTATTAATCACGGATGTGCAGCATCATAATGCGGTCAGGTTGTCAGCGTGGTACGGCGACACCGGTCCGATGTGCTGGGACCGGTGCGGCCTGCCGCGAGCGGGTGCTGAGAACTTATAGTCCTTTTTGTGCCATCAGCTGCGCAAGGTCAAGCAGTCGGTTGGAAAAGCCCCATTCATTGTCATACCAGGCGAGAATTTTGACCATATTTCCGCCAATAACCAGCGTTGACAGTCCATCGATAATAGATGAACGGGGATCGCCCTGATAATCGCTGGAAACTAAAGGTTCATCGCTGTACCCCAGTATTCCTTTTAACGCTCCGCTGGCGGCGGCTTCACGGAATGCGTCATTCACTTGCCCGACGCTAACCTCACTTTCGAGGGTAACGGTTAAATCGACAATAGAAACCACCGGGACAGGTACCCGCAGTGAATAGCCGGTCAAACGTCCTGCCAGCGACGGGATAACTTTACCCAGCGCTTTGGCTGCTCCGCTGGAATAGGGCACAATTGACAGGGCAGCAGCCCGGGCGCCGCGTAAATCTTTCTCTGGCTGATCATGCAGTGCCTGGCTATTGGTATAGGCGTGTGTCGTATTCATCAGACCATGACGAATACCAAAATGCTGATGTAAAACCAGTGCGGCAGGGGCCAGACCGTTGGTGGTACAGCTACCGTTGCTGACAACCTGATGTTGTTGTGGATCGTAGTGCTGATGGTTCACTCCCATTACCACCATCAGATCTTCGTTTTTACCAGGTGCAGAAATAATCACGCGTTTAGCCCGGCCATGGGTGATATGCAGCGCGGCTTGTTCTCGGTCGGTAAATAACCCGGTTGCTTCGATAACAATGTCAGCTCCCACGCTGTACCAGGGAATATTTTGCGGATTTCTTTCACTAAAAATACGTATGATTTGCCCATCAACCCGCAATGCGCCTTCAGTCGCTTCCACCGGTATCGGCAGAGGGCCAAGGATGGAATCATATTTCAGCAAATGTGCCAGTGTGTGACTGTCTGTCAGATCATTGATTGCGACAACTTTTATCGACGGGTTGACCAGCGCCGCACGCAATACATTGCGGCCAATCCGGCCAAACCCATTAATGCCTACCGTTACCATAACCGTCTCCTGTGAGGCTGAATATGGCACCACTGTATGTTGTCAGCGATTTGGCGTAAATGACAAATAAGGATCACTTTAAGCCATTTGGCGACAATGAAAGCGCTGGCGGTATTCTCCGGGGGTCAGGTGCAGCTGTTTTTCAAAGATACGTCGTAGATTAATACTGTTACCGAAACCAGTGATTACGGCAATTTTTTCTATTGTTTCACTGGACTGTTCCAGCTGGTATCTGGCGGCAGCAAGGCGGGTTTCGGCGACGTAACGAGCCGGCGGCAATCCGGTTTCGCGAGTAAAAACCCGGGTAAAATTGCGCGGACTCATAGCTACTTGCTGTGCCAGTTTTTCCACGCTCAGATCGCTGCTCAGATTGTCTGCCAGCCAGTGAAGTAATGCGTTAATAACGCGGTTACTGGTGGTCTGATGCAGCTGAAAACGGCTAAATTGCATCTGCCCGCCTGGGCGGCGCAGATACATCACCAGATCCTGTGCCACATCACGGGCAAGGCTATATCCGTAATCCTCTTCGACCAGAGCCAGAGTGAGATCAAAACCGCTGCTGACCCCCCCGGATGTCCAGACAGAACCGTCCTGAATATACAGCGGGCCACTTTGTACTTCGACCTCGGGATAACGGGTTTGCAGGGTGTCCAGTAGCCGCCAGTGAGTGGTAGCATGCAGGCCATTGAGCAGACCGGTCTGCGCTAACAGCATAGCGCCACCGCAAACGGAAACCAGGCGGCGGGTATAGGGTGCAGCCAGACGAATCCAGTCGACTACAGCACGCTCTTCCTGCTCGTTATCGCCGCGCCCGGTAATGATAATCGTATCGCGCGCTTCGCCGGGATCGAGATCGGCCAGGCGATAGTCGGCGAGCAGATTAAGACCTGACTGTCCCTGAATCACCCGATGGGGTTGACTGCTGGCCAGACTGACCTGATAGCGTGGCTGGTTTCGCTCAGCGTTATGCAGCCGGTTTGCCTGCATCAGAATGTCAGCAATACCGGCCGATTCAAACAACATTCCGCCATCCGGCACAATAATGAGTATCGTTTTCATGTCCTGAAATGTACGTTTTATTGTAAATAAGTCAATGGCAGAGAAGATCGTGACGGTGCTATTGCTGAATCAGGGAGAACGATACAGGTTGTGTCTGTGTAGCCACAATGGCAAATAACTGTCAGTAAACTATCAGTATATTTAGCTGAAGGAGATCGGGAATCCAGTCAAATATTTGCTAAAGAATGGACTGAAATTGCCGATAACGCGCTGAAATTGACTCAACTGGACGTGAGTATGTTTAAAAACACTAAAATTGTTACCGGGATAACCGTCATCCTGGTTATCTCCGGCGTGCTGTGGTTGTCCATTGCGGGACTTTATTATACTGCCGTTAACAGTGATAGGGTTAATTTTATTAATAATGAACAGCTTAGCCGGCAACAATTGTTGCTGAATGACAGCGTTCATTCGCTGATTATTAGCCGCGTTGCGATTACCCGGGTAGCGGTGCATTTTCTGGAGAATCAAAACAATCCCGACTCAGCATCTCAGGCTGATTTTAATGATTTACTGCAAAAAGCCAGTGTTTCTCTTGCACAGTCAGCGCACGATTTTCAGGCCTGGCAGGCATACGTCAATGATAACCAGCATGATGCGGCAGCAGAAGGGAAGCTCAGGCAGACTTATCAGGCACTGTATGATGTGCTGAAAAATTCCGTCGCCTTCCTGCGTGAAGGTCATTATTCCGTTTATACCAATCTTGGGGCACAGGAAGCGCAGGACGATCTGATCGCTTGCTGGAACGCCTGGCGGGAAAAGAACTATCAGCTACAAAAACTCGCTTCTCAGCAAAACCACAAAAACTATAGCCAGATGAAATTGTTGCTGGCAACTATTGCGGTGGTGCTGGTTATACTTGTTGTGACCATCTACAGCGGTATCCGGCAGATCCTTTTCGTACCCCTGCGGCTTATTACTACACATATTAACGCCATTACTCAGGGCGATCTTACTTCACCTATTGAAGATGGTGGCCGCAGTGAAATGGGACATCTGCTGAATAGGTTAAGCGCAATGCAGCGTGCTTTAATCACCACCGTGGGGGCGGTACGTGAGAGTGCTGATGCCATTTATAGCGAGGCAAGCGAGATTTCTGCCGGCGGTAACGATCTCTCTTCCCGCACCGAAGAACAGGCCGCCTCGCTGGAACAAACGGCAGCCAGTATGGAGCAGCTGTCGGCAGCGGTGAAATTTAATAGTGATAACGCCCGGCAGGCGGCCGATCTTGCCCATATAGCTTCAACCACCGCAGAAAAGGGCGGTACAGTGGTCAGCGGCGTTGTTGCCACCATGCAGGAAATATCCGATAGCTCGCAGCAGATTTCCCGGATTACGGCGGTCATCGACGAAATTGCTTTCCAGACTAATATTCTGGCGCTCAATGCGGCGGTAGAAGCCGCGCGTGCCGGCGAGCAAGGGCGCGGATTTGCCGTAGTGGCGGGAGAAGTCCGGTCGCTGGCCGGCAGGAGCGCGACGGCCGCGAAAGAAATTAAAGCGCTGATTGATAAATCCGCCAGCCGTGTGGATTCGGGATCGAAACAGGTCAGTGACGCGGGCCATGCGATGGAAGAAATTGTGGTGGCAGTTAACCGGGTGACCAGCATTATGGAGGAGATTGCCACGGCTTCCGATGAACAGCGGCGCGGAATCGAACAGATAAGTCTTGCGGTTTCCCAGATGGATAGCGTTACACAGCAAAATGCCGCGCTGGTCGAAGAGTCTGCCGGCGCGGCATCGACGCTGGAAATCCAGGCCGCTCAGTTGAGGCAGGCGGTGTCAGTCTTCCATATTGCCGCGGCCGATTTAAATCGCACCGCCACTATGCAGGAGATGACCCCTGGCCTGACAACTTCGACGACACCGTTAATTGCTCAGGGGCCTGCAACGCAACACTGGGAAGCATTCTGAGGTGAAAGAGGGTGCCAGCGGCTAATCTTAGCCAGCTGGCACCGTATCGATTTCACAGGAACTGACCTGGTCACCCTGTAGCGGCATGGCAAAAAGGATGATACTGCTGCATGCTGAATAACGCTATTCCCGCCAGCGCAAGCCATGGCCCCAGCGCTATACGCTGTGGTTTTTGCCCGGTTAGCGCTACGATTACCAGCAGCCAAAGCAGGGCACTGCTGCTGGCGATTAACAGTATCGCCGGGAGATGTTGCCATCCCAGCCAGGCGCCCAGCGCCGCCAGTAGTTTACTATCCCCACCACCTAAGGCGATTTCCTGACGCCATAAAAACCACAACCCGGCCAGCAGACGAAACAGCAGATAGCCTGCTATTGCTCCGATAATCGCCTCTTTTGCCGATGGTGATGCAGAGGTTAGCGCGGCATTTAGCAGGCCGCCCCAGAGCAGCGGCAGCGTTAAAATATCTGGTAGTAGCTGATGGCCGAAGTCAATCATGCTGAGAACCAGTAGCGTCCAGCTAAAAAACAGTGCAGGCAGCATCGGTATCAGCTCTGGTTGATATAACCAGCCTGCCAGTATGGCGATTAGCCAGCTTACTAATTCCACTGCCGGATAACGCCAGCTGATGCGGGCGTGACAGTGACGACAGCGTCCTCGCAGCGCCAGCCAGCTGAACACAGGAATTAGCTCTGCTGGCGTCAGCGCATTTTTACAATGGGGACAGTGGGAGCGTGGTGACGTCAGGCTGAGTGGTGTTGTCGCAGACAGCATTCTTTGTGGCAGACGATAAATAACAACGTTAAAAAAACTGCCGGCACTTAACCCTGTTACGCTAAGCAACAGCCAGGTTATCAGGTTATGTTCCATCATAACTCCGGGAGGAAAATGATTTCTCAGCCTGCCAGAAGCCGATCTTCAATCCCAGTGCAAGTGGGCGTTGCACGCGATTTTCAACGCATTGTGGAAGCCGTGCCGGGCTTTAACTGAAAACAGGTCTTGCCTGCGATGAAACGTTGTTTTTGCGGCAGGCTGCTGGCCTGAAGGGAATAATTCATACCAGCGATTATCACCTGGTGAAAAATCCGCTACACTGCCGTCCCTGATTTTCATAAGGTTATTGAGGAACTAAGTTATGTCAGAATTACCACCCTGTCCCAAATGTGTCTCTCCCTATGCCTGGCAGGATGGCGAACAGCTTAATTGCCCTGAATGCGGGCACGTCTGGTCGCCTGTTGATATCGCCAGCGATGACACGCCTGAAGTGCGTGATGCCAATGGCAATTTACTGGCTGACGGCGACAGCGTGACGGTGATTAAGGATCTCAAAGTGAAAGGCAGTTCATCGGTACTGAAAATAGGTACCCGGGTGAAAGGGATACGGCTGGTGGAAGGCGATCATAATATCGACTGTAAAATTGACGGCTTTGGCCCGATGAAACTGAAATCTGAATTTGTTAAGAAAAGCAGCTAAGGCGATTTAACACCGTCAGGTCACTGTGCTTTTTTTCACTACCGGTTATAGTAGGTAACGGGGCTTGAATAGCCATCGTTTTATTTTACCCGCCTGATAACCACCCGGAGAGAAAATGAAGCTGCTGCGTTATGGCCTGGCCGGCAAAGAAAAACCCGGCATTCTGGATGATGAGGGGCAGATTCGCGATCTCTCCTCGGTGGTTGCTGATATTAATGGTGAAACCCTGCAGCCCGCTTCACTGGCTTTATTAGGGCAGCTGAATCTCAACGATTTGCCGAAAGTTGAAGGTAACCCACGTACTGGCCCCTGCGTTGCCCGTCCGGGTAAATTTATTTGTATCGGTCTTAATTATGCCGATCATGCTGCGGAAACCGGTGCGCAGATGCCTGCCGAACCGGTCGTATTTGCTAAATGGACCAGTGCTATCATTGGCCCCAATGATGATGTCATCTTACCGCGAGGTTCACTGAAAACGGACTGGGAGGTTGAACTTGGCGTAGTCATCGGGCTAGGGGGCAGCTATATCCCGCTGGAAAATGCCATGCAGCATGTGGCAGGGTATTGTGTGATTAATGACATTTCAGAACGGGAGTTTCAGAGCGAGCGAGGCGGCACCTGGGATAAAGGTAAAGGTTGCGATACCTTTGGCCCGATGGGACCCTGGCTGGTTACTGCGGATGAAATTGCTGACCCGCAGAATCTTACCTTGTGGCTGGACGTCGATGGCCAGCGTTATCAGCATGGTAATACCCGTACGATGATTTTTAGCGTACAGCACATTGTTAGCTATCTGAGTCATTTTATGAGTCTGCAGCCGGGTGATGTCATTTCCACCGGCACCCGCCGGGAGTGGTGCTGGGCATGAAGCCTCCGGTGTTTCTGCGTGCCGGACAGCAGATGCATCTGGGTATTGAAGGGCTGGGTGAACAGCGACAGCGTGTTATTCAGGCATAGTTCAGGGCCTGGCTATGATGGGTTGCCAGCCCGCGCCGGGTTGTAAAGTTCAACATAGCCGGCTTTCCTTTAACCATTCTGGTGTTTTACTATGTTGGCCAGTTTTTCTTGCCTGCACAGGGACATTTGATGCGCTCGTTGCTTACCCCGCTCCTGATTACCTTACTGCTTGCAGCCTGCAGCAGTGCGCCGCAACAGGTTACCTCTCCGGATCACGGTAATCCTTTTAGCGGGGGCACAGGGTCTGTTCAGGATAATGGTGTTTCGCTACTTAGCGGTGACTTTGCCGGAAACTCTGCGGCGCAAGCCTTTGTCACTAAAATGGTTAATGAACACGTTTTTGATCGCGTTCAGCTGGAAGGTACGCTGTCAGCCACCAGACGTCTGGACTGGGTGCTGGATTATATGGAGCGTCAGGCGCCTTCTTATCAGGGGCCTCCTGGACCAAACGGTGCGTGGCTACGCTACCGTAAAAAGTTTATCACGCCGGACAATGTGCAAAATGGCGTGCAGTTCTGGAATCAGTATCAGGAGGCACTTGACCGCGCCTGGCAGACTTATGGCGTGCCGCCAGAGATTATTGTCGGTATTATCGGCGTTGAAACCCGCTGGGGTAGGGTCATGGGAAAAACCCGTATTGTTGATGCGCTGGCTACGCTGGCGTTCGATTACCCCCGACGCGGTAAATATTTTGCCAGCGAGCTGGAAACCTTTCTGCTGATGGCGCGAAAAGAAGGGGATAACGTGCTCGATCTGCGTGGTTCTTTCGCCGGTGCCATGGGATACGGTCAGTTTATGCCGTCCTCCTATCAACAATATGCGGTTGATTTTAATCATGATGGCCATGTGAATTTGTGGGACCCGATTGATGCTATTGGCAGCGTGGCTCACTATTTTAGCGCCCATGGCTGGCAGCCGGGTGGTGCGGTGGCCATCGCCGCATCGGGTCAGGTGCCGCGACTTGTCAGCGGTTTTAATACACGTTATCTGCCGGCATCTCTGATTGCTGCAGGCCTGACGCCGCAAGGTTCATTAGGTGATGTTAAGCAGGTGAGTCTGATTAAGCTGGATATGGGGGATTATTATCAGTACTGGTTTGGTCTGCCCAATTTCTATGTTATTACCCGTTATAATCACAATACCCATTATGCCATGGCGGTATGGCAACTCGGACTGGCAGTTCGCGCTGCGCGCAACGCCGGCTGATCGCGAGCCAGCTTGCCTGTTTGACAGGGGAAAATAATGAAAGACTGGGACCCGCAGCTATACCGGCGCTTTGAAGCCGAACGCACCCGCCCGGCAGAAGAATTGTTAGCCCGTGTTTGCCTGAGTGACGCTGCTTTTATTAGTGACCTCGGCTGCGGGCCGGGTAACAGCACCGAACTGTTATGCAATACCTGGACACAGGCAACGGTTACCGGTGTTGATACTTCTCCTGCCATGCTTGACCAGGCAAAGGCTCGTCTGCCACAGTGCCGGTTCACTCAGGCTGATATCAGTGGTTGGCAGGCACCTCAGCCACAGAACCTGATTTTTGCTAATGCCTCTTTGCAATGGGTTGCCGATCACCACAAGCTGTTGCCGGCACTGGTAAATCAGCTGCCCCCGGCAGGGGTGCTGGCCGTGCAGATGCCGGATAATCTCGACGAACCCAGCCATCGCCTGATGCGTGAAGTTGCAGGATTAGCCGAGTGGCGCGCGCTTATCTCCCCGGCCGCCAGTGAGCGAAAGCGTTTACTTTGTGCTGCTGACTATTACGATTTATTGTCTGCCAGCGGTTGTCAGGTTGACCTCTGGCATACCACCTATTATCACCTGATGCCCTCCCCGTCAGCGATAATTGACTGGCTGAAAGCCACAGGGTTACGGCCTTTTCTTGTTACGCTGTCTGGCGGACAGCAAGTGCGTTTTCTGGACAGTTATCTGACGCGGCTGCGTGTTGCCTACCCTGCGCGTCACGATGGCAGTTGTTTATTAGCGTTTCCCCGGTTATTTATCGTGGCACAACGGCGCTGAGTGACGTTCAGCGCCGGGCGTCGATGGGCCTCGCAAAACTGGCCAGCGAACGCTATTTTCCTGGCAAAAGCGTGTTACGCTTTTGCCAGATGACCGTAAACCTGGAGAAGGAAATGACCGACCAGCAACTGCGCAAACTCAGTGCCGAAATAGGAAATCGGCTTCGTCAGCAGCGCGCCAGCCTGACGACCGCAGAATCCTGTACCGGTGGCGGCATTGCCCGGGTTCTGACTGATATTCCAGGCAGTTCGGCCTGGTTTGAGTATGGCTTTGTTACCTACAGCAATGCGGCAAAAAGTAAGCTGCTTGGCGTGCAGCCAGCTACGCTTACGGCCCATGGTGCCGTCAGTGAAGCCGTGGTGCTCGAAATGGCTCAGGGCGCCTTACGTGTGTCTGATGCCAGCTATGCGATCTCGGTCAGTGGCATCGCCGGACCGGATGGCGGTACCCGACAAAAACCGGTGGGCACCGTCTGGTTTGGTTTTGCCAGCCGCCACGGACAAAGCGAAGCATGGTGTCAGTGTTTTGCCGGCGATCGTCTGCAGGTACGCCTGCTGGCAACGGCCTGGGCGTTGGAAACGCTGCATAAACGATTTCTCGAAAATAAGCTTGATACTGTATGACTATACAGTATAATCACTGTCAGTTTAGTTTTACAGACGCAAAGCCACGTGATGTGCGCTTTACCCTGCATGATTAGGAGTTGAAATGGCTATTGATGAAAACAAACAAAAAGCCCTGGCGGCGGCGCTGGGCCAGATTGAAAAACAGTTTGGTAAAGGCTCCATCATGCGTCTGGGTGAAGATCGCTCTATGGATGTTGAGACCATTTCAACCGGCTCATTGTCTCTGGATATCGCGCTGGGCGCTGGCGGTTTGCCAATGGGGCGTATTGTTGAAATTTATGGCCCTGAATCATCCGGTAAAACCACTCTGACACTGCAGGTTATTGCCGCTGCACAGCGCAAAGGAAAAACCTGTGCGTTTATTGATGCGGAGCACGCACTGGACCCGGTTTACGCTAAAAAGCTGGGCGTGGATATTGATAATCTGCTGTGCTCTCAGCCGGATACCGGCGAGCAGGCTCTGGAAATTTGTGATGCGCTGGCGCGCTCCGGTGCGGTTGACGTTATCATTGTTGACTCAGTGGCGGCGCTGACGCCGAAAGCCGAAATTGAAGGGGAAATTGGCGACTCGCATATGGGACTGGCCGCCCGTATGATGAGCCAGGCAATGCGCAAGCTGGCGGGGAATCTTAAGCAGTCTAATACGCTGCTTATCTTCATCAACCAGATCCGTATGAAGATTGGCGTTATGTTTGGTAACCCGGAAACGACCACCGGTGGTAATGCACTGAAATTTTATGCTTCAGTACGTCTCGATATCCGCCGTATTGGCGCCATCAAAGAGGGCGATGAGGTCGTGGGTAGCGAAACCCGCGTTAAAGTCGTTAAAAATAAGGTTGCCGCACCTTTCAAACAAGCTGAGTTCCAGATCATGTACGGCGAAGGCATCAACGTGCTGGGAGAAGTGGTTGACCTGGGCGTTAAGCATAAATTTATTGAAAAAGCCGGTGCCTGGTATAGCTACAACGGTGACAAGATTGGTCAGGGTAAAGCAAACGCTATCAATTTCCTGAAAGAGAATCCGGCTATTGCCGCGGATATTGAAACAAGATTGCGTGAACTGTTGCTGAATAATCAGAATCATAAAGCGGATTTTGCTGCGGAAGATTATGAAGAGAATACCGCAGGGGAGACGCAGGAAGATTTTTGATCTGCTGACTGCGGGCGTAGTTTATGTTGACCGCCGATCGTCAGTGATATAAACCGCGGGTAAGGGCCATCCTTACCCGTTTTTCTTTTTACCCCTCACATCCTGCCAGGTGTCCTTCACCCAGTAACGTGCGGCATAATCCAGCAACCCGCCAGAACTTTGTTAATTTCCTGGCAGAAACGTTATGCTGAAAAAACGAAAGGTATTGCCTGGCCTTATATCAACGGCAGAAAGTGATCATGACCGAAAATGATGTCAAAAGGCGATTAGGCCGCTTAACGGAAAGAGCAATGCGGGTGCTGGCAATGCGCGATCATAGTGAAGCCGAACTGCGGCGAAAAATGGTCATGGCTGGACAGCGCACGCAGTTCAATGGCCGGCAGGATAGTGAACAGGGGCCGACTGATGAAGAAATTGAACAGGTGATTGCCTGGTGCCATCAGCATGATTTTCTCAATGACCGGCGCTTTGCCGAACGCTTTGTCACCAGTCGGAGCCACAAGGGATACGGTCCGCAACGTATTCGTGTTGAATTACAGCAAAAAGGTATTGACCGCCAGCTCATTGATGAGATGCTGGCTGCCTGTGGAATTGACTGGATAAGCCTGGCGGCAGAACTGGCCGGTCGGCGTTTTGGGCAGCCCTTGCCGCAAGCGTGGAAGGAAAAGGCCAGAGTTCAGCGATATCTGCTGACAAGAGGCTTTCTGATGGACGATATCCAGGAGATTTTTAGAAATTTTGATAATTGACCATGAAGAAATTTTACTTCCCACGGAAGAAAATTTATCTTATTCACCACTTTTTGTTCGTGCTGGCGGTGCGGGTAGTCCAATTCTGGTACAAAATGGCCCACGAACACGATATTAGCGTGATTTCAGGATATCTATGAGCAAGAGCACTGCGGAGATTCGTCAGGCGTTTCTCGACTTTTTTCATGGCAAAGGCCATCAGGTGGTAGCGAGCAGCTCCCTGGTTCCCCATAACGATCCCACTCTGCTTTTTACCAACGCAGGGATGAACCAGTTTAAAGACGTTTTTCTTGGCCAGGATAAACGCGCTTATTCACGCGCCACCACTTCGCAACGCTGTGTTCGGGCCGGCGGCAAGCATAACGATCTGGAAAATGTAGGCTATACCGCACGTCATCATACCTTCTTTGAAATGCTGGGTAATTTTAGCTTTGGTGATTATTTTAAGCAGGAAGCGATTGCCTTTGCCTGGGAGCTGCTGACCGCGCCACAATGGTTCAATCTGCCCAAAGAACGGCTATGGGTGACGGTCTATGAGACCGACGATGAAGCGTATGATATCTGGGCGAATGAGATTGGCGTGTCCGCGGAGCGCATTATTCGTATTGGCGATAATAAAGGCGCCGCTTATGCATCAGATAACTTCTGGCAGATGGGCGATACCGGTCCTTGTGGCCCTTGTTCAGAGATTTTCTACGATCATGGCGACCACATCTGGGGTGGCCCTCCCGGTAGTCCGGAAGAAGATGGCGATCGTTATATCGAAATCTGGAACATCGTGTTTATGCAGTTTAATCGCCAGGCCGACGGCACTATGCAGCCGTTACCTAAGCCTTCCGTTGATACCGGTATGGGGCTTGAGCGTATTTCTGCCGTTTTACAGCACGTTAACTCTAACTATGAAATTGATCTGTTCAGCAAGTTAATTAAGGCCGTTGCTGAGGTGACCGGAACAACCGATTTAGCCAATAAATCGCTGCGTGTGGTTGCCGACCATATCCGATCATGTGCGTTTCTGGTTGCCGATGGTGTTATCCCATCAAATGAGAACCGCGGTTACGTATTGCGGCGTATTATTCGCCGCGCGGTACGTCACGGTAATATGCTGGGGGCAAAAGGCACATTTTTCTGGAAGCTGGTTGCGCCGCTAATCGATGTGATGGACAGCGCCGGTGATGACCTCAGACGTCAGCAAGCGCAGGTTGAGCAAGTGCTGCGCAGCGAAGAAGAGCAGTTTGCAAAAACCCTGGAGCGTGGTCTGGCGCTGCTGGATGAAGAACTGACAAAGCTGGAAGGGGACACCCTGGATGGTGAAACGGTTTTCCGCTTGTATGATACCTTTGGTTTCCCGGTGGATTTGACCGCTGATGTATGCCGTGAGCGTGATCTGAAAATTGATGAACAAGGGTTTGAGCGCGCTATGGCGCAGCAGCGTCAGCGCGCCCGTGAAGCCAGCGGTTTCTCCACCGATTACAGCAGTGTGATCCGGATTGATGAATCCACCCGTTTTAATGGCTATGAACAGCTTGAGGCTGATGCCTGCGTGAAGGCTATCTTTGTTGACGGGCAGGCAACCCAGCAGATCGCCGCTGGCCAGCAGGGTGTAATTATCCTTGACCAGACGCCATTTTATGGCGAATCTGGCGGACAGGTTGGTGATAGCGGCGTTCTGCAGGCTGGCAATGCCCGTTTTACCGTCACTGATACGCAGAAATATGCTCAGGCATCGGGCCATATTGGCACGCTGACCAGTGGCCATCTGAAGATTGGCGATCGCGTGAATGCGCAGGTTGATGCAGCGCGTCGTGGGCGTATTCGTCTTAATCATTCGGCGACGCATTTACTGCATGCGGCTTTACGGCGCGTGCTGGGAGATCATGTGGCGCAAAAAGGCTCGCTGGTAAACGACAAATATTTGCGTTTTGATTTTTCTCATTTCGAAGCGATGAAACCGGAAGAAATCCGCCGGGTGGAAGATATGGTTAACGAACATATCCGCCTTAACCATGCGGTGACAACCCATATTATGGCGCTTGAAGATGCTAAAGCGCAGGGTGCAATGGCACTGTTTGGCGAGAAATATGACGAGCGCGTGCGGGTACTGAGCATGGGTGATTTTTCCACCGAGCTTTGCGGCGGAACCCATGCCAGCCGGACCGGTGATATTGGTCTGTTCCGTATTCTCAGTGAACAGGGTACGGCGGCCGGGGTACGACGTATTGAAGCGGTAACCGGCGAAGGGGCGATGAAGCAGGTTCATTCGCAAAGCGATCAGCTACAGGATGTGGCTCAGCTGTTAAAAGCGAATAACAGCAACCTGACTGATAAGGTCAGGGCGGTGATTGAGCATGCTCGTTCGCTGGAAAAAGAATTACAGCAGTTGAAAGATCAGCAGGCTGCGCATGAAAGCGCGTCACTGAGCAGTAAAGCAATTGATCTTAATGGCATTAAATTGTTAGTGACTCAGCTGGACGGTACCGAGCCGAAAATGTTGCGTACCATGGTTGATGATCTGAAAAATCAGTTGAAGTCCGCGGTCGTTGTGCTGGCGACCGTGTCGGAAGGTAAAGTGTCACTGATTGCCGGTGTGACCAGGGATTTAACCGGACAAATTAAAGCCGGTGAGCTGATTTCCGAATTAGCTCAGAAGGTGGGGGGTAAAGGTGGCGGGCGGCCCGATATGGCACAGGCCGGAGGCAACGACGTTCAGGCACTGGCAGGGGCTCTTGCCAGCGTTGAATCCTGGGTTAAAGCAAAAATGTAACACTATAAAAAAACGTACTGGGGGGACGTAACAGGGCGCTTACTACAGCCTGTTGCCCGTTATGTGCCCGTAAACAAAGTCAGGTGGTTGTTGCGTATTTCGGCTAAACTATGTATCAGCAGAATGTATTAGTGAGAGGATGCACTTTTGGTGTATTTGTCATAAGCTACATTAAGCGTTATTTGATGGATAATGCCGGGAGACGGTAAACCCGACTCTATTAATCTTTCAAGGAGCAAAGAATGCTTATTCTAACTCGTCGAGTTGGTGAAACCCTCATGATTGGCGATGAGGTGACTGTAACGGTCCTGGGCGTTAAAGGTAACCAGGTGCGCATTGGGGTCAATGCGCCGAAAGAAGTGTCTGTTCACCGCGAAGAGATCTATCAGCGTATTCAGGCTGAGAAGAGTCAGCAAACGAGTTACTAACCTATTCTGCGCCTCGCAAGTTGATGCGAGGCGCTGCTTTATTATTATTCATTTCTGCTTTTTTCCCTGCCGGTGTCACCTCTTTTTTTTCCGCACACGCGGCGGATAAACCTGCTGTCTTCGGTGAGTTTTATGTTGATTCTTCTCTGTTTTTGCCGGGAAAATATTCTGATTGCGTGGCTTTTGTGCAATCAAACCTGGCGGGGGAAAAAATGTTTGACTTATAAGTCCGGGAAAGTAATATGTGCGCCACGCAACGCCGATGAACGCTTTCTGGTTCTGAAGCGAAACGTTTCAGAGTAAGTGTGGTGAGGTGGCCGAGAGGCTGAAGGCGCTCCCCTGCTAAGGGAGTATGCGGTCAAAAGCTGCATCGAGGGTTCGAATCCCTCCCTCACCGCCATTTGATGCATCCGTAGCTCAGCTGGATAGAGTACTCGGCTACGAACCGAGCGGTCGGAGGTTCGAATCCTCCCGGATGCGCCACTCTCTGGCAGTAAGCATACCCTGCAAAAAGTCAAAACGTTGTGCATCCGTAGCTCAGCTGGATAGAGTACTCGGCTACGAACCGAGCGGTCGGAGGTTCGAATCCTCCCGGATGCGCCATATTTTGCCAGGTACCGTCTTTGCGAATCACTGCGCGGCTCACTATCATCTGCCTGAAGACACCCTCAGGATACTTTCTCAGTAACTGATGCTGTTGTTATCAATGTTATAATGCATCCGTAGCTCAGCTGGATAGAGTACTCGGCTACGAACCGAGCGGTCGGAGGTTCGAATCCTCCCGGATGCGCCACTGAATACTTGCCGGTTAGCCTATAGACCGCTTGCCGCTAACATCAATATCCTGCAAAAAATCAGACAGTTCTGTCCGCCTTTCCGATAATTTTACGGTAAATTCCTGCTTTATTTTATCCATCCCGTTCAGGCTGACGTTTGCATTTATTTATGCAGGCAGCGCTGTTGAACAGACAGGTCAATTCCCACTTGCTGTATAAGGCATTTGCTGATCCATAGCAACGGCGACAATACCGGCTAAGTAAGTTAAAGTATGCACTCGTTTAAGCGATGGGCAGAGTATGATGTATGATCACTACGCAGGCCTGATATTTGATATGGACGGCACCCTCCTTGACACGGAGCCAGCTCACCGTAAAGCATGGCAGGTTGTGCTGGCACGTTACGGTATCCGTTTTGATGAACAGGCGACGGCTGGTTTAAACGGTTCCCCCAGCTGGCGTGTTGCCCAAGCGATTCTCTCCTGGCATAACCTGGCACAGGATCCTCACCTGCTGGCACGTGAGAAAACCGATATAGTTAAAAGCATGCTGCTGGAAACGGTACAACCTTTACCTCTGGTGGAGGTGGTTAAGCGCTATAAGGGTCGTCGTCCTATGGCGGTAGGTACCGGTAGCGAGCATGCGATGGCTGACGCTTTGCTACATCGACTGGGGTTACATGATTACTTCGATGTTATTGTCGGTGCGGATGACGTGACAAAACATAAACCTGAACCGGATACCTTTTTACGTTGTGCCCGGCTGATGGGCGTGGCCGCAGATCGTTGCATCGTCTTTGAAGATGCCGATTTCGGCGTCCAGGCGGCGCACGCGGCTGGCATGGACGTTGTGGATGTGCGTCTGATGTAACCCTGTGTATTACAACAGGGCGACCTGAATATATTGCGGGCTGTGGCTATTTTCGCTGTGCCAGCCGGCAGTGGGAACCGGCAACGAAATAATGCCGGCAATCATGGCCGCAGGAATGAGATGAGAGCGTAGGACAATTGCATGGATTCGCTAAACTCTGATGCTGCAGTTAACATTATGCGTAATAAAAATAACTTAGTCACTGAGCAGGAGGTCGCGTTGATCCCGGACGTATCACAGGCGCTTTCCTGGCTGAAAGCACACCCGGAAGCATTGAAGGGCATTGGCCGGGGTATTGAACGTGAAACTTTACGTGTGCAGGCCGATGGGCATCTTGCTGTAACCGGGCACCCTGAAAACCTGGGCGCCGCGCTGACACATGACTGGATTACGACAGATTTTGCCGAGACGCTGCTGGAGTTTATTACCCCGGTTGACGGTGACGTTGAGCATTTACTGACTTTTTTACGGGATATCCATCGCCATGTTGCCCGTGAACTGGGCGAAGAACGCATGTGGCCATTAAGTATGCCCTGCCTGATTGAACAGGGACAGCACATTGAACTGGCTCAGTATGGTCGTTCTAACCTTGGCCGGATGAAAACCCTTTACCGTTCCGGATTACAGCATCGCTATGGTGCGCTAATGCAGATTATTTCCGGCGTACATTACAATTTTTCTTTGCCAGTCCGTTTCTGGCAGGCATGGGCCGACGTTAAAGATGCTGACAGCGGCAAAGAGGCCATTTCTGCCGGTTATTTACGGGTTATTCGTAATTACTATCGCTTTGGCTGGGTAATTCCCTATCTGTTCGGCGCTTCACCGGCGATATGCCCGTCTTTTTTACAAGGCAAAGCCAGTACCCTGCCGTTTGAGAAACACAAGGGGATGCTCTATCTGCCATATGCAACCTCACTGCGCCTGAGCGATTTAGGCTATACCAATAAATCACAGAATAATCTCAATATAACTTTTAATAATCTGCAGGGTTATGTCGAGGGACTGAAGCGTGCCATTCAGACACCTTCAGAAGAGTTTGCCGCCATTGGGGTGAAGGATAAACAGGGCAACTGGTTGCAGCTTAATGATAACGTTTTGCAGATTGAAAATGAGCTTTATGCGCCGGTACGACCGAAACGCGTCACCCGCTCGGGTGAAGCGCCTTCTGATGCGCTAACCCGCGCTGGCATTGAGTATATTGAAGTCCGCTCGCTGGACATCAATCCCTTTTCACCGATTGGGATTGATGCCAGTCAGGTGCGTTTTCTTGACCTGTTTTTAATCTGGTGTGCGCTGGCCGATGCGCCAGATATGAGCAAGGAAGAATTGCTTTGCAGCCGTAAAAACTGGAACCGGGTTATCCTTGAAGGGCGCAAGCCGGGCTTGTTGATGAGCATCGGCTGTGACGATAATCAGCGCCCGCTTGCGGCAATGGGTAAGGCGTTGTTCGACGATTTCCGCGCGATAGCCCGGATTCTCGACAGCCAGCAGGGCAACGATGTTTATCAGCAGGTGTGTGATGTGCTGGTTGCCAGTTTTGACGATCCGCAACTGACTTATTCCGCGCGCATTCTGCATGCAATGAAAGATAACGGGATTGTTGGTACCGGGCTGGCGCTGGCAGAGCAATATCGCCATATGCTGACGGAAGAGGCGCTGGAAATTCTTACCCCGGATATGTTCAGTCAGCAAGCGACAAATTCGCGCATGAAGCAGAAAGAAATGGAAGCCAGTGATACACTGAGTTTTGAAGACTATCTGAAAAGCAGAAAGTAAAAAAAGAAAAGGCCACGAAATCGTGGCCAAACTAACATCTCTGTTGACAGGGATGAGATGATGATAACAAATGCGCGTCTTTCATAGAGTCAGACCGACGGTGATGAGAAAAGTTCACCGTCCCGTAAATAATTTTTAGCTGAGGTGATCACATGCCATTGCTGGACAGTTTTACCGTTGACCATACCATCATGGCCGCACCCGCTGTGCGTGTCGCAAAGACCATGAAAACGCCTCATGGCGACACCATTACCGTTTTTGATCTGCGTTTTTGCAAGCCCAATAAAGAAGTTTTGCCAGAACGCGGTATTCACACGCTGGAACATTTGTTTGCTGGTTTCATGCGCAATCACCTTAACGGTAACGGTGTTGAAATCATTGATATCTCTCCGATGGGTTGCCGTACCGGTTTCTATATGAGCCTGATAGGTACGCCGGATGAGCAGCAGGTTGCCAGCGCGTGGAAAGCCGCAATGGCCGACGTGCTTAAAGTGACGGACCAGAATAAGATTCCGGAGCTGAACGAGTTTCAGTGCGGCACCTATAAAATGCACTCACTCGATGAGGCAAAGGATATTGCAAACCATATTCTCAGTCATGACGTCGGCGTGAACCATAACGAAGAGCTGGCGCTGCCAAAGGAAAAACTGAAAGAGCTGCATATTTAGTTTTTCGCACACACGTTAAAAAGGACTCTGCGGAGTCCTTTTTGTTTGCCGTGCGTTTTCAGGAGCCAACGGATTGCTGCAGGGGTTTTTGTGGCGTAATACGCACCTGTCTGACCATGTTATCCTGTACGTCGAGGATATTAATGGCGTAATTTTTTACCTGGACTGTGGTACCTGCCTGCGGGATCTCTTCCAGCGCTTCCAGCAGCATACCGTTAACGGTACGGGCTTCATTCTCCGGCAGCGTCCAGTTAAACGCTTTATTCAGTTCGCGGATGTTAGCGCCACCTTCAATTAATACTGAGCCATCGTTTTGTGGCATCACCTCTTCAGCCAGCGTCGGTGACATTGAGGTGGTAAAATCACCGACAATTTCTTCCAGAATATCTTCGATGGTGACCAGCCCTTTAATATCACCGTATTCATCAACCACCAGGCCGACTTTCTCTTTATTTCGCTGAAACTTCACCAGCTGGACGCTTAACGCGGTGCCGTCAGGGACATAATAAATTTCATCGGCGGCACGCAGCATTAACTCTTTGGTGAATTCTTTTTTTTCCGTCATCATACGCCAGGCTTCACGGACGCGCAGCATGCTGATAGTGTCATCCAGGCTGTCACGGTAAAGCACGATACGGCCGTGAGGTGAATGAGTCAGCTGGCGAAGTATTGATTTCCACTCATCATTAATATTAATGCCGACAATTTCGCTGCGCGGCACCATCACATCTTCAACCGTGACCTTATCAAGATCGAGCACCGACAGCAGCATATCCTGATTGCGCCGCGACATCAGAGAGCGGGATTCATGGACGATAGTACGCAGCTCGTCTTTGCTGAGGGCGGCACTGATTGCGCCTTCGGCTTTAATGCCGACCATGCGCATTAACCATCGGGCAATGGTGTTTAACAGCCAGACCAGCGGGAGCATCAGCTTTTGTAAGGGTCCCAACAGCCAGCTGCTGGGGTAGGCGACTCTTTCGGGGTAGAGTGCCGCAATGGTTTTAGGTAAGACTTCAGCAAATACCAGAACCACAAAAGTCAGAATGCCGGTGGCAATAGCAACACCCAGATCGCCATACAGTCTCATGCCGACAATGGTGGCCAGTGAAGAAGCCAGAATATTTACCAGGTTATTACCAATCAGCACCAGACTTATCAGACGGTCCGGCCGGCGCAGTAATTTTTCAACGCGGCGTGCGGCGCGATTACCATTCTTTGCCCGGTGACGCAGCTTATAGCGATTCAGTGTCATCATGCCGGTTTCCGAACCGGCAAACCAGGCGGACACAATAACCATCACTACCAGCGTGATAATCAGTGTGGTCGTCGAAATATGTTCCAAGGCTATAATTCCATGCTGTCGATCATCAGGATGTCAGGAAGTGTTGTAGCATACGGCTGCCAAAATAAGCCATGGTGAGCAGAAATGCACCACTGCAATTGAACCAGACAACGCGGCGACCGCGCCATCCTTCATGATAATGACCCCATAGTAATACCACGTAGACAAACCAGGCGAGGATAGAGAGCACGGCTTTATCAACATTTTCCCGGTTGAACAGGTTGTGCATATAAAACAGGCCGGTGCACAGTACCAGCGTCAGCAGAACCACCCCGACCTGAGTGATATGGAACATTTTACGCTCGATACTCATCAGCGGTGGAATATCGCTGCTGAACGCCAGACGCTTGTTTTTTAGCTGGTAGTCAATCCAGGCCAGTTGCAACGCATAAAGCGCAGCAATAATCAGCGTAGCGTAGGCAAAAAGCGCAAGGCCAATATGGACCATCATGCCGGGGGTTGTTTCCAGATGGGTGATAAATGCATTGGGAACAAAGGTGGCAAAAGCCAGGTTTATCAGCGCAAAGCTGTAGACAATAGGCAATAAAAGCCAGCCGCGATTGCGCGATGCCACAATAGTCATGATGGCGCAAATCAACAGGCTCACCAGCGAGCCAATATTCAGCAGGCTAAGGTTCTGACCATTGCCAAAAGCAAAGATACGCTGTTCCAGCGCCACTGCATGACAAATCAGCGCCAGAATCGCTGAGATAATAGCCAGTCGTCGCCAGCCACTGTTTTTACGCAACAGCGTGGGAATAATTAATGCCAGGCTGGTTGAGTAGGCAAACAGCGCCACAATCGCAAATACGAACATAAAAGTTGTCAGGTACTCGCCAGATAACGAAAAAAACAGTATAGCGCCAGCACCGTCTGGCTCCAAACGATCTCAATGCAGATGGCTGAGATTGCCATGCCTTCATGTTATAATCCGTCATTATGTCGCTATAGCGCCTATTCTGCATATACTGAGCGAGAGACAATGTTTGATAATTTAACCGATCGATTGTCGCAAACGTTGCGCAATATCAGCGGCCGTGGCCGTCTGACTGAAGAAAATATTAAAGAGACGCTGCGTGAAGTGCGTATGGCGCTGCTTGAAGCTGATGTCGCTTTACCTGTGGTGCGTGAGTTCATTAATCGGGTGAAAGAGCGCGCGGTGGGTCATGAGGTCAATAAAAGCCTGACCCCGGGACAGGAGTTTGTCAAAATCGTCCGCAACGAGCTTGAAGCGGCGATGGGGACCGAAAATAATAGCCTCGCCCTCAATGCTCAGCCGCCGGCAGTGGTGCTGATGGCGGGTTTGCAAGGGGCGGGTAAAACCACCAGCGTGGGTAAACTTGGTAAATTCCTGCGTGAAAAGCATAAAAAGAAAGTGCTGGTGGTTTCCGCGGACGTTTATCGTCCCGCTGCAATCAAACAGTTAGAAACGCTGGCACAACAGGTTGAAGTCGATTTCTTTCCTTCAGACCTCAATCAGAAACCGGTTGCTATCGTAACGGATGCGTTGCAGCAGGCCCGGCTGAAATTCTACGACATCCTGCTGGTTGATACCGCTGGTCGGCTGCATGTTGATGCAGCGATGATGGATGAAATCAAACAAATTCATCACGCTATAAATCCGGTTGAAACGCTGTTTGTTGTTGATGCCATGACCGGCCAGGACGCGGCGAATACGGCCAGGGCATTTAATGAAGCGCTGCCGCTTACGGGTGTTATTCTGACCAAGGTTGATGGTGATGCGCGCGGTGGTGCGGCGCTGTCAATTCGCCATATCACTGGCAAACCTATCAAATTCATGGGGGTTGGAGAAAAAACCGAGGCGCTTGAACCTTTTTATCCTGATCGCATTGCCTCACGTATTCTTGGAATGGGCGATGTCCTGTCGCTGATTGAAGATATCGAAAGTAAAGTGGATCGCGATCAAGCCGCGAAACTGGCAAGTAAGCTGAAAAAAGGTGACGGGTTTGATCTGAATGATTTTCTCGAACAGCTTAAGCAGATGCGCAATATGGGCGGTATGGCCAGCCTGATGGGTAAGTTGCCAGGTATGGGGCAGCTGCCGGATACGGTTAAGTCGCAAATGGACGACAAAGTGCTGGTGCGTATGGAAGCAATGATTAATTCCATGACCAACAAAGAGCGCGCAAAGCCGGAGATTATTAAAGGATCGCGCAAGCGCCGTATTGCTACCGGTTCCGGTATGCAGGTGCAGGATGTTAACCGCATGCTAAAACAGTTTGATGATATGCAGCGCATGATGAAGAAAATGAAAAAAGGCGGTATGGCGAAAATGATGCGTAACATGAAGGGCATGATGCCCCCGGGATTCCCCGGACGTTAAGCATAATCCGTTCTGGCGTGAAAAAGCAAAGCGTAGAGATTGCTTTTTTCGCCAAAATGAGTAAAATTTTCGGGCTTTTTATATGACACCCGGGCCCCGTTCCTCGATGGGGCCCGGTTGTTTTATTAACTGAAGAGGATGTTATGGTAACAATTCGTTTGGCACGTCACGGCGCTAAAAAGCGTCCGTTTTATCAGGTAGTCGTTACTGACAGCCGCAATGCTCGCAACGGTCGTTTCATCGAGCGCGTAGGTTTTTTCAACCCGATCGCTTCCGGTCAGGCTGAAACACTGCGTCTGGATCTGGACCGTATTGAGCACTGGGTTGGCCAGGGCGCTACGCTTTCTGACCGCGTTCACGTGCTGGTCAAAGAAGCAAAGAAAGCAGCTTAATCTGTTACGGTGGTAGTAATGAGCAAGCAACAAACCGATTTGTCTCCTGAAGAGCCCATCGTAATGGGCAAAATGGGAGCCGCATTCGGCATTCGTGGTTGGCTCAAAGTGTTTTCTTCCACCGAAGACGCCGAAAGCATTTTTGATTACCAGCCCTGGTTCATTCAGCGTGCGGGTAAGTGGCAGCAAGTCGAGCTGGAAAGCTGGAAACGCCACAGTCAGGAGATCATCATTAAGGTCAAGGGCATTGACGATCGTGATGCAGCAGCGCTGCTGACCAATTGTGAAATTGTCGTTGACGCAACGGTGTTGCCCTCACTGGAACAGGGTGATTACTACTGGAAAGACCTGATTGGTTGCAAGGTAGTGACGCTAAAAGGTTATGAACTGGGTCAGGTCGTTGATTTGATGGAAACCGGTTCTAACGACGTTCTGGTGGTGAAGGCAAATCTCAAAGATGCGTTTGGTGCAAAAGAGCGGTTAATTCCGTTTCTTGATGAACAGGTTATCAGGAAAGTCGATCTCGCTACTGGTTCTATTGAAGTAGATTGGGATCCTGGTTTTTGACCTCCGGATTCAATGGTAAAGCGGCGCAGACAATGTGGATTGGTGTTATCAGCCTTTTTCCCGAAATGTTTCGCGCGATTACGGATTACGGGGTAACTGGCCGGGCAGTAAAAAATGGCCTGCTTAGCATTCAAAGCTGGAGTCCTCGTGACTTTACGCATGACCGGCATCGTACTGTGGACGACCGTCCATATGGCGGCGGTCCGGGAATGTTGATGATGGTGCAACCCTTAAGGGATGCAATTCATGCAGCGAAAGCGGCGGCAGGGGAAGGTGTTAAGGTGATCTACCTGTCACCTCAGGGGCGCAAGCTGGATCAGTCCGGCGTATGCGAACTGGCGGCGAATCAGAAGATTATTCTGGTTTGTGGTCGCTATGAGGGTATTGACGAGCGCATTATTCACGCCGAAATTGACGAAGAATGGTCAGTCGGTGATTATGTGCTCAGCGGCGGCGAACTTCCCGCGATGACGTTAATTGACTCGGTTTCCCGGTTTATTCCGGGGGTCCTGGGAAAACAAGCGTCAGCAGAAGAGGATTCCTTTTCTGAGGGGTTATTAGATTGTCCGCATTATACCCGCCCTGAAGTGCTGGAAGGCATGGAGGTACCGCCGGTATTATTGTCGGGAAACCATGCGGATATCCGTCGCTGGCGCCTGAAACAGTCGCTGGGCCGAACCTGGCTGAGAAGACCTGAACTTCTGGAAAACCTGGCTCTGACTGAAGAGCAAGCAAGGTTGTTGCAACAGTTCCAGCGTGAACATCAGCAACAGCATAACGATGAGAGGGACGAACAGGCGAAGCCTGATCCAACCTGAATATCAGTTTACCCAGGATATGAGATTAAATTATGAGCAACATTATTAAGCAAATTGAACAAGAGCAGATGAAGCAGGACGTACCTTCTTTCCGTCCGGGTGATACCGTGGAAGTGAAAGTATGGGTTGTTGAAGGTTCTAAAAAACGTCTGCAGGCATTCGAGGGCGTGGTTATTGCAATTCGTAACCGCGGTCTGCATTCTGCATTCACTGTTCGCAAAATTTCTAATGGCGAAGGTGTTGAGCGTGTATTCCAGACGCACTCACCGGTCATCGACAGCATCAGCGTTAAACGCCGTGGTGCCGTGCGTAAAGCCAAATTGTATTACCTGCGTGAGCGTACTGGTAAGGCTGCTCGTATTAAAGAGCGTCTTAACTAAGAGCGCGCGTAAGCGACATCTCAATGTTAATAATCAAAAAGGGGCTAGCTTAAGCTGGCCCCTTTTTTTATCGGTAACCGCAGACAATCAGGCCAGTAATTCTCTGGCATTGTTACGCGGCGCCAGATACCTCTTTCGCCTCAGCCGCCCGCTGAGGCGATCCGATTCTGGACAGGCGCAGGGGCGGGCGAAAAATAGCAAAACCATAACTGTAAAATAAATTTTACACCATCATTTTTTGTGTACTCAATTATCATTATGATTTTTAATGAAATTAATTTATAATTTATCTGCTTCTATAAAAGTGGCCATTTTTATGTACATATATCTGGCCGATATTGTATCAATTGTGGTACATTTCTTTATCCCATCGGGGGCAAGGGTAAAGGCATAACACCTAATGACAGGGCCGCAATCATGCAGAAAGACGCAGTGAATAATATCCATATTGCTGAAGAACAAATTTTAATCACACCTGAGCAGCTAAAAAATAAGTTTCCGCTCAGTGCCGGACTTGAAGCGCAGATCACCGCTTCGCGCCAGACTATTGCTGATATCATTGCCGGGCGCGATCATCGTCTGCTGGTCGTGTGTGGGCCCTGTTCTATTCATGACACAGACGCTGCTCTTGATTATGCCCGCCAGTTAAAAACGCTCGCTGATCAGCTGCAGGATCAGCTGTATATTGTCATGCGCGTTTATTTTGAAAAACCCCGCACTACCGTAGGCTGGAAAGGGTTAATTAACGATCCTTACATGGATAACTCTTTTGATATGGAAGCCGGTTTGCACATAGCACGCCAGCTTCTGCTTAATCTGGTCAGTATGGGTCTGCCGCTGGCCACCGAAGCCCTGGATCCTAATAGCCCGCAGTACCTTGGCGATCTGTTCAGCTGGTCGGCCATCGGCGCGCGTACAACAGAATCACAAACCCACAGAGAAATGGCCTCCGGTCTTTCAATGCCGGTTGGTTTTAAAAATGGTACTGACGGCAGTCTGGGAACAGCGATTAACGCAATGCGTGCTGCCGCCATGCCGCACCGTTTTGTTGGAATAAACCAGTCTGGTCAGGTTTGCCTGCTGCAAACCCAGGGGAACCCTGACGGTCATGTGATTTTACGCGGCGGGAAATCCCCTAACTATGGTCCGCAGGAGGTTACGCAGTGCGAAAAAGAGATGTTACAGGCAGGATTGCGTCCGGCCTTAATGATAGATTGCAGTCACGGTAATTCTTATAAAGACTATCGTCGTCAGCCCGGCGTAGCAGAATCTGCCGTCGCGCAGATCAAAGATGGTAATCGTTCGATTATGGGACTGATGCTGGAAAGTCATCTTAATGAAGGTAATCAGTCGTCTGAACAAGCACGTTGTGACATGAAATATGGTGTTTCGGTGACGGATGCCTGCATTAACTGGCAGACAACCGAATCACTACTGCGAGCAATTCACCAGGATTTACAAGGTGTCCTGACGGCACGTCTGGCATAAGAGGCATAAAAATGGTGGCTGAATTAACCGCACTGCGCGATCGGATCGATGAGGTTGACAAGGCTTTGCTGGACTTGCTGGCAAAGCGCCTGGCGCTGGTTGCGGAAGTCGGTGAAGTGAAAAGCAAGGCCGGGCTGCCTATTTATGCGCCGGAACGTGAAGCGACAATGCTGGCTTCACGTCGTCAGGAAGCCGCGAGACTGGGTGTTCCCCCTGACCTGATTGAGGATGTGCTCAGACGCGTCATGCGTGAATCCTACGCCAGCGAAAATGACAAAGGGTTTAAAACCATGAATCCGGCGCTGCGTCGGGTGGTTATTGTCGGTGGCAAAGGACAAATGGGGCGATTATTTGAGAAATTGCTCACGTTGTCAGGTTACCAGGTTGCCATCCTCGATAAAGATCAGTGGGATGACGCAGATAGCCTGTTAAGGCAGGCCGGCATGGTTATTGTCAGCGTGCCTATTCATCTGACCGAGCAAGTGATTGCTCAGTTACCGCCGTTAGCCAAAGATTGTATCCTGGTGGATATTGCTTCTGTTAAAAATGGGCCGTTGCAGGCGATGCTGGCCGCCCACGCTGGACCGGTACTGGGGTTGCATCCAATGTTTGGCCCGGATACCAGCAGCCTGGCAAAGCAGGTTGTCGTCTGGTGTGACGGACGTCAACCGCAAGCGTATCAGTGGTTTCTTGAACAGATTCAGGTATGGGGCGCGCGTCTGCATCGTATCAGCGCCAGTGAACACGATCAGCATATGACCTTTATCCAGGCACTGCGCCATTTTGCAACTTTTGCATATGGCCTGCATCTTGCGGAAGAGAATGTTGAACTGGAACAGCTGCTGGCTCTGTCATCACCGATTTATCGTCTGGAACTGGCGATGGTCGGCCGATTATTCGCCCAGGACCCCCAGCTTTATGCCGATATTATTATGTCGTCTGAAAACAATCTGGCGCTGATAAAGCGTTATTATCTGCGTTTTGGCGAGGCGATTGCATTGCTTGAAAAAGGCGATAAGCAGGCTTTTATTCACAGTTTCCGCAAAGTTGCCCGCTGGTTTGGCGATTATGCGCCCCGTTTCATGATGGAAAGCAGGGCGATGTTACGAGCGGCTAATGACAGCCGCCAGTGATAAAAGTGCGCTTTCTGCGTCCGCACCGCGGCGAATTATCCCCGGTCTACCGGTACAACGTTCTCGCTGGGATAGCAGCCGAGGACTTTCAAAAAGCGCGTAATAGCATGCAGCTCATGCAGCGCTTTTTTCATGGCCTCTGAGCGCTGGTTTTCCTGCACATCAATGTAAAACATTTCCTCCCACGGATTGCCATGGATTGGCCGGCTTTCCAGCTTACTCATAATCAGATTATGGTTACGCAGCACCAGCAGCGCTTCAACCAGCGCCCCGGCCTGCTGACCGGTCGCCAGCAGCAGTGTGGTTTTAGCCGGCACCTGCGAGGTCACTTCTACTGCTTTGCGCGCGAGAATAATAAAACGGGTGATATTCTGCTGCTGATTTGCCAGATCACGTTCCAGCACTTGCAGGCCATATAGCGCACCGCCAGCTTCACTGCCAAGTGCTGCTACCTGCGGGCTGTTGATACTGGCGACTTTTTCCATTGCCGCTGCGGTACTTTCCGTATACTCAATTTTCCATTGCGGAAAACGTCTAATAAACTGGCTGCATTGCTGAAAGGGCTGGGGATGGCTGTAGATGGTTGAAATCTGTTGCAAGTCGGTGGCACCAGAGACCAGCACACAGTGGTCTATGGGAAGCGTCAGTTCACCAACAATGGACAGGCTGGTATTTTGCAGCAGATCGTAAACATCATTAATTGATCCGGAACTGGTGTTTTCAATCGGCACAACGGCATAATCGGCGTGACCAGTTTCAACTTGTTGAATAATTTTATTAAATTTAAGACATCCGCATTCTGCGATCTGTTCAAAATGGCGTGCAGCATATTTACGGGCCGCAATATGCGACCAGGAACCTTTCGGACCGAGGAACGCAATACGTGCGCTGCTCGTACCTGTCTGATTAAGGTGTTGTTGTAACAGAGTCTGTTGAGTAAGCACCGAATCTTCAATAATCTGCTGAAAAATCTGGGTAATGTAATGTGCATCCAGACCCTGTCGTTTTCCTTTTTCAATCAGCTTTTCCAGCAGTTCACGTTCCCGGGCGATGTCGCGTACCGGACGCTGAGTAAGCATTTTGGCATTTGCCACTTCAACCGACAGTGCGCGTCGTTCGGCAAGGAGTGCCAGTAATTTTTCATCCAGCGCAGTGATTTTATCGCGTAATGACAGTAAGGGTTTTTCTGTGCTCATAGCGTTTAGTTACCTTCCAGCTGTTCAAAAAAAAGCCTCCCTGGTGGGAGGCTTTATTATTCGTCTTCGCATTGTTACTTTCACGACGAAAGGCCTCCCGTTCAGGGGAAGGTAAAAAACAATGCGAAGAAGAACAGGTTAAGTTGCATGTGTCTGACGTTTTTTGTGGTGACGGTAGGGAACAATAACCTTGTTAAAAAACAGCTGTCAATAAAAAACGCGCCCGCAGGCGCGTTGCATGACGGTAAACAAGCTATTCGCTCAGACTCAGATCCTTAACGCTGCTATAAGCGCGTCTGGCTTCACCTTTGTGCTGCACTTTATTCAGCTGTTTTTCCAGCTTGTTGATGAGATCGTTAATGGCAGAGTACATGTCGGTATGTTTGGCACTGGCAACCAACGGGCCGTTGGGGGTATTAATAGTGGCATCTGCAACAAATTCGTTAGATTCTTTCGACAAAACAATGTGTGGATTGATCAGCTGCGTTTGCCATTTTTCCAGTTTAGCCAGGCGCTCCTCGACATGGTGGCGGATAGCTTCAGTAATCTCCATTTGTTTACTGGTAATGTTCAGAATCATTGTACTTACCTCTCTGTCATTTCCGTCCGGGTAAAGCCAGAATAGCGCCAGAAACAGGCAAATGTTTGATCTTGATCAAAAAATGAGGTCACTTTTTGTCAAGGAAATGAAATATGTGAAAAGGCTCGGTTAACCCGGTTTTAGCCCTTGAACTTCATGTCCCGCACTGACATAGTTGACGGGATAAGCTGTTTTTTATATGAAAAACCGGTGTATTAAGCAGCAAAAAGGCAGCCCGCGGGCTGCCTTTTTGCTGGCACAGACCGCATTAGCGGGTGCGGTTGGCTGCAATCAGCTTCGCGACTTTGTCTGCTTCGCCGTTAAGCTGCATCTGGCGATAGGCGTTTTCCATCAACGGCAACGCAGATTGCGTTGCTTTAGTATCCGGGTAATCTTTCAGCATCTGTTCTACGCGGTTAACGACGGCGACATAAGCGCCGCGCTTAGTGTAGAATCGTGCCACGGATAACTCATATTTCGCCAGACGATCTTTCAGCGAAACCAAACGCATTCTGGCGTCATTGGCATACAGGCTACCTGGATAACCGCGTAGCAACTGCGTGAAATCACGGAATGCGGCATGGGCATGCTCCGGATCGCGATCGGAACGATCGATACCAAAGAAGTTCTGCAGGGCGCTGTTATCCATTGCCATGTCGGTCAGACCACGCATGTAAATAACGTAGTCAATATTGGGATGCGTGGGATTCAGACGCATAAAGCGGTCGATAGCGGCTTGTGCCAGCGGGAGATCGCCGTTTTTGTAATATGCGTAAATGAGATCCAGCTGCACCTGCTGGGAATAAGGACCAAACGGATAGCGGTTATCAAGAGCTTCCAGTTGCGTAATGGCGCCTTTAAAGTTACCGTCCTGCAGCTTTTGCTGGGCCGTGGCGTAAATCTCAGCAGGCGGGCTGTCTGGCACCGTCTCTTTGGAGCCGGAACAGCCGGCAAGTGCCAGGCTAAGCGTGGCTGCAACCACCAGATATTTCATACGCGTCATGACGATTTGATTATCCTCAGAGTGTTATTGCGGAAGCTATCCGTTAAGCTTCCGGAAGTGACCAAGTACGATAGCACAATATATTAACGGCAATGCCGTGAAAACCCAACGTTAACGAAGAAGCTGTTTATGGCACAACAAGTACAACTCACCGCAACGGTATCCGAATCACAACTTGGACAACGCTTAGATCAGGCTTTGGCCGAATTGTTCCCTGATTATTCACGTTCACGCATAAAAGAGTGGATTCTGGATGGCCGCATCCGGGTAAATGGCACGGTTGCCGACACACCAAAAGTGAAGGTGCTTGGCGGCGAGCATATTGAAATTGATGCGGCGATAGAAGAAGAAACACGCTGGCAGCCGCAAAATATCGCGCTTAACATTGTCTATGAAGATGATGATATTCTGGTAATTAATAAACCCCGCGATCTTGTGGTGCATCCTGGCGCCGGTAATCCCGATGGTACGGTACTGAACGCGTTGTTATATCACTACCCGCAGATTGCTGAGGTTCCGCGTGCTGGCATTGTTCACCGGCTTGACAAAGACACTACCGGATTAATGGTGGTTGCTAAAAGTGTGCCTGCACAAACCCATCTGGTGGAATCATTACAATTACGCGAAATCACTCGCGAATATGAAGCGGTGGCAATAGGTAACATGACGGCAGGGGGGACGGTTGAACAGCCGATTAGCCGTCATGCCAGCAAACGCACCCATATGGCGGTTCATCCGATGGGCAAACCGGCGGTCACGCATTATCGCATTATGGAACATTTCCGCGCACATACCCGCTTACGTCTGCGTCTTGAAACTGGCCGCACCCATCAGATTCGTGTGCATATGGCGCATATTAATCATCCTCTGGTGGGTGATCCGCTATACGGTGGTCGGCCACGGCCGCCAAAAGGAGCATCTGACGCTTTTATCACTACGTTGCGGCAGTTTGACCGTCAGGCGCTGCATGCAACGATGCTGCGCCTCTACCACCCTGTTAGCGGTATTGAAATGGAGTGGCATGCCCCGATACCTCAGGATATGGTTGATCTGATTGACGCACTGAAGGCAGATACTGAGGCGTTCAAAGATCAGCTGGATTGGCTATGAGCTTACTTTTTCCGCAGTGGGACGCACCGGCCTCCGTCCATGCCTGTAGTACCATGCGGCAGGGGGGATTCAGCCTGCCACCGTGGGATTCTTTTAACCTGGGAATGCATGTCGGAGACGATGACGGACACGTATTACGCAACCGCCAGCACTTAATCCAGCTGGCGGGTTTGCCATCATCTCCTGTCTGGCTGGAACAGGTACATGGTACCTCGGTGCTTACGCTGCCAACGTGGCAGTCAGTCTGCGTTGCCGATGCTGCTTATACGCGTACACCAGACACTGTTTGCGCAGTAATGACGGCAGATTGTCTGCCGGTTCTGTTATGTTCGCAGCAGGGGGATGAGGTTGCGGCCGTGCATGCTGGCTGGCGCGGATTGCTGGCAGGGGTTATTGAACAAACCCTGAAAAAGTTTGCGGCGCCGGCGCATCAGATTCTGGCGTGGCTTGGGCCAGCTATTGGTCCTGGGGCATTTGAAGTCGGGGCCGAAGTGCGCAATGCCTTTATAGCTGAAAACCCGTTAGCGGCAGCGGCTTTTGCCGCGGCAGGCGATAAATTTTATGCCGATCTCTGGCTGCTGGCACGTCAGCGCCTGTCGCTTTCTGGTATTACCACTATCAGCGGCGGTGGCATTTGCACCTATCAGCAAACTGGTCATTTTTTCTCCTACCGGCGCGACGGAATTACTGGCCGTATGGCAACTTTGATTTGGCTGAGCTAAATTAGCGGCCTAAGACGATCCAGGTTGGTGTTTTTTCCAGCAAAAAAACGGGTCAATAATCTTGAAAATTTGAGGACAGACCTCATCTAATCTCCAGTAGCAATTTTGACCTGTAGGGGGAAATTATGCGCCTGGATCGTCTTACTAATAAATTCCAGTTAGCTCTTGCCGACGCCCAGTCTTTAGCACTGGGACGCGATCATCAATTTATTGAACCACTGCATCTGATGAGTGCTTTGCTTCATCAGGAAGGCGGGTCTGTCGGTCCGCTTCTGACGACGGCCGGCGCTAATATCGCCAGCCTGCGTAGCAGTATTGAACAGGCAATCAGCCGCCTGCCTCAGGTTGAGGGCAGCGACACCGATGTTCAGCCTTCCGCCGATTTGGTTCGTGTTCTCAATAATTGCGATAAGCTGGCGCAAAAGCGCGGCGATAACTTTATTTCATCAGAACTGTTTGTGTTGGCTGCCCTTGATTCCCGCGGGTCGCTGGCTGATTTGTTGAAATCAGCCGGTGTAACCAGCGACAAGCTGACGAAAGCCATTGAGCAAATACGCGGGGGGGAAAACGTGAACGATCAGGGTGCTGAAGACCAGCGTCAGGCGTTAAAAAAATATACCATTGACCTTACTGAGCGTGCAGAACAAGGCAAACTGGACCCGGTTATTGGGCGTGATGAAGAGATTCGCCGGACTATCCAGGTTTTACAACGGCGCACAAAAAACAATCCGGTGCTAATTGGTGAACCCGGGGTGGGTAAGACGGCAATCGTTGAGGGACTGGCACAGCGTATTATCAACGGTGAGGTGCCGGAAGGCCTTAAAGGGCGTCGGGTGCTGGCACTGGATATGGGGGCATTGGTGGCCGGTGCTAAATACCGTGGTGAATTTGAAGAACGTCTGAAGGGTGTACTTAATGACCTTGCCAAACAGGAAGGCAACGTTATTTTGTTTGTTGACGAGCTGCACACCATGGTTGGTGCCGGTAAAGCTGATGGTGCCATGGATGCCGGTAATATGCTTAAGCCTGCGTTGGCGCGTGGCGAATTGCACTGCGTGGGTGCCACAACGCTGGATGAGTATCGCCAGTATATTGAAAAAGATGCTGCGCTGGAGCGACGTTTTCAGAAGGTTTTTGTCGCCGAACCCAGCGTGGAAGATACCATTGCTATTTTGCGTGGCCTGAAAGAGCGCTATGAGCTGCACCATCATGTGCAGATCACTGATCCGGCCATTGTTGCTGCAGCGACGCTGTCGCATCGTTATATTGCCGACCGCCAGTTGCCTGACAAAGCGATTGACCTGATTGACGAAGCCGCATCAAGCATTCGCTTGCAGATCGACTCGAAACCAGAACCGTTGGATCGGCTTGAAAGACGCATTATCCAGCTAAAACTGGAACAGCAGGCGCTGAAAAAAGAATCTGATGAAGCGAGCGTTAAGCGTCTGGATATGCTTGAGGAAGAGTTGACGCAAAAAGAAAAAGATTACTCAGAGCTGGAAGAGGAATGGAAAGCGGAAAAAGCTTCGCTTTCCGGTACTCAGACCATTAAAGCACAACTGGAGCAGGCGCGGATCGAGCTTGAACAGGCCCGTCGTCAGGGGGACCTGGCACAGATGTCTGAACTGCAATACGGCAAAATACCCGAGCTGGAAAAACAGCTTGCTGCAGCGACTCAGTCTGAAGGGAAGACGATGAAGTTGTTACGCAATCGCGTAACGGACGTTGAAATTGCCGATGTGCTGGCTCGCTGGACCGGTATCCCGGTTGCCCGCATGATGGAAGGAGAACGCGAAAAACTGTTGCGCATGGAGCAGGAATTACATCAGCGGGTGATTGGCCAGGATGAAGCTGTTGAAGCCGTGTCTAATGCGATTCGCCGCAGTCGTGCCGGACTTGCCGATCCTAACCGACCCATTGGCTCGTTTTTGTTCCTTGGGCCAACGGGTGTGGGTAAAACCGAGCTCTGCAAAGCGTTGGCTAACTTCATGTTTGACAGTGATGATGCCATGGTGCGGCTTGATATGTCGGAGTTTATGGAAAAACATGTTGTCTCGCGGCTGGTGGGTGCGCCCCCGGGATATGTGGGTTATGAAGAAGGTGGCTACCTGACGGAGGCAGTGCGCCGTCGTCCTTATTCGGTGATTCTGCTGGACGAAGTTGAAAAAGCGCACCCGGACGTGTTTAACATTCTGTTGCAGGTGCTGGATGATGGTCGTCTGACAGATGGTCAGGGTCGGACGGTTGATTTTCGCAATACCGTGGTGATTATGACATCGAATCTTGGATCGGATCTGATTCAGGAACGGTTTGGCGAGTTGAATTACGGTGAAATGAAAACGCTGGTGATGTCTGTTGTTGGCCATCATTTCCGCCCGGAATTCATCAACCGTATTGACGAACTGGTGGTTTTCCACCCGCTGGGTGAAAAACACATTGCTTCAATTGCTAAAATTCAGCTGCATCGTCTTTACCAGCGCCTGGAAGAGCGCGGCTATGAATTACACATCAGTGATGCTGCGCTGCAACTTTTAGGCAAAAACGGTTATGACCCGGTTTACGGTGCCCGTCCGCTTAAACGGGCGATCCAGCAAGAGATTGAAAATCCGCTGGCACAGAAAATTCTTTCCGGTGCGTTTGTGCCAGGTAAGCCGATTTTAATGGATGTCAGCAACGGCAGTATCGTGGCTTCACAATAAATATCGGTGTTGCAAAAGGGCTCTTATCGGGCCCTTTTTTTCGTCTATACCGATCAGAACCTTATTGCTGATTGAAAAGTGAGCGAACGATTCTCTTTTTGCAAATAAAACTTGTCAGATAACGTCAGGTCCCTATAATGCGCCTCCACTGACACGGCATAGCGGCAACGCGGACCGGGTTGGCAGGAAGATAAAACGATTTATTTTCCGCTAAAGAAGAAGGAAAAAATCCTTGACTCTTCAGAGGGGTGACGTAATATACGCCACCTCGCGACAGCAGGCGTAATGCCGGTCGCAGCGCTCTTTAACAATTTATCAGACAATCTGTGTGGGCACTCGCAGGATTGATATGGCAAAACTATTTGCAGTATCAAGTCTTGAAGAGTGAACGCGTAAATTCATTACGTAACCGTCGGGTTTAAATACCGGACGGAGAGTTTAATTCTTTGAGCATCAGACACTTTTAAATTGAAGAGTTTGATCATGGCTCAGA
>NZ_MOMB01000057.1 GCF_002752165.1 Erwinia sp. OLFS4
TAAGCGTAAGTGAGTTGAAACACGCGGTGGCAGTCACGGCAGCGAAATCTGTCATAGCCTTTAGGGTTCTGACCATGGCGGTAAACCTGAACAGACTGACAACGGGGACAATGAACGTTAACGCTGGCCATAAGAGAACCTCAAAAGCCCGCATTATACATCAGATTCAACCAATTAGAGGCATCACCAAGACCATCAGGTATTCAGTCGCTGGAAAATAAACAGTCTGACCATTCCCAACCCGATCGTCTTTAAAAATTATCCGCGTAACCAGCGTCGCTATCAGGCGCTGGCGGTATGCAGGCTGGATAACCAGAAAGGGTTCGATTTACTGCTCGATATCTGGCAGCAGTTTGTTAAAGACAATCCGGCATGGACGCTGGTGATTGCTGGCGATGGCGAGCAGCGCGAGGCGTTAACCGCTCAGGCGCAGGCGTTGAAAATCCGCGATAGCGTCCGCTTTGTCGGTAAAGTGTCCAATATTGACGATTACTACCGTGACAGTGACATGGTGCTAATGACTTCGCGCTATGAAGGTCTGCCGCTGGTGTTACTGGAAGCAAAATCATGGTCGCTTCCGGTGGTTGCCTATGATTGCCCCACCGGACCACAGGAAATTATTAATCCAGGCCTGGACGGTTTTCTGGTTGCCATGAATGATAAAGCGGAGTTTGTTGCCAGAATGAACCAGCTTGCCCGCGACGACCAACTGTTTTATGCCATGTGTGAAAAGACCCGCTCCACCTCGCTGAAGTTTGATGGTGAGGTGATTAAACAAAGCTGGCTGTCACTGGTTTAACGCCGACTGACAGACTCTTCCGGCAGTGCCTCTGGTCCACTCATTCACGCCCTGCGGGGCTTAATCAAACAGGATAGCCTGAATGAAAAGAAGAGAACTTCTGCAAACGGCACTGACTTCTGTGATTGCAACGCTTTCGCTCAGCGCCTATGCCAGTGACGCAAAGGGCGCTAACTCGTCGCTGTCGTTAAGGCGCGTGCCAGACGGTAGCCTGCCTAAGGAAGAGGTGCCGATTCTGACACCAGAAAATCTGTATACCATGCCGCCACAGTTCTGGAAGAATTTTGAAGGCAAACTGTATATTGGTAAGGCTGGAAGCGATCCGACGAAAGCGGAAAACTGGATTAACGTTTATCTGCGTACCCGCAGCGGTAAGCTTTCGCAAATTCAGCAGCCGATTACCCTAAACCAGACCAGCTTCAGTCAGTTTATTGATGATGATGCTGCGTTGCTGGCGGCAGCGTCGCATGCCATGGCGGTGGTGGATAATCAGGGTAAAACGCTGTTTAACATTGCCGATGTCACCCGACCGGATGCCGGACAGTTTGGCGCCAGGCTGGCTGAACCGACCGGTTATCAGTTGATTGGAGAAATACCCTCAATAGACGCCCTGCGTCACACCCGACCGCTGTTTGAGGGTGCCAAAATCAAGCTGAAGAGCTGGCATGACGGCATGGAGGTTGGCGGCGGTGAGTTTATTGGTAGCCTGTCGCCCGCCAGCGATGACGGCGGGGTAATTATCTCCTCCGGCGCCGATTTTCACTGGCGGCGGGTGGTTGAAGATTTTAACCGTCTTACGCTGTTCGATTTTGGTGCTATTGCGGATGGTAAAACCAACGCGGCGCCGGCAGTCAGGGCGATGTATGCCTGGTCTAAGTCGGCCGATGAAGAGATCTGTATTCAGTTTCCCGCCGGCACCTTCTTTCTCAGCGCAATTAATTTCGCCAGCGAGCCAACGCGTTTCTTCCGGGTGTCGGGTGCGATGGTGAATTTTGGTTACTTTCCGGCAACCACCCTCCTTTCTGATGGCAGCGACGATTTTATTTTTAACGTCAATGCCCGCTGGGTGGAAATCAGTAATCTGCAGATCAACGGCCAGACCGATAAAAACGCAAATAGCCAGGGATTCTTTAATAACCAATGTCCGGCAGGCCAGTTTTTCCGCGGCGCCTGCCTGCGTTTCATCAACATTGGTGGCACGGCACTAAGCCTGATGGACACGCTGGATTGTAAGATTGACCAGTGGTAGGCCACGCACTGTAGCGGCGATGTGATTAAATCGGTCTGGTCTGATACTAAGCAGGGTAAATGGGATCATAGTACCGCCATCGAGCTGTCGAATTTTAATGCACAATATTGTACCGGTGGCAAAGTGCTTAATTTACCGCGCTGCGGCCAGTCAATTATTCATAACGGCTGGATTGAGCATTGTGATTATCCCGGAGATATTTCTAATGGTCAGTGGATTGTGGACGCCCTGAGTATTGAAACTTGTAAAAATCCGCTTATTGCCCACAGTTCGCGGCTGAATATGCGTCAGACAAACCTGCAGGCAGGCAGCTGGATAGACAACAGCCGGGATGAAAAACATCAGCTGCTCAGTCCATGGGAGCAGGGCTCGACCCGGGTTGAATCTTATGGCATCGCGCTTGATGGCAGTATGAAATACAATTTTCTCACCGCACGTTTTCGGCTGATCAATAATAGCAACCAGACCAGCTGGTATCAGCTGGGCAATATCTGGACGCCGGAGGTCGGTGACTGCTGGGAAATAGAAGTTTTTGGCCAGTCAGGTTATGCCAATGGCAGTGATAAAAACGCACTGAAAAACGTGATGGCGAACAGTACCACCGGCGGTAAAGCCATCATCAGCCTGCAGCGCAAGGTGCATAAATTTGAAGGCAGCTGGCATGCTGAAGGCAGCTGTCCGGTTGAAGATGTGGTCATTGTTACGCCCCATGACAGCGACTGCCAGGTATTTATCCGCCTGGCCGGCTGGGTGCCGGTGGCCGGCATTCTGATGACCACCAATGCCAAAGATCGCTTTGTTGCCGGTCGATGCGCGCGCTTTGACAGCCGGATGGAAAAAGCCAGTCCGCCTTCTGACGGACGCCCGTTGCCACAACGTTTTGCGCTGCATAACGGTAAAGCTGGCATTGGTGCTAATGAAGACGGTGATTTGCTGCTGGCGTCAAGGTTATTGAAAGCGGAGCAGGTAGAGACCACAAGGCCCATCGGCTTTATTTCAATGGTGATTAACGGCCAGAGCTGTGCCGTACCCTATTTTGCGATTAAATCATCGTAATTCTGCGCTGTTGCGCCGGGCGACGCAATGCGCTATCGCCCGGCTTATCTCTATTCTGATGGCTGAAACGATTCGGAGAGGTGGCGGGGCCGCCTGCAGCCACCATGCTGAACGCCAGTGATGGCAGAAAAAAGTTGCGTGCTGATGATCGTCGTTGGCATGACAGCCCATGTTCATTGTTTTGTGGCCGGTTATTTCCCGTTGGCAGCCAGTGTTTATTGCGCTGCTGGCGTCGGCCATACGATGATAAAATTAATAATGCGCTTGCTAATTTATCCGGGTGATTTATGAAGTTGACCTTTTTTACCATGCGGTTTCCGGTGTTCTCAGAGACCTTTGTGCTGAATCAGGTAACGCATTTTATTGATAGCGGTTATGACGTGGAAATCATCTCGGTTTTTCCCGGCGATTTGGTCCACCGTCATGGCGCCTTTGACCGTTACAACCTGGCAGAAAAAACCCATTACCTGCTGCCGGAAGAGAAGTTATCCCATGGTGATAAGCTGCGCCAGCGGCTTGGCATTGTGTTGCCGGCATTATGGCGTGCTTCGCTGCTTAAATCCCTGAATATTGCCCGCTACGGCGCGCAATCCAGCAAGCTGTTGTTGCCGGCTATCGTGGCGCGCACGCGTCAGCCTTACACAGCGGATCTGTTTCTGGTGCATTTTGGCTATGCCGGCGCGCTGGCTAACAAGCTGCGTGAACTGGGTATTCTGCGCGGTAAACAGGCAACGGTGTTCCACGGTGCCGATATCTCCCGGCGACATATTCTTAATGAGCACAAGCAGGATTATCTGAGGCTGTTTAGTCAGTCTGAACTGATGCTGCCAATCAGCCACCTGTGGGAAAATAAGCTGATTGAACTGGGCTGTCCGCCGGAAAAAATTGTCGTTACCCGCATGGGAATTGAGCCCGAAAAATTCAGTTTTCATGCGCGCGATAGTCTGCACAGCCCGTTACGTATTCTGTCGGTGGCGCGGCTGACCGAAAAAAAAGGACTTGATGTGGCAATCAAAGCCTGCCGCCGGCTGAAAGCGATGGGCGCCGCGTTTGAATACACCATTATCGGTAATGGCGAACTGGCGCAAAAGCTGGAGGCACTGATCGCCAGTGAAGGGCTGAGCGATTGCGTGACACTGCTGGGCTTTAAACCCCAGGAGGAGATTAAACGTTATCTGGATGAGGCAGATATTTTTCTGCTGCCCTCACTGACGGCGAAGGATGGGGATATGGAAGGTATTCCTGTGGCCCTGATGGAGGCAATGGCGGTCGGTTTGCCGGTGGTCTCCAGCGATCACAGTGGTATCCCCGAACTGATTGAAAATAACCGTTCTGGCTGGCTGGCAGCTGAAGGCGATGACCAGTCACTGGCGAATATTCTGTTCAGCCTGGCAAAAGGTGAACATGATATTGCTCCGGTAGTGCAGGCGGCACGTGAAAAGGTGGAAACCGAATTTAATCAGCATGTTGCTTATCGCGAGCTGGCGCGGGTGCTGGAACAGGTTGGGTGAACCGACTACGGGTACAGGCGATATGGTTATTCTCCGCGAGCTGTTTTGCTGCCCTGTTGCAGGTGATTCAGCTCGCGGTACTGGCGCGCCGGCTGGATAGTTATTAGCTGGGGGTTATGGCGCTGGTCAATGCGATTCTGGCATTAGCATCGGTCTTACAGGATATCGGAATGGGCGGCTATCTTGTTCACCGCCAGACCCTTAGCGCACGTGAACAAAGCACCCTGTACTGGATTAATGTCGTTTGCAGCCTGCTAATGGGTCTCGGGCTGATAATACTGGCCTGGCCGATCGCCTGGTTCTATCAGATCGACGATCTTGCAGGGCTGGTCGCGCTGACCAGCCTCAATTTTTTGTTACTCGGCCATCTTTCTCAATATCAGGCGCACTATGTTAAAGAGCAGCGCATGGTGGCACTGGCAAAAATTGAGATCGTCAGTAAATTGCTGGCGTTCGTGGCTACTCTCGCCATGCTCTATCTGACCAGGCTGCAGGTTTCTGCCCTCATTCTTGGTTTGTTTATTAACGCACTGAGCCGCCTCCTTTTGATGGTCTGCTTTGGCGAACGCCACTGGCGACCTGGCTGGCAGTTTGACCGGCATACGGCCGTGGATGCGTTGCGCTACGGGGTGTTTCAGCTGGGTTCGCAGAGCGTTATTCAGCTGCGAACCCAGGCAGATTCGCTGATCGTCGGCAAATTACTGGGTGCTGATACGGTGGGGGTATATTCGCTGGTCAGAGAGCTGGTTTTGCAACCCCTTAAACTGCTTTTACCGGTAATGAATCGTCTGCTGCTGCCACTTTTTGCCCGCCATCAGCAGCAGCGCGACCAGATGCAGTGGCTTTTTTTACGCAGCACCTTTGTGATTAGTCTGGTCAGTAGCGGGCTGTATCTGGCTATCGGCCTATTTTCACCGCTGATAGCCCGCATACTGTATGGCAGCGCCCACCAACAGGTCTATCAGCTGGTACCGCTCATGCTGCTTTTTGCTATGCTGCGCCCGATAAGTGGCTTAACCGGCATCATTGCACAGGCAAATGGCCTGACGCATCTGGATTTTTACTGGAATCTCATTGCCAGCCTGGTGATGATTAGCCTGCTTTCCAGCCTGTGGTTTTATCCGGATATCCGTTATGTTGCCCTGATGCTATCGCTTTCTCAGCTGCTACTGTCAGTGATTGTCCATCCTGTCTTTATTCGACCGGTCACCGGAATTACCTTTTTGCGCTATGCGCGGCAGTGGCTGCTGGTCACGCTGCTATTTATACTCCTTGTCTTTGTTATCGATCATAATCAGCTGTATTTGCTGCCAGCATGGTTTTTTCACCCGGATACATGAGCCGCGGCGGTTGGTTTTTTCAGCGGAAAACCGACGACAGGCCACAGCTTTTGCCTGTATCGCCCATAAAAAGCGTGTTTCGGCCAGCCGGCAATCCGTTACTATGGCAGCCGTTGATGAAAAGTGAACGGTGCTTAAACCGTAGTAAAACCGGCACAAGCCGTGCGCGACACTCATCGCCAGCCGCAGGAATCTGGCCTGTTGCAGGGAGTTTTGACAGGATTCACGCCCGATGAGATGTGATCCAGCGCTAATTTTTCGGATTAAGATTATGATACGTAATCCATTCCATATTGCATAATCGATGGACTATTTTCATTCATTCAGATGGGAAAGATATGACCACTCTTAAAGCAGTTATCCCGGTTGCGGGCCTCGGTATGCACATGCTTCCGGCAACAAAAGCGATCCCGAAAGAAATGCTGCCCATCGTGGATAAACCGATGATTCAGTACATAGTGGATGAAATTGTCGCCGCCGGTATTAAGGAAATTGTACTGGTAACCCATGCCTCTAAAAATGCGGTTGAAAACCACTTTGATACCTCTTATGAGCTGGAAGCATTGCTGGAGCAGCGGGTTAAACGGCAACTGCTGAGCGAAGTACAATCAATCTGTCCTCCCGGCGTGACTATTATGAACGTGCGTCAGCCGCAGCCGCTGGGATTAGGACATTCCATTTTGTGCGCGCGTCCGATGCTGCGCGATCAACCGTTTGTGGTCGTTTTACCCGATGTGGTGCTTGATGGCGCTACCGCCGATCCGCTGCGTTACAACCTGGCGGCGATGATCGCCCGCTATGAAGAAACTGGTCGCAGCCAGGTGCTGGCCTCACGTTACCCTGATATCGATCTGAGTGAATATTCGGTGATCACCACTAAAGAAGCGCTGGAAGTCGAAGGTCAGGTAAGTCGTATTGTCGATTATGTTGAAAAACCGGAGCACCCGGAATCTTATCATTCTGATCTGACCGCGGTCGGCCGTTACGTACTTTCTGCCGATATCTGGCCTGAGCTGGAGAAAACCGAACCTGGCGCCTGGGACCGTATCCAGCTGACGGATGCGATTGCGGCCCTGAATGCCCGCCAGCCGGTTGAAGCGCATCTGATGACCGGAAAAAGCTTCGACTGTGGACGTAAGCTCGGCTATATGCAGGCGTTCGTCACTTATGGTCTGCGCAATCATAGTCAGGGCCGGGCGTTCCGCGAAGAGATTAAAAAGACCCTGGCAAAAAGCCATTGATTCTGGCCATCGCTCAATAACATCAGGTTAAAGGAGATAAAATGGCGATTCTGGTTACCGGGGGCGCAGGTTACATTGGCTCTCATACCGTGCTGGCGTTGTTACAGCGTGGCGATGACGTCGTGGTGCTGGATAATCTTTACAATGCATCACGTGAAGCGCTCAGACGGGTTGAAAAACTCGCGGATAAAAAAGTAGATTTTGTTGAAGGTGATGTGCTCGATCGGGCATGTCTGCGCGATCTGTTCGCCCGTTATGATATCAGTGCCGTTATTCATTTTGCCGCGCTGAAAGCGGTAGGGGAATCGACGCGGCTGCCGCTGGAGTACTATCAGAATAACGTAGCCGGCACGCTGGTACTGCTGGAAGAGATGCGTAACGCGGGCGTCTGGAATTTTATTTTCAGTTCTTCGGCAACCGTTTATGGTGCAGATGCGCCGGTGCCTTATGTGGAAAGCATGCCAATTGGTGGCACTACCAGTCCGTATGGCACCTCGAAGTTTATGATTGAACTGATTATGCGTGATTTCGCAGCGGCAGAGGACAGGTTTAAGGCAATTGCGCTGCGCTATTTTAATCCGGTTGGTGCCCATGAATCCGGTGAAATTGGCGAAGATCCAACCGGTATACCCAATAACCTGCTGCCTTATATTGCCCAGGTGGCGATTGGCAGGCTGGATAAACTGGGGGTTTTTGGTGGCGATTATGCTACCCCGGACGGTACCTGTCAGCGTGATTACATCCACGTGGTTGACTTAGCAGAAGGGCACCTCAAGGCGCTGGACCACCTGAATAAAATTGAAGGCTATAAAGCCTACAATCTGGGGGGCGGTAAGGGGTTCTCGGTGCTGGAGATGATTCACGCTTTTGAAAAAGCGTCAGGAAAAACGATTCCTTTTGAGATTAAACCGCGTCGTGCCGGCGATTTGCCCGCATTCTGGGCGGATGCATCACTGGCCAATAAAGAGCTGGACTGGCGGGTGACCCGGGGGATTGATGAAATGATGCGCGATACCTGGAAGTGGCAGTCACAGAATCCGCAAGGCTTCCGTTAAGCCACTGTCATTGTTAAAGCCTGCTGTTGCCAGCAGGCTTTTTTGTCACTGGATTTCTGCGATATATTCTGTCTGTTTGCGGGCAGTCATGCGGCAAATCTGTGTTTAGCGGCGGGCAGAATAAACGCAGATTACTGGTTTTAAACACGGCATAAACTTGTCTGATGTATCCGGTTAATGGCGGCGATTGCCGATAGCTATTTTTGTAATAGCTTGCGATCATTCAACGGCTTCCGCTTAAGTGACGTTTGTGATGAATGCCCGCTGGCGTGCTGAGCCGATACAACAAGATATGGCTGAATAGACGCGGTCTTGTCTGGTGGTGAATCGACCAAAACGACGGATTGTGCGCACCAATAACTACCTCTTGATAAGCCAGCTGAGTTAGCATACCTTTTACTTATTCATGAGATGTTACAGGTAACATCTTAGAAACCTTCAGACAGGAGTATGTAATGTCCAAGCAGCAGATTGGCGTTGTGGGTATGGCAGTGATGGGGCGTAACCTGGCCCTGAACATTGAAAGCCGCGGCTATACTGTGTCTATCTTTAACCGCTCGCGGGAAAAAACAGAAGAAGTGATGGCAGAAAACCCGGGCAAGAAGCTGGCACCTTACTACAGTATTGAAGAGTTTGTTGATTCACTGGAAAAACCCCGCCGTATTCTTCTGATGGTGCAGGCCGGTGAGGCCACTGATAAGACCATTGCTTCGCTGACGCCGCATCTGGACAAAGGTGATATTCTGATTGACGGTGGTAACACCTTCTATAAAGACACTATCCGTCGTAACAAAGAGCTGTCTGACCAGGGCTTTAATTTTATTGGCACCGGCGTTTCCGGTGGTGAAGAGGGCGCGCTGAAAGGGCCATCCATCATGCCAGGCGGCCAGAAAGAAGCCTATCAGCTGGTGGCCCCGATTCTGGATAAAATTGCGGCACGCGCTGAAGGTGAAGCCTGCGTTACCTATATTGGTCCGGACGGTGCCGGCCACTACGTTAAGATGGTCCACAATGGCATTGAATACGGTGATATGCAGCTGATTGCTGAAGCCTACTCGCTGCTGAAAGGGGCGCTGGGCTTAAATAATGAAGAATTAGCCAAAACATTCAGTGAATGGAATCAGGGTGAGTTAAGCAGCTATCTCATTGATATTACCAAAGATATCTTCACTAAAAAAGACTCGCAGGGGCACTACCTGGTTGATGTGATTCTCGATGAAGCGGCAAATAAAGGTACCGGAAAATGGACCAGCCAGAGTTCGCTGGATCTGGGCGAGCCGCTGTCTTTGATCACCGAATCGGTTTTTGCACGCTATCTGTCTTCGCTGAAGTCGCAGCGTGTGGCGGCGTCAAAAGTGCTGAGCGGCCCGGAAGCGAAGCCGTTTAGCGGCGACAAAGCTGGCTTTATTGAAAAGGTTCGTCGCGCGCTTTATCTGGGTAAAATCGTGTCTTACGCCCAGGGTTTTTCGCAGCTGCGTGCGGCGTCAACCGAATATAACTGGAATCTGAACTACGGCGAAATTGCTAAAATTTTCCGGGCTGGCTGTATTATTCGCGCCCAGTTCCTGCAGAAAATTACCGATGCCTACGCCGATAATGCCGATATTGCTAACCTGCTGCTGGCGCCATACTTCAAAAATATTGCCGATGAATATCAGCAGGCGCTGCGCGACGTGGTGGCTTATGCGGTGCAAAACGGTATCCCGACCCCGACTTTCTCCGCGGCGATTGCTTATTATGATAGTTATCGTGCAGCGGTACTGCCGGCGAACCTGATTCAGGCACAGCGTGACTATTTTGGCGCTCACACCTATAAGCGCATTGATAAAGAAGGTGTGTTCCACACCGAGTGGCTGGATTAATCTTCAGCTGCTGGCGAAAAAGGCTTCCTGCGGGAAGCCTTTTTTTTGCTTTAAACCAGACTGCAAGCGGGGTTCCGGCAGGGACTTGCCGGCCGGCTTACGCCGGGTCGCTGGTTTTGATGATCTCTATTTCACCGGGGCTGGCGATACGCAGGTAGTCGCTGGCATCCAGCAGCAGCGAGCAGGTCAGGCTTGCGGCATTGCAGGCAATTTCCCGGTTACGCTGGCACAGCGTCGGGTCAACAATCAGCCTCAGTTGCGGGTGAAAGCTAAAGGGGGGAAGGGTGCCAGGCGTACAGCCAGTCAGTTGCCTTATTTCGGCCGGGCTGGTAGCCACGAAAACAGAGCGGACCGCCAGCCTGACAGGACTTATTTATGCCTTTCCCTGAGGGTATTGATCACACGGCTCAGATTGAGATCCTGATCCTGCAGCAGCACCAGAAGGTGATAGATCAGGTCTGAGGCTTCGTTAACCAGCTCTTCACGGTTGTGCACGGTGGCGGCCAGCGCCGTTTCTACGCCTTCCTCTCCGACTTTCTGCGCAATGCGTTTTGTGCCGCTGGCATACAGGCGGGCGGTGTAGGAACTGGCGGCATCGGCGTGTTTGCGTTCTGCCAGCAATTGTTCAAGCTGATAAAGGAAATCCCAGTCGCTGGCGGCGGGAGCAAAGCAGCTGGTGGTACCACGATGACAGGTAGGGCCTGCCGGATTGACCAGCAGCAGCAGCGTATCATTATCGCAGTCTGGTGTGATGCTGACGACCTTGAGAAAATGACCGGAGGTTTCGCCTTTAGTCCATAAACGCTGTTTGCTCCGTGACCAGAAAGTGACCTGACCACATTGCAGCGTTTGCTGCAACGCTTGCTGATTCATATAGCCATGCATCAGAACCGCACCGGAAACGGCATGCTGCACGATAGCGGGCATCATGCCGGCAGTTTTATCCCAGTCCAGCGCTGCCAGTTGTTGTTCAGTTAGCACCTGCGAATCTCCACCTGCTGTTCGGCGAGGTAACTTTTCAGCTCGCCGATATTAATAATTTGTTTATGAAACACCGAGGCTGCCAGCGCACCGTCAACTTCCGCTTCGCGAAAGGCTTGCAGAAAATGCGCCATGGTACCGGCTCCACCGGAAGCAATCAGCGGCACCTGACATACCTCGCGCACGCGCTTGAGCTGGGGCAAATCGTAGCCGTTGCGTACGCCGTCCTGGTTCATCATATTCAGGACAATTTCTCCGGCACCGCGCTGCTGTACTTCTTTAACCCAGTCGAGGGTTTGCCAGTGAGTGACGCGGGTACGCTTTTCATCACCGGTATACTGATTAACCTGGTAACTGTCGCTGTGACTGTCGTACCAGCTATCAATACCGACGACAATACACTGCACACCAAAACGATCCGCAAGGCGGGTTATCAGCGTCGGATCCGCCAGCGCCGGGGAATTGAGCGAGATTTTGTCAGCGCCGAAAGAGAGGATGTGTGCAGCATCCTGTTCGCTTTTAATGCCGCCGGCGACACAGAAGGGAATGTCAATCACTTCCGCTACCCGGGCCACCCAGCTTTTATCCACCACCCGGCCATCGGATGATGCGGTGATATCGTAAAATACCAGCTCATCGGCGCCTTCACGGGCATAGCGTTGTGCCAGCGGCACGATATCGCCAATAATCTCGTGATGGCGAAATTGCACGCCTTTTACTACCTGACCATCGCGAACGTCGAGGCAGGGAATTATACGTTTTGCCAGCATGCGATAGCCTCCGAAACGGTAAATTTATTCTCCAGCAGCGCCCGGCCGACAATGACGCCGCGCGCACCGCTGCCGCGTAAGGCCGCAATATCGGCGAGGGAACCGATACCCCCGGATGACTGAAAGGCCACCTGCGGAAAACGTGCGGTGATTTCCTGATAAAGGGCGACATTGGCGCCCTGCAGGGTGCCATCGCGCGATATATCAGTACAAAGTACCTGCTGTAATCCCTCAGCAGCAAACCGCTCGATGACCTGTTCGAGGGTCACGCCGGCCGCTTCCTGCCAGCCGCTGATGGCCACCTCTTTGCGGTTGTTATCATCAATGCGCACATCCAGTGCCAGCACAATATGCTGCCCGCCAAAAGTGGCGAACCAGCGGGCCACTTCGTCGGGATTTTTCACGGCAGTGGAGCCGACAACCACCCGTGCGGCACCGGCATTAAGCAGTGCTTCAACGTCGGCAGCATGGCGAATACCGCCGCCGATCTGTACCGGCACGCTTACGCCAGCCAGCAGCGTTTTTAGCAGCGACAGCTGGCGCCGGGCCGGGTCTTTTGCCCCGGTTAAATCAACCAGATGCAGCATTTCCGCCCCTTGCTGCTGATACGATTGCAGACGCGGAAGCGGATCGTTGCCATAGTCGCGCTGCTGGTGATAATCGCCCTGATGAAGACGGACAACGTTACCTTCAATTAAATCCAGTGCCGGAATGATCATCCGCTACATCTCCAGGAAATTTTTCAGCAGTCGGGCACCCGCCGCGCCGGAACGCTCAGGATGGAATTGCACCCCAAAAAAGTTGTCTTTTTGCACCGCAGCGCTGAACGGGCCGGCATAATCACACTGGGCGATGGTGCAGCTATTCACCGGCATTGCGTAGCTGTGAACAAAATAGAAATAGCTGTCATCACCAATCCCCTGAAACAGGCGATGACCGGCCTGCGGGGTAATTTGATTCCAGCCCATATGCGGCAGCGGCAGGGTTTCGGCCTGCATTCTGACCACCGGCTGATTAATCAGTCCAAGGGTATCAATGCCACCATTTTCTTCACTGCTGACAGCCAGCAGCTGCATGCCCAGGCAGATGCCAAGCACCGGCTGGGTACAGGCTTTAATCAGTCCGGTTAATTCACGTTGCTGCAGCTGTGCCATTGCGGCCTGCGCAGTACCGACGCCGGGCAACAACAGTTTATCGGCCGCCAGCACGACATCGGCCTCGCGGCTGACCACGGGCTGATAACCCAGACGCTGAATGGCCCATCTGACCGAGGAGAGATTGGCACAGCCGGTATCAAGGATCACGACCTGCATTACAGCACTCCTTTTGAGCTTGGCAGTCTGTCACCGCTTACGCGGATAGCCTGGCGTAAAGTGCGCCCGAAGGCTTTAAACAGGCTTTCAACCCGGTGATGATCGTTACGCCCTTTGGTTTTCAGATGCAGAGTGCACATCATGGTGTAAGACAGTGAGCGGAAAAAATGCTCCACCATTTCGGTGCTGAGATCGCCCACTCGCTGATAGTTATATTCCGCTTTATATTCCAGATGCGGCCGGCCGGAGATATCCAGCGCACAGCGTGCCAGGCACTCATCCATCGGTAGCACGAAGCCAAAACGGCGGATGCCACGTTTATTGCCAAGCGCTTTAAGCAGGGCTTCACCCAGTGCCAGACCGGTATCTTCAACCGTGTGATGGTCATCAATGTGTAAATCGCCTTTCGCTTCGATATACATGCGAAAACCACCATGGGTGGCGATTTGATCCAGCATATGGTCAAAAAAGCCGATGCCGGTATTAATTTTGCTATCACCTTCCCGATCGAGCCACACTTCCACCCGGATCTGGGTTTCTTTGGTATTACGCTGCACCAGCGCGTGACGGTCGCGGCGGGTCAGCTGTTGTTCAATAGATTGCCAGCCGACGCCGTTGTGGCCGTAATGTATACCTTTAATACCCATATTAGCGGCTAGCTGCATGTCGGTCGCGCGATCGCCAATAACATAACTATTGTCACTGTCCAGCACGCCTTCGCCTAGCCAGGCGGCGACCAGGCTGGTTTTGGGTTTGCGACAGTCGCAGGCATCTTCCGGCTTATGCGGGCAAATCAGAACCTGTTTGAAATGAATGCCCTGGGAGGTAAATATCTGCATCATCAGCTGATGCGGACCGTCGAAATCAGCCTGCGGGAAGCTGGCGCTGCCCAGGCCATCCTGATTGGTTATCATTACCAGCGAAAACCCTGCTTTCTGTAGGGCCAGCAGCGCCGGAATGACATCAGCCTCCAGGGCCAGCTTATCCATTCGGTCTACCTGAAAATCGTGCGGCGGTTCGCTGATTAAGGTCCCGTCACGATCGATAAATAGTACTTTCTCGCTCATGCTTGCTCCCTGAGATCATCACTGACCGCCAGTGCGTTGAGGGCACTGATGACGCGATCACATTCGTTACTTGTGCCGATACTGACACGCAGACAGCCAGCCAGACCCGGTTGTTTATTCTGATCTCGCAGAATAATGCCTTGATCCCATAACGATTTAAATACATATGCTGAGTGACGGAAACGCGCCAGTATATAGTTGGTTTCACTGTCATAGACGTGTTCAACCCAGTGACTTTGCCGCAGTGCTGTCATCAGGCGCGCGCGATTTTCTTTGATGATCGCTACATGTTCGCGCATCAGCGCCAGCCCGGTTTCGCTCAATGCCTGGGCCGCGACATCGGCAACCGGTGTCGCCAGGGGATAGGGGGCGATGACTTTCAGCAACAGTTCAATCACCGGCGCGTTTGCCAGCACAAACCCACAGCGCAGGCCGGCCAGCGCAAAGGCTTTGGACAATGTACGCAATACCACTAGGTGAGGGTAGCGATCGAGCCAGCCGGCCACTGAGGCTTGTGGACAAAACTCAATGTAGGCTTCGTCGGCAACCACCAGCGCCCTACCGCGGGCCATTTCCAGCAGCTGGCGAATATCATCGGGATTAATCAGATTGCCGGTCGGATTATTCGGGCTGCACAGATAAACCAGTTTGACGCCGCTGAAGCGGGCCTCAATATCAGCCAGGTTGAGCTGCCAGTTGTCCAGCGCCTGAACGGTACGATATTCCACGCCGAGCGTTTCTGCGCTGACACTGTACATTCCATAGGTTGGAGGGCAAAACAGCACCGCGTCCTGTCCCGGTTCACAAAACGTCCGCATCAGGAGTTCGATACCTTCATCGGCACCACGGCAGGTGAGCACCCGATCGCTGCTTAAACCGGCATAGTTAGCGTAGCGTTCAATGACTTGTTTTGGCTGGCATTCCGGATAACGGTTAAGCGTTTGCTGGGTCAGTTCAAAAGGAACCGGCAGCGGGTATTCATTGGCGTTAAGCCAGACGTCACCGTTACCACCCAGCCGCCTGGCGGACTGGTAGGGCGTCAGCGCACGCACATTAGCGCGTGCCAGTTGTTCAATACTCTGACTCATGCCTGCTCCTTCAGTGCGGCGACGCGCAACGTTACGGCATTTTTATGCGCAATTAACTGCTCGGCGGCGGCGAGGGTTTCAATAGTCGGGGCCAGTGACAGAAAACCCTGCGGCGTCAGTTCCTGCACCGTCATCCGTTTCTGGAAGTCCGCCAGACCAAGGCTGGAACAGGTTGCCGTATAGCCATAGGTTGGCAGCACGTGATTGGTGCCGGAAGCGTAATCACCTGCGGATTCCGGTGACCAGTCGCCAAGAAATACCGAGCCGGCGCTGGTAATCCCGGCAACCAGTGAACGTGGCTGACGGGTCTGGATAATCAGATGCTCCGGCCCGTAACGATTACTGATTTCAACACACTGAGCCAGATCCCGCGCCACAATCAGGCGGCTGCTGCTCAGGGCTTTAGCGGCGGTCTCAGCCCGCGGCAGCTGAGAAAGCTGGGCGGTCACGGCGTCGGCAACCTGTTGCGCCAGCGTGACAGAGGGCGTCAGCAGAATAACCTGTGAGTCCGGACCATGTTCAGCCTGAGAGAGCAGGTCTGACGCCACGAAAGCCGGGGTTGCACCCTCATCGGCAATGACCAGTACTTCTGAAGGTCCGGCCGGCATATCAATGGCCGCACCGTCAAGCCGCTGGCTGACCTGACGTTTGGCTTCGGTAACCCAGGCATTACCCGGACCAAAAATTTTATCCACCTTTGGAATGCTTGCTGTGCCGGTTGCCAGCGCGGCAATGGCCTGGGCCCCTCCCACCTGAAAGATCTCCTCTATGCCACAGAGTGAGGCGGCATAAAGAATTTCATCGGCAACCGGTGGTGGGGAACAGAGTACCACCCGGCGGCAGCCGGCAATACGCGCGGGTGTGGCCAGCATCAGCACCGTGGAAAACAACGGCGCAGAGCCGCCGGGAATATACAGCCCGACCGAGTCCAGCGGGCGCGTTAGCTGCTGACAGCGTACCCCAGGCATGGTTTCAATATCGACTGCCGCCAGCTGCTGGGCGCGGTGAAAGGTTTCAATATTGCTAACCGCCACGGCCATGGCCTGTTTGAATTCATCGCTTAATCGGGCGCCCGCCGCCGCTATTTGCGCCTTGCTGACGCGCAAATCCTGCAGGCTGATGTTATCAAACTGCTGACTGTAATCACGCAGTGCGCTATCACCCTGGCTGCGCACGTTTTCTATAATGTCAGCGACGCGCTGGGCGATAGACGCCGAGGCGGAAAAAGCCGGGCGCATCAGTAATTTGGCCTGCTGCGCCGGGCTGCACTGCTGCCAGTCGATCGGGGTAGTAAACTCAGCCATCTTGCTTACTCCATCATTTTTTCTATGGGTAACACCAGTATTGAGCTGGCGCCCAGCGATTTGAGCTTTTCCATGGTTTCCCAGAACAGGGTTTCACTACTGACCATGTGCATCGCGACCCGGCTGCGGTCTCCGGCCAGTGGCAGTACCGTTGGCCGTTCGGCGCCAGGCAGCAGGGCAATAATGTCTTCCAGCCGATCGCCCGGTGCATGCAGCATAATGTATTTTGATTCGCGTGCCTGAATAACTCCCTGAATACGGGTCATTAATTTGTCAATCAGCTGCTGTTTGCTGGCCGGCATCTCACCATCACGCTGGATAAGACAGGCTTTAGAACGGTAGATCACCTCAACTTCGCGTAATCCGTTAGCTTCCAGGGTGGCGCCGGTGGACACCAGGTCACAGATGGCATCGGCAAGGCCGGCGCGCGGCGCCACTTCTACCGATCCGTTTAGCAGGCAGGATTTAAAGCTGATACCTTGTTTGTCGAAGTATTTTTTTAACAGGTGTGGGTAAGAGGTGGCGATACGGGTATTGTTCAGGCACGCTGGCCCGCTGTAGGGGGCATCAACTGGCATTGCCAGCGACAGGCGGCACCCGCCAAAATCGAGACGGCGTAGCGTCAGATAGCGGGGATCTTCTCCCTGAGCATGGCGCGTCAGTAACGCTTCTTCCAGCACATTTTCGCCAATAATCCCCAGGTCCACCACGCCATCCATAACCAGACCGGGGATATCGTCATCACGCACCCTCAGGATGTCAATCGGCATATTTTCAGCAAAGGCGATCAGGCGCTGTTGTTGTAAATTAATTTTGATTCCGCAGCGGGCCAGCAACTCCCGTGAATCGTCGCTCAAACGTCCTGACTTTTGCATAGCGATGCGTAAGCGCGAATTATCTAACATAGAGCCCGTTCCTTTTATCAATGTTAAAACTGGTGATGAAACCATAATGTTGCGTATTGATACCGGTTCATCGGGCCATAAAAAAAGCCCCCGGAAGGCGATCTTCCGGGGGCTTTCATCACGTTCTGCACCACTGGAAGATCCTGAACGTCTTCCAGCACACATCGCCTGAAAGACTAGTCAGGGTGATGGTGATGATGATGGTTAAACTGAACGCGTGTCATAATTTCTCTTTGAATGAATCACTATTCATAAACTGATAAGTAAGCTAACCATAATAGCGCTGCGACGCAACTGTTTTTTGTCAATGTTGAAAGATTCTCTCACCAGCCGGAGATTGCCAGCGCTCTGCGGCTGGCGTAGCCTGAATACTTAACCCGTTTCGGAGGTAGGGATGAAAAGAGTGGCGATTGTGGGGCTGGGATGGCTGGGCATGCCGCTGGCTCTGGCATTACATGCTCGTGGCTGGCAGGTTTGCGGCAGCAAAAGAACGCCGGACGGCGTCGCCGCCGCCCGCATGTGCGGTATTGATAGCTATCGACTGCTGTTGACACCTCGTCTGGAGTGCGAAGCGGATGACCTTGAGGCGTTGCTGCGGGTTGACGCACTGGTGGTAGCGGTGCCAGCCAGCCAGTCGGTTACCGGCGACAATTATCTGCTGGCGATTCAGCAGCTGATAGACAGCGCGCTGGCCTGTGGGGTACCACATATTCTGTTTACCAGTTCCATCTCGGTGTACGGTGATATCAGCGGGCATGTCAACGAACGCTCAGTGCTGCGTCCCACCACTCTGGCGGGCAGGACGCTGGCGGAACTGGAAAACTGGCTGCATGATCTGCCGGGTACCCGGGTGGATATTCTGCGTCTGGCTGGTCTGGTTGGCCCGCAGCGTCATCCCGGGCGTTTTCTGGCGGGTAAACGTGGGCTGGAAAACGGGCATCATGGGGTAAACCTGGTTCATCTGGATGATGTGATTGCCGCTCTGACGCTGCTGCTTGAGCGCGGTAACGGCGGCGTCTGGAATATTTGTGCACCAGAACATCCGGCACGCGGTAACTTTTACCCGGAGGTAACCCGCCAGCTGGGACTGACGCCGCCGGAATTTAATCAGGCGTCCGGTGGCCAGCAGGGGAAAGTGATTGATGGCAGTAAAATATGCCGCCAGCTGGGTTTCCGCTATCAGTATCCCAACCCCAATAATATGCCGTTAAGCTGAGGGGCTTCGCTGTCTATCAGCCCGATTTTCCTGCTTTCCCGTGATAGAGCAGGGCCTTTGACAGGCTGAAATTAAAGAACATGCCTATCAGGCTACCTGCGGCTATTGCCAGCACCGGATAGTGCCGGGTCAGCGGTGAGACGGCGATCAGACCGGAGTAGCAGGCAAGATTAACCGCGCCGCCTACGCACATGATCAGGAAATAAGTGGCAAATTCTTTGTGTTTGCCATGCTGAGACGGGGTGGCTGCAAAGGTCAGCGAGCGGTTAATCAGCCAGGTGGTGATCACCGCGCAGCTAAAAGAAATTAGCCGGGCACCATATAAGCCAGTTAAACCTTTCAGCAGATAAAGCACCAGCGTATCAACCATAAAACCAATCACGCCAGTGATGGCAAATTTAAAGGTTTCAGTAAGTAATTTTTTCATGATATCCATCAGGTTATCGCACGGACAGCGGGGGCATCCTCCCCAGGATTTACCGTACGTGCGGTGTGCTGGCTAAACGGCTGCAGTATGGCCTGGAGTCAGTGGTGGTGATCGCGCAGAAAAACCGTCAGCACGTCTTTCGGCGGCGTTGCGTTACATTCGGAAATCAGCCAGCCAATGGCACCACGGTGGTAAGTTCCATGCAAAAGTACGTGTTCGAGCATGTCACAAGCCGTCATTTCACCGCTAACACCATCGACAAATTTAAAGCGTATCTGCTGGGTAAAGTCATTTTCTTCCATCGTGCTGAGATACCCGATATACCACTGAAAGCAAGCGTGCATCTGCTTTTCCAGGGTCTCCACCGAGGGCGTTTCCGGCGTGTTTAGCGCACTGTAACCATGCGGGGTGCCGCTGAGGTTGGCGCGAAAAATCATATCCACCACATAAATATGGTTCATTAGTCTTAGCATCAGATGGCGTTTTTGCTGATACGCGTCATCATGAATAGCGCTTATGGCGTGCAGGGTGGCGCTATCGGCCCAGTGTTTATAGTTAAATAGTTTGATGAATCTGCTGCGGTCCATTGTCTGGCTGTCCGGTTATCGGATACGGTGGCCGCTATCATACCTGTATCAGGTTAAGCAGCGCTATCTCCGCCTGGTGGTCTGCGGTCGGCAGGCGCTTATGGCCGCCCACCGCAAAGCGGGCGTTTGGCGGTTATTATTATGTACCGCCGCGGTTTTGGCGCGTTTTAGATGCCCAGCCGGTCACGCAGGCTGTACCAGGTCGCTCCGATGGCGGTAAAGGGAATACGCAGGCGATGCCCGCCGGGAAACGGCAGATGTGGCAGTCTGGCAAAGGCATCAAAGCGCTGACGGTTGCCCGCGATTGCCTCGCTCACCAGTTTGCCCGCCAGATGGGTAAAGGTAACGCCATGACCGCTGTCGCCCTGAATAAAATAGACGCCTGGTTCAAACTGACCAAGCTGCGGCATGCGGGATAAGGTCAGCAAAAAATTGCCGCTCCAGGCATAGTCAATGTTGATGCCCTGTAATTGCGGAAAGGTTTTAAGCAGCTTAGGGCGAATTAAAGCCACTACGTCGTCGGGTTCTCTGGCACCATAAATTACGCCGCCGCCAAACAGTAAGCGGTTATCGGCGGTCAGACGAAAATAATCCAGCAGATAATTGCAGTCTTCCACGCAGCGATTGTTGGGCAGCAGCGACAGGGCAAGGTCCGCTGATAATTTTTCGCTCACCACAATTTGCGAGCCGCATGGCATGCTGCGCCGGGTCAGACGCGGTTCCAGCGTTTCGGGCAGATAGGCGTTAGCCGCCCAGATAATATATTTTGCCCGCACACAGCCCTGCGCGGTATAGACCTGCTTTTGCGAGCCATAGTCCACCCGGGTGACGGCGGAATGTTCATAGATGCGGCCGCCGTGATGACGGATTGCTTCCGCTTCACCCAGCGCCAGATTGAGCGGATGAAGGTGGCCACCACGCTTGTCCAGCAATCCGCCAACATAGCGTTCGCTGGCGACCTCGCGGCGTATTCCCTCCTCATCAAGCAGCGCCAGCTGATGATGACCAAAATGTTGCCAGCGCTTTTGTTGCGCGCGCAGATGGGACATCTGACGGGCGTTGAGGGCGGCAAAAATCCCACCCGGCCGGTAATCACAGTCAATGCCATAGTGCTCAATGCGCTGGCGGATAATATCGCCACCTTCAAACATCATGTTACCGATAAGGCGGGCGCTTTCCTGCCCGTAGCGCTGTTCAATAATATCAATATCGCGGCTGAAGGAATTAACCAGCTGGCCGCCGTTGCGCCCGCTGGCACCGAAACCGACCCTGACCGCTTCCAGTACCACCACGTCGAAGCCGGCTTCGCTAAGAAACAGCGCCGAAGACAGGCCGGTAAAGCCGGCACCAATCACACAGACGTCACAGTCGACGGTATCCTGCAATACCGGCCAGTCGGCGTGCTGGTGGGCGGTGGCAGCGTAATAACTCTTTACATGATCCATAAGCAGACTCCCGGGGGACGCGCGGTCAGTTAAAAGGTGGTTGGCGTATGGGCACTGACAATGCGACAGATTTGGGTTGAGGTATTGGTAAAACTGTGGGCCAGACCGGTATTAATGACGTAACTCTGACCCGCATTGAGATGGTAGGTTTGTCCGCCAATGGTAAGGACAATTTCGCCTTCCAGCAGGGTGCCGGTTTCTTCACCTGGGTGACGGATTTTTTCGCCGGTGGTGGCGCCAGGCTCATAGGTTTCCAGCATCATGGCCAGCGTACGTTCAGGATTACCATTATGAATTAAGCGCAGTGATACCCCCTGACTGCCAATATCAATCAGCTCATTTGCATTAATCACAACCCTGGGAGGGGAACTGTCGGCGGGTTCGGCAAAAAACGCCGACAGTGACAGGTCGTATACTTTGAGCAATTTTTGCAGCGTACTGAGCGCCGGACTGACTTTATCCTGTTCGATAGTACTGATGGCGCTGTGTGTCAGGCCGGAAAGCTCTGCTACCCGACGCTGTGATAATCCCCGTTGCTGACGAATTTCCGCCAGACGCCGTCCGGGAGCGAGCGGACGATCGTTCATATTTTTCGTTCCTTCTGGAAGCGCTGGCAGGCCTGGATAAAGCCGCTAAACAGCGCGCGTGAAAGTGCAGAGCTTTCGCTCTGCCATTCCGGATGCCATTGTACTGCCAGCGCAAAGGGATGGTGGGGCAAGCTCACAGCTTCAATCAGACCATCGGCGGCGCGCGCTTCCGTACGCAGCGCCGGTCCTGGCGTGCGGATACCCTGCGAATGCAGGGAGTTGACCCAGAATTTCTCGCAGCCGGGCAGCAGCTGATGCAGTAACCCATGTGGCTCCACCCAGACTTCATGGGCCGGCGCATACTGCTGTTCCAGTGCCAAAGCGCTGTCTTCCCGATGTTCACGCAAACCGTCGATGTCAGACAGGGCACGATGCAGCGTACCGCCAGTTGCAACGACCAGTTCCTGTAAGCCGCGACAAATTGCCATCAGCGGCATCTGCTGGCGGATAACACCCTCGATCAGCGCAAATGCCAGCCGGTCACGTCCGGCATCACTGTCCGCTTCACTGCCGTTTTCACCATAATGATGGGGTTCAATGTTACTGGGACTGCCGGTGAGCAGGATACCGCTAAGAACGGTCATACTGTTTTCTAATAGTTCCGGGCTGGTTGCCAGACCATGCGGCAAGGCAAGAGGAATGCCGCCAGCGGAAAAAATAGCATCCAGATATTTGTTATGAACGCTTTGCACCGGATGACCAGCCAGCTGATTCTGGCACATCACCACGCCGATCAAGGGTTTGTCAAAAATAATGGCCATTGTGCCCCCTGTGCACCTGGAAAATATTTTAAACACTACAGCGCCGTTAACGGCCAGATTGTGCAATTTATTTTCAATCTAGCAATCAATTGGCCGCTATTCAAAGGTGAATGTTACATTTGCAGCCTTTTTATGTTGAGGCTAATGTTAAATGGTGGCAGTTATTTTGAGCATTGCCACACTCCTCTCCAACAGGTTAGCGGCAGGTGTCTATGACCAACATTATCGAAGTTGAAGACTTCGCCAGACAGGGTGAAGAGAAACGAACCAGCGCGTTCCAGCATGAAGTGAACACTTATCTGGAACGCCACCCGCAAACGCAATATGTTGATATTCTGCTCAATGATTTAAACGGTGTTTTTCGCGGTAAGCGCATTCCTGTCAGTAGCCTGAGTAAGCTGGAGAAAGGCTGCTATTTTCCCGCCTCGGTATTTGCCATGGATATTCTCGGTAATACGGTGGAAGAAGCGGGTTTGGGTCAGGTGCTGGGTGAACCTGACAATATCTGTCTCCCTGTTGAAGGCTCTCTTGTCCCCTCTGCCACTGACCCGCAACACCTGGCGCAACTGCTGCTCACTATGCGCAATCAAGATGGCACTCCCTTTGACGTTGAACCCCGGAATGTACTGAATCACCTCTGGCAACAGCTGTGCGAGCAGGGACTTTTTCCGGTGGTAGCGGTAGAGCTGGAGTTCTATCTGGTCGATAAACAGCGGGATGCAGAAGGTTACATTCAGCCGCCTTGTGCCCCAGGCAGTGAAGAGCGCAATATGCAGTGCCAGGTCTATTCGGTCGATAATCTTGATCATTTTGCCGCGGTTTTACAGGATATTGATAACCTGGCAAAACAGCAGGACATCCCGGCGGACGGCGCGCTGGCAGAAGCGTCACCCGGCCAGTTTGAGATTAACTTGCATCATACCCGCGACGTACTGGTTGCCTGCGATCATGCTATTCAACTGAAACGCCTGATTCGTCAGGTGGCAGAGAAACACGGCATGAATGCCACCTTCATGGCCAAACCCTATGAGGAATATGCTGGCAGTGGAATGCATATTCATCTCAGTATGCTGGACGCCAGCGAAACTAACCTGTTTGCCGATGATGACGGTAATGACTCGCCGTTACTGGCCCGTGCGCTGGCCGGTATGCTTGATTTGATGCCGGCCTCCATGGCGCTGCTGGCGCCTAATGTCAATGCATTCCGCCGCTTTGTGCCCGACTCTTTTGTGCCACTACAGGCTTCCTGGGGACATAACAACCGAACCGTTGCATTACGTATTCCATGTGGAGACCGGGCTAATCACCGTGTTGAGTATCGGGTAGCGGGTGCAGATGCCAACCCTTATCTGGTGATGTCTGCCTTGCTGGCCGGTATTCTGCATGGTCTGGCGAATACCTTGCCACTGCCTGCCGGCGTAACCGGCAACGGCCATGAGGCAGAGGGACTGGCGTTACCGGTGCGCCAGAGTGATGCGCTGTGGGAGTTTGAACAGAGCACGCCGCTACAAAAGCTGCTGGGTGAACGTTTCTGTTTTGTCTGGCACGTCTGCAAAAACCACGAACTGATGCATTTCGAACGTTTGATCACCGCAACCGAAATTGACTGGATGCTGAAAAACGCCTGAATAGCGGCCGCTCGGGCGGCCTTTTTATCATTCCCGGAGACGCATTATGAGCCAAACTAACCAATCCTGGCAGCAGCGCCGGGAAGCTGCTGTCACAGCGGGTGTGGGTAACGCATTGCCGGTTTACATCGCCAAAGCCCTTAACGCCGAGTTATGGGATGTGGAGGGCCGGCGCTATATCGATTTTGCTTCCGGCATTGCGGTGGTTAACACCGGACACAACCATCCTAAAGTACTGGCCGCAGTGCGGGCGCAGCTTGAACAATTCACACATCCTTGCTTTCAGGTAACACCCTATCCGGGGTACATCGAACTGGCTGAAAAGCTGAATGCACTGGTTCCCATTCGTGATGCTACCCAGACGCTGCTCATGTCTACCGGCGCTGAAGCGGTGGAAAATGCGGTAAAAGTCGCGCGTATTGCCACCGGTCGCCGGGCGGTCGTGGCATTTCGCGGTGGCTTTCACGGACGTACGCTGCTGGGCATGGCGTTAACCGGCAAAGTTGCCCCCTATAAAAAGGGTTATGGCCCTTTTCCGGCAGAAATATACCATTTGCCTTACCCGGCTGAGTATCTGGGGATTAGCGAGCAGCAGGCGCTGGACGCACTGGATGCGCTATTTGCTGCTGACGTGGCGGCAGAGGAAGTCGCCGCAATTATTATTGAGCCGGTACAGGGAGAAGGGGGATTTTATCCGGCGCCGGCCAGCTTCCTGCATGCACTGCGCGCGGTCTGCGACCGTCATGGTATCGTGCTGATTGCCGATGAAATCCAGAGCGGCTTTTGTCGTACCGGCAAAACCTTCGCCATTGAGCACAGCGGTGTGGAACCGGACATTATCACCATGGCAAAGAGCCTCGCAGGGGGATTTCCGCTTTCGGCGCTAACCGGCCGTCGTGCCCTGATGAACAAAGCGCAACCGGGGGGGCTGGGTGGAACCTATGCCGGCTCTCCGGTCAGTATTGCTGCCGCGCTGGCGGTAATCGATTTGATTGACGAAGAACAGTTAAATCAGCGTGCCTGTCAGCAGGGGGAATGGCTGCGGGCGCGATTAAGTGCGCTGGCCGAAGAGTTTGACTGTATTGGTGATATTCGCGGCCCAGGGGCTATGCTGGCTATTGAGCTGGTGGAGGGGGGTGACCGTGCCAGGCCGGACGCCGCGCTGACCCAGCGGCTGGTAAAAGAAGCCGGGCGTCAGGGGTTAATCCTGCTGGCTTGCGGGGTGCGTGCCAATGTTATCCGCTTTCTGATCCCGCTGACCGCCAGTGAACAAATTATCAATGAAGGTCTCAGCATATTGGCATCCAGCCTGAAAATGGTGCAAAATACCTCCCCGGCAAAATGACACTATAACCGACGCTTATCACGCCGGTTATTTTTTTGCCATTCATACAATCCATAATCACGAGGCCGGTCTGCGTGCCGGATAGATAGTGATAGAAACACGTTAAGCGTGTGATGTTGAGGAAAAGAAAGATGGGGCAGTATATCCAACGGGTAGCCGTATTCGCCGCCGCGCGTTTGCGTCAGGGCTATGGCACGGCGAAGCAACACATCCTTCGCACCTCCCTTCACCTGTATGATGGTGTTATTACCTTCACTTCTTCGCTTTGCTCACGACGATGTTCCTCAGCGCGACAGCCTGCAGCGGTTGTGGCAATGGAGGGACTGAACCATGATGCATGACGTCAATAACGCGCCGCGCGCGCAGCTGAAAAAAACGCTGACGTTGTTTCCGGTAGTGATGATCGGGCTGGCATATATGCAGCCGATGACGCTGTTCGATACCTTTGGTATTGTCTCTGGCCTGACCAACGGTCACGTTGCGACGGCGTATGCGTTTGCGCTGGTGGCTATCCTCTTTACCGCGCTGAGTTACGGTAAGCTGGTTCGCCGCTTTCCGTCTGCCGGTTCGGCCTACACCTACGCGCAAAAGGCAATCAGTCCACATGTCGGTTTTATGGTGGGCTGGTCGTCGCTGCTGGATTATTTAATCATGCCGATGATCAATATCCTGCTGGCGAAAATCTATTTTGAAGCGTTAGTGCCAGGCGTGCCATCGTGGATGTTTGTGGTCCTGCTGGTCAGCTTTATGACGCTATTTAATCTGCGCGGTATTAAAACCGTGGCTAATTTTAATAGCCTGATTGTTATTTTACAGATTGCCATTATGGCGGTAATTGTGGTGTTGGTTATTTATGGCGTGGCACAGGGTGAAGGCAGCGGTACGCTGGTTAGCAGTAAACCGTTCTGGTCAGAAAATTCGCACGTGGTACCGATGATTACCGGGGCGACTATCCTGTGTTTTTCATTTCTTGGCTTTGACGGCATCAGCTCGCTGTCGGAGGAGACCAAAAACGCCGAACGCGTTATTCCGCGCGCGATTTTCCTTACGGCGCTGGTTGGCGGCATTATCTTTATTTTTGTCTCTTACTTTTTACAGCTTTATTTTCCGGATATCTCTCGCTTCCAGCATCCGGACGCATCGCAGCCGGAAATTATGCTCTATGTGGCGGGGAAAACCTTCCAGTGGTGCATACTTATCTTCTCATGCGTAACGGTACTGGCATCAGGAATGGCCGCGCATGCTGGTGTTTCCCGTCTGATGTATGTGATGGGGCGTGATGGCGTTTTTCCTGAGCGCTTCTTTGGCTTTATTCATCCGCGCTGGCATACCCCCACCTGGAACGTACTGCTGGTGGGGGTGGTGGCTTTGTCGGCCATCACCTTTGACCTGGTCACCGCAACAGCACTGATAAATTTTGGTGCGCTGGTTGCCTTCACTTTCGTTAATTTGTCCGTGATTTCGCAGTTCTGGGTGCGTGAAAAACGTAACCGTATGCTGAAGGATAACTTCAATTATCTGCTGTTGCCGATTCTGGGGGCACTTACCGTGGGGGCGTTGTGGATTAATCTTGAAGAGAGCTCGATGATCCTCGGACTGGTGTGGGCGGCGGCCGGTATTATTTATCTGGCAGTCGTGACCCGCAGTTTCCGTCAGCCGGTTCCACAGTACAGCGAAGAAGGCCTGTAGTTAGCGTCAGAAACAAACCGTCTGCAATGGCAAAATCCGCCGGCGCATTCATCAGAAGGGCCACACCAGGGTGTGGCCCTTTTTTTCAGCGTCTGGTGCTCAGGCTAGGCGGCTATCAGGAAACCAGCTGGCGGGCATAGTCAAACAGGGCTTTCAGCTGAGCCATTTTGCCACTGTCGTCTTCATAGCGTGTGGCCAGCGTTTCCAGCTCAAGTAAAAATTGTTCAACCCGTTCAGGACTGAGTGCCTCACGGCGATGCTGTAACCAGCGCTGTTGTTCGCTATCGTCCAGCGTGCCAGGAAAATTACGCGCCCGGTAGCGAAACAGCAACTTTTCAATCCGCGCATCGGTGACGTTCAGTACCAGCGCCGGCAGATTTTCCGGCGCGGTCTGTTGAATAATGGTGATTGCCTGGCGGTCGGCATCGCTGAAAAAACCGTCATAAAGCTGGTTGTCAACGTTATCGGAGGGCGCAAATGCGGGCGCCTCCGCGTACAGCGCCACCACTTTTTCCCTGACTTGCGGTTGTTCAAGCAGCAATGCCTGATTATTCAGGCAGTGGGTAATATTAATACCGAGTCGTGCGGCATCCTGCGGACGCAGGGTACTGGCCGGCGCCAGTACCGGGCATTTGTTAATGTGTATCAGCTTAAGCGGCACGGGCAGTTGATCGGCCGCCAGATCGGCGCGTCGGGTGTAGAGCCGCTCGCGCAGCCGATCGGCGCTGAGATTTAGCAGCGGCGATATGTCAGCAGCCAGATCGCAGCTAATGACGGCATTGCGATTGTCCGGATGCCAGGCCAGAGGCACAACCAGACTGGTGTTACCGCGGTGGGCACCAAACATACCGGAAACATGCACCAGCGGTTTCATGCCGGCAATATCAATCAACGCCGCCAGTTTTTGTTTATTTCGATGCGTAAAAAGATAATCAAATAAACGTGGTTGTTTTGCTTTTACCAGCTTCGCCATGGCAAGGGTGGCATAGACATCGGACATGGCATCATGCGCCTGTTCATGGGCAATGCCGTTTGCCTGAGTCAGATGCTCCAGTCGAAAGCTGGGTAATCCTTCGTCGTTAAGCGGCCAGTGAATGCCGTCAGGACGTAATGCGTAGCAGGCACGCATTACGTCGAGCAGATCCCAGCGGCTGTTACCATTTTGCCAGCTCCAGCTATAAGGATCGTAAAAATTGCGGTAGCAGAGGTGACGGGTGACTTCATCATCGAAGCGGATATTATTGTAACCGACTACACAGGTGGCAGGCTGGCTAAAAAGCTGGTGAATACGGCGGGTAAATTCCGCTTCAGTAACGCCGCGGGCGCAGGCTATCTGCGGGGTAATACCGGTTATCATGACCGCTTCGGGCTGTGGAAGATAGTCATCTGCCGGCTTGCAGTAAAAAATTTCCGGCTCGCCGATAATATTGAAATCACTGTCTGTGCGTATGCCTGCGAACTGTGCGGGCCGGTCCAGCGCCGGACTGGTGCCAAAGGTCTCATAATCGTGGAAGAGGAAGCTGGGCTGTTGGCGATTGGTTTGCACAGTAATATCCATGAGTTGTTTGTTAATTCACTGAATTTTTCATTATCCGCCTGGTTTAGCAGGTCGTATGATGGCGCGAGCTGCTGCTTGACATGGTAAACCATATTCCTCGTTATCAACAGGCCGGTTAACGGCCGTCAGGGGCAGCAAGACAGCTTCAGTGGGGGATTGTCAGCGCCTCGTCAATGGCGCTGACAACAGCGTGGGTTAGTGCGCAAGCAGCGCAATGTTTTTATTGTAAACAAACAGCGTGCGCTGATGAAAAATCAGAATTTCATCTGGCTGACCTAATTGTGTTTTTATCGCCGCAAGTTGCTGATTAGCCTGTGAGTGAGGGTGACTGTCCGCCACAGCCGGAATGGCAACAAACTGACGCGCTGGGGCCGCATTAATAAATTCAGGTGTTAGCCACGAGGCCATGGTTTGCCCCCGGACCACGTCAAAGCGAATGTGATAATTTTCAGGATCAAACCATACCGCCGTAATGTGAATTTTCCCCTGTGAAAACCAGTTGACGATATTCGCCTGCAGCCAGAAATCGCTGTAGCCATAGTACAGCTGATGACGTTGCAGAAACGCAATATATTCGTCGGCCAGCGGCTGCTGGTTCACCAGCGGTTGCTGGCTCTGAGAGTACGAATAAAGGGAGGATGCCGGAAATAACAGCAGACAGACAATCAGTAACCGGTTGCGCTGAATCATCGCGGCCAGGCTGGTCAGTAAGATACTGAAAAAAATGACATTGCCAAAAAAACGCGCTGAATTACTCTCCGGCATGTCATAGCTGATAATAAATGAAGCGATAATAGCAGCAATAGAAAATAAGCTGCACAAAGCAATCAATCTTGCCTGCCAGCTGGCTTTAATCGCGACAGTAAAGGCGTAAATCAGCACGCATAGCCATACTAGCAGCGAAAGCCCCTGGGTCAGCGCATTGTCGATAAAAAACAGGTTGAGGCTTTTGCCCAGCACCTGCCATACCCATTGCGCGTTCATCCACCACTGCGACAGTGGTTGAATAGTAAACGCCTGGTTAGGTAATCCGAACCAGCGTTGGGGGGCATGGGTAAAAGAGAGTACAAAGGTGATTAAATACAGCAGCAGATGGTGTTTTGCTACCTGCTTTTTCCCGCTCAGATAGATTAACGACAGCAGCAACGGCAAGTAATAAGTGGCAAGGAACCAGGGATCAGCCACTGAAGCAAAAAACGACAACAGGCTGTAGAGCAGGGCGATCCACAGTGCTTGACGATGCAGGTTATAAAATACCAGTGCCAGTGCGACAACCCCGAAGAAACTGGTTGAGTAATGGGAGAACGGATGGCTGGCAAACCCTTCGCGCAGAACAAATGCAGGCAGGCAGGTGAGCGCCAGCAATGCCAGAAATGAAACCGGTTTTTTCCCCGACTGGTTTAACATCGCGCAGGCGATAATGGCCGACAGCGAGATAAACAGCGCCGTTGAGATGATTAACGGCAGACGGCCATCCTGACCCGTGAGTAAAAAAAACAGAAAATTAACCGGATAAACCGTGAAGTACCAGTTATCGGGGGTTGGCCGCCAGTCGCGAAAAACGCTGAACCCTTCATTAAGAAAACCGCGCCATACCAGCGGGCTGTTGGCCACATCCGGTTCCAGCGGAAAATAGCGCCAGGTGAGTAATACGGAAACGGCAATCGCCGTAAGCGCAAGGACTGCGCCGGTGATACGTCGGGCACTAAAAAAATCAGACATCATGTCGTCCTTTAGATTTCAACAGAAAGCGCGGTCTGTTTTTAGTTTCGATGTAGATCCGTCCGATATATTCACCCAGTACGCCAATACCAATTAGCTGTACACCGCCAAGAAACAGTATTGAAACCATTAGCGAAGGATAACCGGCTACCGGATTGCCCCAGATAATCTTGTCTATTACCATCCAGACGGCGTAAAAAAACGAGAACAATGCAATGGCAAAGCCGACATAGGACCAGATGCGTAAAGGTAGCGTGGAGAAGGAAGTCAGACCTTCCAGTGCCAGATTCCACAGTTTCCAGCCGTTAAATTTAGATACGCCGGCACTGCGCGGTGCCCGGCTGTATTCCACCACCGCAATATTGCCACCGACCCAGGAAAATACCCCTTTCATAAACAGATTACGTTCAGGCATATGCCGGATATTGTCTACCGTTTCCCGGTTCATTAGCCGGAAATCACCCACGTTTTCTTCAATCTGCGGATGGCTGATTTTATTGTGTAGCTTATAAAACCAGTCGGCGCTGATGCGTTTAAAATGGCCGTCGCTGGAACGGTCATTGCGTTTAGCCAGCACAATATCAGCGCCGTTTTGCCACTGAGCAATCAGCTGAGGGATAACATCGATAGGATCCTGCAGGTCGACATCAATAGGAATGACGGCATCGCCGCTGGCATTATCCAGCCCGGCAAACAGCGCGGCTTCCTTGCCGAAATTGCGGGTAAATGACAGCGCCTTTACCTGCGGATCTGATACGGCCAGCGCATCAATAATGGCTTCGCTGGCATCATTACTGCCATCGTTAATAAACACAATTTCGACATTGTAAGGCTGCAGGCTCGCTGCTTCTCTGACTGCTTTATAAAATACCGGTATCGCCTGCTCCTCGTTGAAAACCGGGACAATAAGCGAAATATTCATGCGGAATTCCTGCGAAAATAGGGCTAATAGATGAAAAATAAAGCCGCACAAAGGAAGGAAAATTTCTCTTCGGCGTTGTCTGGTTAGTTCGCTCAGTCACGTGATGTTCCTTATCACGTTCAGCATCGCTGACCGGCTAACCTGCAGAGCAAACTTCAGGCGTAATATAAGGGTACGCAGAACGGCGTAAATTGTAACATCAGCCGCGAAGGGGTAAAAGCTTTTAGCCGGTGTGCCAGTTGCGCCCAGGCAATGGCAGATAAACCAGGGGTGATGGCCGCCTGCCGCTGAGATTATCTGGATGTCTGAGTATCGATAATCAGGAAATTTACATAAAACTGATGCTTGCAGGTTGCTATGGTCGTTGAATAGTAGGGTATGCTGGACGCTGTTGTGACAGACGGAGTTGAGGATTGCGTCCGGATAAACCCATTTCAGCCTTTAAACTCAAGGTCTATCGCTACCATCGCGTTATTCACGGTGTACGCATTGCGCTGGCATTCGTGCTGACGTTTCTGATGGTGCGTTTACTGGACATTCCGGAAGGCAGCTGGCCGCTGATAACCTTTGTGGTGGTGATGGGGCCGGTTTCCAGTTGGGGAAACGTTTTTCCGCGCGCATTGCAACGAATAACCGGCACGGTGATTGGCGTGATTTCCGGACTGATTGCGCTTTATCTGGAATTGTTCTCCCTGCCGGTGATGTTGCTGTGGTGTGCTATTGTCATGTTTCTTTGTGGTTATCTGACGCTGGGTAAACAGCCTTATATGGCGCTGCTGATCGGTATCACGCTGGCGGTAGTGAGCAGCGCCAGCCGGGGCAATATTGAGATGGCGCTATGGCGAGGTGGTGATGTGATTATCGGCTCGCTACTGGCGTTAATCTACACCAGTATCTGGCCGGCCAGAGCATACACGCAATGGCGCATCCGGCTCTCTGACGTATTGCTGGAAATCGCGAAAATTTATCATGCGGGTTTCTCTGCCAATCTGGTTGAACGTCCGCATTTAAAAAAACCGCTGCAGCGGCTGATGGTGTCGGTGGTTAAAATGCGCGCCATGCTGGAACCGGCCAGTAAAGAGTCACGTATCCCAAAATCGGTTTTTGAAGGTATTCAGACGCTCAATCGCAATATGGTCTGTACGCTGGAACTTCAGCTGAATGCCTGGTGGTCGTCGCGCGAGACCCATCTGATGTTACTTCATGCGCCGACGTTACGTGCCACGCAGCGGCAGGTAGAGCAGAGCCTGCGGGCGCTGTCACGAAGTCTGCTGGAGGGCGATAGCGATAAGACCGCAACCGACAGTGAAGCCCTGGCGGCCAGCAGCCGCGAGCTGCGCGCGCTATTGAGCGAACAGCAGATTAATAATCATCAACAGGTTGCCGCTTATGGTTATGCCTGGCTCAGCATTGAGATGGCCGGTCAGCTGGAACGGATCAATGAACTGGTGCGTCTGGCTATGCGAAAATAAGTAACGGGTAAAACCATTCGTTTCAGCGCGAGGGGTTTCAGGGTAAAATAAAGCTATCCCCAGTACCGATGTCAGAATTGCCTTTGGCAGAGTGGAATCAGTTACGCTGAAGGCGAAAGTTAAGCTGCCTGGGCTGACAGGCTAAACAGTAAGAAGGTGTCAACATGGAAAATGCAAAGCAGTCATTTCAGGATGTTCTGGAGTTCGTACGCTTGTTCCGTCGCAAAAATAAACTTCAGCGGGAAATCATTGATAACGAAAAGAAAATTCGTGATAACCAAAAACGCGTACTGCTTCTTGATAATCTGAGCGAGTATATTAAACCGGGTATGAGCATTGAAGCTATTCAGGAGATTATTGCTTCCATGCGCGGTGATTATGAAGACCGCGTGGACGATCACATTATCAAAAATGCTGATCTGTCAAAAGAGCGCAAAGAAATTTCGAAAAAGTTAAAGGCAATGGGGGAACCTAAAGCCTGAGTCATTCCGGCGCCGTTGTGCGGCGCCTTTGCTCTTTTTTATTATTAAACAGGCGATTAACCGTTTTTCGTTACGTTGTCACCGTGCGATTTCCATTGCCTGCATGTCCTGTTCTCACCGCCGTTACCTTCCGCTGCACATTATGCGTAAAACGTTGCCCCGCTGTTATGGCAGGATGCTGCTGGCATTTTTTTACCTTTTTCATCCCACATGGCCGGAGAAACCGGGTCATTTTATTGCGCACATAAGGATATGGTATGCGAGCGGGTGTGTTAACAATGGAGAATGTAATGCGCGTATCAGCGTGCAGCAGCTGGCAGGCTGGCGACGGCGCAGGGAGTAAGGTTTCCGAACTTGAACGTGGTAAAGTGATTTATTTGCCGCATCTTGCCTTTGGTTTATCGGATAAGGAAATTACCCTGCTGGATGTTAAGCGGGTTGAGCCAAAACGAAAAAATATCAGTTACAACCCACAAAATGGGCGTCTGACGGGGGTGGCGTGGGCTGCAGACCGGCCGGCAATAGAAGCGCTGCTGGCGCGTCATTACCACGCCTGTAAAACCCTGGTTGCCGCCCTGTTGCCTGAATATCAGCGTTTCCTGCATTCCCCGGTAAATACCTTACGACTGCATCCGGTTACCGTCTGGCGGAAAAGCAATTCCTGGCGTAAAGATGACAGCCGCCTGCATGTGGATGCATTTCCTTCGCGGCCGGTCTGTGGCGAGCGTATTTTGCGTATTTTTACCAATATTAATCCACAAGGTAACAGTCGCGAATGGCGGATAGGAGAAGATTTCCCCCGGCTGGCACAGCGATTTTATCCCGAGCTGGGTGGCTATTCTAAGTTCACCAGCTGGCTGCAGAATCTGCTTGGCATCACCAAAAGTCAGCGTAGCCACTATGATGCGCTGATGCTGCAGATGCACGATAAAATGAAACGCGATGAACGCTATCAGCAACTGGGATTACAGCTCAGTTTTCAGTTTCCGGCAGGCAGCAGCTGGATCTGTTTTTCTGACCAGACCCCGCATGCGGCCATGGCCGGTCAGTTTATGCTGGAACAGACCTGGCTGCTACCCGTACAGGGCATGCAGCGCCCGGAGTATTCACCGCTGAAAGTGCTGGAGGCGCTGGCGGGCAAAACGCTGCTGTAATTCAGCGTCCAGTAGCCGGTTAGCGCAGCGGGGGTTCATCAAACGTCCGCAGCTTGCGCGAATGCAGGCTATCACTGTCGGCTCGCAGTAGCTCAATGGCACGAATACCAATTTGCAAGTGTTCAGAAATGGCGCCTTCATAAAAGCGATTGGCCTGTCCCGGGAGCTTTATTTCGCCATGTAACGGCTTATCCGATACGCACAGTAGCGTGCCGTAAGGCACGCGAAAACGGTAACCCTGGGCGGCAATTGTGGCACTTTCCATATCCACCGCGATGGCCCGGCTCTGGTTAAAACGTAACGCCGAGGCCGCGTAGCGCAGTTCCCAGTTGCGATCGTCGGTAGTGGCTACCGTGCCGGTACGCAGGCGTTGTTTAACCAGCTCGCCGGGCATGCCGCTGACCTGCTTGGTGGCGTCATACAGCGCGCGCTGAACTTCGGCTATGCTCGGAATCGGAATATCCGGCGGTAGCACGCTGTTTAGCACATGGTCATCACGCAGATAGGCATGTGCCAGCACATAGTCGCCGATTGACTGGCTTTCGCGCAGGCCGCCGCAATGACCAATCATCAGCCAGACATGGGGACGAAGTACCGCCAGGTGATCGCAAATTGTTTTGGCATTTGAGGGACCCACACCGATATTAACCAGGGTGATCCCCTTGCCATCTTTCGCCATCAGGTGCCAGGCCGGCATCTGATATTTTTTCCAGGTCAGATCGGAGATCGCCGCTTCGGCATCCGGTGTATCCCGTGTGATGATCACGTCGCCGGCACAGGAGAGTGACAGCCAGTTTGTATCCCCGGTTTTTATCTGCTCACAGGCCCAGCGGACAAACTCATCGACGTAACGGGTGTAGTTGGTAAACAGCACATAGGACTGAAAGTGTTCCGCCGGGGTACCGGTGTAATGTTTCAGGCGCGCAAGAGAAAAATCGGTGCGCAGAGCGTCAAAATGCGATAGCTGGCGTATTGCGCCCTGATGTAACAAGCCATCAGCGTTTTCATCGCCGATCAGCGATAGCTCGGTGGTTGGAAAATGGCGCGTCAGCCCGGCGCTCATGCTGCGGTCAAGGTTAAGACTGGAACCATCAATGACATAGGGGAAGGGGATTTCCTGCTGCGATGGGACAACCTCAATAGTGATCGGGTAATCGTTTTCCAGCAATGCCAGCTGTTCGGCAAGATAGTGGCGCATCAGTGCCGGCCGGGTGACGGTCATGGCATATTGTCCCGAATGGGTGAAGCGGCCAAATGCCCGGGTCAGGCGGTGCTGCGGTGCGGTGCCGTCCCAGCGTACACGCAATTGCGGATAGACAAATAAACCTTTTGCCCGCGCGGTTTCATCAGGCAGCGTGCCGCGGGCGATATAGGCTTCAATAGCGGTACGTATTGCGTTGACGGCCCGATCGTACAGCTGTTCAAGCCGATCCAGCGCGGCATTAACATTAGACGAAGGAACAACAGATTGTCCGGTCATTTATTTTCTCCATACCTACAATTGTTTATTACATGCTAACTGAACTGAAGCCGTTACGCATTGCTCTCGGGGAAAATGATCAAATTAGCCTGCTTTGCTGAAACCGCTGTTGCACTTTTCTGAGTGATTGTTAGCGAAGTCCGTGCCGGGTTGATGTTTAATAAATATACGATATACTCAATATCATCAAATTTGTGCAGGGGGCATTTATGTCAACAAAACAGAAATCCAGCGTGCGAATGAAAGGATATCAGGGCGCGATGCTGGTTGATGCCAGAACCATCGACCTGCTGAAAGAAGAAAGTAAAGCGCAGTATCTGGTCATTCCGCTACAAAATCGTGCTGGTCATCCCATCAAACCCCAGCGGGTGGATGAGGTTGATATTGAAAAAAAGATTAATCGTTTTCTCGCTTCCCTCGGACTGGAGGATACCCGGGTGCGTATGACGCCGGAACCGGCTCAGTGGCCGATGGCCGACGGCGCAGAAAAAAAACTGGATATTTTTTCCGGTTTCGAAGCTGAACGTGCCGGTAATGCCCGGCGACTGGAAGATCTGCGTCAATTTATTCTCGCTGATGCCACGTGGCTGCCAGCGGCGCAGCTGTCCGATAAAGCCGGTTTTGAAAACAAAAATCGCAGTGCCGGACCTAATACCTGGAAGCGGCGTAACCGTATTTTTGCGGTAAGCGTGCAGGGAAAAGATCTTTATCCACGCTATTGCCTGGACTGTGCCTACCAGCCGCTGCCAGTCGTGAAAGAGATTTTAGAGCTGTTTGCAGGGGTTAAAAGTGGCTGGGAGCTAGCCTACTGGTTTGGGACCGCTAACAGCTGGCTGAAGGGTAACAAGCCTAAAGATTGGCTTGATGGCGATAAATCTATGCTGCTGCGGGCGGTTCAGGCTGAGCGGCAGGGCATAATGCATGGCTGATAAGACCGTCGGCCAGGCTTTTCCTGCTCCGCCGGACCGGATAAACATTAATGAAGGCGTGCTGGCGGCCGGCACGCATTTATTTCGTCTGCATCGCGATTGTTATCGTGGTAATCAGTTTAATGATTTTGCCGCGGGAGATGCGCGTTTCAGTCCTATCCGCGACCGCCTCTCTCATCAGATCATTCCGACGCTGTACGCGGCCGCTAGCAGCGAAATTGCGCTGTGCGAAGTGTTGTTTCATGATATCGATATTTCGCAAAAGCAGATTGTGTTCGATCAGCGCAAACTGCTGGGACTGCAGCATAGTGACATCGTGATAACCCATGATTTGCGTATTGCGCAGCTTGATCATGCTTCATTGATAAAAATGCGCGTGGGTAAGCGCCTGATTCATTGTGATGCCGCAGAATACGCGGACACTCGCCTGTGGGCAGAGCATATTCATGAACAGCATCCTCAGATTCAGGGGATGAGCTGGCCGTCGCGTCAGTATCAGGGGCAGGCCAGCGTACTGTTTGCCGATCGCATTGTCGCTGACGGTGTGACGCTGAGTAAAACCAGCGCGCTCATTAAAGATAAAAAGGTTATCGGCCGTTTGTTACAGCTGGCGGCACGTATGGATATTGTGATTATTTAACCGCCGGTAAGCCGGCTGTTAGTTTACGCCAGTAACTTAGCCGGCCCAGTCACCGACCAGATGGTTTAAATGGGTTGTCATTAGCTTTGCCGTTAACGCGGCATTACCACTAACCATTGCATTTAATATCGGCTGATGTTCTTCGGCAGATTTAATCAGGCCGCCTGTCTGACGCAGCGCTTTCAGGCCGAATTGACGTGATTGATCGCGCAGGTTTTCAACGATATTGACCAGCTGATCATTTTCTAAAATCGCCAGCAGGCCAAGGTGGAACTGGCGGTCCATTTCCAGATAACCCACGATATTGCCTTCATGCGCGTAACGCACCATATCACTAATGATTTTAGTGAATTCCGCTTCACGTGCCTGAAGCTTCTCTTTCATGCCTGCTAATTTTGCCATAGATGGAATTTCCAGCAGCATACGCAGTTCATAAATATTCTGTCGCTCTTTACGGCTGAGCGGTAGCACGCGAAAACCACGGTTGCGTACTGCTTCCATCAATCCCTGATTGACCAGGGTTAACATTGCTTCGCGAACCGGGCTATTAGACACACCCAGTTCTTCTGCCAGCGCCGAGGCCGAATAAATTTCGCCAGGCACGAGATCGCCAGAGATAAGTCGCAATTTAAGAATCGACAACGCCTGATCGCGCAGATTGGTTTGTCGTAATTGCAGTTCTGGTTCCATGTATACTCCGTGATACTTGAGTAGTCGATAACACGCTACATTTTATTCTTTTTACTTATAGTTCTCAATATGAATGTTCCAGTCAGTAAATTAAATCCCGTTGAGAACTGGTTATCGCTACTACAAACGTTAAGGCTGCCGGTCACCGGCAGCCTTAAGTAACAATCAGTTGAATGCGTAGGAAGGTGGTGTCGAATTCTGCTGGTAAATCACGGCGCTTTGCACTGCACCATAGGCGGTATCATTATTTTTCAGGATCTTCATATAGTCACCGCTTTGAATCAGGCTGTCGTAAGCAGATTTGATGGCCGGCAGAAGTTTCTCAGCATTGGCATTACGTGCCACCGCTGTTGCGGTTGGACCGCCACCAATTTCACCGGACGCATCCAGACGTTTATCCATATTAATCGCTTCCTGCGCACCGCCGCGGTTGATGAGTACACCATCCACGCGATTGCTATTCAGGGCCAGAATCGCCTGGTTAATGGAAGCAAAGGCACTGATTGTGGGGGCGGTGGAACCACACTTATCTTTCGCGCTATTGAGTGTTGCCAGTTCGGCGGAACCTGCCATTGCACCCACTTTATGCCCGCAAATCTCTTTTAACGTTTTAGGTTTGAAATCTTTGGCTTTGCTCACGAGAAAGGAGCTGTAATCCTGCCAGTTCGAGACAAAGTCGGCGACTTTAAGCCGTTCAGCCGTGACATAAAATTCACCATAGGCCACGTCATATTTATTCGCCTGCAAGCCGGCCAGCGCTGCAGCAAAGGGAACCAGATGTATATCGGCTTTCAATCCCATCACTGCAGCGACCGCATGGCCTAACTCGACATCCATACCTTTCAGCTGGCCGTTTTCTTTATAAGCCAGCGGCTTGCCGATATCAGGAATGGCAATACGCAACGTACCGGCTGATTTAATGGCATCAGGCAGCAGGGCAGCAACCCGATCGTTTTTGGCAATAGCAGCCTGTGCAGACGTCGCCAGCATACTGGTAACGGCTAGCAGGGCATAACACCACATTTTGCTTTTATACATTTTCACGATAACGCTCCTCGGAATGACATATGGCACGCTGGTGTAAGAACAAGAACGACACATTGACAGCAGGAAGTTATGTGTAATATATTACCCATTACATATGACTTAGGCAAGTGGCTTTGCATTCTCCCCATTAAAAACGCCAGGACATCAACATAACTCCATGTTTTTACGATGATTCAGTACAATTAAGCTATTGAGATAAGTGAATAATGGAACAACCCGAATACGATGTGATTGTTGTTGGTGGTGGCCCGTCAGGCCTTTCTGCAGCCTGGGAGCTGCGTGATAGAAAGATCATGATTCTGGAGAAGACGCACCGCCTGGGGGGGCGTCTTTACTCGATGAGTCGCGGCGATTACTGGATTAATCTCGGCGGCCATCTGTTTCCACCTGCCGGGTCGCATATGCGCAACATCCTGCATTCGATTGGGCTGGACGTGATTGCTATTCCCGGTAACAAATTCGCGATTTACTGGGATGGCAAAGTCTACAAGCCTGGGTCTGTTTCTGCACTGCCACTCACGATGAAAATGAAGCTGGGCGAACGTATCGCGCTGGCCTGGAATGGGTTACGCATCATGAAAGCAGTAAAAGGCTGGCAGGAAGCAATGAAGCCGATTTATGGTGAAAGCAATCAGCATCGTCGTGCGCGCGTGGCGCGTTATATGTCAGATCAATCGTTTCGTCAATTTATGGGCCCGCTGCCGAAACGCTTAGAAGCCCTGTTTCAGTCGGCGGCACGACGCGCCGCCGCAGAAATGGAAGATCAGCATGCCGGGGTAGGGGGTTCCCTGTTTGGCGCGGTATGGGCCGGAAAAGGCGATTCGATGGCGCTTAACCTTAATGGTGGTTCCGGGCGTTTTGGTGAAGTGATGATGGAGTTAATGGGCAGCCGTGCGTGTTATCACACTACAGTGAAGTCGGTTGCCAAAACAGGCAGTTATAACACGGTGGTTTATGAGACCAATGGCGTTGAGCATGTTGCCACCGCATCGCAGGTGATCATTGCGGTGCCAGCTTATCAGGCTGCCGCCATTACCCGGGATATCCCCGATGAGGTACGTGAAACGTTGCAAGGTGTGCAATATGGTCCATTCCCCACCATGGGCATTATCACTGATGAAACCGGCCCGATGCCGTACGACGATATTTACGCGATAACCACGCCCGACGCGTCATTTGATATGTTTTTCAACCATGCTAATCCGCTGCGTAGCAGTGGTCCACGCAAGCCTGGCGGCAGTTTAATGGTTTATTCCGGTGGGGAACCGGCGCGGCAAATGCTGAAACTGAGCGATGATGAGATTCGCGATCGCTACCTGGCCGATATCTATAAAATGTTCCCGACGCTGAAAGGGCATGTGAAAGAGACTATTGTGCAACGCTGGGAACCTGGTAATACCTATCGTCCCGCAGGCTTCAATTTCGATCCAATGCTGGCGTATTGCGAACGCAAAGACGTGGATATTCACTTTGCAGGCGATTACTTTGCCGAGATTGGTAATATGGAAATTGCCACCGGCACCGGGCATGAAGCCGCACGCCGTGCTCGCAGCCGGTTAATGAATAACGACCACAAAGTGGCTCAGTTGCGTCCGGCTACCGAATCATCGCCAGCACTGGAAAAAAAAGCCTGAGAGAGGTTCGTTTTGGCATTATCGGTGCAGGGGTAGCTGCGCAAACTCATGCCCGTGAACTGGCGAAGGTTAGCGGTGCAAAGCTGATAAGCGTGTTGGCCCGCGACAGTGAAAAAGCCGCGGCTTTTGTCGCGGCTTTTTCTATTCCTGACGCTTATACAGAACTGGATTTGTTTCTCAGTGATAGACAACTTGATGCGGTAATTATCACCACCCCAAACGGCACTCACCGTGATTATGCTCTGGCCGTTGCGCAGGCCGGCAAACAGGTGATTATCGAAAAGCCACTGGAAATTTCATCATGCCGGGCACAACAGATCATCGACGCCTGTAAAGCTGCACAGGTCGGGCTATACGTTATCTATCAACGGGTATTTTCTCAGGCGGCCCGTCAGGCGCTGGCGGATGTACAGGCTGGAAAACTGGGTAAACTGTTGCTGGTTAATATTGTGGATAATCAATATCGCCATCATGATTATTATCAGCGTGCCGCCTGGCGTGGTACCCATCAATTAGAAGGCGGCGGTTGCGTGATCACACAAACGACCCATCTGATCGATCTGGCTCAATATCTGCTGGGACCAGTCAGCGCTGTCTTTGCCACCACCGCTACGCATTATCATCATATTGCGACGGAAGATACTGCGGTGGCGCTGTTGCAGTTCGACAATGGCGTGTTTGCTACCCTGAGCTCATCCACCGCTGCCTATCCCGGTCAGCGTCATCTGCTGACCCTGAGCGGCACCCGGGGCTGTATTATTATTAATGGTGAGCATGATCAGATTGTGTATCGTTGCTGCGACCAGGAGGGGGAAACCCACAGCATGCCGGCAGCATTTAGTTTTGCCGATCCGCAGGACCCCCGTGACTACCCAACCCACGGGCAACGGATTCAGCTGCAGCATATTACTGATGCACTGTTGCGCGGCGAGATAAGCTGTGATGATCGCGCGTTGTTGTCGGTACGGGTGGTCGAGGGGATTTACCGCTCAGCGGCACAACAGCGTCTGATAAAACTTTAGCGCGAAAAGAAGGGCGCACCTGAGGGTGCGCCCGATGTCATTATGCTTTAAAATCCTGCACTGCACCCGCTAACTGACTCCATTCGGCATACCAGTTTTTAAACAGCGTTAGCTGTTTCTCAACGTAGCCACGCTGGCTGGCGTTAAGGGTGTCACTGGCATTGAAATGCAGTTGATACTCGCGGTCACCTTGCAACACCATCATATGTTTAAAGTAGAGCACCAGATCCGGACCGGCATCGAACGAAGAGAGAACGGCGAGTGCTGCTTCCAGTTCTTGCGCACGTTGGCGAGCTTCGGCATTGCCCGCCGCGGCCGCTTTCGCCAGATTACAAAGATGCAGCACCTCTTTCGGCAGCACATTGCCGATGCCGGTAATAGCGCCAACCGCGCCACAGTTGACGAAGCCATGAAATACCGCGGTATCGACGCCAATCATCAGGGTCACCTGGTCATCCCGGCTGGTGATGTGTTCCGCCGCATAGCGGAGATCGTCGTTGCCACCAAACTCTTTAAAGCCAATCAGATTAGGGTGTTCTGCGCGCAGGGCAAAGAACAGGTCAGCACGTGTAGCAAAACCGTAATAAGGGCTGTTATAGATAACCGCAGGTAAGGTTGGAGCCGCGCTGAGGATAGCTTTAAAGTGTTCTTTCTGCGCGGCAATTACTGAGCCGCGCGACAGTACGCGCGGGATGACCATCAATCCTTTCGCGCCGACTTTTTGCGCGTGTGCCGCGTGGGCAACAGCGGTTGCGGTATTGACTGCACCCGTGCCGACAATTACCGGAATTCCGGCGGCGACTAAACGCGCAACTCCCTCCATGCGCTGTGCATCACTCAGTAATGGCCAGTCACCCATCGAACCGCAATAGACCACGGATGACATGCCGGCGACGATCAGCTGGCGTGCTTTTTTTACCAGCGCATCAAAATCTGGTGAGCGGTCAGCTTTACAAGGCGTCATTAACGCCGGGATGACGCCAGAAAAAATATCCGATTTCATATTCATCTCCAAAGGACATAACCTTAATAAAGCGACCAGCACTTTATTGCATTGAGCGAGGGGTGAAACAGCAAAGTTTCACCGGTTTTAATTAATAAAAAGACCAACAGCGCAGCGTTGAGGTGTCAGGTGCTATAAGGGAATAATTATTCCCTTATGAATAACCTGATATATTAATAAGCTTACAGACCAGATTAATTATTTACTGGCTGCCCTGGTCAGTAATGAACGGTCAATCTGGTTAAGTAACATTTTCAATTGTTCTTTCTGGCTGCTGGTGAATTGTGGAATTGGTGCGCGCACTGGCCCCACGCGCAGACCAAGCAGTTCACAGGCTGCTTTCACGCCGCTGTTATAGCGATTGCTGGCCAGAAAACGAATCAGTGGATTGATATGGCACCAGATCTCTGCAATGGTTTTTGCATCACCCGCTTCGCTGGCTTTTTGCAATTTCGCCAGGCCAGGTGACATAAAGTTAGCAATCCCCATGACCATTCCAGGCGCTTTTAACATCAATGCAGGCAGCATTAATACATCTTCACCATTAAGAAAGGTGATGTCATTAGCGTAATCGGCTAATAGCGTATTCATCTGCATAATATTGGAAGATGAATCTTTGACATATTGTACCTGCGGAATTTCGCGGGCCAGTTTCACTAAAAAATCAACATCAAGATGCAAACCGGTGGCTGGCGGGAAATTGTAGGCACAAATGGGCAGATCGCTAGCTTGCGCTACGTCGGCATAATAGCGCCAGGCTTCATCAAAGCCGATTGGCTCATAATAGGGTGTCGCCAGCATCAACGCCGTTGCACCCGCCTGCTGGGCATGTTGCGACAGTTTTACCGCTTCACGCGTTGAGGTTGCACCGGTATGCGCCAGTACGCTGGCACGTCCTGCCGTTTGCTCGACCACAATCTCGATCAGGCGCATTCTCTCCTGCTGTGACAGCACGGAAAACTCGCCGGTACCACCCGCCGGGACAAAGCCATCTACACCATCTTCAATACCTTGATCAACCAGCTTACGCAGCGCGGCTTCATCGATATGCTCACCATCTACCGTGAAGGGCGTCACGATGGCGGAAAGTACACCTTTAAGCGTCATGTTTGTTCTCCAGTAAGTCAGTCAGAGTGGGGCAAAGCCATCTGCGAGTGCATCCGCGCTATCAGCGGCAATCAGCAGAAAACCATTAATGTATGCCCGACCGGTTAACGCGGGCGTGACATAGAGGCGCTGTGGCGTCTGGCGCAATTGATGCGCGCTAACGCTAAACGTCGATCCAATAATGCTGTGCGTGGTCAGGCGTCCATCGGCTGGCAGTAATCCCTCGCTGACCACCTTGGCAAAAAACGCGCTACTGCCGGTTCCGCAGGGTGAACGGTCAACGACCCCCGGTGGCGCAACCACGACAATTTTTGCCTGGTCCGGGGTGGCGGTATCATAGTGATAGAACAAAACCTGATAGACATCGGGTTCGCTATCATCAAGAGGGTCGCGAACACCCTGTTGCGTGTAACTGCTACGCAGTGAACGGGCTACACGCACAATTTCTGTCGCGTTGTCACGATCCAGCTGTAAGCCAATCAGACTGGCATCGACAGAAATGTAGTAGTCGCCGCCATAGAGCAGTTCAACGGTTGCCGGTTTGTCATCAATAAGATGGGTGTCTTTGCGCACCACAAAGGACTCGACGTTAGTCAGCGTCACGCTGTGAAGATCGTTGGCGTTACCGTGCGCCGTGACGCCAATTGCGCCCGCCGGTGTCCGAATACGGAAATGTAGGCTGCCATCGGCTGCGGGTTGCAGATGCGGTAACAGATTAAGCTCGACAATCGCCGAGGCAAAACCAATCATGCAGTGGCCGCACATGGGTGGATAAGATCCGGGTTCGAGAATAACCGCGCCAATATCGCATTGGTCTTCCTGTGTGGCAACCGGTAATACGGCGCACGTCAGGCCACCACCGCGCGGCTCATGTACTAAGCGACGACGAAAATGATCGGCGTGTTGGCGCAGCCAGGCCCGCGCAGCGTCAACTCCCTGAACCTGTGCAGGTAATTCAATGCCTGAAAGAACAATGCGTGTGGGATTGCCGCCAGTATGGGAATCAATAGCGCTGATAGGATGGCGATCATGCTTCTCCAGCCAGTGCTGAAAGGGGGCAGGGAAGCCGGTCATGAGCGTGTTACCTCAAATAACGCCGGGCCCAACGCGCCACGATCGACTTCAATGCCCAGTCCCGGTGCGGTTGGGGCAGTGCCGCGTCCGCGTACTGAACGCGGTTGATATCCGGCAACATGCTCGTTGGTCCAGTCATTAAAGAATGACGCGTGCAGCAGTGCATCAGGGCGGGTGCTGGCAGCAATATGCGCCACCGCCGCGCTGGTGACATCGCCTCCCCAGACATCTTCGATACAGATGGTCATGCCGAGGGATTGCGCCAGATCGCGCATACGTACTGCGCCGCTAATGCCGCCAACACGCGCCAGTTTGATATTGACTGAACAGGCACCGGCGTCATATTTTGCACGATAAAGTTCGGCCGCATTGGTGACGGATTCATCCATCGACAGCGGCAGGCTGCTCATGCGCTGTACCAACACACAATCTGCGGTGTCACGGCAGGGTTGCTCAACTATCACATTTAAACCTGCCATTTCGCGTACCGCGATAATGCCTTTTTGCAGATTCCAGCCACCGTTGGCATCGGCAACAATCACGGCATCTGCCGGACAGGCTTCCACAACGCTGCGAGTGCGCAAAGCATCCTCGAAAGGATCGTTGCCGACTTTGAGTTGAAAGCGGTTAATGCCAGCTTCTGCGCGATGGCGGACAAAGGCCACCATGGCTTCTGGTGAGGCGAGCGGCACTGCTTCATATAAAGGAAAGTCGGGTTGGGCAATGCCGCCTGTTAGCAGGCTAATGGGTAAACCTGCTGTTTTACCCAGTAAATCCCAGCAAGCGATATCTATCGCACTTTTCGCCCCCTGCTGGCCAAGCAGCAGGGCATCCATCTTTTGATGAATCAGCGAGAGATTAGCAGGGTCCATACCTATTAGTGCTGGGGCTATCTGCTGCACTGCCGCGCGGATACCTTCGGCGAAGGCGGGCAGGTAAGTACCGCCCAGGGTGCTGCTCTCACCCCAGCCTTCAGCGCCTTCATCGGTGCGAATCCGTACCAACGTGGATGCCTGAGTCTGCGCCGCCCGGCCACCTGACATGACATATTCGCCATGAGCGTAGGTTAACTGGTAACCAAAAACGTCAATCGCCGCAATCTTCATTAGTTGATACACTCACAGTAGTTGGTAATGGGTAATATATTACATCTCACACTGAGACTGTCAATGCTGTTTTAATCCGCAAACAATGCCGCCAGATGCGGATTAAGAAACAGGTTATGCGGATCAAACTGCTGGCGTATTTGCTGAAAGCGCTCAAAGTCGGGGTAAATCTCAGCCAGACGGTGGCGATCGAGAAAATGCAGTTTTCCCCAATGGGGGCGTGGATTAAAAGGCCGTAACTTCGCGTCAACTGCCTTGAGGAATGGCAGGTAATCGCGGCCAATTTCGCCGGAAACGGAAAGTGAGGTGCTATCGCGCCCCGATTGTGCGGAGAGGAAACCGTTGTCAGCCCGCTGCCAGCGTACCTGTAACGGCGAGATTTCTTGCGGGAAGCGTGTTTTCATGAGTTGGCACATTTCCGCCACTGCCTGTTTTGCATCGCGGGCGGCAACCATATACTCCAGCTCATGAAACTCAGCATCAGTGGTGCCGTCCGGGTAGATGCGGTAAGCGCGATCGGTACGCTGATTTATCTCACCTGGCGGCAAATCCAGGCCATCATCAGGCACTTCGCGCAACAGTTTGACAAAGCAGTGATCGGCCGGCACATTGCCCAGCTTATACATATCGGCTGATCGGTTGCCGGGCATCCACCAGAATGAGAAGTGACGATAGGTGGTTAGCAGGTGATCCCATTGCTGCATCACTTCGGACATCGGCAGGACAATATTCTCTTCACGCAGCTTATAAGCGGGAACCAGCTGCAAACCGACGCGTAGCACCGGACCGAGCAATCCCAGCGAAACCTGCGCGGCATTCAGCAGATCGGGCTGGGTTTCATCGATATCCACCACATCGCCCAGTCCGTTTACCACCCGCATACTGACCACCTGTGAAGACAGTGATCCAAATTGTTTACCCGACCCTTTGGTACCTGTCGCAATGGCGCCGGCAATTGACTGCACATCAATATCCCCCTGATTGGCTATTGATAAACCACCTTGCCATAACGGTTCACCGAGATCGGCGATACGCGAACCGGCCCACACATTGGCACGCGAATTGATGCTATCAAGCGTCATCACTCCGGTTAATGCTGACAGATCAAGCAGCAACCCCGCCGTGCTGACTACCGGGGTAAAAGAGTGGCCACTGCCTGCCACCCGAACCGGTTGTTTTGCTTTGACCGCTTGCTGGATTAACGTAATAGCCTGAGCTTCATTTTAGGCCTGGCATGGCGTGCAGGCGTGAAATGCTGATTCCTGCCCCAGTTTTGCCACGTAAATGACGTCATAAGTTTTTCCTCCGGATCGCAGATTGTTTTCGACTTGACTCACAAATATTAAACAAACAAGATGTAAGCGGTTATAGGTTATCGATTAATATAGGGTCTTAGCAACTTCCATATCGGGTTTCAAGACTGTCAGGGGAACAAACGTGGCACAGACACAATTGTTAAATCGTCAGGTAGTGAGAGATATGCGCGAAATTGAAAAGATGCCCGTGGTTCCATTGAAGCACCGTGGACGTTGGGTGGCAGCGACATTAATGGTGATTGTTGCTGCGGGTTTGATCATGTCGATGGTCACCAATCCACGTTTTCAGTGGAATACGGTGGCGCACTATATGTTTGATCCTTCAATCCTGAGCGGCTTGCTGACAACCGTCTGGCTGACTCTCGCGGCGATGATTATCGGCATTGTGCTGGGCACAATGATTGCGCTGATGAGAATGTCGCAAAATCCCGTACTGGAAAGCATTGCCAACGGTTATTTATGGGCTTTTCGCGGTACACCGTTATTGGTACAGCTAATTTTCTGGTTCAACCTGTCGGCGCTTTATCCGCAAATCACCCTGGGTTTTCCGATTGGGCCGAACCTTGGTACGTTTGATGCCAACACCTATATCACCGTTTATGTCGCCGCGTTGCTGGGATTGGGGCTGAACGAAGGGGCCTACATGTCAGAAATCGTGCGTTCTGGCCTCAATGCAGTGCCAGCTGGCCAGCGTGAAGCGGCGGAAGCGCTGGGCATGTCGAGTATGCGTGTGATGTTTCGCGTTATTTTGCCACAGGCAATGAAAATCATCATCCCGCCAACCGGTAATCAATTGATTGGCATGCTGAAAACCACTTCGCTGGTGAGCGTCATTGCGCTGGAAGAGCTGCTCTATTCGGCGCAGTTAATCTACACTGCCAATTTCCAGACCATCCCGCTGCTGATTGTGGCGTCGATCTGGTATCTGATACTCACCACCGTGTTAACCCTGTTCCAGCACTTCCTCGAACGTCACTTTGGCCGCAGCGATCGCCATTCGCATCTTAATTCCGCACCGTGCGATGACGATGCGGCCAGCGCAAAAGGAGCCTGATATGTCGGTTGCTCAACATTCGTCAGGCGTGCACGCGGTCGTTGCGCGCGGTGTCGAGAAATCTTTTGGTCATCTTGCGGTGCTCAAAGGCATCGACCTCACTATCGAGTATGGCAAGGTGTGCTGTATTTTGGGGCCGTCAGGCTCCGGGAAAAGTACTTTTCTGCGCTGCATGAATCACCTGGAGCGCATTGATAAAGGGCTGCTGCAGGTGGGCGGCAATATGGTTGGTTATCGCCAGCACAATGGCAAACTGTATGAAATGAAGAAAGCGGAAATTGCCCGACAGCGTGCTGATATCGGCATGGTGTTTCAGGGCTTCAACCTGTTTCCACATATGACGGTGCTGGAAAACATCATTGAAGCGCCGGTTGGCGTACGTCGTATTAATAAACGTGAGGCCAGCGAACATGCCCGTCAACTGCTGGAGAAAGTCGGGCTGGCTGCCAAAGCCAATGCTTATCCGCGCACGCTTTCAGGGGGGCAGCAGCAGCGTGTGGCGATTGCCCGTGCGCTGGCGATGAAACCCCGGCTGATGTTGTTTGATGAGCCAACCAGCGCACTTGATCCTGAATTAGTTGGCGAAGTACTCACCGTGATGCGCGAACTGGCTGATGAAGGCATGACGATGGTCGTGGTGACTCATGAACTCGGCTTTGCCCGTGAAGTGAGTGATCAGGTGGTGTTTATGGATAACGGCGTGGTGGTTGAGCAGGGTACCCCGCACCAATTCTTTCATGACACGCAGCATGCGCGTGCCAAAGCATTTCTTGGCAAGGTTTTATAAATTAACTGACTGGAGTGTTTATGACTGCTCTACCCGAAACTGTTCGTACCCGCGCGTTTATTAATGGCGCATTTACCGATGCGGAAAACCAGGCGGTTTTCGACAACGTTAATCCGGCAACGGGTCGCGTACTTAATCAGATTGCCAGCTGTTCAGCGGCGGATGTCGACCGGGCGGTGGCGGTAGCGCGTAAGACGTTTAAGGCGGGGAGCTGGAGCAAGCTGGCTCCGCGTGAGCGTAAAAAAATCCTGCAAAAATTTGCTGATTTAGTGGATGAACATGCGGCGGAGCTGGCGCTACTCGACTCTATCGATGCCGGGAAGCCGCTGTGGGATTGTGAAAATCTTGATTTACCTGATGTCGCCAATAATATTCGCTGGTATGCCGAAGCGGCGGATAAACTGTTTGGCAAAATTTCTCCCACCGGTGACAGCAACCTTGGACTTATTGTGCGTGAGGCGGTAGGTGTTGTTGGCATGGTGCTGCCGTGGAATTTCCCGGCCGGCACGCTGTCGTGGAAGATTTCACCGGCGCTGGCGGCGGGGAACTCAATTGTGGTGAAACCGGCTGAATTGGCTTCGCTCTCCGCGTTGCGCATTGCGGAACTGGCACATCAAGCCGGCATTCCTGCTGGCGTGTTCAATGTGGTGCCTGGATTAGGTCATATCACCGGTAAAGCGCTTGGTCTGCATCCCGATGTCGATATGTTGACCTTTACTGGCTCCACTGAAATTGGCCGTCAGTTCCTGCGCTACGCCGCCGACAGCAATCTGAAAAAAGTGGTGCTGGAGTGCGGCGGCAAAAGCCCGCAAATCGTCATGCCGGATATGGCGGAGCAGCTGGATGAAATTGCTGAAAATCTGGCAAACGCGGCGTTCTGGAATATGGGACAGAACTGTACCTGTGGTTCACGCATTCTGGTGCATAGCGATATTAAAGATGCCTTTATCCAGTCTTTGATACAGGCGGCGCAGGTGTGGCAAGTCGGTGAACCAACCGATCGCAGCAGCAAACTTGGACCGTTGATTGAAGCGTCCGCACTGGCGCGCGTGCTGGCCGCCATTGACACCGCGAAACAGCAGGGTGGCAAAGTGGTGTCTGGCGGTAAACAAGCCCTGCCTGAAAGCGGCGGCTGGTTTGTGGAAGCGACCATTATTGATGAGGTAACCCGTGATATGGACCTTGCCCGTGATGAAATCTTTGGTCCGGTGGTTGCCGTAATGAGCTTCACCAGTGAAGCAGAGGCGATTGAGCTTGCTAACGATTCCAGTTATGGCCTGGCGGCAACGTTGTTCACTAACGATATCAATGTGGCGTTGCGCATGGCACGTCAGATTCAGGCGGGAACGGTAGCGGTAAACGGTTATGGCGAAGGCGATATCAGTACGCCATTCGGCGGCTACAAAACCTCGGGGTTTGGCGGTTATGACAAAGGTACCGAAGCACTGGATCAGTATACTCAGTTAAAAACTATTTGGGTTTCATTGCGCTGAGACGGGAGCCAGTATGAAGATAAGCGGATATAACTTTATCAATGGTGAGCGCAGCGGTGAGAATCCGTCAACGCTCAACAGTTTTGATGCACACACCGGAGCAGCCCTGAAATGGACGTTTCATCCAGCCAGCCGCAAAGAAGCCGAAGCGGCGTGTCAGGCGGCGGCGCAGGCATTTGCTGCCTATCAGGCGACATCGCCAGCGCAGCGTGCAACATTTCTTGAGACAATTGCCGATGAGATTGATGCGCTTGACGATGACTTTATCCAGCTGGTAATGCGCGAAACGGCGCTGGCGGAAGGGCGCATTCGTGGGGAACGCGCCCGTACCAGCGGACAAATGCGGTTATTCGCCACTGTGCTGCGGCGTGGTGATTTTCTCGGTGCCCGTATCGATCAGGCTTTGCCAGATCGCCAGCCATTACCACGCCCCGACCTGCGTCAGGTAAAACGTGGCGTTGGTCCCGTTGCGGTGTTTGGTGCCAGCAACTTCCCGCTGGCATTTTCAACCGCGGGCGGTGATACCGCAGCGGCGCTGGCAGCAGGGTGTCCGGTGGTAATGAAGGCGCACAGTGGCCATATGGCAACCGCAGAATGTGTGGCGCAGGCAATCTGCAATGCGGTGCAACGCTGCGGCATGCCCGCAGGCGTGTTTAATATGATTTATGGCAGTGGTATTGGCGAGGTGCTGGTACGCCATCCTGCTATTCAGGCGGTAGGCTTTACCGGATCGCTAAAAGGTGGCCGCGCGCTCTGTGACATGGCCGCGGCGCGTCCGTGTCCCATTCCGGTATTTGCCGAAATGAGCAGTATCAATCCGATGATTATATTGCCTGCGGCGCTCAAATCGCGTGGTGAGAAAATTGCAGCGGATCTGGTGGCTTCCGTGGCGTTAGGCTGTGGTCAGTTCTGCACCAACCCGGGCTTGTTCATTGGTATCCGGTCGCCTGAATTCAGTCAGTTGCTGCAACAGATGGCGTCGCATCTGGCGCAAAGCCCGGCGCAAACCATGCTGAATCGCGATGTACTGCGCAGTTATGAAAAAGGCCTGAATCATTTGCATTTGCATGCCGGGTTAACGCATCTTGCCGGCAAGTTACAACAGGGCAGCCAGGCGTATCCGCAATTGTTCAAAGCTTCAGCCCGGATGCTGGTTTCCGGCGATCCTTTGCTGCAAGAGGAAGTGTTTGGGCCGGTAACCATTGCCGTCGAAGTGGAAGACCAGTATGAGCTTGAGCAGGCGCTGTCAGGTTTACGTGGGCAGCTCACCGCCAGCTTACTGGCGGATGGTGAAGATCTGCAGCAGTTTGCCAATCTGGTGCCGTTGCTGGAACAGAAAGTAGGGCGTTTGTTACTAAACAGCTACCCGACTGGCGTTGAAGTGAGTGATGCCATGGTGCACGGGGGGCCTTATCCCGCAACCTCAGATGTGCGTGGAACTTCAGTAGGAACGCTGGCAATTGACCGTTTTCTGCGCCCGATCTGCTATCAGGATTACCCCCAGTCACTGCTGCCCGATTCGCTGAAAGACGCCAATCCGTGGCAGTTACGTCGTTTAGTGAATGGCCAGTGGTCTGAAGGAACATTGTAGGAGAGTCTGGCGGCTGAACAGGCCGCCATTTTGAACCGCCTCGTCCAGCGTTAACGGCTCATATTAACGTGCTGAGTTAACCGATGTTTTGCCAGACCGCAGCCCGTTATCCTGACACTGAAACCTTTCTTTTTTTCTGGCTGAGCATGCTGAACCACAAGATAAGTTGGTGCGTTTGTTATTGTGCGCTGGCCAACGTCTGGGGGTAAATATTTTCTGTGGTGTGGGACCGCGGCCGCTGTGGCCCGCAGATACAGCTTGTGGCAATAGAAAACGCTGATGGCAGTATCAGAGCTTGTAAAGATGCGTTTTTATTGGACTAACTGGCCGGCAGTTTCCCTGCGCAGAGGGTGAAAGAAAATTACGGCGGAAAGATTCTTACGCTAACAAGCTGAATAAAATTAATAAATATTTGCAAGGTAGCATAAAAGCAGGAAATTGGCTCCTCTGACTGGACTCGAACTTCATCTGTTTCTCCTGTTATTAGAGGCATTGAAATAATGGCATGATTTTTTACCATCATATTTACCAACATTTTTAATCTTGTATCTTTAAAATGTCAATTATTTTCAATTGGTTATGACAACACGCTTTACTGAACTTCACTGAACGATCTTCATCTCTGGACTGATTGTTACGATGCTTTTCCCAGCTCCATTCAATAGATTACCGCCATCAAATCCGATATGTTTACTCATAACATATCAAAGCGATAAGTAAAACCAGAAGGATAGATACCCCATGACCAAAGCGGAGATCGCCAGCGCTGTTAATGAGTGGTTCAACATTGAAAACTACAGCGTCCTGCAAAATTTGACAGTGGAACAGCTTTTCCAAGAGATAGAAAACAGGATTGTCGCTTACCGCATGGGGCAAAACAGTGGGGAGTTGCCTCCTGAAAGCCGTCGCAGGCATCAGAACTATTACGAAGAACTGATTGAAGGCAAGGTCGTGTTTGGTGATGTTTTCGGGGGGCCAGAAAAAAGACTGTCTTCCAGCTATGCCATCAAGCCTGTCACACATCAGGGGCTATGGGAGGTGGCGGGTTATGTGGCTGCTTTCGATAAATACGTTAACCCGGAAGGAAAACCCCTACCTCATATGGAAGTCTCGCATTATCTGAAGGAAGCCGGGGTAAATAACGAAGGGTTGATGCTTGTTCAAATTAATCTGGCGGAAACGTCATCCGAAGAAATCATCAATCACCTGAAAGTGATGGTGCCTGAGTGGAAAGAACAACTACAGGCTCCTGAGCCTCCAGCCAGAGATTTTCGCTTTGGGGTCAGCAACCTCAAGAGAATACTCGATTACAACATCATTCCCATCATGGATTTGCTGTTCTGGGCGCAGGATGAAGAGGTCAGGATTGGTATGCCGCAGCTTACCAGTTTTATCTACCCGGACGAGTTTAAAGACGGTATTCGTGATGTTGAGAAAATGAAGTCTACAGACCATCCGCTGGCAGTAAAATATCTGACAAAGCTTGCTCACTATCGGTCTTTTGTCGATTTTACATACAGATACGACGACAGAAGACACTGGAAGGTTCAGGATCTCATCACTGACGAACTCGGTGAGGACTGACATTCCCGGAGGCGGTGTTTTGCGCAATGCGGATATCGCCTACATTCACTCAACCTGAACATACCCTATTTTTATCCTCCCAAAAATCTGCGTAAAAAACTTCTTCTCGAACGTCCCTCTTAAATCACAAGAAAAACCCATACAATTATCTCATCGAACAACACAGGAGATAAATATGGTTCAAATCAAAACAGATAAACATCCCAAGCTTATTCGTTTACCTGAGGTAATGAACAGAACTGGATTCGGCAAAACATGGATATATGAGCTTATTAAAGCGGGTTGCTTTCCCGCACAGATAAAAACAGGTGTAAGAGCAATCGCCTTTATTGAAAGTGAGGTGGATGCGTGGATTGAACGAGCTATTCAGGCATCACGAAAACAAGCAGTTTAACAAATATTATCCATATAATGATCTAAGGAGGTTTTATGTAAACGTAAGAAAATAAAACTGTTGTAAATAATATCCCTTACCAAAATCATACAGATTTCTGTAGGGGGACGTTCACTTAAAAATAAAGAAGGAAATAAAAATGAGTAAAGCAATAACAGAAGTCCACGAAATCAAAGTTTACAATGAACCTACCAGATTATTCCTTGTGAAGTCATTTTATTGCTATGAGCTTTATATCAGTAATATGCAGGAATACATGGGCGATAGATTTGTTAAAATGGTTGAAGACAGAATATATATGGATGATGTTTTTGACAAGGTAATAGAAAACAGTAAGGAAGGATTTAATAAGTTTCTTAAGGAGTGTAAAAGCTCAGGCTCTCTCAGAGATGTTTTATTCGATGAGGTCAAAGTGAATCTGAGACATATGCACAACGTTATTTTTAACTCAAACTAATGGTCATGTGGTCAGTATATGGCCCCGCAAGGGGCTAATAATCAACTTAATAAAGGAACATTTAAATGAATGATAATATTGCAATATCAGTAAGTCTGCTATGTGAGCAAACACCTGAAATACTCTGCACCATCCAAGCAAGCGTCAGTACGTTCATTGCGCTATGCGGGTATTCAGCCGAGGAAGTAATGGATGATGAAAACCTGACAGATGCGTTGAACAGTTATGTTAATAACGAACTGGTCAGTGAGATGGATTTAAGATACGGATCAGTGATCATTAATCTGGTTTATAAAAAGTAGTTATCTGTTTATTCCTATTCCGGGACTAAATAAGTCAAACAAACATGTAAAGATGAGGATTGATTATGTCTAAAGAAACTGTAGTAACAAATAAGTCTACACAGCTGTTCCTTGATCTTGCTATAAGATCATTGGAGGCAAGCTGGAAGCTTTTTCAGGAAGTGAATGGAGATGGAGACGCTAATGACTATCTTGATGATCCTGATTTCATGAGTCCATTTATTATGAACATCATTGACCATATTCAGAATAACTTTGAGAGATTTACAACCCAAGAAGGTGATAGTGGGAGTATTAATGAAGTTAACTTCGAGCAGATTGCTGTTGTGTTGGTGTGCCATTCAGAACGATTCAGGAAATGAGTTCTAAAAGTTGCCCCGCAAGGGGCTAACTAAAAAACAGTAAATAAAAACAGGAGCCAAAAATGATTGATGAATTTCATATGTTGTATATGTATAAAAAAATCCAAGCCGAAGCTGCGGCAACAGATATGAAAACACTGGAACGGTTTTTGAAGAAGTTCCGCAAAGTTGTTGCGGAGCGTCGGCAAGAATACTATCAGGAGATTGGTGAGAAGAAGGCTCAAAAGCTAAGGGCAGAAAGATTACAACAGTTGCTTAAGAAAATGGAGCGTGATCGTGTATCACCACATGAGTTATAAAATAAAACCACCATATTGGTAATATACTGCCAGTATGGTAGTTTTATTCTAGATAGAAAATTTTCGGCGCTTTGTTGCTGATGCATTAAAATCAGAAGATATTTCTGAAAGTTGCTCAAGACTTTGCTCAACAGAACGCTGGAACTCAAGAGCCGCTTCTGTGCGCTGCTTTATGACGAGAGCGAAGAGTTCATCAGGTGTTTTTTCTAATAAAGTTTTTCTGTAGAGCATGGATTCCTGAACCTTCTCAAGGCTCTTGGATGCAAGAGCCGATGCATGGCTAATAGGATTAAGTTCTTCAATAAATTTTTCAAGCAGTGATTTTTTCTTTCGGTCTAATCTAAGGAGATTAGTGTGCGCAGATTTAAATTCTTTTGCTTCAATCAAGGGGGAGCCATTGGTTCTTAATCTGCGATATTCATCTCTGTATTCAGACATCGTTGGATATTTTTTTAATGCTTTGATGGTGTTCAGATACTGAATTAAATCATCATTGTCTAATTTTACTTTCCTCATATATACCTCGCAAATAAAACAGTGGATATGTTTATATTACGAGATATAGTGTAAGTGTCAAATATAACCGGGAAATAAGAATGATAATATTCAGATGAAAACTATATTCTTTCTTTTTGATCAACACCTTCAGGATAATCAACAAAAATGTCATCTTCTGAAACAGAGTCCCAGTCAATATCTTCGTCGGGAGTAGAAAGTAAAGGTTTATCATCTCCTTTATCGATGGGTTTTTCTGCGTTGTTTGTAAGTACCGTATCTTTATAAACGGTGACGAATACGTCTTCTATACCTTCACTGGTCGTTCTCAGCGACTTCTTAACATATTCTTTCCTTGTGGCATTTAATGTTCTGTACTGGCCTTTCAGAAAGAGATTTGCGTTTATCATGGTATGCTTCCCTGCTTTGACCAGAATGCCTTTATTTACTAGCTTGTTCCAGCATTTACACACGTTAGATTTGCTCATATTAAGCTCTTCTGCGAGTGCCGACTGAGATATACTGGCAATGAGGTTTCCATGCTGCATGAGTTTACATAAGCGGATCATTATTGTGTATTCTGCGCCAGACATATTTTTTCCGAGCTTTTCCAGATTATCAAGAAAAGCATGAACATAGGCTATTCCCGGTTGAATATCAGAATTTCTCTCTTTTTTTACATTTACGGTTATTTTATCTTTTCTGTTTCTGTTATAGAAACTGTAAATCTCCAGTTTCTGTTTGTCTGTAAAATCATTTTTGTTGATATAATCTTCCACCTGTTGACTGCTGGAGGACATTATTGTGTTGTAATCAATGCTCATGGTTTTTCCTTTTTATTATTGTTGTTTTCTTTATATATAATGCAGCATGTGCTTTTGTCAAAAATAAATGTGAAAAAAGGAAAAATAATACACTTTTGCGAAATAGCGTTCACTTTTTTGGAGAATTTTAACTATCAAAAAGTTTCCACAGGAGAAACTTTGGTTTCTGTACAGGAAACTTCGGTTTCCACAGAAGAAACTTAAATTTCCGTACAGGAAACTTTTTCCGTAAAATCTCTTTTAAATATAATAGGTTATGAATCATTAATACTATAATATGTTTAATAACCTTAACGTGGAGTGTGCCGGGAAAATGGCACCGTTTGATTTTGTTCTTGATCTTTACTTTATGTTATGAACAGCCAGTGATTGTTTTGTACAATCACGAAATGCTGCTTTTATGTGGAATGCTTAATTAATATTCCTTTTACTTTATATTCGTCTTCGACGCGATCTTTTTTGGATAAATCCATCATTATCGGAGACAAGCTCCTCACAGCAGAGTGATTGTTGCGAACAATCACGAAGTGCTGCTACCAAGGATATAGTTTTCCTGTGCGTTTAAGAGCAAATGCTATATGTCTAAAGGGAAAAACTATGTTTAAAAATTCATCATCATGAGGAAAAGAGATCAAACAATGATCGAGTACTTTTCTTTTTATTTGACAGACAGGAGATGAATAAAATAAAAATGTCAGCGTCAGGGCGTAGCCGTGCGTCAGCACAGAGATAAAGATTTTTTCAAAAAGTAGTTTAAAAATAAGAGGAAAAATCATGGTTAAAACATAAATAAATTTGATTTTCACGATCGCGATGTAGTATTAAATAGTAAAAAATAAAAAATAAAAAATAAAAAATAAAAAATAAAAAAGGAAAAATCAAATGGAAAATATTAAAATGATAACACTCTTTCATCCCCATGAGAAAACACCATTTATGATCTGTATTGTAAACAAAGTAGAAGATACTGAACATGGAATAAAACTCACTCTTGAAAATGGCAATGATATTTATGTCAATAATTATAGCCATTATCTGTTATCGGAGTCTGTAAGTCGTTGCGATAAAGATAGGTTGAAAAATATTTATATTCGCTTGGTTTCGGAACTCACACAGATGAGTGAAGAAACTATAAAATCACAGATGTTATAATCTGAGTTATCAGTTTCAGATATTGTGATGTTATCCATAAGGTCAATGCTTCTGGGTTGAATCTATATACAGAGCTATCAACGAACATGGTTCAGGTTAAAGTCGAATGCGGTAAGTGGCAGTGTTCTGGTAAAATGCATTGTCTGATAGCGTCAGGAGGCGATGAGCTATGGAAGGTAAATTAATTTTTTGTTCCGATGCAATACTGCGGTTTCAGTCCGATTACGATGAAACCTCGGCGGTTCCATTGCTATCCATCCAGAACACGATAGCCAATACCGATCCCTTTTTTCTTCTTCGCTTCTTCCACCATACGACTCTGATTGAAGAAGGAACAACGCTGGCAAGTATCTTCTTGGCTATAGAGCCATGGAAGGCGTTGTTAGCAGCTTATCTGGACAGAGATGTTGGTGCTTATATAGATGAGGTAAGAAAACCGTCCGGGCCAACGACATGGGATATTGAATGGATCGGAATTGACCGTCGAAGCTCGGTTTACCGTGCTTACAAGCGTCAGGAAATGGAAGAAGGGGAAGATTTTTCGGCCTATTTTAATCGCGATCGGTTCCCGACTGATGAGTTTGACATAGAAAGTAGCTGCGATGCTTCAGGTTTCATTAAGGGTGATAAAGAACGCTGGAGTATCAGCGGTGATATTCACGAAATTAAAAACCTGCCTGTAATCCTCTATAGCAAACAGACGTTGATGACTTCTGCGAAAGACGGATTGTTGAAGAAGAGCATATCAGGGGTAAAGAGTTCCAAGCATAGCTGCTTTGTCTATGGTGATACCTCGTTTTCTTTCAGTGAGGTTATGGAGGCTATCTTCATTAGTGGGCTGTTCTTCTATGCGCCGAGAGATGCTGCCGGTAGCCTTGATGAGCTGAAAGCGAGTTTGGCCGGACTGGAAGAAGAACTGGCCGAGGTGCCTGAAACAGAATCGGCTGATAATGAAACAGATAAAGAAACTCCCATAGTCGTAGCCGAAGGTGCTTTTGATTCGGTCACAGCTCACATGGAAACAGAAGCTGAGGAGTGGCAATCCATTAAGAAGCTGTGCCAGCGAGAAGGTGAGCTTCCCATACGCATCGGTAGTATTAAGATGGCTGAGCCTGCTGAGCCTGCTGAGCCTGCTGAGCTACGCTTGTGCGGGAAAATTATACGTGGATAGAACAGCAGTGAGCATGACGCCTGCCGGGGCTTATGCTTGCTTACTATTTTTGCGTTATCTCTTGATCAACCTCATATTTACTATGGTAAAATTCGCAACTTAACTCTGTGAGCATCAAGCGTTTTTTAAGGGCGTCGTCTAACCAGTAAGGACATTGATTTGAACATTAAAGCAACACCAGTATTAATCTCACTTGTCTACGAAGCTCTTTTAAGATCCTTTTGGCGTAAACCGGCACTGAAGAAATTTTTATTGTCTTCACATATTTCCGAAAACTTTATTTCAACGTGGAGAGAGGATGAGTCAAAGAGGGCTTTCTTAGATCGTTTATTCCCTAAACTGCAAAGTAATGCAAAAGGTAATAATGTTATTTGTCTGATGGCAATTAATCTTTCTGAGCAGACTTCTTTTCCAGATTTAAGAGGCTGGGAGGATTCCTTACAAATGATCCAGTCAGCAACAAGTGCTGTAAGAGATTTGAAATCGTATATTAAAAAACATAATGAAGAACATCAGAATGAAAAAGAGAAAAAAGAATTCAGGGTGCGAGCAGAAAAAGAGAGGGCTGAAATTAAACGCTCCGTAACAGATTTAATTAAGTTAAAATCTGAGTTTGAGTGTTTGCATAATAAAATTGGAACACAAAATGGTGGCTATGAATTCGAAAAATGGTTTTTCAAGCTCGTAGACTATTGCGAAATCGTTTGTAAAAAGCCATATAAAACTAATGGTAGGCAAGTAGATGGAGCCATAACCATTGATGGTACAACGTATCTTGTTGAATTAAAATTTCAAAAAACACAGTCTGATGCTACAGATATAGATTCATTAAAAGCTAAAGTAAGAAAAATGGCAGATAATACAATGGCTGTAATGATTTCTGTATCTGGTTATTCCTCTGTTGCCATAAGTGAATCATCGGGCAGTCGAACACCTCTAATATTACTAGACTATAGCCATTTATATTTATTTTTATCTGGTGGCATGAAGTTTGATGAGATAGTTACACGTATAAGACGTCATTCATCTCAGACTGGGGAGGCGTATCTACCTGTAAACTCTTTTGGTGGATTTTAAATGTTTAAAGGATCACGATAAAATCGTAAATTACACATTGTAAATTTCTATATAAAATAAGGAATATAAAAGTGTATAATCTATTCGTTACAGCAGATACTCAGGCATGGAATGAAGCCAATGGAAGTTATGAATTTACAAGGTCTAGGTTTTTAGAGCATACTGAAGACAAATTAGTTAGGAAATACAAGGATCTCACTAAGGAACAAATTGAGGAAATAAAAGAATTACCCTGCTTATTTCTAGTGGAAAATTTGCAAGGTGAGGCGTTTGTTGGCTCGTTAAAATCTATAACTGCTGATAGATATAAAGTAGAGTTTGAATACAATCTTACGCAAAGAATTTCAGAGGGAGAAATTAATAATCAAACTTTATACTCACTTGGTCTTTCTAAATTTGAAATAATGCGAACCCATTGGGCTATTAA
>NZ_MOMB01000059.1 GCF_002752165.1 Erwinia sp. OLFS4
AGCATCTGACGGGCAAAATTTTCACCCAACGCATTGAACGTAATAACCTGACGCTCCGCACCCGCATTAAACGGTTGGCTCGTAAAACAATCTGCTTTTCGCGCTCAGTTGAGATCCACGAAAAAGTCATTGGAGCGTTTATCGAGAAACACATGTTCTACTAATTGGAGGCATCACCCGCAGACACCGTCTTACTGGTTGGTATACTAGTTATAATTACTCCGTTTACAAGAGTCGGGCCAAATGCCATTCCGCTTTTAGGAATAAGACTATCAGTAAACCAGAAATGGCATTCAGACGGCCTCAACAAAGTCAACATCCATATATCTTATAACGATTTCTTTTCAGATTTATTCCATATGAACTAGCAATAGCTTCCCCGTGCTGGCGATATTTAGTATCCCGCATCACTATCACAACGCCTATACGATTAATCCTGATTCTGGTAAAGCAGGAGAATAATCAGCAGGTGAAATAATAACGAAATTTTCTGATAATCTTGCCAATCAAAGTGGCGAAGACCCGCTGGCTATCGTGCACATGTTGCTGAAGAATTTGGCCCGCGGGAAGCGGTTGTCACTCTGCGCGACATAATGGAAGCGCGCGCCGGCAATCTGCCGGTTGAAGGAGAAGTGTCGGATCCGAGTCATGGTATTCAGCAAAACGCCGATGCCAGCTGGAGCAACAGCGGCACCATCCCGCTGGATGAGGCTGATTACCCCTCGCTCTCTGCCACTGGAGGACAGGCGTGAGTACCACACCGTCACCGGACTGCGGAGGGAGAGGCTTCAGCGCGTAGCTGCCCACACTCAGCAGCTGACAATTGGTCGCTTTTTATTGCGGATTGATTGAGTAATTAATCACCGGATTCAGACGGTCAGTATTCTGCTCCTGGCCGCCCCGTCCTGACGAAGCGGCCAGCGATTTATGGCCACATCAGTGCTTACCGCTGCCCTGCTGCTTTTTCTGGTCATCCTGCCACTGTCTGAAACGTTTCAGGGCTTCTTCTTTTAGCCGATCGCGCACTACATCATCCAGCTGCAGCGAGTAGGCGGGATTGTTCCAGCTGCCATAAATTCTCAGTGGGATCGGCGTATTTTGCAGACGCTGCACCAGCGGGCTATTGCCCTGCCAGCCGCCGGTGACGGTAATCGCAAACGTCATATCGTTGCTGCGGTGCAAAATGTCGACGCTCCCTTGTCCCTGCAGATTCATAACCGTATTTTGCCCGCGCAGATCCTGCAGGCTAATCACCCCGTTATGCAGGGTGGCGTCGGCAGCCAGCTGGTCTAAACGGGCAGCCCCCTCCTGCTCACTGCTCTGAAGCCCCGGGTCGCTGCGGCGCGCCGCCTGCTGGATCATACGGGCGAAATTCAGCCCGGAAAATTCAGCGTCTTTCAGTAGCAGACTGGCACTTCCCTGCCAGTTCTGGCTGGCAGATTGCAGGCTCAATCCTTTACCGGAAAGTTCTCCCTGGACATTCAGTTTACCACTCAGTACCACCGGCAAATGAAAAGCATTAAGCAACGCAGCCACGTCCAGCCCCTGAATATCAGGCTGCATACTGACCAGGGTGTCCTGACCACGCATATTAATTGTGGCCGGCAGTGAAAAAGCGCCATCGGCGTTTTTCCCGGAAAAGTGCGCAAGCGTCAGCAACCCTTTTTGATTGACCGCGGCAAGCTTGACCTCATTAAATGTCAGGCCCCGCCACTGGAAATTATCCATGGTGATGGCCAGCGTGCCATCCACCTTATTCAGCGGCGAGTTAGCGTTGTGGTAAATAGCGGGCTGGGCGATAACCGGCGGCCGGCCACGACTTAGCGCGGCCTTATTCTGCCCTGGCGGCGTCGCGGCCACGCCCATCAGCGTATCCAGATTCAGATTAGTGGCATGCAGGGTGGCATTAATCTGCGGGAAATCCGCCAGACTGCCGCTGACGCTACCGTCAATCTGGCTGTCATTGGCGCTCAGCATAATATTTTTCAGGCTGAAGCGCTCACCGTCACGCTGCCAGCCGGCCTGAAATGACGCCTGCCCCTTAACCCCATCGCCGGGTAAATCAGGGCCATTAAGCTGATACTGCGCTTCACTGAGGTTGGCCCACAGTCGCGCAGGATACTGACTGACGTCCATATCGCCGTTCAGCGAAAATTGCAGCGTACGCAGATTGCGGCTGAGCTGGCTGCTGAGTTCAAAATGCACCTGACGCGACGATCCCTGTGACATCGAAAGATTGACGCCACGCAGATTTAACTCATTACCATCAGGCTGTTGCCAGATAACCAGGCTATCGCTCAGCTGCAGATTAGCAATATCATAGGACCAGTCGTCATCGAAATCGACCACGTCATTATGATCGCCAGGTCCAGCCGGAGCCCCTTGCGGCCGCTGTTTCTGGCTGTCAGCCGTCAGGCGCAAAACCGCCCCTTTCAGCATAACCTGTTTAACCGACAGCTGGTGAGAAAGCAGCGGCAGTAAGTGCACATCAAGACGCATGTTTTCGGCCGTGACCACCGGTAGCGCCGCGCCAGGCGCTGCCAGCGTCATCCGGCCGGAAAGAATGCTAAGCTGTGGCCAGACATGCCAGCGCAGATCACCGTCAATAGTGAGTTTATAGCCGCTACGCTCTTCGACCTTGCGCGCCATATAACCACGAAAGTCGTTAGGATTTACCAGCAATACCAGCGCGGTCATCCCGGCGGCCAACACCACCACCAGAATGGCAAGTGTGGTGATCAATCGTCTCATGCCGTCCTCTTAAAGGCGTTAGTCTTTATCAATTCTGCTTGCTACTGCGCCCTGCTGGTCGCGGTATTTGGCGTCCTGCCGACGATTATAAGGCCTTGCCGCAGGACCTGAAAGCGGCTCAAAGCTCAGCGCGCCAATCAGCATACCGGGCCGCAGTGCCAGAGGCAGCTTACCTGAATTATAGAACTCAAGCACAATGCGCCCCTGCCAGCCCGGATCGATTCGGTGCGCCGTCACGTGCACCATCAGACCGAGGCGCGCCAGGGAAGAACGTCCGTCAAGCCAGCCCACCAGATCGTCTGGCAAGGTCACCGATTCATAGGTCACCGCCAGCGCCAGTTCGCCGGGATGAAGATAAAACGCCTCGTTTTCCGCCAGTACGATCTCTTCACTCATCACCCGATCAAGCGCGGCGCTGACTTCATCCTTTGGGCCACTCAGATCGATATAGGCAGCAGTGTGTCCGCTGAAAGTGCGAAAACGATTACCGAGACGCACATCCACCGTCGCGCCATTGATTCGCTCGACCGGCGGACGCGGCGTGATTGTCAGTTTGCCATTATCCAGCCAGGCTTCAATATCACGATCGCATAGTCTCATTTAACAACTCCGGACTTTGTCTGAGGATGCGATGACCGCATTCCGGTTAATCCTGTTCAAAAAACTGATTGATTTTGGCCTTCAGAATATCGATAGCAATGCGATTTTTTCCGCCGCGCGGCACGATAATATCGGCATATTGCTTTGATGGCTCAATAAACTGCAAAAACATCGGACGGACGGTTTTCTGATACTGCGACATTACCGAATCCATCGAGCGTCCACGCTCGTTTACATCGCGTTTCATCCGCCGCATCAGGCAGATATCCAGCGGCGTATCAACAAAGATCGAAAAATTCATCTCCTGACGCAGCCGCGCATCGGTCAGTAGCAGAATACCTTCCAGAATAATCACCTTTTTCGGCTGGTGCCGCACTATTTCACCGGTACGGGTATGCTCAACATAACTGTACACCGGGAGATCTATCGCCTGACCGGCCTTCAGCATTTGTAAATGTCTGAGCAGCAAATCATGATCCATCGCGCTGGGATGGTCATAGTTGGTTTTAATACGCTCTTCCATACTCAGATGGCTTTGATCTTTATAGTAAGCATCTTCGGGAATAACGCCGATATGCTCATCTCCCACTTTGTCGCGCACTTCGCGATAGAGCGTACTGGCAATAAGACTTTTACCGGAAGCGGATGCGCCAGCAATACCTACAATAACGCATTGGTGAGACTTGTCAGTCATACAATTAACGACCTGATTTCTAAACGGTGAGAATGGGAGAGATGGCCCGATAGCCAACGGCGACAATTATAGGGATTTCCCCCTTTCTGCGCCAGATAAAATGCGGTATTACGCTTTTCAGATTACGCTGTTAGCCCTGGCAGGATGAAAGTCATAAACTTTGGTTATGTGATTGAGCGCACAGTTTTATCCGACAGTCGTCTTATCCGCCTCACGGTGCGGTCGGCTACGCTAGCAAAAGAAGAAGGAAGTGATGTGTCCTGGAAAACCCTGACCTATTTTGGCGACAGCATGTTGCTGCTCCCGACGGCCATGATTCTGGCTCTGATGATCTGGTTTAAAAGCAGCAACAGCTATACCGCCTGGGACTGGCTGATCACATTCGGGCTGGCAGGGTTGATTGTCAGCCTGTCAAAAATTGCTTTTCTCGGCTTTGGCATCGGCAGTGCACAGTTTAATTTTACCGGGTTTAGCGGGCACAGCACCATGTCAGCCACCCTGTGGCCGGTCATGTTCTGGTTGCTGAGTCACCCCATCGCCCGCCAGCGCTGGCGCGGCGCTATGATTAGCATCGGCTATCTCATCCCGCTGGCGGTCGGCGTATCACGGCTGGTGCTGCATTATCACTCCCCGAGTGAAGTTATCGCCGGACTGGCGCTGGGTTACGCCCTGAGCAGCAGATTTCTCATCGTCCAGCGCCATACCCGTCTTGACGGCTTTTCGCTACGCCAGCTGGGCGCCGCACTGGCAATCCCCCTGATTCTCATCGGCCACGGGCGTATCGCCACGACGCAACAGTTTCTGACCCAGCTTTCGCTACACATTGCCGGAATTGAACATCCCTGGACACGGGAACGCTTGCTGCGACAAGGGAACTAACCTCCCGGTCTGATAGCACCTTATGTTTTCCAGCAGCATAAACCCGAGCGGGCTGCTGGCTTGCGCTTAACGCCCCGCCAGGCTACCCTCCAGCCCCCTGTGGTTTATCAACGGACGCGCGGATGTTTATTGGCTTCGACTATGGTACGGCTAACTGTTCAGTGGCGGTGATGGAAAACGCCGGCCCGCGCCTGCTGCCGCTGGAAAACCACGCGCCGCTGCTGCCGTCAATGCTCTGCGCGCCGGCGCGTGATGCAGTCAGCGAATGGCTGTATCGCCACCATCAGGTGCCGGCTGTGGAAAAAGAGAGCGCCGCGCTGCTGCGCCGCGCATTAAACAACAATCGTGCAGAAGACATTGACGTCGCGGCAAACAGTATTCAGTTTGGCCTGGCCGCGCTGGCGCACTATACGCGCGATCCCGATGAAAGCTGGTTCATAAAATCCCCCAAATCGTTTCTTGGCGCCAGCGGACTGCAACCGGCGCAAATCGCTTTGTTTGAAGATCTGGTCTGCGCCATGATGCTACACATCCGCCAGCAGGCCGAAACCGCATTACAAACCACCATTGATGGCGCCGTGATTGGCCGCCCGGTTAACTTTCAGGGGCTGGGGGGTGAACAAGCCAATCAGCAGGCGCTGGGGATACTGCAGCGCGCGGCACACCGTGCGGGCTTTCGCCAGCTGGCGTTCCAGTTCGAACCGGTGGCTGCGGGGCTGGATTATGAAGCCACACTGCGCGAGGAAAAACGCGTGCTGGTGGTTGATATCGGCGGCGGTACCACCGACTGTTCGCTTTTACTGATGGGGCCTGGCTGGCGACAAAAAACCGATCGCAGCGCCAGCCTGCTGGGCCATAGCGGCTGTCGCGTTGGTGGAAACGACCTCGATATTATGCTGGCATTCAAACAACTGATGCCATTACTGGGCGCCGGTGGCCACACCCGCACAGGCAGTGCCCTGCCCGCTTTACCATGGTGGAATGCGGTGGCCATTAACGATGTCCCGGCGCAAAACGATTTTTATGCCGCGCATAATCGGCGGTTTTTGCAAACATTAATTCGTGATGCCCGGCATGCAGAGAAAGTGCAATATCTGCTAACAGTGTGGCAGCAGCGCCTGAGCCATCGCCTGGTACAGGTTGCTGAAGAGAGCAAAATGGCCCTGTCGCAACAGGCGGCAACTCACGCCAGTCTGGCGTTTATCGCTCCGCAACTCAGCACATTAATAACACAACAGCAGCTGGAACAGGCTATCGCACTGCCACTGGCACGAATACGTGAGCAGATTACGCTGGCACTGGCCTGCAGCAAAACGCCGCCCGACGTGGTCTATCTCACCGGCGGAAGCGCCCGTTCACCGCTGTTACGTACTGCGGTGTCTCAGCTCTTACCACAGACACCGCTGGTTAACGGGGACGATTTCACCTCTGTGACTGCCGGACTGGCACGCTGGGCACATCTGCTATTCGCTAAGCCAGCCGGCTGATAGCCCCTGAGGTCAGCGTCACCTGCCAGTCACCCGGCGCTGGCCTGCGCCAGCAAGGCAATCTGCTGGTCGCTGAGTGTCAGGCGGGTGGCTTTTACCAGCTCATCGAGCTGACTAACGGAGGTGGCGCTCACAATCGGTGCGGTGATCCCCGGTCTGGCAATTTGCCAGGCCAGCGCAACCTGCGTTGGTGAGGCATTATGCGCTTGCGCCACCGCATCAAGCGCAGCAAGAATACGCAGTCCACGCGGATTAAGATATTTTTCCACCACGCCCTGACCTCGTTTGCTTTTAGCGGCATCCTCAGCGTGGCGATACTTGCCGCTCAGAAAGCCGCTGGCCAACGAATAATAATTAATCACTGCCAGCCCGTTATTTTTTGCCACTGCTTCCAGCTCACCTTCATAGCGACTGCGATCGTAAAGATTGTATTCCGGTTGCAGCGTTTCATAACGCGCCAGCCCCTGGTTCTCACTGATTTTCAGCGCCTGCGTCAGGCGTTCAGCCGTATAATTTGAAGCACCGATAATGCGGACTTTTCCTTCGGCAATCAGCGCATCGAAGGTTTCCAGCGTTTCCAGTAACGGGGTATGCGGGTCATCACAGTGAGCCTGATAAAGGTCAACGTAGTCGGTTTGCAAGCGGCGTAGCGATGCGTCGATCGCCTGACGGATATATTTACCGCTCAGTCCGCTACGACCTTCTCCCATGTCCATCCCCACCTTGGTCGCCAGAATAATTTTGTCGCGATTAGCGGTCTTTTTTAACCAGTTCCCAATAATCGTTTCTGATTCACCGCCCTGATTACCCTCGGCCCAGCGTGAATAACAGTCTGCCGTATCAATAAAATTCAGCCCCCGGTCCACCAGTGCGTCCAGCAGGCTAAAAGCGTTGTTCTGGTCGACTGTCCAGCCAAAGACATTGCCGCCAAAGGTTAACGGCGGCACGCTGATATGACTCCTGCCTAACTGACGCTGTGTTAGCTTACTCATTATTACCCTCCTGTGATTACGATTTTGCCATCGCTTAGCATAGCTACACTTTTTATTGTCGTTTTGCAGGAAAGCACATGCCTATTGAGGTTGCAGTGCAAGACTTACAGTAATCTAATCGTTATCCTTAATTCCTTCATTTTTTGGCGCGTTGCGCAGTTTACACTCACCAGGGATATGGCCTGATCAGCAGCATCTCCGGATTTATTATGACTCTCAGGAGAGAAATGATTACCATGAACGGCTTACGTCGCTCGACAAAAACCGGACTTCTGATCCTTATTGTCGTTCTGATTTTCGGTGGACTTTACGGCTGGATGCACCTTCATTCAGGCGATAAACAACCTGCTGACGCCCCAACCAATAAAAGCAAAAATAAAGGTGGCCGTCGTGGCGCCATGGCCAGTCTGCCGCCGGTTCAGGCGGCCAGCGTACAGCAGCAGAGTGTACCACGCTATATCAGCGGCCTGGGCACCGTCAACGCGGCCGGCACCGTAACGGTGCGCAGTCGGGTTGAAGGGTATCTGCAGGCGATACATTTCCATGAAGGTGAATATGTCCAGGCCGGCCAGCTGCTGGCAGAAATTGATCCGCGGCCGTTCCAGGTTGCCCTAATGCAGGCCAGGGGGCAGCTGGCAAAGGATCAGGCAACCCTGGCTAACGCCAGACGCGATCTGTCACGTTATCAGCAACTGGCTAAAACCCATCTGGTTGCCGCCCAGGATGTCGACACGAAACGCGCGCTGGTCGCTGAAACGCTCGGCAGCATCACGGCAGATCAGGGCAGCGTCGCCAGCGCCCAGCTCAATCTGGATTACAGCCGTATTAGCGCCCCGATCGCCGGACGCGTCGGCCTGCGTCAGGTGGATGTCGGCAACTACATTTCCAGTGCGGACAGCAACGGTATTGTGGTCATCACCCAGACGCACCCGGTTGATGTCGTATTCAGCGTACCTGAAAACGATATCAGTGATATTGTCGCCGCCCGAAAAGCCGGTAACGTGCTGAGTGTTGAAGCCTGGGATCGCGGTAATCAGACGCTGCTCGCCAGCGGCAGCCTGCTGAGCATGGATAATCAAATCGATACTACTACCGGCACCCTTAAGCTGAAGGCGCGCTTTACCAACGACAACGATGCCCTGTTTCCCAACCAGTTTGTCAACGCCCGCCTGAAAATAAATACCTTACAGAATGCGCTGGTGATCCCCACCAGCGCGTTGCAAATGGGCAATGAAGGCCATTTTGTCTGGGTAATAAACAGCGACAATAAAGTCAGTAAAAAACAGGTTACCACCGGTATTCAGGACAGTCGCATTGTCGTGATCAGCGCCGGGCTCAATGCCGGGGATCGGGTGGTCACCGACGGTGTCGATCGCCTGACGGATGGCAGCGGCGTCGAGGTGGTTGCCGCACAAACCGCCGGAGACAATGCGGCGAAACGCCTGCCAGTAAAAGGAGAGAGTGACTGATGCAGGTTACTTCTCCTGCTCACGGCGGCGGACCTTCACGCCTGTTTATTCTGCGGCCGGTTGCCACCACCCTGCTGATGATTGCCATTCTGCTGGCAGGATTTATCGGTTACCGTATGCTGCCGGTTTCAGCCTTGCCTCAGGTGGATTATCCCACTATTCAGGTTTCCACATTCTATCCCGGCGCCAGTCCGGATGTGATGACCTCGTCGGTCACCGCGCCCCTGGAACGTCAGTTCGGTCAGATGTCGGGACTCAAGCAAATGGCCTCCCAGAGCGCCGGCGGCGCTTCCGTCATTACCTTACAGTTCGAGCTCACGCTGCCGCTTGACGTCGCCGAACAGGAAGTTCAGGCGGCCATTAACGCCGCCACCAGTCTGTTGCCCAACGATCTGCCCAACCCCCCGGTTTACAGCAAAGTTAACCCGGCCGATCCGCCTATTATGACGCTGGCGGTTACCAGCAGCAGTATGCCGCTGACTCAGGTTCAGGACATGGTTGAAACCCGGGTCGCACAGAAAATATCCCAGGTGGCCGGCGTTGGTCTGGTCACCCTCGGCGGCGGCCAGCGCCCGGCGGTGCGAGTAAAGATGAACGCCCCGGCAATTGCCGCCCTCGGACTGGATAGCGACACCCTGCGTACCGCTATCAGCAATGCCAACGTTAATTCTGCCAAAGGCAGCCTCGACGGTCCGACCCGTGCCGTTACCCTTTCCGCCAACGATCAAATGACCTCAGCGGATGATTATCGCCGTCTGGTGATTGCCTGGCATAATGGCGCGCCGGTACGGCTGGGTGACGTTGCCACGATTGAACAGGACGCCGAAAATCTGTGGCTCGGTGCCTGGGCTAACCGGCAACCGGCCATTATACTGAATATCCAGCGCCAGCCGGGTGCCAATATCATTGAAACCGCCGACAGCATCCAGCGCATGCTGCCTGCCCTCACCGCCTCGCTGCCTAAATCGGTTGAAGTAAATGTACTGACCGATCGCACCCGGAATATCCGTGCCTCCGTCAGCGATACCCAGTTTGAATTACTGCTGGCGGTGGCGCTGGTGGTCATGATTATCTATCTGTTTTTACGCAATCTTGCTGCGACAATTATCCCGGCGGTAGCAGTACCGCTGTCGCTGATCGGCACCTTTGCCGCAATGTATTTTCTCGGATTTTCGGTCAATAACCTGACGCTGATGGCCCTGACTATTGCCACCGGATTTGTCGTCGATGATGCCATCGTGGTCATTGAAAATATTTCGCGCTATATCGAAAGAGGTGACAGTCCGCTCAATGCAACCCTGAAGGGTGCCGGGGAAATTGGCTTCACCATTATTTCACTGACATTCTCACTGATTGCGGTGCTCATCCCGCTGCTATTTATGGGCGATATTGTCGGCCGCCTGTTTCGTGAATTCGCCATTACCCTTGCCGTGGCTATTCTCATCTCAGCGGCGATCTCGCTGACCCTGACACCGATGATGTGCGCGCGGCTGTTACGTGCCGAATCGTTGCGCCATCAGAACCGTTTTTCCCGCGCCAGCGAGGCCTTTTTTAGCCGGGTAATTGCCGGCTATGGCCGCCTGCTGGTACGGGTACTCAACCATCCATGGCTGACGCTTGGCGTCGCGCTCAGCACCTTACTGCTGAGTATTGTGCTGTGGATATTTATTCCGAAAGGTTTCTTCCCGCTGCAGGATAACGGCATTATTCAGGGTACATTACAGGCCCCCCAGGATATCTCATGGCAAAAAATGGCTCAGCGTCAGCAGGAAGTGGCCTCCATCGTCATGAAAGATCCGGCAGTACAGAGTGTTGCCGCCTTTGGCGGCGTCGACGGCGTGAACCCTGCGCTTAACAGTGGCCGCCTGCAGATAAACCTGCGCCCGCTGAGTCAGCGCCATGACAGCATGCAGACGGTGATCACCCGCTTGCAGCATCAGGTTTCCCGCCTGCCGGGCATGACGCTCTATCTGCAGCCAGTACAGGATCTGACGATTGATACCCAGCTAAGCCGTACTCAGTATCAGTTCACGTTACAGGCAGGTTCACTGACGTCACTGAGCCGCTGGGTACCGCCGCTGCTAGAAAAACTGCATCAGCTTCCCCAACTGAAAGATATCAGTAGCGACTGGCAGGATAAGGGTCTGGAAGCGTATATCCGGGTAGACCGTGATAACGCCAGCCGCCTCGGCATCACCATGGCCGCGGTAGATAATGCCCTGTATGACGCGTTCGGTCAGCGGCTGATTTCAACTATCTATACCCAGGCCAACCAGTATCGTGTGGTACTGGAACAGGATACCGGCAGCACACCAGGCCTGTCTGCGCTGGGCAATGTGCGGCTGAAAAGCAGTGACGGTAGCATCGTACCGCTCAGTGCTATCGCCAGCATCGATCAGCGCCATGGTGCCCTGACCATTAACCATCTCGACCAGTTTCCGGCAACCACATTGTCATTTAATGTCGCCGCCGGCTATTCTCTGGGCGACGCGGTAGCCGCCATCAGCAATGCCGAACAGTCACTGGCAATGCCGGCAGAAATCATGACCCGCTTTCAGGGCAGCACGCTGGCCTTTGAAAGTGCATTATCCAGCACGGTCTGGCTGGTGATCGCCGCAATAGTGGCTATGTATATCGTGCTGGGGATTTTGTATGAAAGCTTCATTCATCCGATCACTATTCTGTCCACCCTGCCAACGGCCGGCGTTGGCGCGCTGCTGGCGCTGTTAATCAGTGGCAGTGAGCTCGATGTTATTGCCATTATCGGCATTATTTTGCTGATTGGTATCGTTAAGAAAAACGCCATTATGATGATCGATTTCGCCCTGGCGGCGGAACGTGAACAGGCCATGACGGCACGTGAAGCGATCTACCAGGCCTGCCTGCTGCGTTTTCGCCCCATTCTGATGACCACGCTGGCGGCGCTGCTCGGCGCCCTGCCGCTGATGCTGGCGACGGGAATCGGTGCAGAACTGCGCCGGCCGCTGGGGATTGCCATGGTCGGAGGCCTGATTGTCAGCCAGATTCTGACCCTGTTTACCACCCCGGTGATCTATCTGCTGTTTGACCGTCTGGCAAACGGCCGCCGCCGTCAGTCGCCACAGCAGGAGGCCTGATGCCGTTTTTTGCGCTGTTTATCCATCGGCCGGTGGCCACGCTGTTGCTGACCCTGGCCATTGTGATGGCCGGTCTGCTCGGTTTTCGTTTGTTGCCGGTAGCGCCGTTACCACAGGTTGATTTTCCGGTAATTGTGGTCAGCGCAAACCTGCCCGGTGCCGCACCGGAAACCATGGCCTCATCGGTTGCCACCCCGCTGGAACGGGCGCTGGGCCGCATTGCCGGCGTCAGCGAAATGACATCCACCAGCTCACTGGGCAGTACCCGGGTGATTCTGGTTTTCGACTTTGACCGTGATATTAACGGTGCCGCCCGTGACGTACAGGCTGCACTGAACGCAGCACAAAGCTTGCTACCCAGCGGCATGCCTAATCGTCCGACCTACCGTAAAGTTAATCCTTCCGATGCCCCCGTCATGATAATGACGTTAACCTCGGAAACCTATAATACCGGCCAGCTTTACGATTTTGCCTCCACTCAGGTGGCGCAAAAGCTGTTGCAGGTGCAAGGCGTCGGTGACGTAACCGTTGGCGGCAGCTCACTGCCGGCAGTAAGAGTGGATCTGAATCCACAAGCATTATTTAACCAGGGCGTTTCGCTGGATGCGGTGCGGGAAGCCATCAGCAACGCCAATCAGCGTCGTCCTCAGGGCGCCATTGAAGACAACAATCAACGCTGGCAGTTAAAAACCAATGATGCGCTGATAAAAGCGGAAGATTATATGCCGCTGATTGTGCATTATCATCAGGGGGCGGCGGTCCGCCTGCAGGATGTCGCCCGCGTCACCGATTCAGTACAGGATGTACGCAACGCCGGCATGGCAGATGCGAAACCGGCGGTATTAATGCTGATCCGTAAAGCCCCCGACGCCAATGTGATTGAAACCGTCGACCGTATTCGCGCCGCCTTACCGGCGGTGCGCGACAGTCTTCCGGCGGCCATTCATCTTGGTCTGGCACAGGATCGCTCCCCCACTATCCGGGCGTCACTGCACGAGGTGGAACGATCGCTGGCGATCGCCGTTGCGCTGGTGGTACTGGTGGTGTTTAGTTTTTTGCGCAACGGGCGGGCAACGCTGATACCGGCGGTGGCAGTGCCGGTATCACTGATTGGCACCTTTGCTGCCATGTACCTGTGCGGATTTAGCCTCAATAATCTGTCACTGATGGCCCTGACAATCGCCACCGGTTTTGTGGTGGATGATGTTATCGTGGTGCTGGAGAATATCTCCCGCCATATTGAAGCCGGATTAAAACCGCTACAGGCGGCACTACAGGGCACTCGCGAAGTTGGCTTTACCGTACTGTCAATGAGCCTGTCGCTGATTGCGGTATTTTTGCCGCTGGTGCTGATTGGCGATCTGATCGGGCGTTTCTTCACCGAGTTTGCCGTTACGCTGTCGGTGGCTATTGCCATCTCAATGTTGCTTTCCGTCACCCTGACCCCGATGCTGTGCGCCAGATTGCTGCGTCCGCAGCAGGCACGCAGTCAGCGACGTATCCGCGGCTTTGGCCGGCTGACTCACCGCCTGCAACAGGGCTATGCACGCTCACTTAACTGGGTGCTTAATCATGCCCGCTGGATACTGGCCCTGTTTGTCACCACTATTGGCCTGACTATCTGGCTTTATATTGTGGTGCCAAAAACCTTTATGCCGGAGCAGGATACCGGTCGCCTGCTGGGATTTATTCAGGCCGATCAGAGTATCTCCTTTCAGGCTATGCGCAGTAAGCTGGAAAATTTTATGACCATTGTCCGCGCCGATCCGGCGGTGAATAGCGTGGTCGGCTTTACCGGCGGGTCGCGCAGTAACAGCGGCTTAATGTTTGTTGCCCTGAAACCGCTGGCCGTACGTCATGACAGTGCGCAGGCGGTTATCAGCCGACTGCGACAGAAACTGGCCAGGGAACCTGGTGCCAACCTCTACCTGATGGCCGAGCAGGATCTTCACCTGGGTGGCCGTGAATCTAACGCCGGCTATCAGTACACCCTGCTTTCGGATAACCTGACGGACCTGCGCCACTGGGGACCGAAAATACGCCAGGCATTTTCACAGTTACCGCAACTGGCTGATGTCAATTCTGATCAGCAGGATAAAGGCGCGGAACTGGCGCTAATCTATGACCGTGACGCCATGGCACGGCTGGGTATCAGCACCGAACAAACCAACGCCTTACTGAACAACGCCTTTGGTCAGCGACAAATTTCCACCATCTATCAGCCGGTCAACCAGTATAAAGTGGTGCTGGAGGTGGCGCCGCGTTATACCAGGGATGTCAGCGCACTGACTCAGATGTTTGTCATTAACAATCAAGGCAAAGCGATCCCGCTTTCCGCCTTTTCGCGCTGGCAGCCGGCTAATGCGCCGTTATCAGTGGATCATGAAGGGCTTTCCGCCGCCACCACCCTCTCCTTCAATCTGCCGGAAGGCGGTACGCTGTCGGCGGCCTCTGCTGCCATCGAACGGACCATGACTGCGCTCGGCGTCCCGGCCAGCATCCGTGGCTCCTTTGCCGGCACTGCACAAGCCTATGAACAGTCGCAGGGTAACCAGCTGTTACTGATGTTTGCCGCCATCGCCAGCGTCTATATCGTGCTGGGAATACTTTATGAAAGTTACGTCCATCCTCTGACCATTCTTTCAACCCTGCCGTCGGCCGGGGTTGGCGCCCTGCTGGCGCTAATCCTGTTTGCTACCCCGTTCAGCCTTATCGCCTTAATTGGTATTTTATTGCTGATAGGCATTGTCAAAAAGAACGCCATTATGATGGTTGATTTTGCCCTCGTCGCCCAGCGCTCAGGGCAGCTCAGCGCCCGTGATGCTATTTTTCAGGCCAGCCTGATGCGTTTTCGTCCCATCCTGATGACCACCCTGGCCGCCCTGTTTGGCGCTCTGCCGCTGGCGCTAAGTCACGGCGATGGTGCCGAGTTGCGCCAGCCTCTTGGCATCACCATTGTCGGGGGACTGGTGATGAGCCAGCTGCTGACGCTATACACCACGCCGGTGGTTTACCTTTATATGGATAAGCTACGGCGCCGGCGGCGCAAAGCTGACATCCCGGTACTGAAGTGAGGATGCGCAATGGATAAACCGGATCGGTCAGCGACACAGGCCGTCTCATCACCCCGCCTGCGCTGGCAATTGTGGATCGTCACCATCGGGTTTTTTATGCAAACCCTGGACACCACCATTGTGAATACTGCGCTGCCGGCCATGGCCCATAGTCTGCAACAAAATCCGCTGCACATGCATTCAGTGATTGTCGCCTATGTGCTGACGGTTGCAGTAACCCTGCCGCTTAGCGGCTGGCTGGCCGATCGCTTCGGTGTCCGTAACGTTTTTTTCAGCGCGATTGTCCTGTTCAGCGTCGGTTCACTGTTTTGTGCTGCCGCAACCACGCTACACCAGTTATTGCTAGCCCGGGTGATTCAGGGGATTGGCGGCGCAATGATGGTGCCGGTAGGCCGGCTGACGGTGATGAAGCTGGTACCACGTGAACAGTACATGTCAGCCATGACGCTGGTAACCCTGCCGGGCCAGATTGGCCCGTTACTGGGACCGGCGCTGGGCGGTCTGCTGGTTGAATATGCCAGCTGGCACTGGATATTTTTAATTAACCTGCCGGTAGGCCTGATTGGCGCAGTCGCCACGTTATGGTTACTGCCGAATATTTCCCTGCCGCCAGGACGTTTTGATTTTAAAGGTTTTTTCCTTTTAGCTCTCGCCATGGCTACCCTGACGCTGGCACTGGACGCTCACCAACAAGCCGCCGTCAACAGCCTGTGGGTCAGTGTGCAGGTTATGGTCGGAGTAAGCGCCGTTCTGCTCTATTTATGGCACGCACGAGGCAATGATAATGCGTTGTTCAGTCTGAAATTATTTAAACAGCCGATTTTTTCAATCGGGCTGGCGGGCAGCTTTAGCGGCCGTATTGGTAGCGCAATGTTGCCATTTATGGCACCGCTATTTCTGCAAATTGCTATGGGCTTCACGCCATTTCATGCCGGTCTGATGATGATCCCAATGGTGCTTGGCAACATGAGTATAAAGCGGCTGGTTGTGCAACTGGTTAATTATTTTGGCTACCGTAATACCCTGACCGGCAGTACCCTAGCACTGGCGCTGGTTGTGTTGATGTTTCCCGTCAGTGCCCTGCTGCATCTGCCATGGCTGCTGCCACCGGTGCTGTTTTTACAGGGGATGATTAACGGGGTGCGTTTTTCCGCTATGAACACCCTGACGCTAAAAGAATTACCGGAACAACTGGCCAGCAGCGGTAACAGCATGATGTCCATGTCTCAACAGCTGACCATGAGCATAGGCGTGACCATTGCCGGCATCATTCTCGGGGCGTTCGCTCATCAGACCCTGGCCGGCCCGGCAGATATCCATCTGGCCTTTATCAAAAGCTGGTTTTGCATTGCGTTGATCATTGCCCTGCCGGCATTGATATTTCTTCGCGTGCCTAAAAATGTCAGTAAAAACACGGTGCTGGTCCAGCATAAAAGGGGGAAATAATGCTGAAAAAATTGCGCCTCGGTATCAGCGCCAAGCTTTTTATCGCCATTTTTTCCACCTGCATGCTGATTCTGTTCCTGATGCACTGGGTGGTGCGCCTCAGCTTCGAACAGGGGTTTATCGATTATATTAAACGCGGAAATGAACAACGCATTAGCCTGTTAAGCGACGCGCTGGCGGAGCAATATCAGCAGCACAACAATAACTGGGCCTTTCTGCGCAAAGATGATCGGCTGGTATTTCGTATGTTGCGCTCATTCGAACAGAATCCGGATGCCAATAATCCCTTTCCGCCACACGGCTGGCGCACCATGTTCTGGGTGCTGGACCCGCAGCATAATGTTATCGTCGGCCCGCATTCAGCCCCGCCGACAGACGGCCCGCGCCACGCGATTAAAACCGAAAACGGCGAGGTGGCAGGCTGGGTCGTCAGTACCCCGGTGGAGCGTCTGACACGCAGCGCAGATATCAATTTCGATCTGCAACAGCGCCACACCAGCTGGATAATCGTTGCGCTGGCAACCCTGCTGGCGGCGCTGGTCACCTGGCTATTATCACGCGGTCTGCTGGCGCCGGTGAAACGACTGGTGCAAGGCACCCATCAGCTCTCTGCCGGCAACTTTGCCAGTCGGGTGACCGTCAGCAGCCAGGATGAGCTGGGGCGGCTGGCACAGGATTTCAACCGGCTGGCGGGCACCCTGGAAAAAAATGAGCATATGCGCCGCGCATTTATGGCGGACATTTCTCATGAACTGCGTACCCCGCTGGCTATCCTGCGTGGTGAGCTTGAAGCCTTACAGGATGGCGTGCGTAAACTCACGCCGGCGTCCATCCTCTCTCTGCAAAGCGAAGTAGCCACCCTGACCAAGCTGGTGGAGGATCTGCATCAGCTTTCGCTGTCTGATGAAGGTGCGCTGGCCTATCGCAAAAAAAATATCGACCTTGTCGCCCTGCTGGAAATGACCACCGGTGCATTTCGTGACAGGTTCAGCAGCCAGCAGATCCGGCTGGAGATGTATTTGCCTGCATCGGCCCCTCTGTTTGGCGACCCGGATCGGCTTTTCCAGTTATTGACCAACCTGCTGGAAAACAGCCTGCGTTACAGTGATGCCGGCGGTCAGCTGCGTATCAGGCTAAGTCCGGCAGCCAGCGGCTGGTTGCTCAGTTTTGACGATACGCCCCCCGGCGTCAGCGACCCGCACCTGCAACAGATTTTTCAACGCTTCTTTCGCAGCGAAGCATCGCGCAGTCGCGCCAGCGGCGGTTCCGGCCTTGGTCTGGCTATTTGTCAGAACATCGTCGAGGCCCATGACGGAAAAATCAGCGCCGCGCACTCAGATTTAGGTGGTCTGCGGATTGAGGTACACTTTCCTGGCTAACATTATTAACGGGCCTGACCATCGAGACAGGAAAGCTGAGGATGAGTGAACAACAACAAGCACCGCTGGTTCTGGTGGTGGAGGATGAACCTAAGCTTGGCCAGCTGCTGGTAGATTACCTGCAAGCAGCCAGTTACCGCAGTCACCACCTGCTGCGCGGCGACCAGGTGCTGGATTTTATTCATACAACGCCGCCGGATCTGCTGATGCTCGACCTGATGCTACCCGGCACCGATGGCCTGACGCTGTGCCGGGAAATTCGCCGGTTTTCCGACCTGCCGATCATCATGGTTACCGCTAAAACGGAAGAAATCGATCGCCTGCTCGGTCTGGAAATCGGCGCCGATGACTATATCTGTAAACCGTTCAGCCCGCGGGAAGCGGTGGCGCGGGTGAAAACCATCTTAAAGCGGGTTCATCGCGCCATGCCGGAAGCGCAAAAGCAGTCGCCGCTGGTGGTAGATGAGAGCCGTTTTCTCGCCAGCTGGGACAGCCAGCCCCTCGATCTAACGCCGGCAGAGTTTCGTCTGCTAAAAACCCTGTCACAGCAGCCGGGCAAAGTGTTTAGCCGGGAACAGCTGCTGAATCATTTATATGACGATTACCGGGTGGTCACCGATCGTACCATCGACAGTCATATTAAGAATTTGCGGCGTAAGCTGGAATCGCTGGATGCCGGCCAGTCATTTATTCGCGCAGTCTATGGCATAGGCTATCGCTGGGAAGCAGATATCTGCCGGATGATCTGAACAACATTGATCTGCAGCAAAGATGCGCCTGCCGTCTGCCCCTAGACTTTCCGGTCCTTCCCCATACGGGGATCTGACCTGACATCAGACGGACTATTATGACCAAACCGGAACTGCTCTCACCGGCGGGCTCACTGAAAAACATGCGTTATGCCTTCGCTTATGGCGCCGACGCAGTGTATGCCGGCCAGCCTCGTTACAGCCTGCGGGTACGTAATAACGAATTCACACACCAGAATCTGGCCATCGGCATCAGTGAAGCCCATGCCGCCGGGAAAAAATTCTACGTGGTAGTCAACATCGCCCCGCACAATGCCAAACTGAAAACCTTTATTCGCGACCTGACGCCGGTTGTCGCTATGGCACCGGATGCACTGATTATGTCCGATCCCGGATTAATTATGCTGGTGCGTGACGCCTTTCCCGAGGTGAATATTCACCTTTCCGTACAGGCGAATGCCGTTAACTGGGCAACGGTACGTTTCTGGCAGCAGATGGGGCTCAGCCGGGTCATTCTGTCACGTGAATTATCGCTGGAAGAGATTGAAGAAATTCGTCTGCAGGTGCCGGAAATGGAACTGGAAGTTTTCGTACATGGCGCCCTTTGCATGGCCTATTCCGGCCGCTGCCTGCTGTCCGGCTACATCAACAAACGTGACCCTAATCAGGGCACCTGTACCAATGCCTGCCGTTGGGATTACAAGGTCAGTCCGGCACAGCAGGATGATAGCGGTAATATCGCGGCGCAACCAACGCTGGGACTTGGAGCCCCGAGCAATGCGTTAGTTGTGCTGGCTGATCGCCAGCGCCCGGACGAGCCCATGCCAGCCTTTGAAGATGAGCATGGCACCTATATCCTTAATTCCCGTGATCTGCGGGCAGTGGAACATATTCAGCGCCTTAGCGCCCTCGGCGTCGCCTCCGTGAAAATTGAAGGCCGCACTAAATCGTTCTTTTACTGCGCACGTACCGCTCAGGTATATCGCCAGGCCATTGATGACGCCGCCGCCGGTAAACCTTTTGATAGCACGCTACTCAGTATCCTTGATGGACTGGCCAACCGTGGTTATACCGAAGGCTTTCTGCGTCGTCATACTCATGACAGCTATCAAAACTACCAGCACGGCTATTCGCTCTCCCATCAACAGCAGTTTGTCGGAGAATTCAGCGGCGAAGGTCGCGATGGACTGGCAGAAGTTATCGTTAAAAACCGTTTTGCGCTGGGTGATAGCCTGGAATTGATGACACCTGCCGGCAATGTACAATTCAGGCTGGACACCTTGCTGGATGGCAAAGACCAGCCGATGGCGGTTGCCCCCGGTGATGGTTATCGGGTCTGGCTGCCGGTTGCCGGGGAGCTGGACCTGCGCTGGGCGCTGCTGTTACGCAATCTCAACGCAGGCTCAACACGCCAGCCTGTCAGCGCGGCAGAGTAATTCTCTGTTACATTATTTAGAATTCGATCACATTTCAGCTATCGTGATCCGGCTATTATTAAGCCTGCTAAGAACGAGCATCAAAAAGCAAACCGGTTTCACAGAAACCACCTCATTGGCCCGTCCGGCTCCCCCGAACGGGCTTTTCTTTTGCCCCTCAACCATCCTCCTGCACCAGGTTATGCTATAACTTTGCACATATCGCGATATTTTTCAGGAAATTAACATGGAAAAGCATAACCGCACTCTTCTGATCCTTAACGGTAAAGGTGCCAATAATGATAGCTTACGTCAGGCTGTGACGGCCTTACGTAAGCAGGGCTGGATCATTGATGTTCGCGTGACCTGGGAACACGGCGATGGACAGCGCTATGTCAATGAGGCCTTCGCGCTGGATGCCAGTACCGTGGTGGCTGGCGGTGGTGACGGCACCATTAATGAAGTTGCCACCGCGCTGGTGGCGCTGCCAGCGAATAAACGCCCGGTGCTGGCCATTTTACCTCTCGGCACAGCAAACGATTTTGCCACCAGCGCCGGTATCCCGACTGAGATGGAAAATGCCCTGCGCCTGGCATTAATCGGCAAAGCCACGCCGATCGATCTGGCTCAGGTGAACAACAGCCGCTACTTTATTAATATGGCCACCGGCGGTTTTGGAACCCGGATTACCAGCGAAACGCCAGAGCGGCTCAAATCTGCGCTGGGCGGCGTTTCCTATTTTATTCATGGACTGATGCGCATGGATACCCTGAAGGCCGACCAGTGCACTATCCGCGGTGCAGATTTTGAATGGCAGGGGGAAGCGCTGGCGATTGGCGTAGGCAACGGCCGTCAGGCCGGCGGGGGGCAGCGTTTATGCCCTGACGCGCTGGTCAACGATGGTCTGCTTGCGCTCAGTATTGTCACCGCCCAGGAAATGGTGCCTACCCTGCTGAATGCGGTGTTTGGTAATGATGATGATAACCCGAATATTACCCGGGCATCGCTGCCGTGGCTGACCATCCATGCCCCCCATGAAATGACCTTTAATCTGGATGGTGAACCGCTGACAGGCACTGATTTTCGTATTGAAATAATCCCCGCCGCCCTTTACTGTCGCCTGCCGCCAGACTGTTCGTTACTGGCCTGAGCGAGCCGCTGCAGGTGGCGTCAGCGCAATAACGCCACCGTTGCCAGACGCCTGCCTTCCCTTAACCTTCTGTGATTTTTCGGCACTGAGCCGTGACAACCTTTGTGATCGCGATCGGATAACAACCGCACAATACTTGTATGGTAGTAAGACTAGTTCTACATTTTTGTCATTACTCCTGTCGCCATGGAATCGCCAGAATGAAAATTGTCAAAGCCGATGTGTTCGTCACCTGCCCGGGGCGTAATTTCGTTACCCTCAAAATCACCACCGACGAGGGGCTTACCGGGATTGGCGATGCCACCCTTAACGGCCGCGAACTGGCGGTGGTGTCATACCTGAAAGAGCATCTTTGCCCTCAGCTTATCGGCCGTAATGCCCATCAGATTGAAGATATCTGGCAGTATTTTTACAAAGGGGCTTACTGGCGTCGCGGGCCGGTAACCATGACCGCCATCTCCGCCATAGACATGGCGCTGTGGGATATTAAAGGTAAAGCCGCCGGTATGCCGCTGTATCAGCTGCTCGGCGGGGCGTCCCGCAACGGGGTGATGGTTTATTGTCATACCACCGGCCACAGTATTGACGAAGTGCTCGACGACTACGCCAGACACAAAGAGCAAGGGTTTAAAGCCATCCGCGTACAGTGCGCTATCCCCGGCATGAAAACCACCTACGGGATGGCGAAAGGGAAAGGACTGGCCTATGAACCGGCAACCAAGGGCAGCTGGCCGGAAGAACAAATCTGGTCAAGCGAGAAATATCTCGACTTTACCCCACGTTTATTTGCCGCCGTACGGGAAAAATTTGGTTTTGACGAACATTTACTGCATGACATGCATCACCGCCTGACGCCGATAGAAGCCGCGCGTTTTGGCAAAAGCGTTGAACCTTATCGCCTGTTCTGGATGGAAGACCCTACGCCGGCCGAAAATCAGGCCTGCTTTCGCTTAATCCGCCAGCATACCGTGACGCCAATTGCGGTGGGGGAGGTTTTTAACAGTATCTGGGACTGTAAACAGCTGATTGAAGAACAGCTAATCGACTATATCCGTACCACCATCACCCATGCCGGCGGCATTACCGCGATGCGGCGCATTGCCGATTTTGCCGCACTTTATCAGGTGCGAACCGGTTCGCACGGACCTTCCGATTTATCGCCGGTTTGTCATGCCGCGGCGCTGCATTTTGATCTCTGGGTGCCCAATTTTGGCGTTCAGGAATATATGGGCTATTCACCACAGATGCTTGAGCTCTTTAATACCCAGTGGCAGTTTGAAAATGGCTATATGCATCCGGGGGATGCGCCAGGACTGGGGATTGAATTTAATGAAAAACTGGCGGCGAAATATCCTTATGAACCGGCATGTCTGCCGGTTGCCCGGCTGGAAGACGGCACTTTATGGAACTGGTAATCGCAAGGAGTGATGATGAAAAGCGTAGTCATTGAACAGCCAGAACAGCTTACGATAGTTCAACGCTCGCTGCCGCAACCTGCGGCCGGCGAAGTGAGAGTCAAAATAAAATACGCCAGTATTTGCGGCTCGGACGTCCATATCTGGCACGGACATAATCCGTTCGCCAGATACCCGCGGGTCATCGGCCATGAATTCTTTGGCATTATTGACGCAGTTGGCGCTAGGGTCGATGCAACCCGACTCGGTATGCGTGTCGCGGTTGATCCGGTGGTCAGCTGCGGCCACTGCTACCCCTGCTCCGTCGGCCGACCAAACGTTTGCAGTCAACTGCAGGTAATTGGCGTACACCGTGATGGCGGTTTCAGCGAATATGCCGTGGTGCCCGATGCCAATGCCTGGCGCCTGCCACAGCAGATTGACGATCGGGTGGCGAGCCTGGTTGAACCCTTTACCATTGCAGCCAATATCTGTGCGTTTGTCCAGCCCCAGCCCGATGACATTGCGCTGGTGTATGGCGCTGGCCCGATGGGACTGACCGCCATCCAGGTGCTAAAAGGGGTATACGGTGTGAAACAGGTTATCGTTGCCGATCGCATCGATCAACGTCTGCAAATGGCCAGCGATAGCGGCGCAGACTTAATCCTTAATAATAGTGAAATCACGCTGGCAGAACAGCTTGGTAGCATTCAGCCGACGCTGATTATTGATGCCGCCTGCCACCCCGCCATTCTGGCTGAGGCGGCCGCGCTGGCCTCACCGGCCGGACGCATCGGTCTGCTAGGGTTTTCAGCTGCCCCCTGTTCTATCACCCAACAAAGCCTGACCAGCAAAGAGCTTTCCATTTTTACCTCAAGGTTAAACAGTCGCCGCTTTCCACAAGTTATTCGCTGGATGGCCGAGGGGAAAATTCAGCCACAGAAGCTGGTAACCCACTATATCCCGTTAGCTGAAATTGAACGGGCTATGACCCTGTTTGAAAGCGATCCGCAGGCGTGCTGCAAGGTTATTCTGGCGATTTAGTCACCAGCACCGCAGCACCAGGAGGCAAAACGGGCACCCTCAATGCCGCCTCGCCTCCCCCTACAGCAATAAATATAACAACGGAGTGACTATGCTTAAGAATCTGCGCTGGACCCTCGTTCTGCTGCTGTTTCTGGTCTATATGATCAACTATCTCGACCGCGTGGCGCTTTCCCTCACCGTGCCGATGATAGAAAAAGACCTGATGCTTAATGCCGCCCAGTTCGGCATGATTTTCGGCAGCTTCTTTTTTGGTTATGCCCTGTTCAATTTTCTCGGCGGGCTGGCCACCGACAGGTTCGGCCCCACCCTGGTGATGGGGCTGGCTGTCGGTTTGTGGTCGCTATTTTGCGGTCTGACTGCCATTGCCAGCGGATTCTGGTCAATGCTTATTTTGCGGGTGCTGTTCGGCATGGCGGAAGGTCCGATTTGCGCCTCAGCCAATAAAGCAATTAACGGCTGGTTTCCTAAAAAACAGGCCGCCACCGCCATGGGACTGCTGAGCGCCGGATCGCCACTGGGCGGGGCGGTGGCCGGGCCGCTTATTGGCTGGATGGCACTGGCCTTTGGCTGGCGGCTGGCATTTGTCATCATTTGCACTATCGGCATCCTGTGGATGGTTATCTGGTTTTTGCTGGCCGCAGACAGTCCGGAAAAAAGTCGCCGGGTCAGCGCCGAAGAACGCGCGCTGGTAAACCGCCTGAAAAACCAGCAGCAGGCGCCGGAAGATCGCCTGACCGAGGTCAGACACGGTCTTGGCTACTATCTGCGCCAGCCGGTGATTATGGTCACTGCATTTGCTTTCTTTTGTTATAACTACATTCTGTTTTTCTTTCTTAGCTGGTTCCCGGCATATCTGGTTCAGGCTCACCACCTCGACATTAAATCCATGAGCTTAACCACGGTTATCCCATGGATTGTTGGCTTCGTCGGCCTCGCCCTCGGCGGCTGGATTTCCGATAAAATCTTTCATATTACGGGCAAATTGCTGCTGTCACGCAAAATCGTACTGGTGGTTTCACTGCTCGCTGCCGCCCTTTGCGTGGCGCTGGCCGGTAACGTACAGGGTGTAGGTTCCGCCGTAGCCCTGATGTCAATCTCTATCTTCTTTTTGTACATTACCGGTGCCATCTACTGGGCAATTATTCAGGATGTCGTCCATGCCTCACGGGTAGGCGGCGTCAGCGGTTTTATTCACCTCATCGGCAGCCTTTCCGGCATAATCGGTCCGATTGTCACCGGTTTTCTTGTACAGCGCACCGGTCACTTTAACAGCGCTTTTCTGCTGGCGGGAGTTGTCGCCGCGTTGGGCGCACTGCTGGTGTTATGGGTGATAAAAACGCCAAAAACCGATAACAACCCGGTTTCCGCCTGATGCATGCGGGCGCCATAACGGCGTCCGCCAGCAACCATAAGGACGCTTATGCTGACACTTTCCGCGCTGAAAAACAGCGTAATCACACCTGATTACGACCGCAACCGGCTGCGCACCCGGATGGTTCATATTGGCTTTGGGGCCTTTCATCGTGCTCATCAGGCATTATGTGCTGACACGCTGGCGCGCAACCATGGCAGCGACTGGGGCTACTGCGAGATCAACCTTCACCGGGGAGAACTTATTCACGCCCTGAATGCACAGCATGGCCTTTACAGCGTGGCAGAAATGGCAGGAGATTGCCTTTCACTGCGCGTGGTTGGTGTGATTAAACAGGGTATCCATGCCGCTGCGGCAGAGATAACAACAGCGCTTGAGGCGCTGTGCCAGCCGGAGGTCGCGATCGTTTCCATCACGGTGACGGAAAAAGGCTATTGCCATTATCCGGCCAGCGGGCAACTCAATCCAGACCATCCGGATATCATTCACGACCTGGCTAATCCGCACTCGCCCCGCTCTTTACCCGGCATATTACTGGCCGCTATTGGTCTGCGTCGCCAGCGTGGGCTGGCCCCTTTCAGCATCATGTCCTGCGATAACATGCCGGAAAACGGACGGGTCACCCGGCAGGTGGTCTGCGGGCTGGCCCGCTTGCAGGATCAGGCATTAGCGGAGTGGATTAGCAGCAAAGTGGCTTTTCCTTCCACCATGGTGGATCGCATTGTCCCGGCAATGAATGCTGAAAGCCATCAGATGGTGCGTCAGCACCTGGGCTGTGACGATCCGGTGGCCGTGGTGTGTGAACCCTTTTTTCAATGGGTGATCGAAGATAACTTTGTCAGCGGACGTCCCTGCTGGGAAAAGGCCGGTGCACAGTTAGTGGCCGACGTGCTGCCCTATGAGGAAATGAAACTACGCATGCTCAACGGTAGCCACTCATTTCTTGCCTATCTCGGCTATCTCGCCGGATACGAACACATCAGTGACTGCATGACCGATGCCAGTTTACGTCAGGCCACCCGTGAGCTGATGCTGGCAGAGCAAGCCCCGACGCTAAAGATTAAAGGTGTTGACCTGACCGCCTATGCTGACGCCCTGCTTGCCCGCTATCAAAACCACGCGCTGCGCCACCGTACCGAGCAGATTGCGACAGACGGCACGCAGAAACTGCCGCAGCGCTGGCTGGAGAGTATTCGCTGGCATCTGCGGCAGGGTAGCGATTTTACGCTACTGGCACTGGGGGTAGCGGGCTGGATGCGCTACGCCGGCGGTATCAACGAACAGGGTGAGAAGATTGCGCTGCGCGACCCGCTGGCCGCTGAGCTGGCGCAGCGTGTTGCCAGCACAGCACAGGGACCAGCACGGGTCACGGCATTGCTCGGTTTGCAGGCCGTTTTTGCAGAGGATTTGCCGCGCAATCCGCTGTTTGTTGCTCGCGTGACGGACTGTTACCAGCAGCTGCTTACTCTGGGGGCGCGGCAAACGGTGCAGCGGCTGATTCAGCACCGCCAGCGCTGATATCACGTTTGCGACGGAAAGCGCTGGCACAACCCCAGGCAGCTGTTTAGACTGTCTTCTGCCTGCGGATGTTAACCGGAAAATACTCATGTCCATCGCCTACAACTTCACGGCCTGTGAGCCAGTCAATCAGCAGATTTACCGGCTTTTGCGTCAGGATATCGTCACCTGCGCAATTCATCCCGGTTCGTTGTTGTCGGAAAAAGAAGTCTCCAGCCGTTTTAACGTATCGCGTCAGCCGGTACGCGAAGCCTTTATTAAGCTGGCTGAAAGCGGACTGGTGCAGATACTGCCCCAGCGCGGTACCTTTGTACGTAAAATATCTGCCCGCCAGGTTGCTGACGGACGCTTTATTCGTGAAGCGGTGGAAAGCGCCGTGGTACGTCGTGCGGCACGTGAAGCTTCGCCACAGGCGTTAAATCAGCTGGCACATAATCTTGAATTGCAGCAACTGGCCGCTGCACGCCAGGACAGCCAGCGTTTTTTATTGCTCGACGATGAATTTCACCGGCTGATTGCGCAAAGTATTCACTGCGAACTGGCCTGGGAAACGGTAGAAAATATAAAAGCCACTATGGACCGGGTACGTTTTCTCACCCTGAGCGAGGTCTCGCCGCCACATAGTCTGATCCAGCAACATGAGAAAATCTACCAGGCGTTGCTAGCACGTGACGTCGATGCCGCTGAACAGGCGATTCAGACACATTTGCAGGCGATTATTTTTTCCATCACCCCGGTTGCCGAACGCAATGCCAGCTGGTTTGATGAATTCTGACGCGCAGCCGGGGAAGCAGAAACCCCCCGGCGGCGGCCCGTCAGGCTATGGTAACCTTTTTGTCGAGGTAGACATCCTGCACCGCATTAATCAGCGCTACCCCCTCTTTCAGTGATTTTTTAAACGCCTTACGCCCCAGGATCAGCCCCATCCCCCCGGCCCGTTTGTTAATGACCGCGGTGCGCACCGCATCAGCCAGGTCGGTATCCCCACCCGCCGCGCCGCCTGAATTGATTAATCCGGCACGCCCCATATAACAGTTAGCCAGCTGATAACGCACGAGATCAATCGGATTGTCGCTGGTCAGCTTGCTATACACTTTCTCGTCGGTATAACCAAAATTCACCGCCTTATAGCCGCCGTTGTTCTCAGCCATTTTCTGCTTAACAATATCGGCGCCGATGGTGGCTGCCAGATGGTTAGCCTGCCCGGTCAGGTCAGCGCTGGCATGATAATCAACACCCTGTTTTTTAAAGTCATTATTGCGCAGATAAGCCCAGAGTACCGTCACCATACCCAGTTCGTGGGCACGTTCAAATGCCAGCGAAATTTCTTCAAGCTGGCGGCGTGACTGTTCGGAACCAAAATAGATAGTGGCGCCTACCGCGACGGCACCGAGGTTGAACGCCTGTTCGACGCTGGCATACAGAGTTTGATCATACTGGGTCGGATAACTCAGGGTTTCGTTGTGATTGAGCTTTACCATAAAGGGAATTTTATGGGCATAGCGCCGGGAAACGGAAGCCAGCACGCCATAAGTTGACGCCACACAGTTACAGCCCGCTTCAATCGCCAGCTCGACGATATTTTTAGGGTCAAAATAGCGCGGATTGGCGGCAAAAGACGCCCCTGCAGAGTGTTCAACGCCTTGATCCACCGGTAAAATAGAGAGATAACCGCTGCCGGCCAGCCGGCCGGTATTGTACAACGTTTGCATATTACGCAACACGGCAGGGGAACGGTTGTTATCAATCATGACCCGATCAACATAATCCGCGCCCGGTAAATACAGGCTATCCGCTGGAATGGTCATGCAGCGATGTTGCAAAAGTGAATCTGCATCTTTGCCCAATAACTGTACGATGTCCGTCATGCTCGCTCCTGTTGAGTAGATAGCCGCCATGCGGCCGTGATGTCTGTATAACAAACGCCCTCTATCCTGCACGTAAATCGCCTCAGCTGGCAAATTGCTGACACCATTTTTCAGAACCGCCCTGGGAATCCGCCGGGGCATTTACCACCACTGATAAAAATGGTGCACCGGTCCGTTTCCCGTACCAACAGCCAGGCGGTCAGCCTGTTGCAATGCGCCCTGCAGCCACTGCTTTGCTGCCTGCACCGTTGCCGGCCAGTCGTCGTGGCGCGGTCTCAGCGCAGCAAGGGCGGCAGAGAGCGTACAGCCGGTACCGTGGGTATTTTTTGTCGCAATCCGGGGGGCGCTAAAGCGCCACTCACCCTGCGCTGTCAGCAACCAGTCCGGACTCTCATCGTCAGATAAATGCCCCCCCTTCATTAGCACCGCCTGACAACCCCCAGCCAGCAATTTACGTCCCTGCAATAACAGGGCATGTTCATCCCGCGCTGGCGCACACTGCAACAAAGCAGCGGCTTCCGGAATATTAGGGGTGATCAGTGACGCCAGCGGTAATAACCGCGTGCGCAACGCCGTTATGGCTTGCGGTGCCAGCAGGGCATCACCACTTTTTGCCAGCATAACCGTATCCAGCACCAGCCAGCGGCAGCGGCGGGTGCGCAAACGGTCAGCGACTTGTTCAATCACCGCCGCATTAGCCAGCATACCGATTTTTATCGCGTCTATCTGTACATCTGAAAACACCGAATCCAGTTGCGCGCCAATAAATGCCGGATCGACCGGCAGAACTGACTGCACGCCACGGGTATTTTGCGCCACTAATGCGGTAATCACGCTGCAACCATAAGCGCCGAGAGCCGAAAAGGTTTTCAGGTCCGCCTGAATGCCGGCGCCACCGCTGGGATCGGTACCGGCAATGGTTAATGCATTAACCCGCATCATGGCGTCAGCTCGCGATGACTGAGCTGCCACAGCGCATCAATAAAATCACTGCGAAAGCTACCGGGACCACGCGCCAGTCGGCGGGCCTGCTCGCCAGCCCGGGCAAATAACCAGCAGGCGCAGGCCAGATTTTCCAGCCGTTCACCAGGCAAACAGGCAAACGCTGCCACCAGCGCAGAAAGCGCACAGCCGGTCCCCACCACCTGAGTCATCATGGCGTCGCCGCCGCTGACCGACAGGGTCTGTTCCCCATCGCACAGGTAATCCTGTACCCCGCTAATCACCACTACAGCCCCACAGGCGCGGGCAAGCCGATGCCCGGCCTCAATGGCCTGAGAAGCCGCATGCTGGCTGTCTACGCCGCGACCGCTCACCGGCAGTCCCGCCAGCGCCATAATTTCGGAGGCATTGCCACGGATCGCCGCCGGTCGGTATTCCAGAAGCTGCCGGCAAAAATCGCTGCGCAGCGACAATACGCCTACCGCCACCGGGTCAAGGGTCTAGGGACGCTGATGCTGGTTGGCAGCAATCACTGCCGCACGCATCGCCTGACCACGCCGTTGAGTCAGGGTGCCGACGTTAATCAGCAACCCACTGGCCACAGCGCTGAACTCTGCCGCCTCCTGCGGATCAATCACCATGGCCGGTGAGGCGCCTGCCGCCAGTAACACATTGGCGGTGAACCCCTGTACCACGTCATTGGTCATGCAGTGAACTAAAGGTGCAGACTGTGAGAACTGCGTCAAAATGCGGGTAGTTTGTTGATCCCGCAACAACGTTGGCTGGTTCATATATTCTCCCAACCGGCTATAAAGAAGTGATACCGGTCAGGCATCTGACTTCCCTACGCTGGCATTATCCAGATCAGGTAATACGGGTTTGTCTCAGCCTTCACAAAGAAGGGCACCCCGAGTCATTTAAATTAAGAATCAACCAGTTAAAATTAACACCACGTTAATCCCTCAGCAGGATAATGCCAGTGGTAAGTCAAAGACACAACCTCATAAAAATGCACAGTGTTCCAGTGGGTAACCGATGTGATGGCCCATTTGCTTAGGCTGGTGACGAAAAAAACCGGGTTATCCCAACCATAGATTTAGCGATTATTATCATTTTCTGCCGGAATGGTTGTAATAAAATTGCGCTAAGTATGGGCGACGGCAGCAAGGATATGCAGACCTTTAAGGCGGACGCAAAACAAGCCGAGCCACCGGTAAAGTTATCAAGCCATGTCTGTTTTCAAAACCATTTCAGTGTCGGTTCACTCGGTGATACGTAGTTGCTATATTAAATCTTATTAATATATTAAAATTGTCTGAAACCGTATGGATTGCCACTTAACACCGTTTTTCAAGGAGTCATTAGATGTCAGATGAAAATAACCTTTCCCCTGTGGTGCCATTTGACACCGGGATTGACCTGAATCAGGCACAACAGCAAGGAAAGGCCGTTATTCAGTTTATGGAAAATGCGGGCATCAAAGAAGCAACGTTCAAAACAGGTATGTATTATCACCATAATGAATCAACCGGTACTTCAACCGTTGCTGCTGATAGCATAATGATGATTCAGCATGAGCATACGACCCAAATTATTATACGTCATCCTGGCAGCACACCCGAACAAGCTTTAGCAGAAACTAACGCCTTATCGACACAAAAAGCGATTGGCGCATTTTCCGGAAAATCTCAACCTTGGGTTTCCACACAAAATCTTCCCGAAAAAAACAGTGACTGACCTAAAGCATCATGCCGGTTTTTAGCCGGCATTATGCCGCCTGCTTCTTAATACTCTGTTTGTTACGCTAAAACCTGACGATACGGTCGCGGCCATCGTGACCACATTGTTCAATAGCTAAGAAGTTGATAATGCTATCCGGCCAATTTCACAGTAACAGACATTTCCTGTCCCCACAGCCTTGCGCCTGAGGTCACGTCAGTCCGCATGCGGACGCAGCTTTCGCCCTGGCTTGATCCTGGTCAAGCTGTGTAAGGCAAAAACAGCGCTTAATGTCGGCGGCTATCCGGGTCGTTGCACCGACGGTTTTACTGTTCTGATACGGGAGATCAACGTGTTATCACTTCTGTTACGCTGCCATGCATTACGCTTAAGAATCAAACAGCTTGAGCAGCATAATCGCCAGCTGGAGCGCCAGTTAACCGGCGCACATCAGTGTATTCGCCTGCAGGCGGAAAAAAACTTTCAGCTGTATAACCAGTGCCGTTGCTGTAAAAGGCCAGCCAGTGCGCAAATTTTGCAACTGACTGAAAGGTGACGGCTGATTGCGGCTGCAAATACTGACCTGACACACCGGGTTATCAATAACCTTATTCTGATTACAACGGCCGCTTAACCTGCGTCAGCTGCCTTGTACAGGGTGTTATTACTCTCTTCCTCTGCGTCCGCCGTCGGCGGTAACACGCCCGTATCGTTGTCATATATAGCGCGAAATGCACACCTGGCATGTTAATTCTTTGTTATTTTAAACAGACAGCTGATGCGCGCTACCTGCGCTGGCGGGTGCGCGTAATAACAGACAACAGCACGACTCTATTACTGGCTCAGGAAGTATTTACATGGAAATTCGCCCCTTCAGCGAAGAGGACCGCCCTTTTCTGCGCACCCTCTATTTAGCCTCGCGTAAAGCCAGCTGGCACTGGTTGGATCAGCAGGCATGGCAGCTGGAAGATTTCGACCACATTATTATTGGTGAGCGGGTCTGGGTAGCAATTGAACAGCAGCGGCGGGTTGGCTTTGCGGCGGTTAACGTCAGCGACAACTTTTTGCATAGCCTGTATATTGGCCCTGAGTGGCAGCGGCGCGGCATTGGCAGCGCGCTGCTGGACCAGGTTGAAGCCACCTTTACCGCCCACGGAGCGCTAAAATGCCTGGCAGCCAACAGCGCCGCCCTCAGCTTTTATCAGCAGCGCGGCTGGCAGATGGTGTCCTACGGTGAAAGTGAGCAGGGGAAATACGTGCTGATGCACCTTAATAAATCGCCCGGCCCACGCTAACCCCTGTGCCGTTATACTGCTCTGAAAGCAATTTCGTCAGGAATCACTTCGCCACGCCAGTAGAGTTGTGCCGCCACCCGGGCGGCCAGCTGACGATACAACGCGGTAAATTCGCTGTCGGGCTGCCGAATCACCGTCGGCTGTCCGCAGTCAAGATCTTCACGCAGGCTGATATGCAGCGGCAGCTGGCTCAGCAAAGGGACAGCATAGCGGGCGGCGAGACTTTCCGCGCCACCTGTACCAAAAATGGCTTCCTGATGTCCGCACTGGCGGCAAATATGAATGCTCATATTTTCAACAACACCCAGCACCGGCACCTCCACTTTGTTAAACATCACAATGCCTTTGCGCGCATCAACCAGCGCAATGTCCTGTGGCGTAGTCACCACCAGCGCCCCGGTTACCGGTACATTTTGCGCCAGCGTCAGCTGTATATCCCCGGTTCCCGGCGGCATATCCAGGACCAGATAATCAACATCCGGCCATAGCGTTTCATTCAGCAGTTGTAACAGCGCCTTGCTGGCCATTGGCCCGCGCCAGACCATGGCATTATCATCCGTCACCAGATAACCAATTGAGTTGCTTGCCAGCCCATGCGCCATTACCGGCTCCATATGGGTGCCATCTGGTGACGTTGGCCGCTCACCTTCACAACCAAGCATGGAAGGCAGCGAAGGACCGTAAATATCGGCGTCTAATATGCCAACTTTCGCCCCTTCCGCCGCCAGCGCTAGCGCCAGATTCACCGCAGTGGTGGATTTACCGACGCCGCCTTTGCCTGAGCTAATGGCAATAATGTTTTTAATACCATTAACGCCCGGCTGGCCCTTCACCCGCTTAAGCGTGGCGATCTGATGGCGCAGTTTCCAGCTGATTGCCCGGGCACCACTTAACCGTAACAGTTCACCGCTCAGTTGCGCCTGCAGCTGTTCAAATCCCTGTTGCCAGGCAAAAGGCATCGTCAGCTCAAGGTGCAGAACCTCGTCAATCAGTGCGCAATGGTGTAACGCTTTCAGACTGGTTAAGTTGTGCTCAAGCGTTGGATGTTCAAACGTGGCCAGCGTCCCCACCACCAGCGCCCGCAGCGCTTCCGGTGATTGCTGACCGGGGGATTGTGAACGCATCCCGACTCCTTACATTGTTGTCATTTCTGCTACAACGGGTTAATTAGCGTTAAGCATATCAGATGTCAGTTCCCTGCGGGACTGAGGCAAAAGTTTGCGCCGGGCATCCCGCCAGATATGCGGGTTATGTTTACGGCAGGGCGCGCTTTCAGGTAACATCAAAGCCCCCTTTTTTAATCAGGATCAGCAAGTCTTACTATGACTCAAGTCGCGAAGAAAATAATGGTAACGTGCGCTTTGCCGTACGCAAATGGCTCCATCCATCTCGGCCACATGCTCGAGCATATTCAGGCAGATATTTGGGTGCGTTACCAGCGAATGCGCGGCCATACGGTATATTTTATCTGCGCGGACGATGCCCATGGCACGCCGATTATGCTTAAAGCCCAGCAGCTGGGGATCTCCCCGGAGCAGATGATTGCTGAAATGAGTCAGGAACATCAGACAGACTTTGCCGGTTTTGATATCAGTTATGATAACTATCACTCAACCCATGGCGAGGAAAACCGCGAACTGTCAACGCTGATTTATCGCCGGCTGAAAGAGAATGGTTTTATTAAAAACCGCACCATCTCTCAGCTCTACGATCCGGAAAAAGGCATGTTTTTGCCCGATCGATTCGTCAAAGGAACCTGCCCGAAATGTAAAGCGGTCGATCAGTATGGCGATAACTGTGAAGTATGCGGTGCCACCTACAGCCCGACTGAACTGATTGAGCCGAAATCGGTGGTCTCCGGCGCCACGCCGGTGATGCGTGATTCTGAACACTTTTTCTTCGACCTGCCGGCCTTCAGTGAGATGCTGAAAGCCTGGACACGTTCCGGGGCGCTTCAGGAACAGGTTGCCAATAAAATGCAGGAGTGGTTCGAATCCGGGCTGCAGCAGTGGGATATCTCGCGCGATGCCCCCTATTTTGGTTTTGAGATTCCGGACGCGCCGGGTAAATATTTTTACGTCTGGCTGGATGCGCCAATTGGCTACATGGGGTCATTTAAAAACCTGTGTGATAAGCGTGGCGACATTGACTTTGATGCCTTCTGGAAAAAAGACAGCAGCAGCGAGCTGTATCATTTTATCGGTAAAGACATTGTCTACTTCCACAGCCTGTTCTGGCCGGCCATGCTGGAAGGCAGCGGCTTCCGTAAACCGGATAACCTGTTTGTGCACGGCTACGTTACGGTTAATGGCGCCAAAATGTCTAAGTCACGCGGCACCTTCATTAAAGCCAGCACCTGGTTAAAACATCTTGATGCCGACAGCCTGCGTTACTACTACGCAGCCAAGCTCTCTTCACGCATTGATGACATCGATCTTAGCCTGGAAGACTTTGTTCAGCGGGTTAATGCCGACATTGTCAATAAACTGGTTAACCTTGCCTCGCGCAATGCTGGCTTTATCAGCAAACGTTTTAACGGCCGGCTGTCGGCGCATCTGGCCGATCCGACACTGTATAAAACCTTTACTGACGCCGCACAAAGCATTGGCGAAGCCTGGCACAGCCGGGAATTCAGCCGGGCAATTCGCGAGATCATGGCCCTTGCCGATCTTGCTAACCGCTATGTCGATGAACAGGCCCCCTGGGTGGTGGCGAAGCAGGAAGGTCGTGAGGCCGATCTCCAGGCTATCTGTACCATGGGTATCAATCTGTTCCGCATATTAATGAGCTGGCTGAAGCCGGTTCTACCAAAACTGAGCGAACGCGCAGAAGCGTTTCTGCAAAGCGAACTCAGCTGGGATGGTATTCAGCAACCGCTGCTTGACCACAGTATTGCCCCCTTTAAGGCACTTTACAGTCGCATTGACATGGACAAGGTAACCGCCATGGTTGAAGCCTCAAAAGAAGAAGCTGCCGCGGCAACGCCTGCCGCCGCCAGCGGTGCACTGGCCGACACGCCGATTCAGGAAACCATCACTTTTGACGACTTCGCCAAAGTGGATATGCGCATAGCGCGTATTGTGCAAGCTGAATTTGTCGCAGGCTCGGATAAGCTGCTGCGTCTGCAGCTGGATTTAGGAGGCGAAAGCCGGCAGATATTTTCCGGTATCCGCGCCGCCTACCCCGACCCATCTTTACTGGTGGGACGCCTGACCATTATGGTGGCTAATCTGGCGCCACGTAAGATGCGCTTCGGCCTCTCTGAAGGCATGGTCATGGCGGCGGGTCCCGGTGGGAAAGCGATCTTTTTGCTCAGCCCGGACAGCGGTGCACAACCCGGTATGCAGGTAAAATAACGCTTGAGGTACGGGTGGCCGCCGCCGCCCACGGTTATCTTTTCCGCCGGCGGTTTGCGTACAGCGCAACCGCCGGATGGAAGCAGCGAGGGTCGGACGATGAAAATAATCAGTGGCATCAGACAACTCGGTTACCTGTTACGCGCGCTACTGATCATTTATCTGTGTCTCTATGCCGGCCGCGCTATCGGCTGGCTGCTGCCATTGTCCCTTCCTGCCAGCATTATCGGCATGCTGTTACTCTTTACCCTGCTGGCAACACAGATTATCCCGCTGCACTGGGTGAAACCCGGCTGCCATTTGCTGATTCGCTACATGACGCTACTGTTTGTGCCAATCAGCGTCGGCGTGATGAACTATAGCGATCTGCTACTGGCCCAGTTTGGACCCATTGTTGTCTCCTGTGTCATCAGTACGCTGATCGTACTGATCAGTGTCGGACTCTGTGCTCATCACTTAGCGGGCGGCAGTAAAACGCCTCCGGAGGACGCGTCACAACCATGAACGATTTCTGGTGGTCAGTGCCGTTAACGCTGGTGGTTTTTCTTTTTTGCCGCCGACTGGCAGCCCGGCTGAAAATCCCGCTACTCAACCCGCTGCTGTTATCGGTTGCGGTGATCATTCCCATACTGCTGCTAACCCACACCCCTTACAGCCGTTATTTTCAGGGCAGTGCCATCCTTAATCAGCTATTACAACCTTCGGTGGTTGCGCTGGCGCTGCCACTGTATGAGCAAATGCAGCAAATCCGCGCCCGCTGGAAAACCATCCTTAGCGTCTGTTTTATCGGTTCGATGAGCGCGATGATCAGCGGCACCGCTATCGCCCTGTGGATGGGTGCTTCGCAGCAAATTGCCGCGACTATTATGCCCAAATCGGTCACCACGCCAATTGCCATGGCGATTTCCGCCAGCCTCGGCGGTATTCCGGCCATCAGTGCAATCTGCGTATTACTGGCCGGTGCGCTTGGTGCAGTATTTGGCCATACGATCCTCAATCTACTGAAAATCCGCAACAAAGCTGCCCGTGGTCTGGCGATTGGTAACGCCTCTCATGCGCTGGGTACCGCACGCTGTGCCGAAATTGACCTGCAGGAAGGCGCGTTCAGCTCACTGGCGCTGGTGATTTGCGGCATTATCACCTCACTGCTGGCCCCTGTACTGTTCCCGCTGCTGCTCGCCCTGGTCTGAATTTGCCTGACATCACAGGCAAATTTCCTTTTTTTCATACATTGCATTTATCAGGTGACTAATATCACGATTAATAATTAATTTGCTCGCTAAAATCGTCCGCCGGTTCGGTGAGAAAGGTTTAGCATCATGCAAACACGTTTTACCCGCGCGCTGGCGTCGCTGCCGGACAGTCTGCGCGCTGCCATCACACCGCTGGTTTCAGCCGCTGATTTTCAGGCCAGCTTTTCCGCTGAACAGGTCAGCATGCTGTGCCAGCAGACGCAGCTCAACCGGCAACAGCTGGCTTTTGCACTGCTGCCGCTGGCCGCCGCCTGCGCCTGGACGCCGATCTCTCAGTTTAATGTCGGCGCCATTGCCCATGGTGCCAGCGGGCATTTCTGGTTAGGTGCCAATATGGAGTTCAGCGGCACAACCATGCAGCAGACGGTGCATGCAGAACAAAGCGCCATCACCCACGCATGGATGAAAGGTGAAAGCGCGCTGCAGGAAGTGACGGTTAATTACACCCCGTGCGGCCATTGCCGCCAGTTTATGAATGAGCTGAACAGCGCCAACCAGCTGGTTATACAGCTGCCGGGACGTCAACCGGCATTGCTCCATCACTACCTGCCGGATGCCTTTGGTCCACAGGATCTGCAGATCAGCCGTCTGCTGATGGACCCGGTGGATCATGCACTGACGCTGCAGGGTGATGCACTGACCCGGCTGGCATTGCAGGCCGCTAATCGCAGCTATGCCCCCTACAGCAACAGCTGGAGCGGCATTGCGTTACAGCTGGCCAACGGCCAGCAGTTTAGCGGCAGCTACGCAGAAAATGCCGCCTTTAATCCCAGCCTGCCACCTTTACAGGCAGCGCTTATTATGCTGAATATGGCCGGTGAATCGCTGCTGGCGATTAAACGTGCGGTGCTGGTTGAAAAACGGGATGCCCGGTTATCACAGCATCCGGCGACGGCAGCCACCCTTGCAGCGCTGGGTTGCCATCATCTTGAATGCATCCACCCTGAAGCGGGTTAATGTTTAACCATCCTGATTTTTTTACTTGCTTTTGTTAGCACCGGTTAACAAAAGCTGTACTTCAGGCTGTTTTTTCATAGGATCAAAAGTCAAAACTTTCTCAGAACAGAAGAGTTAACAACACATGGAACTCGAATACGAAAGTAAACGTCCTCTTTATATACCCTACGCTGGCCCTATTCTGCTGGAGTTTCCATTGCTGAATAAAGGCAGCGCCTTCTCAATTGAAGAGCGCAATGATTTTAATCTCAATGGCTTATTACCGGAAACCGTTGAGACCATTGAAGAACAAGCGGAACGCGCATGGCGCCAGTTTCAGGAGTTCAAAAACGATAACGACAAGCATGTTTATCTGCGCAACATCCAGGATACCAACGAAACGCTGTTTTACCGCTTGCTGGATAATCATCTTGAAGAGATGATGCCGATTATCTATACCCCGACGGTGGGGGCGGCCTGCGAGCATTTTTCGGAAATTTATCGCCGCGCACGCGGTCTGTTTATCTCTTATCCTAACCGGGCCAGCATTGAAGACATGCTGCAAAATGCCACCAAACAGAACGTTAAAGTGATTGTGGTCACCGACGGTGAACGTATCCTCGGTCTTGGCGATCAGGGCATCGGCGGCATGGGTATCCCAATTGGTAAACTGTCACTGTATACCGCCTGTGGGGGCATCAGCCCGGCCTATACCCTGCCGGTAGTACTGGATGTTGGCACCAATAATCCCCAGTTACTCAACGACCCACTCTATATGGGCTGGCGTCATCCGCGCATTACCGGCGAAGAGTACGATCGCTTCGTTGACGAATTTATTCAGGCGGTGAAACGCCGCTGGCCACAGGTATTGTTGCAGTTTGAAGATTTTGCCCAGAAAAACGCCACGCCGTTGCTGGAACGCTATCGTGATGAACTGTGCTGCTTTAACGATGATATTCAGGGAACGGCGGCGGTCACTCTCGGTTGCCTGATTGCCGCCAGCCGCGCGGCGGGCAGCCAGCTCAGCCAGCAAAAAGTGGTGTTCCTCGGTGCCGGCTCGGCGGGCTGCGGCATTGCCGAATCGATTATCGCCCAGATGAAATCAGAAGGACTGAGCGATGAAGAAGCACGCGCCAGAGTATATATGGTCGATCGTTACGGCCTGCTGACCACCAATCAGCCGAATCTGCTCAGCTTCCAGCGCAAGCTGGCGCAAAGCAAAGAAACGCTAAGCCTCTGGGACAGTCAGAGTGACGCGTTATCGCTGCTCGACGTGGTACGCAATGTGAAACCGGATATTCTGATTGGCGTTTCAGGCCAGCCAGGCTTATTCACGGAAGAGATTATCCGTGAAATGCATAAAAATTGCCCGCGACCGATTGTCATGCCGCTGTCTAACCCAACGTCGAGAGTGGAAGCCACGCCACAGGATATTATTCACTGGACCAATGGTGCCGCACTGGTTGCCACCGGCAGCCCGTTTGCGCCGGTTGTCTGGCAGGAAACCCGCTATCCAATCGCCCAGTGCAATAACTCCTATATCTTCCCCGGCATCGGACTGGGTGCCATCGCGGCACGCGCTACCCGGGTGACGGACAGCATGCTGATGGCAGCCAGTCGCGCGCTGGCCGACTGTTCACCGCTGGTCAATGACGGGCACGGTCCGGTTCTGCCGGAGGTAAAAGATATTCAGGGCGTGTCGAAAGTCATTGCGATGGCGGTAGGGAAAGCCGCTCAGCTGGCGGGCGTGGCGGTGGTGACCTCGGAAGAGGTCTTATCGCGGGCCATTGCTGATAACTTCTGGTTACCCCAGTATCGCAGCTATCGCCGCACCTCTATCTGATTGGCTTGCGGGCGCCGGCGGCGCCCGCGCTTTTCGCTTCACCGGGCCAATATTGGGTTGTCGCTTGCGTCAACGGACGTGGTAAAGTAGCCTGCACGGACCTCTTTTTTTACCACGCGAGCACTGGAACGCATGCTAAAACGCCTGATTTATGGACTAATCTGCCTGATAACATTTGTTCTGGTGGCGGCGTTTTTTTTAGATCGCTGGGTAAGCTGGCGCACCGAACCTTATGTTTATGAGGATTTACCATCGCTGCCTCACCGCGAGGTCGGCGTCGTGCTGGGCACCGCAAAATACTATCGCACCGGGGTGATTAATCAGTATTACCTTTACCGCATGCAGGGAGCGCTGAATGCCTATAACAGCGGCAAGGTGAACTACCTGCTACTGAGTGGCGATAACGCGCAGCAAAGTTATAATGAACCGATGACCATGCGACGCGATCTGATCGCCGCCGGGGTCGATCCGGCAGATATCGTGCTGGACTATGCCGGTTTCCGCACCCTTGACTCGATTGTCCGTACCCGCAAAGTATTTGATACCAATGATTTCATCATTATTACTCAGCGTTTTCACTGCGAACGGGCGCTGTTTATCGCGCTGAATCTGGGCATTCAGGCGCAGTGTTATGCCGTGCCTTCACCCAAAAATATGCTCAACATCCGTCTGCGTGAAGTCGGCGCCAGGCTCGGTGCACTGGCAGATCTCTACATCCGCAAACGTCAGCCGCGTTTCCTCGGACCGATGATCCCCATTCCGTCAATTCATCAGGTACCCGAGGACGCACAGGGTTATCCCGCCGTCACCCCGGAACAGCTGCCGGAAGGCAAAATGCCGGAACAGCAAAACAAAAATACCCACCCGGGTTGAGCCGGCGTAAAGGCCAGTCAGCCCGTGATCGGCTACAGCCCTGGCACCGGGGCCGTTCCGGCCCCCTGCTGCCGCCAGAAGATTACTTCTTACGCGCGTATTTCAGCGAATCGAGCGCCACGGCGAAAATAATGATGCTGCCTTTGATAATGTACTGCCAGTAAGGATTGATGCCGATATAGGTCAGCCCGTAGTTGATTACGGTGAAAATCAACACCCCGGTCACCACCCCGGCAACGGTACCGACACCGCCGGCGAACGAAACGCCCCCCACCACGCAGGCAGCAATGGCATCCAGTTCATACATAAAACCGAGGTTATTAGTTGCCGACCCAATACGTCCGGCCTCCAGCATACCGCCAAAGGCGTAAAACACCCCTGACAGCATATAAATCAGGATCAGATTGAGGGAAACGTTAACCCCGGAAACCCTTGCTGCTTCCGGATTGCCGCCAATAGCAAAAATATTTTTACCAAAGCGGGTTTTATTCCACAGGACCCACACCAGTGCAATGGCTATAACCGCATAAAAAGTAATGTAAGACAGCTTGAAATCACCAAAGCGTAAAAATCCCTGGGCGAAGGTAGAAAACTTTTCATCAAAGCCGGCTACCGGCGAGGCACCCACATAGTCGTAATAGAGTGAGTTGATGCCGTAAACAATAATCATGGTCCCCAGCGTGGTAATAAAGGGCGTCACTTTGAGATAGGCGATAATTAAGCCGTTCGCCAGACCAATCACCGCGCCAATAACACAAACAATCAGGATCACCAGGGCAATCGGCAGGGTTTCCAGATGGGGAAACACTTTATTTGCATTATCCATTGCCTGCAGCAACGTAGCGGCAACTACCGCCGCCAGGCCAACCTGACGCCCGGCAGACAGGTCGGTTCCCTGGGTGACAATCAGTCCGGCAACCCCGAGCGCAATAATAATACGCACCGAAGATTGCGTCAGAATGTTGCTCAGGTTAATCAGACTCAGAAATGTGGGGTCTTCAAAAATAATAATCGCCAGCAATACCAGCAACACAACATATATGCCACCTTCTTTAAGCCAGGTGAGCGCATTTTTCTTATTTACCGCATTCATATTTAGCCCTTACCTCTTTACAGGTGCAGTGATGCCAGTCGTAAAATTTCGTTTTGCGTTGCCGTTTTGGTATCGACAATCCCCGCAACCTGGCCATTACTCATCACCAGGATGCGATCGGTAATACCCAGTAATTCCGGCATTTCAGAAGAAATGATAATGATGCCTTTGCCTTTTTTCGCCAGCTCTGCAATTAACTGATAAATTTCGAATTTAGCCCCCACATCAATACCGCGCGTCGGTTCATCCAGCATCAGAATTTCCGGCTGAGTCAATAACCAGCGTCCGATAATCACTTTCTGCTGGTTACCCCCTGACAGTGAACCAATTTGCGTCCGGTGCCCTGGCGTTTTTACCCGCATGGCATCGATAACCCACTGGGTATCACTTTTCATTCGCTTATTGTCCAGCAGGCCGCTACTGTTTTTATATTTTCGGATATTTGAAATTAACGAATTAAAGCCAATATCGAGAAAAGCATAAATTCCGGTTGAGCGCCGCTCTTCTGTCACCAATGCAAAACCGTTATTAATGGCTTCATTAGCCGAATGGTTGTTAATCGGCTTGCCATGCAGCCGGATAGTGCCGCTTGATTTTTCACGGATACCAAATAATGTTTCAACAATATCCGTACGCTTCGCGCCCACCAGGCCGGCAATACCAAGAATCTCGCCCTGATGCAGATCAAAAGAGACATCGCGGATAGAAGGCTGACGCAGAGAGGAGAGATGACGAACTTCCAGAATGACCTCACCAGGCACATTCGTCTTATCCGGAAAACGCTGGCTTAATGCACGCCCCACCATCATGGCAATGATTTTGTCCATATCCAGTCCTTCCAGCGGTTGGGTAGCAATCCACTGACCGTCGCGCAGGATGGTAATTTCGTCACACAGCTGGAAGATTTCTTCCATTTTATGCGAAATATAGACAATGCCGCAGCCGCGTGCTTTCAGCTTACGGATAATGGTAAAAAGATGATTAACTTCTTTTTCAGTCAGTGATGAGGTTGGCTCATCCATAATAACGATTTTGGCGTCATAAGAAAAAGCTTTAGCAATTTCAACCATCTGCATTTGCGAAACAGACAGGTTAGCCACTTTGTCGCGCGGGTCAATATCAATATCCAGTTCATCAAAAATAGCCTGGGTATCACGATACATTTTCGCCTGATCAACAAAAAATCCTTTTCGCGGATAACGCCCCAGCCACATGTTGTCCATCACGCTGCGCTGTAATACCAGATTTAACTCCTGATGAACCATAGATACGCCGTTTTCCAGCGCTTCTTTCGAACTTTTGAAATCAATTTCATTACCCTGAAACAGAATGCGTCCGGCATCCTTCTTGTAGATCCCAAACAGGCATTTGAGCAACGTTGATTTACCGGCACCGTTCTCCCCCATCAACGCATGAATAGAATGCGGACGGACTTTTAAATTAACGTGATCTAATGCCTTTACGCCGGGAAATGATTTAGAAATATCATTCATTTCCAGCAAATATTCTTGCTGAGGTGATTTTTCGCTGGCCATAATCCTACCTGGCTTAATCAAATTGTGGCGTAAACTCCACTCCACTTGCTAAAAAAGGGCGCGAAAATTCGCGCCCGGTAACAGCAGATTTTATTTAGTAAACTGAGAGAGATTATCTTTATCAACCGGCACGTAAGGAATACGGACAATTTTATTTTCAATTTTGAAATCAGTGCCATCAGTTGCCGCTTTACCGGCAGCAAGATTTTTCGCCATCAGTAAGGTTGCTTTAGCCTGATTCTCCGCATCATTCAGAACGGTCCCAGCCATATTGCCCGCTTTAATTTGTGCCAGCGCCTCAGGCAAGGCATCAACACCAAATACCGGAATGGACTTTTTATTGTGCGCTTTCAGCGCTTCAATCGCCCCCATCGCCATGGCATCGTTATTTGAGATCACTACTTCGATTTTGTCGGCATTAGGGCCAGAAAGCCAGGCATCGGTTTTATCTTTCGCCTGAGCGGTATCCCACATTGCGGTGTCCAGCGCCAGTTGTTTGGTTTTAATGCCATCTTTATTCAGCGTTTCAATCACATATTTAGTCCGGGCTTCGGCATCCGGATGGCCTGGCTCACCTTTGAGCAACACATACTGAATCACGCCGTCTTTGTTCAGGTCCCATTGTGGTGACGCTTTCCAGTGTTTTTCAATCAGCTGTCCCTGAATAACCCCGGATTCTTTAGAATCAGTACCGACATAATACGCTTTATCGTAACTGGCCAGCGCTTTAGCGTTCGGTTCTTTATTAAAAAAGACCACCGGAATATCCGCGGCTTTAGCTTTACTGATCACCACCCCCGCTGCTGCCGGGTCGACAAGGTTAATGGCCAGCGCCTTTACGCCCTTAGCAATTAATACATCGACCTGATCGTTTTGTTTTGACTGATCGTTTTGTGAATCATTCATCAACAGCGCAACGCCGCCGGTTTCCCTGGCGTCTTTTTCAATATCTTTACGCACCATCGACATGAAATTATCATCGTATTTATAAATGGTGACGCCAATTTTAGTGTCTGCCGCGTGTGCCGCTGCGCCTAACATCATGCTTGCCACCAGGGCGGTGAGGGTAAAAACCTTCTTATTCATGGTATCTCCGGTTTGTACAGGGTCGTTCTCAGCGTCAGCCATATTTAAACTGCTGGCCAGACGTTCAGATCCTTTATTTTCGTTCTTAGCGGCGCGGGCATAGTTAATGATAACGTTGCTCAAAGCCGGCGGATTGTTAAAACAAAACCAGACTTCCCTGTACAACGACGTTCCAGAATGTGATGTGACGAAATACTTCACAGAGCTGCTACAGCGAGATATGACGGATATGTAATGCCATTACATTATGTTTCAATCCCGACAGGACGCAGCCATCATAGATAATGAAATGTTAATTAACTGTGAATTCACTCACAGATTGAAAGCGGTTACATCGGCAAATCGCTTGGGTTAGTGAGCGGTGCCACACTTTGTCGTTGTGCCACCGAGTGGCGTCGGACCAGCGTCGGCATAAAACCATGCTTTGCCAGGGGATCGAGCTGGTTCTGCGCCCCTTTTATTGCCAGTTCTGTTGCCAGTTTTGCCATTGAAACAACAGGATAACGCACGGTGGTTAGCTGAGGGTCGGTGTAACGGGAGATAGGTATATCATCGAAACCAATCACAGAAAGCTGCTGCGGCACGGCAATACCGTTGTCTTTTAACGCGGTTAACGCGCCGGCGGCCATACTGTCGTTGTAGGCAAAGACGGCGGTCAGGTTCAGATTACGGCTGAGCAGTTCAATCATCGCCGTTTCACCGCCCTGCAAATCAGGCTCACCAACCGCCATCCAGCTTTCCGGCGGCGGGCTCCCCTGCGCGCTGAGGGCCTGCAACCAGCCCGCCCGCCGCTGCCTGGCATCTTCAATCGGATGCTGCGAATTCAGGTAACCTATGCGCGTATGTCCCATCTGCTGAAGCATACGTGTTGCCATCAGCGCCCCGCTGACGTTATCAAGGAAAACACAGCGGTGACCATAGCCGGGCAGCAGTCGGTTCACCAGCACCATGCCGGGTATTTGTGCCATAAAACTGGCCAGCTCCGCATCACCAAGCGATTTAGCATGCACAATCAACGCATTACAACGCTGGCGAATCAGCACTTCTATCGCATGACGCTCTTTTTCAGCCTGGTGGTAGGAATTGTTAATTAGCACATGTTTATTCACGCTTTGCGCCACGGTATCCACGGCTTTTACCAGCGCACCGAAAAACGGATCGGAAACGTCCATCACCACCACGCCAATGGTATCACTGACCTGTGAAGCCAGCGCCTGAGCATTGGCATTAGGCCGGTAGCCCAGCGCTTCAACCGCCCGCATTACCGCGTCACGGGTTTGTGGCGTCACCGCGTCGCTCTGATTAAGCACTCTGGATACCGTTGCTACGGAAACCCCCGCCGCATGGGCAACGTCCCGGATGGTTATCATAGGGCATAACCGCAAAAAGCGCGTGGCAACATAGCAGCACCTGGCATCAACAATAACTGGTGGCTATATTGTCAGCAGTTCTCGCCAGGCAGCGTGAAACAGGTCACAGCAATGAAAGCGGTTACAAACAATTTGTTAACCTTTGTGATACAGATCATCAATCTGCTGCCGCCACCCCGGCAAGGCGTCGGGTCAGGATATGCCACAGACTTTCCAGCGGGCCGCGGGAAAAGTGACGCAACCAGAACCAGGAAAATAACAAGTTAATCAGCCAGATGCCCGGAACCAGTCCCAGCAGCTGGATCCGATCCAGCGCCATAAACCAGCCAGCGTAATCAAACAGCGCGAGGCAAATCAGCGTTTGCAGCAAATAGTTACTCAGCGCCATGCGCCCGACTGCGGCTATCAGCCGGGTAACACGCCCCTGTTGCCAGCGCCGCCAGCAGGCAAATACCAGCGCCAGATATCCGATGGCCTTCAGCGGAGCGCTGAGTTCACGCGGTATCTGCAGATAAAATGCGCACCAGCGATAATCCCAGCCGGTCAGCCATTGCATAATGATAGCCAGCAGATTTATCAGCATTCCGCAGGCAATGCCAGCCAGCGCAATCCGGCGGTAATGGGCCTGGCTAAAACCGCCCTGCAACCAGCCGTTATGCATCAGCGCCGCGCCGATCAGCATCAGTCCCGCCAGCTGCCAGCCATACTGAGCCCCCAGCGCAAGCAGGCCATCGCTTAAGGCATCAAGCCGGCTGTCAAAAGCCAGGGCGCCGCCGTGCAGATGCCAGTACTGCTCATACTGCAAATCGGCACGTCCCGGCAGCCAGCTATTACCCGGCTGTGAACGGCTAAGCAGGCCAAACAGTATCAGCACCAGGCTGCCGCAAACATACAGCATAATGCCGCTACGCAGCAGCCTGGAGGCGGGGGCATTACCTAACATTCGCCAGATGAGTAAACCGATCAGACCATAATCCAGCAGAATATCGCCCTGCCAGAAAAACAGGCTATGGATCAGGCCGAACAGCGCCAGCAACAGCAGGCGCGCCTGCAGCCAGCATTTACCCCGCGCCAGCTGCATATACAGCCCGGCGCCAAACAGCAAGGCAAACACCGACAGAAATTTCTGCTGGGCCAGCAGATCCATCACCGCCCAGCTGAGCGCATCCGCCAGGGAAACCTGGCCGGCCCAGGCCGGGTTAAGATAAGCCGCATCCGGCAGGCCAAAAGCAACAATATTCAGCAGCAGGATGCCAAGCAGCGCGGCTCCACGGATAAAATCCAGCACCGGAATACGTGGCATGATAGTCCTCAGGTCAGCCGCAGCGGCCGCCGGTCAGCGTCACTCGCTGTGACGCACGGCGCGCAGGAATTCCTGGCGGGTATTCTGGCTGGATTTAAACAACCCGCCGAGTGAGGTGGTGGTGGTGGCGCTGTTGGCATCGCGGATGCCGCGCGCTTTAACACAATAATGCACGGCATCAATGGAAACCGCGACGTTGCTGGTGCCGAGCAAGGTCTGTAGCGCGACCAGAATCTGCTGGGTCAGACGTTCCTGCACCTGCGGGCGCTGGGCAAAAAACTGCACAATACGGTTGATTTTCGACAGACCAATCACCTTATCTTTTGGGATATATGCCACCGTCGCTTTACCGTCGATAATCACAAAATGGTGTTCACAGGTACTGGTCAGCGTGATATCCCGCACGGTCACCATTTCATCAACCTTCATTTTATTTTCAATCAGGGTGATTTTGGGAAAGTTGGCATAATCAAGGCCAGAAAAAACCTCATTCACGTACATTTTTGCAATGCGATGCGGCGTTTCAATCAGGCTGTCATCTTCCAGATCAAGATTGAGCAGCTTCATAATTTCAGTCATGTGGCCGGCAATCTGCGCCCGACGTGCATCATCATCCAGTTGCTGAACCGGGGTGCGAAGCGGGGTTTCAAGGCCACGGGTTACCAGCGCATCATGAACCAGCCTGGCTTCCTGACTTAACGTCGTCATAAAATCTTTGTCTCCAGCAGCGACTAATACCGGGAAACAGTAATAGCCCGGTCTGAATTTTGAAGGGCTATTCTGGAACACATCCCGTTCACAATCCAGTGAAACCGGCTTAACGCTTGATGAAAGGGTTTCATCTGCCATCAGTTCGGGCCGGCCAGACCAGCAGACCGGCCACAAGTAGCATCACACCAGCAATATACAACGCCGGCTCCAGCCGGTGGGTCAGCAGCGTGGATAACGCCGATAACAGCGGACCGGCCAGCTGTCCGATGGCATAGCCGGTCGTCAGCAGCCCGGCAAGATAGCGGGTATGCTGCGGGGCCAGTTCCCGCCCTACCTGTAGCGAAAGCTGCACCACGCAGAGAAATCCGCCGCCCACCAACACTGCCCCCAGAATCAGGCCGGCAATTCCGCTAAAGATTTCCGGACAAAACACCCCGAGCGCCTGCCCCCAGAGCACCCAGGCCAGCCGGCGGTGGCTGGTGGCAAAATGCCGGGTCAGGATCCCCAGCAGGATACCGATGACCGCAGCACCGCCAAATACCGGCCAGACATACTGCGCAAACAGGCTGTCTGGAAAGCGCGACACCGCCATTTGCGACAGGAAGGTCGCCGGTAAGATGTAACCAAAACCGGCCAGGCTGTAACTCCAGACCAGTCTTTTTAATTCTGCCGTCAGTATCAGCGGGGCCGGCGCACTTTCCGGCCGATGCAATTCACCGCTGGCGGGCAGGTTATGACTAATGCTAACAACCAGTAACAAAGCCAGCAGGCCATACACCAACCAGGCCCAGCTGGCATCCACCTGCCAGTAGTGCAGCGCCAGCGCGACAATCCCGCTGAGGAAAATACCGGTTCCCGGGCCGGCAAACACCGCGGCACTCAGCCCAGGGCGCTGCGCTTTTAACAGTATTTCGTTACTCCATGCCGCCACCAGAACCATCGCCCAGCCGCTGGCCCAGCCGATAAAAAAACGGATGACGCCATGCAACAAGGGGCCGCCGGCCAGCGCCGAGAGCAGTGTCAGAATCACCGCCCCCCACAACCCGGCTTTCAGGCGCCTTTCAACCCAGCGGCTGGCGCGCATGGCGTTCCATGAACCGCACAGATAGCCAAGATAGTTGAGCGCGGCGACCACCGCCGCGCTGGTTAAGGTGAGCTGATGTTCAGCAATCATCAGCGGCACCTGGGGGGTAAACGCAAAGCGGCCGATACCCATAGCCACTACCAGAGTAAGAAATGCGCTGATTGCCACGCGCAGAGTCATATCCGCTCCTTGACTACACTTATTATCAGACCATTCAGCCTGTGTTGTTTTCAACTTGTCACTATCATCGGACAACGATATGCTCACATTAAGTGAATAATCGCAAATAACTTAATCACAAAAAAAGAATAAATGGATCTGATACAACTACGCATGTTCTGTATGGTAGCAGAAACCGGCTCACTGGCGCGGGCGGCCCTAGCACTGCAGCGGGTGCCATCTAATCTGACCACCCGTCTGCGTCAGCTGGAACAGGAGCTGGGGGCCGACTTATTTATCCGCGAAAAGCAGCGTATCCGCCTGTCACCGCTAGGCTACAACTTTCTCAACTATGCCCGGCGCATCCTCGCACTAAGCAACGAGGCGCTGGATATGGTGCACAGCGGTGTCCCTGCCGGCCAGTTTGCCCTTGGTGCAATGGAAAGCAGCAACGCCACCCGGCTGCCGTTGCTGCTATCCACCTTTCATCAGCGCTATCCGCAGGTCGGCCTGTCGTTGACCACCGGCACCAGCCAGCAGATCGGTGCTGAAGTGCGTGCCGGCACGCTGGCGGCCGGATTGATTCATGGCACAATCAGCGATGAGGCATTACACAGCTGTGTCGCCTGTCACGAAGAGCTGGTGCTGATTTCCTGCGCCGGCTTTCCTGATATTAACAGCCCGGAAGAGGCGGCCAATCAGACGTTATTTGCTTTTCACCAGGGCTGCGCTTACCGCCAGAGGCTGGAAAGCTGGTTTCAGCATGGCAACGTCCGCCACGGTCCTGTTATGGAAATACATTCCTATCATGCCATGCTGGCGTGCGTTGCCAGCGGGGCCGGACTGGCGATAATGCCACGCAGCGTACTTGAGCTGCTGCCGGGTTATCAACAGATTAAAATCCACCGGCTCGCTGATGAGTTCCGTCACGCCCCGACCCTGTTAATCTGGCGTCGGGAAGCGTTCACCCCCAATGTCCAGGCGCTGAAAACGCTGATTATCGAACTTTTTGCTTACCCGCCCACCCGCCAGAACGGTGAATCACCTGGCTTATACTGAATGTTATCGTCACTGACCACCCTGAAGGTGAATACAGGAGAATAGAAATGCAAATGATTAAAACCCGCGCGGCCGTCGCCTGGGCTGCCGGCGAACCGCTTAAAATTGAAGAAGTTGACCTGATGCCACCGCAAAAAGGCGAAGTGCTGGTGCGTATTGTTGCCACCGGTGTCTGCCATACGGATGCCTACACGCTGTCAGGTAAAGATCCGGAAGGGGTATTTCCGGCTATCCTCGGCCATGAAGGCGGCGGCGTGGTCGAGGCCGTCGGCGAAGGGGTGACCAGCGTACAGGTTGGCGATCACGTGATCCCACTTTATACCCCGGAATGCGGCCAATGTAAGTTCTGTCGTTCCGGTAAAACCAACCTTTGTCAGGCAATTCGTAGCACCCAGGGCAAAGGATTAATGCCCGATGGCACCACGCGTTTTTTTAAAGATGGTCAGCCAATTTTCCACTATATGGGCACATCCACCTTTTCGGAATATACCGTAGTGCCTGAAATTTCGCTGGCAAAAATCAGCAAACAAGCCCCGCTGGAGGAAGTTTGTCTGCTGGGCTGCGGGGTCACCACCGGCATGGGTGCGGTGATAAATACCGCAAAAGTTAAACCCGGGGATAGCGTGGCGATTTTCGGACTGGGCGGTATCGGTCTGTCGGCAATTATCGGCGCAAAAATGGCACAGGCCGGCCGGATTATTGGCATTGATATCAATACCAGTAAATTCGATCTGGCCCGCAAACTGGGCGCCAGCGAGGTGATTAATCCGCAGGACTATGACAAACCCATTCAGGACGTGATTGTTGAGCTGACCGATGGCGGCGTTGATTTTTCTTTTGAATGTATTGGTAACGTCAAGGTGATGCGCTCAGCGCTGGAGTGCTGCCATAAAGGCTGGGGAGAATCCGTTATTATCGGCGTCGCCGGTGCTGGCGAAGAAATTGCCACCCGCCCTTTCCAGCTGGTAACCGGACGCGTCTGGCGCGGTTCGGCATTTGGCGGGGTCAAAGGCCGCAGCCAGCTGCCCGGCATCGTGCAGGACTATCTGGACGGTAAATTTGCCCTGAATGATTTTATTACCCATAAGCTTAGTCTGGAGCAGATAAACCAGGCATTCGAGCTGATGCATGAAGGCAAATCTATCCGTACCGTGATCCACTACCGATAATCAGGAGCCACCATGAGTAGCCTGGAATTACTGGAAGATCACCGTTTATTTGGCGGCTGGCAACAGCGTTACCGCCACTATTCGGCCAGCCTGAACTGCCCGATGACCTTCAGTCTCTTTCTGCCGCAAACGCAAGGCTCCAGCCCACCCCCGGCGCTCTATTGTCTGGCCGGCCTGACCTGCAACGATGAGAATTTCAGCAATAAAAGCGGCGCACAGCGCGTCGCACAACAGCTGGGAATTGTGCTGGTAATGCCGGATACCAGCCCGCGCGGCGAGCAGGTCGCCGATGATCAGGCTTACGATCTCGGCCAGGGCGCAGGTTTTTATCTTAATGCCAGCCAGCCGCCGTGGCGCGAACATTTCAGGATGTATGATTATATCCAGTCGGAGCTACCGCAACTGATTCGGCAAAATTTTAATCTCGCTGAACGTCAGGCGATTATGGGCCATTCTATGGGGGGGCATGGCGCGCTGGTACTGGCATTGCGTAACCCCGGCCAGTTCACGTCAGCTTCCGCTTTTGCCCCTATCGTTAATCCGTCTGAAGTGCCCTGGGGACAGAAAGCGTTCCGCGCCTACCTTGGCGAGGACCGGCAGCAATGGCATGAGTATGATAGCTGTCAGCTGCTGCGTCAGGCCAGTCATCAGCTACCGATTCTGATCGACCAGGGCGACAGCGACCAGTTTCTGGCCGATCAGCTGCAGCCGGAACGTCTGGCCGCCGTTGCCGGTGAAAAACAGTTTCCGCTAACCCTGCGCATCCAGCCCGGCTATGACCATAGTTATTTCTTCATCAGTAGCCTGGTAGAAGACCATCTGCACTTTCACGCCAGATATCTGTTTAACTGATCACCTGCCCCGCTTACCGGGGAATAGCCCGGTAAGCGTCCTGATGCTGACGGCGGCAATATTCGCGCTGGCGTTCAGCCTGGCGGGGTGGTAACACCGTCAATCAGCGCAACCGGTAAGCCCTGACTGCAGTGTTCAATACGCCCCTGCACGCCATACACCTGCGCCAGATACGGTGAGGTAATAACCTGTTCGGGCGGTCCCTGGGTAACCAGCCTGCCGTTTTGTAACATCAGTACATAGTCACCATGACGCAGCGCGAGGTTAATATCATGGACCACCATCAGAGTGACCATGTTACGCCGGCGCGTTTCCCGGGCAATCAGCGTCATAACGTGAAACTGATAATTCAGGTCCAGTGCGCTCAGCGGTTCATCCAGCAGCAGCAATTCAGGCTGGCGGATCAGTGATTGCGCCAGCCCCACCAGCTGTTTTTGTCCACCGGAAAGCTGGTCAAGGTAACAAAGCGCCAGATGCGCAATCCCCAGCTGTTGCAGCAGATCCATCACCTCAGTTTCCGCTGCCGCGCTGCGTCTGCCGCCTGACGCCACGCGAGCAACCAGCACGGACTCCAGCACCTGCAGATGTACGCCAGCCGGTAGCGACTGCGGTAAACAGACCACCCGCCTGGCACGCCGCGACAAGGGCTGCGTCAGCAGCTCTTCGCCATTAAGCCACAGCGCCCCCTGAGCCGGATGCAACCCGGCCAGGGCACGCAGCAGGGTCGACTTTCCACAGCCGTTCGGGCCCAGCAAAATAGTGATTTTACCGGGGGGTAAAGCGCAAATGTTAAGCGGCTCAATCACCGGCCGGTTGCGGTAGCCGCTGGTGAAATCGCAGAGCGTCAGCCCCGGGTTCATATTAAATACCTGCCCTGTGGCGCAAAATGATCGCCAGAAAAAAAGGAATGCCGATTAGCGAAGTGACAATACCCACCGGCAAAATGACGCCGGGCAGCAAATTTTTCGCCACCACCGAGGCCAGTGACAGCACCAGCGCACCGGTCAGGGCGCTGGCAGGCAGATAATAACGGTGATCTTCACCACACAGCAGACGGGCAATATGCGGGGCAACCAGGCCAATAAAACCAATCGGCCCGACAAACGCGACGGCAAGCGCCGAAAGAATGCTGACGCGCAATAATGTGCCCAGCCGCAAACGCCCCACGTCAATACCAAAGCTGGCGGCCCGGTCTTCCCCGAGGCGCAGAGCGGTGAGCTTCCAGGCGTTAATCATTGACCACGGCAGCAACAGCGCCAGTGCCAGGCTGAGGATCGCCAGCCGCGGCCAGGAAGCGCGCGCCAGGCTGCCCATGGTCCAGAATACCAGCCCCTGCAGGGTGTCCTGATCGGCAATAAACTGCATCACCGACACCAGCGCATTAAAGGTGAACACCAGCGCAATACCAAAAAGTACCATGCCGGAAGCGGTGACCCGGCTCCAGCGGCTAAGCAGATCGAGCATCAGGGCCGCAAACAAGGCACAGATAAAGGCATTGACCGGAACCGCCCAGTCTTCAGTCAGGCCAGGAAAGGTGATTCCGGCAACAATCGCCACTGCGGCACCAAACGCCGCCGCCGATGACACCCCAAGGGTAAAGGGGCTGGCTAACGGATTATTCAGGATGGTTTGCATCTCGGCGCCAGCCAGTCCAAGGGCCATGCCCACCACCGTCGCCATAAGGCCGTAGGGCAGCCGGATATCCCAGACAATGAGCCGGGTCGCCGCCTCAGCCTGAGCTGGATGCAGCAGGGTCGCCGCCAGCGTTCGCAGGTTCAGCCCGGCGGGGCCAAGGGTAAAATCCAGCGCCAGAGAGGCGAGGATCGCCAGCAGCAGCAGGAACAAAATCGCCAGCCGATGACGCAGTAACTGATGATAACGGCGCACAGTTTCGCCGGGTGTTTCCGGTGGTGGCAGTACAACGGATGGCCTGACGCCCATGATAAATTCGCCTGTTAACCGCACGCCGGCCGCGCGGCCGCACGATAGCTGCGGAGGGTTAGTCTGCTCACGCCGCGCCGGCTGACAGCCTGGGCGGCGGCCGGCAAATAATAACATTACAACAGCAACCGCAGCTGACCGGCCGGCAGATTAATTGTAAAAATTAACGGCCGGTCAGCAGCGTAGTCCCTGGCCGCTGTTCAGCCAACGCCCGGCCAGATATCCAGGGTCACGTGGGACACCGCGGTACCGGATGGCGGAGCCTTATCCGTCAGTAACACGGGAGTGACCGCAATGGCATGTGAGTTATTGGCCGCAGGCGTGGCGATATTCACCGGGGTATTGGGTTGCAGGGCTGCCGGCGCGCCACCATTAGTCGAGACCGATAAGGCATAGCCCAGCCCGGGGTTGCTGCTGCCAAACACCGGGGTTCCTGTTGAATCGCGCTGGCTTGTCACCGCATCCCCCATGACGCGAATCACCGTTTTCGTCGCCGCGGTGCTGGAATCACACCGGGTATCCAGCGTCAGCTGCTGGGTTAGCGAACTCACCCGCCCGCTGGCATCCGCCCCGGCGATCAGATCCTGACCGGTGACGCGGCCAAAAGACAGCAGGCCGCTGCCGCCGAGCTGGGTGGTACAGGACGGCGCAGCTGGAAGCAGATCGAAAGGATCGGCCTCTGCAAAGGTTCTCGTGACTCTACAACCGATCGCAGGTATTACTCTATCATCGGAATATATCGTACACGACCGTATCGGGATCCGCCCATTGACGTAGAAGCCCGGCGTAAGCTCCGGATTCATGGTTAGCACAGGCGCAAACTGAATCAAGTGAAACGAGAATGCCTTTGCCGACGTCGATTCCACCTTTCCGCTTTCAGAGACGGCTAATGTTGCCGGCGCGCCAGATGTCAGATTGACAGAGACCCGTACCGTATTCGAGTGCAGGGGACCCAGCACCCGGCTCCCTCCGTGAATGTCACCGACAACCGCAGACCCTTCTTTATCGGGAATCATAACGCCCTGGCTTATCAGTGTCAGAGGGAAGTTAAGTGTTGCCGTAACGTTCCCCTCCGGGTCAAGGTCTTCGACGGTAACGCTACCGCTGGGTGCTGTCCATTCCATATCGTAGCCTGCCACCTTATCGCCATTGTAAAGGCCTGATGACGATTTCACTCTTACAGAGGAAGCAGTGAAGTCGCCCGACCACGAGGTCGCCGGTTGTGTATTGAATAAAAGGCTGCCAATAATAACCATGGACAGCCGGTTGCCGAACGGTAACCCATCACTTGTTCGTAAGGTTGCGGTAGAATATCCATTAACCGGGGCGCTGGATGACACGGCGAGTATGCTACCGGCGGGTACGTCTTCCCCGTACGAGGCTACCGGGTTCATTTTAGTTGTCAGAGTCGGATCGGAACTTTGAGCGCTTGTCACTATAAAGCTAGCGGACGCCGACACCGGACTGGCAAACAGCAACAGACACAGAAACGGGACCATTGATGTCAGTGAAAGCAGAGTGTTTCGTGTTTGGCAATGGCGTGTTATCACCGGGACATCTTGTACAAGATGCCGGCGATAAGCGTCTCGAGGACTGGCGTCCTGGTTAGTCATATAATTTCTCCAGATTTCCACATGTCACACAGACCGCCTGCATACGTCCGGCCATCACCCGGTCCTGACATATGCCCCATGCATAAAGCCGGCGGCAAGGTTGACGATGATGGGACAGCGCACGCGGAGCCACCTCCGTCGCGCCTGCATAGTTAAACATTATCCCCATCCGGTCAAAACCCCGGCTTATCCGGCCGGTCAACGTCTTGTCCGCATGGCGCTCATATCCCCCGCCCGTAAAAAACAGGGTCAGGGCTGTCACTGCCCGCCGCAGCTGCCATTGCGTGCGGGTCAGTATCACAACGTCATCCCTGTAACGGCTGCGCGCACGCCGGTGCGCGCAGCAGCGCCGTCAGCGGCATTCCGCCTGCGCCAGGGTTATCGACCCGCTGCCGCCCGCCTGATAGCTGGCACGACACTGTCTGTCCACCCCTTCGCCCCAGCGCACCTGCACCTCACCCTGTGCCGGCATCCCGCTCAGGTAAACCTGACCGTCATCCCCGACAATGCCGCTGCCACTCTGTTGCGTGCTCTTTGCCAGCGTGGCAATGGCACCAAACGGCACCGGCTTACCGTTATGCCTTAGCGTAAGCAGTATCTGCTTACCGGAACGCACCCTGAACTCTGCCAGCACCACCGCACCGCGCGTCGGGTAGACATTCTTACTGCTGTTATCCAGCTCCACCCCGTCCGGCAGGGAGCCAGGGTCCAGCGTGACGCTGTTTTTACGGTATATAGCAGCGGACGGCACCACCGCATAGCCACGCCAGTCGGTGCGATCATACCCGTTCACCATGACCCCCGGCGCGCCCGGCGCGCGCACCAGCACCGCACCGTCACCAAGTATCCGGCTCAGCGTCACCCCGTACGGATGCACCAGCAGTCCGCCCGACAGCCCCCAGTTCAGCGATTTGTACGTGCTGCTGTCGCTGTAACCGCCATAACCGGTCAGCCGTTTACCCGCCCAGGACAGGCTCAGCCCGCTCTGCTCCGGCTGCTGCTGATTTCCCCACGAGCGGGTGACGTTATAACTGAGGCCGCTGTCATACAGATCGCCGTTGACGCCGGTGGTGCTGGAAACCCGCCCCTGATTGTCATGAGTCATGGAATACGAAGCGCTCATCCCCTGCAGGGTGCGGTTGTCGTGGCTGAATATGCTGAACGGCACGCTCAGCGAGACTGACAGCTGGCGGTTTTCCGGCCAGTCACTGTCACTGCGCTGAATGCGGTCAATGTCATAGGACACCGACAGGGTGGCCCCCTTGATAGTGGTGTAGTACGCCATACTCAGGCTGTCGTTTGTGCCGGTACGCCCCCAGTAGTTACTGCGGCTGCCCGACACGCTGACCGACCCGAGGTCAGCCGGCAGCTGCTGGCTGAGAGTGGCCTGCCAGGTCTGGCGCTGCCGGTCCAGTGTCCACGGTGCCATCCCTTCACTCAGGTCATAGCCCTGCATGTTGATGTCATTAAAGCTGTAAAAGTTACGCGAGTTATAGCGCAGTGCCGCCAGCGACACGCTGGTTCCGGTGGTCACCATGCTTTTCGAATAACGCGCCCGCCACGACTGACCATCCACCCAGTTCAGGTCATTGCCACGGCTGTCATGCAGCCGTGACCTTGCCTGCGTAACGTCCAGCGACATCGCCCCAAACTGCCCCAGTGAAAGCCGGGCCCCCAGCGTGCCGGCGTGATAATTACTGGCCAGCACGCCGCCACTGTAAGCCGTGATGTCATACGGCAGACCGTAAACCAGCGATCCCATGGCAAATTCCGGCTCACGGCTGCCGGTTGTCACGCTACCCCCATGGTATTTACCCACGGTCGCTTCATATTCAATGCCCCCTTCACGCTGCATAATCGGCAGCGAGGAGTAGCCGACGGTAAAGGCGTGGCGTGAACCATCCGCCTCAGTCACTTCAACCAGCAGGTCCCCGGAACTGCCCTGCTGCCCCATGTCCTCTATACGGAAAGGCCCCGCCGCCACGTTGGTCTGGTAAACGATGTAACCATTCTGCTTAACCCTGACCACCGCATCACTGTTTGCCGTCCCGCGGATAACCGGGGCAAAGCCGCGCTGGCTGTCACGCAGGAAACCATCCTCCGACGTCATCTGCACGCCGCGAAACGGAATACTGTCAAGAATATCGCCGCCGGTACTGCCCTCACCGGCAACCAGGTGACTTCTCAGGGCCGCAATATCACGCGACAAGTAGGTGTTTGAAGTGCGCCACTCGCGGCGGGTCGGTATCTGCGTCCGCCAGGCATAGGAGCCGCTGCCCGACATCCGGAGATTGGTGTAGGAAAAGGTCTGGGTGCTGTGTAAACGCCAGGGCCCAACGTTCAGTCCGTTACGGAAGCTGGCAAACAACGTGCGGTTTCTGGTTTCGCTGCCCTGTTGCGGCGTGCTTTTCCCCTCGGCACCGCTGAAGTTGTAAGACGACATCAGGGCCGGAATACCATCATCCCACAGCGCGCTGTTGTCCCCTTCAGCAAAACCGGGTTTCATCGCCACCTGAGGGATGCTCAGATTCAGCGCCAGTTTGCTCAGGTTGAACTCGCTTTTCGCCTGCGGCTGAATCACCGACAAGTCGGTGATTTCAGTCTCATCCGGCCTGCCTTTCAGCGCCGGAACCCTATCCGCGTTCACCCCCCAGCTCTTCAGCCACGACAGCTGCAGTACTGGCCTGATCCGTCCCTGCACCTCACGCATCTGAATATTCTGACGGCTCACCAGCGTGCGGTTCATATAGATATCCACCAGATACCTACCCGGCGGTACATAGCCCGCCGTTTCAAATGCCGACAGGTCAGTCCCCGCTGCCCCGCCCGACAAAAAGGCCGGATCAAAGTACTCACGGGCAGCGACCGACGCGGACAACAGACCGCTCGCCAGCATCACCATCACCGCCAGCGGCGACAGCCGTATCGCCGCTGGCAGCACCGGAGGATGCGCAGGCTTACAGCGTTGCTTTGTATTCATTCTTCTCTCCATTCATTTTCCACAACACGGCACCTGACAGCGGGGCGCTGAACCGGAAGCGTTGGTTTGATTTTGGTGCCACCCAGGCGTCCAGCGCCCCTGACACCGCCTGTGCCCCTCCGACGCTCAGAGACGAAAAGTGCACAAAGTACGGCGTCGGATTGACCACCGTCAGCTCGTGGCTCTGCGTCTGAAACTTCAGGGATGCGGCCACTGCCGCACTGTCAGGTGCAGGCAGACCGGGCGGGCGATAAAACAGACGGATGTTCATCCTCAGGGCAATCTGCACCTGAGACCGGCCGGCCTGTGGTAGCCGCGCGTCAGGCGCTGGCTGGCTGAGCGGCGGGATGCCGGTAACGGATATGATGCAGGCCGATTCGCGGTCGGACGGCAGCGTACCGCCGGCCTGTCTGACGCGCAGCGCTATCCGCTCCCCGGCATCAAGACGTGTCAGCGGCGGCACCACCACAAAGGGCGGCCGGCCACCAGCGGCCGCATCAGTGCGTCCGCTGGCCGGGTCAAAAGCACTGACCGTGGCCTGCAGCAGATAATTTTTATCGGTGTTATTCACCGCATTCACCACGCTGCCGGCTTTCTCTTTCGCAGCGTCGTAATGAATAAGCACGGGGAAATAGCGGATTCCTTTATCCGCGGGAAACTGCGCGGCGACTGGCCGGCAGAACAATCCCCCCGCCAACAGGCATAAACCTGCCGGTAAGAAAACTGAAAAACAGCAGTTACTGACGTACTGTTTCATTGCCGAAAATGCAATTAACATAAAACACTCCGAACCCAGAGATATTTTGCCTGTCCGGATAACAGGCACATCCGGCCACCTGCCTGTCCTGATAGCGGCGTAAAAACACCTCAGCAGAAAAAAGGCACCTTAAATAAAATATAAAAAACGCAACACAACACGCCGGTAAAAATAATCCAGAAAAAAAACCATAAACATATATACCCAGCGTATTTATGGTGCTGCGTTATATTCACAACACAAAAACAATTAGTAAAAAATATAAATTCATTCCGACAGCAGACAGTTTAAGGAAATACATCTGACTGAAAATATTCGCGTAAAATACTAACCTGACAGCGTTGCAGAATATTCGCCAGAATCTCCGCCGTAATCATCAATCACTGACCAGCTGACTGTATTACCTTTCACCGGGTACAATACGCACTCCCCCGGTGCCAGCATGGAAGGAAGCGCATTCAGGTCCAGTAACGCGCCGTCCACCCGTAACCGGTTAAACGACAGGTAATACCGCCCGGGATTGCAGGCTTTTATTCCCTGCGGCACAGTCTGAAAGTGCACATTGCGAAATACCTCCGCCCCGGGGACAGTAAGCGCCCGCGGCCGCCAGATAAGCTTGATAATATTTTCCACACTGACACCAAGCTGCCCCCGGGTGCCGCTACCGACTGACGCCGGTATATCTGCCGGCGGAATTGCCGTCACCCGCAGATAGCCTATCTCTTCTTGGTGATGCCTCCAATTAGTAGAACATGTGTTTCTCGATAAACGCTCCAATGACTTTTTCGTGGATCTCAACTGAGCGCGAAAAGCAGATTGTTTTACGAGCCAACCGTTTAATGCGGGTGCGGAGCGTCAGGTTATTACGTTCAATGCGTTGGGTGAAAATTTTGCCCGTCAGATGCT